>NZ_JBEZFW010000004.1:0-807293 GCF_040649695.1 Nonomuraea sp. NPDC048901 | reverse complement strand
CCGGCCCGGTGTCAAATTGACCCGACCCGCTCCGACCTGCTGGAATAAAGACCGCCCCGTTTCTGGGACAACCCCTCTAACTTACCAGACCATCCGGACAGATGCGAATCAACCGGACGAACCAGGAAGAAGTGGGATGTGCCGGGCACTGCCTCGGTTCCATGAACCCTTGGCCGCCCTGCCTGAGCAACTCTAGCAGCCGTCCACGCCTGCTTCGTGCCGTACAGGTAATCATGAGGTCCTTCCCTGCCCTCCAGATGCTCAAACCCGTCGAGTCGCCGACCGGATCCACGGAGGGAGGGTGACATGGCGGAGACAAGCCGAAAGCAAGTCATCCGCAATCGGTGGCGTGTACGAAGTATGTACGAGCAATCTGCGCCCTCGGAGGTGTCCGCAATGACCCGCTCGGAGTTCGATGACATCCGCGCCTTCCTTGCCGACGATGCGACTCATGCTGGAGACCTCCTCCGAGTCGCCCGGACACTGATCGACGACCTCGAGCATGCGCGCATGCGTGAGGCCGTCCTGCGGACGTACTACTTGCGCCTGCTCACCGCCGCCCGGGCGACGGTGGCCGCCGAGACGGTGGGCGCACCCGATCCCCTGGCCTTCATCAAGCACGAGCTCGCCGAACGCGGTCAGCTTCCCGAGGATGGGGAGGCCGTGCAGCGCATCCTGTCCGACGCGCGTACGGCGGCCGCCTTGCTGACCTGTCTGGAACAGCAGCAGCCGGCTCAGGTCCGGCCGAGGGGCATGCGACTGCGCCGCTGTGTCGGCACCGCTCGCACGCTCCCCCGCTGAGCAGCGACTCCGCAATGCCGCTTGGCCGCTGAGCCGCCGGGCCGCCGGGCAGGTTCGCGGAACCCCCAGGACCCTGACCGATCCCATGGACCCCATGGGTCCGACAGGGACCTGAAGGACCCCAAGGCCCGACAGACCTGGCGGACCTGACGGATCCCGACAGACCTGGCGAAGCACGGACGGCTCTCGGAACCCAGACGAAGAGGCCGCTCGCGTGCCGAACAGGACGTCCGGTAATGTTGCCGTCCCCAGCGATGGACCCGATCGAGGAGGTGAGACCCATTAACGCTGCAGCAGGCTGGGTGCTCCCGCCTCATGATCGTGCGGTCCACCTGACATAGGTGACCGAGGGAGCGCTCATTGGCTTTCCGAAAGGCGCTCATGTCGGTTTTTCCGTCACCTGTCCCCCCGTCCGCCATCATCACCAGGCTCCGGGCCGCCGGCTGTGTCTTCGCCGAGGACGAGGCGGAGTTGCTCATCTCGACGGCGAGGACGCCGGACGAGCTCACCACCATGGTCGACCAGCGGGTCGCCGGGCTGCCTCTCGAGCATGTTCTCGGGTGGGCGGAGTTCTGCGGGCTGCGGATCGTGGTGGATCCCGAGGTGTTCGTGCCGCGCCGCCGTACCGAGTTTCTCATCGACCAGGCCGAGGCCGCCGCAGCGAGCGGTCCCTCCCCCACCGTCATCCTCGATCTGTGCTGTGGCACGGGCGCGATGGGCGCGGCATTGGCCGCGGCCCTCAGCAAAGAAGCGGCCCCTGACAAGAGAGGGGTCGAGTTGCACGCCGCGGACCTGCACCCCGCCGCCGTACGGTGCGCGCGCCGCAACCTGGCCCCCATCGGCGGTCAGGTGTACGAGGGGGACCTCTACGAGCCGTTGCCCACCACGCTGCGCGGTCGCGTCGACATCCTGATCGCCAGCCCTCCCTATGTGCCCACCGAGGCGATCCGGTTGCTGCCCTCGGAGGCCCGCGTCCACGAGCCGCTGGTGGCGCTCGACGGTGGCGCCGACGGGCTCGACGTCGTGCGGCGGGTGATCGCGGAGGCGCCGGCGTGGCTGGCGCCGGGTGGTCATCTCCTGGTCGAGACGAGCGAGCGCCAAGCGTCGCGGACGGCCGAGGACATGGCCGCCGCCGGGCTGACCCCGCGCGTGGCCGGCTCCGAGGACCGGTACGCCACCGTCGTCATCGGCACTAGACCTACCAAATAGTCACCACGCGCACGCTGCCCAGGTGACCAGAAGACGACCGCTCACTTACCCAGACTTGGCCGATCGGCTGCGAGACTGCGCATATGTGGCAGCGATGGTTCAACTGGGCAGCAATCGCCCTAGTCGGCGGTTTCAGCCTCATATGGATGGGTGTCGTCATTTACGTTGAAGACACCCCAGTCCTCTGGATGCGCGTCGCCCAACTGGTCTTCGGTGCCGCGCTGGCCGCTTGGGCCGTACGCAAGACAACCCTGATGATCACCAAGGCGTGAGTCTCATGAGCGATCAACTCTACGAAATCAGTCATGACATGGGGGATGACGTACAGCTCTCCGCCACCGCCATGTACCTGGACAGACTCCCGCAACGGCACCGGATCCTCGAGATCGATGACGAGGCCGCGCGGAGCATCTCCAGATGGGTGAACGAGGAGGACGACCGTGAGTCCGACGCCTTCGCCGATCCGCTGGAGGACTCCTTCTTCTTCGAGCAGGAGTAGGGACTACGGCTGGAAGCGATAGCCCATTCCGGGCTCTGTCAGCAGGTGCACGGGATGTCCCGGGTCGCGTTCCAGCTTGCGGCGCAGTTGCGCCATGTACTGCCGCAGATAGTGGGTCTCCTTCACGTACGAACTCCCCCACACCTCGTTGAGCAACTGCCGCTGGCTGATCAACTTGCCGGGATTCCTGGCCAGCAGCTCCAGGAAGTGCCACTCCGTGGGCGTGAGGCGTACCCCGCCCGAGACCGTCTTCGTGGCGAAATCGATCACGTGCTCCCCCACCCGGACCGTCGCGGGCTCGTCGGCGGCCGTTCCGGTGCGGCGCGTCACCGCGCGGATCCGCGCGAGCAATTCGTCGATCCCGAACGGCTTGGTCACGTAGTCGTCGGCCCCCGCGTCGAGGGCGTCCACCTTGTCGGGGCTGCCCGTCCGGCCCGAGAGCACGATGATCGGCACGCTCGTCCAGCCGCGCAGCCCCTGGATGACGTCCACCCCGTCGAGGTCCGGCAGTCCTAGGTCCAGAATGACCAGGTCAGGATGCCAGTCGGCGGCCTGGCGCAGGGCGGCGGTGCCGTCCGGCGCGACGGCTACCTCGTAGTGCCTGGCCACCAGGTTGATGCGCAACGCCCGCAGGATCTGCGGTTCGTCGTCCACCACCAGCACGCGAGTCAAGAAGCCCTCCGCAACGAGACGGTCATGGTCAAGCCTCCTCCGGGCGTCTCCTCCGGGGTGAGCGTGCCGCCCATGGCCTCCGTCAGTCCCCGGGACAGCGCCAACCCGAGCCCCAGCCCCACGCCCTGCCGATCGCCCAACCGCTGGAACGGCAGGAACACCCGCTCCTGCGCCTCCGGCGGAATCCCGGGTCCCCGGTCGATGACGCGGATCTCGACATGCTCGCCGTACGCGCTCGCGGAGATCACCACCTGGCCACCGGGCGGGCTGAAGCGGACGGCGTTGGACATCAGGTTCACCAGCACCCGCTCCAGCAGCGCCGCGTCGGCCATGAACTCCGGTACCTCGCCGGTGAACCCGTCATGGACGCGCGAGCGCAGCGGTCCGAGCTCGGCGATCGCCTGGGGGACGACGTCCTCGACGGCCAGCGGTTCCAGCGTGACGCCGAGCACGCCCGCCTGCAGGCGGCTCATGTCGAGGAGGTTCGACACCAGCCGGTCGAGTTTGATGAGCGACTCACCGGCCGTGGCCAGCAGTTCTTCGCGGTCCTCGGGAGTCCAGTCGACCTCTGTGCCGCGCAGGCCGTCGACCGCGGCCCTGGCCGCCGCGAGCGGGTTGCGCAGGTCGTGGCTGACGGCCGCGAGCAGGGCGGTACGCATCCTGTCGGCCTCGGCCAGCGGCCTGGCCCGGTCGGCCTCCGCACGCAGGCGTTCCTGCCGCAGGGCCACCGCCGACTCCGCCGCGAACGCCTCGAGCACCTGCCGGTCGGCCGCGTCGAGCAGCCTCCCCCGTACGGCGAGCACCAGGTCGTCGTCGATGGGCACGTCGGTGTCGGCGTGGCCCGGCGAGGTGGACGGCGGCCCCCCGGCCGTGGCCGCGACATGCCATGAGTCGCCGTCGCGCTCCAGCAGCGTGACGGACTCCAGGCCGTACACCTCCTTGAGCCTGGCCAGCAGGGACGGCAGCGCCGCGTCGCCACGCAGGACGTGGCCGGCCAGCGTGGACAGCACCTCGGCGTCGGCGCGTGAGCGGGCGGCCTCCCTGCTGCGGCGGGCCGCCTGGTCGACGACCGTGCTGACCATCGCGGCGACCAGCACGAAGGTGGACAGCGCGAACAGGTTCTCCGGCGCTGAGATCGTCAGCGTGTGGAGGGGCGGCGTGAAGAACCAGTTCAGCAGTGCGAAGCCGAGCACCGCCGCCGTCAGCGCCGGCCACCTGCCGCCCACCAGCGCGACGGCGACCACCAGCAGCAGGAAGAGCAGGATCTCGCTCGGCAGCGTGAGCCGCTCGGCGAACGTCAGCATGACGGCTGTGAGCAGCGGCACCGCGAGCAGCGCCAGCGCCCAGCCGGCGATCCGCCGGTCCCGGTTCAGCGCGGCCGGCGAGCGGGCGGGACCGCGTACGCTCCGAACCGCCTCGTGCGGCACCAGGTGGACGTCGATCGAGCCGGACAAGGCGGTCGCCGTGACGCCCACGCCGCGCGAAAGGATCTGCGCGAACCGGCCCCGCCTGGACGCGCCGAGCACGAGCTGCGTCGCGTTCGCGCCGCGGGCGAACTCCAGCAGCGCGCGCGGGACGTCGTCGCCCACGACCTGGTGATAGGTGCCGCCCAGGCTCTCGACGAGCGCGCGACGGCGTACGAGCGTCGCCGGCTCGCCGTCGGACGCCGGACTGTCGGGCCTGGTCACGTGTACGGCCAGCAGGTCGACGCTCTTGGACCTGGCGGCGATCCTGGCGGCCCGCCTGATCAGCGTGTCGCCCTCGGGGCCCCCGGTGAGCGCGACGACGACTCGTTCGCGGGCCTCCCAGGTGCCCGCTATGCCATGGTCCGCCCGATAGCGGATGAGCTGGTCGTCCACCTTGCCGGCGACCCAGAGCAGGGCCAGCTCGCGCAGCGCGGTGAGGTTGCCGACGCGGAAGTAGTTGGACAGGGCCGCGTCGACCTTGTCGGGGGCGTAGACGTTGCCGTGCGCCATCCGGCGGCGCAGCGCCTCAGGGGACATGTCGACGAGCTCGATGCGTTCGGCCCGGCGTACCACCTCGTCGGGGACGGTCTCGCGCTGCGGGACGCCGGTGATCTGGCGTACCACGTCGTTGAGCGATTCGAGGTGCTGGATGTTGACGGTGGAGACGACGTCGATGCCCGCGTCGAGGATCTCGTCGACGTCCTGCCAGCGTTTGGCGTTCTTCGAACCCGGGACGTTGGTGTGGGCCAGTTCGTCGATCAGCGCGGCCTTCGGCGCGCGTTCGATGACGGCGGCCACGTCGAGTTCGGTGAACGTGGCGCCTCGGTGGACGAGCGTTTTGCGGGGGATCGTCTCCAGCCCGTCGAGCAGGGCGGCCGTACGGGCGCGATCGTGGGTCTCGACGAAGCCGACGACCACGTCGCGGCCGCGTTCCCTGGCGCGGGCCGCCTCGGCGAGCATCGCGAACGTCTTGCCCACGCCGGGGGCCGCGCCGAGGTAGATGCGCAGCCGCCCGCGTGTCATGCCTCGCTCCCCGGTGGTAAGTCTGTGACCTCCAGGCTACGACCAGGGACGCGACGGCCTGTCTACGGCTGGTACGGCGGAGCGACGCCCCAGCCCCAGTGGGGCACCGGAGCCTTGGCCGGAGGCTTCGCGCCGGGCTGGGAGTTGTGCACCGCCAGCCGGGTGCCCCACTCGATGTAGCCGGCGAAGGCGGCCCTGAACTCGGGGTCGTCGGGCAGCCCGACCTCGTCGGCGGCGTCCATGAGCAGGTTGACCCACCTGCGCCGCTGCGGCTCGGTGATGGCCTTGCCGAGGTGCTGGGAGAGCATGTGGGGGTAGCCGCCGCGCTCCTTGGTGTAGCGGTCGGGGCCGCCGAACACCTCACCGAGCCACATCGCCACGTATCGGGGATGGCCGGGGTCCATGTGCGCGAACAGCGGCCCGATCAGCTCGTCCTTCTTGACGTGCTGGTAGAACACCTCGGTGAGCCGCTCCAGCGCCTCCACCCCGCCCGCCCACTCGTAGAGGCTCGGCACTGCTTCGTTCTCCATGTAATCATGTAAGCATCAGGTGGATCAGGTGGTCAATGCCCGGCGATGGCCCTGAAAGTTACCCGCCGTTCCGGGCAAACGCCGCAGGTCGCGGGACCTCCAGAGCCGGTCGCCTTCCCGCCGCCGCCATCAGGATCATGCCACTCGGCGACTCGATCACCAACTCACCCGGCTGCTGGCGGGCCCTGCTGTGGAACAGGCTGCAGAGCACCGGCTACACCGACATCGACTTCGTCGGCACGCTGCCGCCGCAGGGCTGCTCGGTGGCACACGATGGCGACAACGAGGGCCATGGGGGCCCGCGACGATCCTCAGCGCGTTCACCACGCTGGTGAACCAGATGCGGGCGAGCAATCCCGCGACCAGAAGATGTCCGACCGCTGG
Source organism: Nonomuraea sp. NPDC048901 (assembly GCF_040649695.1). Lineage (NCBI taxonomy): Bacteria > Bacillati > Actinomycetota > Actinomycetes > Streptosporangiales > Streptosporangiaceae > Nonomuraea > Nonomuraea sp. NPDC048901. Next base: position 800,709 of record NZ_JBEZFW010000004.1, on the reverse strand, counting down.
TACCCGGCGCTGGCGAACTTCCTGACCCCAGGGGGAAGCACCCCCACCCCGACCCCGACCCCGGTAGGTGGTTGCACGGCGACGTTCAAGAACGTCGGGCAGTGGACGGGCGGCTTCCAGGGTGAGGTCACGGTCAAGAACACCGGGGCCGCGACGACGAACGCCTGGACGGTCCGCTGGACGTTCGCCAACGGTCAGCAGATCACCCAGATCTGGGGCGGCACTCTCAGCGCGAGCGGGGCCGCCGTGAGCGTGCGGAACGTGGCCTGGAACGGCACCCCGGCCGCCGGAGCCTCGGCCACCTTCGGCTTCCTGGCCTCCTGGAACGGCACCAACACCGCGCCCGTCCCCACGTGCTCTCCCACCTGAGCACGCGCCTTCAGCGAGCGGAGGCCCTGATGGCCAGGATGCTAGGGATGGGCTGCTCGCCCGGTTCGTACACCCGCTCGATGGCGAGCCCGGCGTCGATGAAGGCGTTGATCAGATCCGGCAGCGGCACCTGACTCATCCCGACCCGCTCCCTGATCCCGCCCTGGCGCCACCAGGACCCGCGCTGATGCCAGCCTTTGAGGTGATACGTGGGATGGATGATCAGCGCGCCGTCCTCGCGGTTCTCGATGTGCGGGCCGTTGAAGCACGGGTGCACCCCGTAGAACAGCAGCAATCCGCCGGGGCGGAGCACCCGGGCCGCCTCCACGAGCAGTCCGGGGAAGTCGCCGATGTCCGTGGACACCCAGAGCATGGTGACGGTGCCGAACACCCCTGAGGCGAACGGCAGGCCCGTCCCGTCACCCTGGAGCAGCGGCGCGAGGTCCCGGCGGCGGGCAAGGCGCAACTGGTCGCGTGATCGGTCGAGCCCCACGACGGTCCTGCCGGTGGATCGGATCGCGTCGAGGTAGCGCCCGGTGCCACAGCCCAGGTCCAGGCACGTCCCGTCGCCTGGGCCCAGGAGTTCGGTCACGTCCGCGAGGTTCGGGACGATGAGGTCGTCGTACCACTCGGCCAGGCCGTCATAGCGTGCCGTCATGATCCATTGATACCTCGAAATATGCCTGAACGGCGGGCTATTAGCCGCGCGGCTGCCGCAGCCCGCGTATTCCGAGGAAGGCGACAACAGCGCCGACGATGAGGACGATGGGGCCGATGATGGCCCAGAGAGTAACGCCGCTCATCACGCTGCCGCCGACGACGCCCAGCCCTTGAAGCGTCCACAGGGCGCCCATCAGGACCAGGAGAACGCCGAGGACTAGGAAGATCCAGGCTTTCACGGCATTTCTCGTTTCTGTCGTGGAGGGGGAAGGCAGCGAAACTGTCGGCTTTATACCGGTCATTATGCTGCGCGAAGATCCTCGCCGCGAGCGGCCTCGGCAAGGTCGTACAGACCCCCCGTGTTGATCTCTCGCCCGACCGGGCCAGTGACCGATTCGTTATCTAACGCCCCCTTGTTGGGTCTTCGCATGCTATGTACGGTCCCTTCATTGCCACTTAACAACTTGTTCAGTCAAGTCGATCAAGAGGTTCGATGACGGAGTCGGAGACCGAATACTTAGGTGTACGTATCCGGGCCTACCGGAACATGCGTCAGATGACCGTTCGTGGACTCGCCGCCGAGGCCAAGGCGAGCGCCAGCTTCATCAGCCAGTTGGAGCGGGGGCAGACCAGCGCGAGCATCGGGATGCTGCGGCGGATCGCCGGGGCTCTCGGGATCACGGTGGCCGACCTGTTCAACGAGCAGGACGAGGTCGGACACCGGGTGCTACGCCGCGCCGAACGCCCGGAACTCCCCACCAAACCCGGCACCCGCAAGTACCTGATCTCCCAGCGCCCCCTGCAGAACCTGGAGGTGTACGCCGGAGAACTCGACCCGGGCTCCTCCACCGGGGACGAGCCGTACACCCACGGCGACTCCCAGGAGATCTTCCTCATCGTGCGCGGCCAGGTGACTCTCTGGCTCGGCCCCACCGACGCGGCCACCCCGCACGTCCTGGCGGCCGGCGACAGCGTGGAGTACCGCACGTCGGTGCCTCACCGCGTGGTCAATGACGGCGACGAGACAGCCGAGGTCCTCTGGACGATCAGTCCGCCCACACCCGCGTGACCAACCCTGTCGCGGTGACGAGGTCACGCTCACCTGGCCGACGAAAGTGATGTGGAGGCAGTGCTCACGTGAAAGGCATCCCGCTGACCGAGGACTTCGCCAACGGCGGCGTCTCCTTCTGGTACCGGCAGATCGGCGTGCCGGACCGCCGGGCGGCGCTGCCCGGGTCCCGCTCGTACGACGTGGTGATCGTCGGCGGTGGCTACACGGGCCTGTGGACCGCGTACTACCTCAAGAAGGCCCAGCCCGACCTGCGGATCGCGATCCTGGAACGGGAGTTCGCCGGATTCGGCGCGTCCGGGCGCAACGGCGGCTGGCTGTCGGCGGAGTTCGCCGGCTCGCGCAAGCGGTACGCCAAGGCCCGGGGCCGCCAGGCGATGATCGACCTGCAGCACGCCATGTTCCGGTCGGTCGACGAGGTCATCGAGGTGACCCGCCAGGAGGGCATCGAGGCCGACATCCACAAGGGCGGCCTGGTGCACGTCGCGACCAACCCCGCCCAGCGCCGCCGCCTGCGCGAGGAGCTGTCCTCGCTGCGTACCTGGGGGTACGGCGAAGACGACCTCAGGGTGATGTCCCGGGACGAGCAGCAGGAACGCCTGCAGGTGGCGGGGACTCTGGAGGCCACGTACTCGCCGCACTGCGCCCGCATCCAGCCCGCCAAGCTGGCCGTCGGACTCGCCTCGACGGTCGCCGCGCTGGGCGTGGACATCTTCGAGAACACCACGGTGACCGAGATCCGCCCTCGCCAGGGCGGTGTGGCGTCGGCGGTGACCTCGCGCGGCGTCGTCTCGGCCGAGTACGTCATCCGCGCCACCGAGGGGTTCACCGCCAGCCTCGCCGGGCAGCACCGGCAGTGGCTGCCGATGAACAGCTCCATGATCGTCACCGAGCCGCTGCCCGCCGAGGTGTGGAAGCACATCGGCTGGTCGGGCAACGAGTTGCTCGGCGACGAGGCGCACGCCTACATCTACGCCCAACGCACCGCGGACGACCGGATCGCGATCGGCGGGCGCGGCGTGCCGTACCGGTACGGATCGCGCACCGATTCCCGAGGCGCCACGCAGGCGCAGACCGTGGCGCTGCTGTGGCGGATGCTGGTCAAGCTGTTCCCCGCCGCGGCCGACGCCCGCGTCCAGCACTCGTGGTGCGGCGTGCTCGGCGTGCCGCGCGACTGGTGCTCCACGGTGCACCTCGACCACACGACCGGCCTCGGCTGGGCGGGCGGTTACGTGGGCAGCGGCGTCACCACCACGAACCTGGCCGGCCGTACGCTGCGCGACCTGGTGCTGCGCCGCGACACCGAGCTGACGGCACTGCCCTGGGTGGGCCGCCAGGTCAGGCAGTGGGAGCCGGAGCCGCTGCGATGGACGGGCGTGCAGCTCATCTACGCGCTCTTCAGGGCGGCGGACCGGCACGAGAACGACCGCGGCACCACGACCTCGGCCTACGCCCGCATCGCCAACCTCATCTCAGGCCGCTGACCTACGTCAGAACGACTCTTGCCCCGGCTCTCCCACCTGGCGTACGCCCCGTCGGTCTCCCTGCCCGCCGCCGGTTGTCTCGTCGCGCTCCGCGGGGCCACAGTGGCAGGCGCCGAGCACCTTCCCGAAGGGCCCGTCATGAGCGACACGCCTTCCACCGATGATCGCAAACGGAGCGATTCGTTCCCCGATTCCATCGGTGCGTTCCTCGCCCTTTACGTGATTCTCACGCTGATGTGGGCGACCGGCTCATGGCTGGCCAAGAAGTACGACTGGGCCGACCACGGCGGCTTCCAAGCACCGCTCGGTCATCTCGTGGCCACCTTCGTGGGTGGCGCGATGAGCACTTTCACGCAGTTCTCCCTACCCGTGCTCCTGTGGCGATTAGGGCGGTCGATCCCCCGCCGTGCATACAGCCGCCTGAGCACCGGACTCCTACTCTGCGGACTCGCCACCTTGAGCTTCATGCTCTGGGTGCCCCACGGCGGCGGCCCCGTCCAGACCTGGCCTCAGTGGCTCTTGATCGGGGTTTCGGTCGGTTCGACGTTTTGCGGTCTGGCAGGTCTCGGACACTGTGCATTCCTTGCCCGTAAGACGCGCGAGGCAGGCGATTAACCCTCCGCACGCTAGCGGCCATGCATATACGCGACGACGCTTGAGATGATCAGCAGAACAAGGGCGACTATTTGCACGATCGTCAGCCATTGCGGCAGCGAGTCCCACCTGATCGCCATGACCAGCAATACCGCCGAAGGGCCGATCACCAACATCGCCCCCGTGGAGTCCGCGAATTCATCGAGCAGAAGAACGCCAACACCACCGATGAGCACAGCGGCAATCGTCAGGACGACAGCGAGCACGGTGGCGATGGCGCCCCAGGCGATGCCATCACCCAGACCGGAAATGGAGTTCCACGCCGGCCCTGATATCCACGGCCACAGAAGCCATATGACGCACGCCACGACGATGAACGGCGCAAGAGTGCGAAGAATCCGAATCAACCACGTGATGACCTTCACGGGGCCGAGCATCGTCGCGATGCCTATAGCGGATACGAGGGCGATGAACCACCAAGGCGCTTGTGCTCTTATCTGAAGCAGTATGTTCCAGACGGCCCCAACCCACTCGCCTATCCCACTGGGATGAGGATGCTCCGGATCTTCGGTGAGAAACCATACGTCGCCGACATCGAAGCTGATGATCTGCATGGTGTCGGCGACGATTCCGAGCAGGCCGACGACGCCCAGTGTTGCCAGGAAGCGCCACCACCGAGGGACGTTGCCGTTGGGGGGTATGCGATCATCATCGGCTATATCGGTCACAATGCGCCTGTCTTCGGGGGATTGGCGACAGAGCACTCCAAAGCGGTGCACATCATGCGAACTCGCGAGGAGTGGTTTCCGCGGGAGGCTCGCGTCTTCGCGTTCATATCCCTTCGTAATGGCAGCACAGCGGAGAGTGATCCTATCCTGCCCCGTCCATGGCCTCTGCCGTCAAGGGGCACCGCGTCGCGATGGGCAGGAAGTGCGATGTCGCCACACGATCCGCCAGCGGGCGCAGACGATCCTGTATGGAGGTTGTCCGAGCCCGGTTATCCGGAAGTCGCGCTAGTACGGGAAAGCGAAAAGGCCCTTCAGGATCAGATCCAGAAGGGCCTCTTGCCTGGTAGCGGGGGCAGGAATTGAACCGGCGGCCTGACATGGTCAGAGTCGCTCACGCAGCCGCACGTACTCACGGCCGGCCTCGGTGATCGCGACGTACCGCTTGAGGTCGAACTCCTCGTAGGTGTGCCCGTAGTCCTGCGGAATCGCGTTCAGCCCTCGCGGGTCGACCGGCTCGACGAACCCCATGGCGTCGAGCCGTTCGAGCTCCATCTGCAGCTTTCTGTCCTGCCGGAATTGCGCGGGCACGGGCCCCTCCGCCGCGAGCCGCCGCAGATGACCCCACTCATACTTGGTCACCAGCCCACTCAACGCCACCTGCAGCGCCCGCAGCTCGGACTCCAGCACGCGCTGCTTGGCCTCGGCCCTGTCCAGCCTGGCGCTGACGCCGCCCGCTCCGATCGAGAGATCGGTGATGGAGTACGACGAGGCCGTGAGGCAGACCCCGACCAGCAGCCCGGCTGCCAGCACCAGCTCGTGCACTTCGAGCCGCTGCGCCATCAGGCCGAACGGGATCGCCGCGAGATAGGCCAGGTAGGCGATCGTCAGCAGCACCGCGAGGCCCGCACTGATGCGCCGGATCATCATGCCTCGAGTGTGCGCCCCTTGGCCTGCCGGTGGAAGAAGGGTTGGCCACCGTGACACACGAGGAACAACGGTGATGGCTCAGTGCCCTGGACGGACCTTCCTGGAATCCGCCTGCCTGGCGATGGGCGTGCGGTTGGGAGTGCTGACCACTCAGGACGCTGCCCAGAAGTACCAGCCCTGGTCATCGAAGCAGGGATGGGTCTGTGTCCCGCCTGCCTGCACACCGTTCCTCCAGTATTCGCAAATTCCCTGAGTGGAATAGGGGCCGTACCAGTGACCCGCCGTTTCCTTGGCCTGTGCGGGACTGACGGAGATCAGCAGAGCCGAGAGGCCGCCGATCGCGGCAATGGCAATTCTTCCGGTCACGTTTCGCTTCATTTCTCCGCTTCCTTCCAGTCGTTTCATCGTCATACGGCCGGCTACGTCAAGCGCGGAACCGGTATAGGCGACCACTATTTGCCCAGCAGAGAAGCGACCGCCCATTCGGTTCCACGCGATTGAAGCCAGACGTATTTCTGGAGGTGCCGACAATTTCGGCACCCATGTTGCGTCATTCACGCTAATGTTCAAGAAGGCTTGGCGCCAGGTAACCAGCAGGACATTCATAGGGCATTTCGCCGCTGACAGGAGCAGTTCGTGAGAGCTCGTGTCGGCGTGCGGGGGTTCAGTGCAGAGCCCGAACGGGGTCTGTCACTGATCTTGGGACGTGGAACGATCCGGTAGTTGATCGTGTGCGGGGTCTGTTCCGGGATGCGTTGAGGAGTTGCTCCCGCATTGGGCGGGGATTGTGGTCGAGGTCGTGGAGCAGGTCGCGGGGTTGGCGAGCGTGCATGCCCGATGCTGAGCCGATGAGGGAGTGTGCCCGCATTGCGGTGTGGCGTCGGGCCGGGTGCATGACCGGTACGTTCAGCGGCTGGCCGACGCCGCGCCGAGCGGGATCAAGGCCGTGCCGGCGGTGATGATACGGCGTTTCAAGTGCATGAACACCGGGTGTGCGGCGGCGACGTTCGCCGAGCAGGTCGAGGGCCTGACCAGTCCGTACGTCCGATTCACGCCGCTGCAACGCAGGGTGTTGACGTCTGTGGCGGTGAGCATGGCCTCGGCCGGGCTCCCGGTTGGCGGCTGACTGGAGGTGCCGGTCACCAAGGGCACCCTGTTGCGACTGGTCCGATCGCATCCCGAGCCGCCGGTCGGTGCGGTGTGGGTGGTGGCGGTGGACAACGTCGCCCTGCACCACCGAAGCGGTGTTCGCGGGGTTTTGCGCGCTTCAGGCGTGCCTGTGGAAGGCGTCCGGAGCGAAGCGGAGGCTCTTCAGGGGTCGCGGCTCCGGCGCGACTGGAAGCAGCGCCTGAGCTCCGAGAGCACCAAGCGCACCAGACGAAGCCCTTGTGCACCGCCCCAAGTAACACAGCCCGAGCGAAGCGAGGCCCATTGTGACTCGATGCGAAAAGGCCCTCCAGGATTATCCCGGAGGGCCTTTTCGACTTGGTAGCGGGGGCAGGATTTGAACCTGCGACCTCTGGGTTATGAGCCCAGCGAGCTACCGAACTGCTCCACCCCGCGTCGGTGTGTGTCTAAAGACTATAGGCGGCACGGGGTGGACGCAAATCGAAGAGGCTACGTACCGCCTGTCGGCGTGGGGGTTGCGGTGGGCGTCGGGGTGGCGGAGGTCGACGGTGACACCGTGGGTGACGCCGACGGAGAAGCCGTAGGTGACGGCGTCGGGGTGGTGGCGGTGGACGGCAGAGCGCCCAGCCCCTCCAACGCCTTCAGCGCGTCTTGCAGTCGCTTCTGGGCCTTGCCGTACTCGTCCCAGTTGGGCGGGCTTGACTGCAGGGCCTTCTGGGCGTCGTTGTAGGCGCTCTGCGCGCTGTCGATCGCCGACTTCAGAGCAGTGGTGTTCTGGTTGGGTTTGGCCTGCTCGTTGTTGGGCGTCGTCTGCTGCTGCTCTCCGCCGAAGACCTGTTTCAGCGCGTCATCGAGGGTGCGGGCGACACCGATCTTGCTGCCGAACGACACCAGTACGCGCTGCAGGATCGGATACGGCTCCTGACCCCCACCCGCGGCAACCTGAATGTACACCGGCTCGATGTACACCAACCCCCCGGCATAGGGCAGAGTCAGCAGATTTCCGTATCTGACCGACGAGGCACCCACGCCCAGCAGGTTGAGTTCGCCGGCGAATCGGCTCTGGAAGGCGTTCTGTGCCTGTCCGGGGCCCGGAATGGGGGTATTGGATGGCATGCGCAGGATGCGCAGCTTGCCGTAGTCAGGGCCGGCCACCGAGTCGACCGCCATGAAGGCCGCCAGGTTGGGCCCCGATTTCGGGACGAACGTCGTCGTCAGCGAGAACGTCGGCGCCGGGTTCTGGTCGGGCATCGTGGTGGTCACGTAGTAGGGCGGCTGCTTGGTGTTGGTGTCGCCCTGTGACGGGTCGCTCGGGACGTTCCAGAAGTCCTGGCCGCTGTAGAAGGCGGCGGGGGTGGTGATGTGATAGCGCGACAGGATGTAGCGCTGCACCTTGAAGAGGTCTTCCGGGTAGCGGACGTGGGCCTTGAGGTCGGCGCTCATCTTCGCTTCCGGCTGGATGATGCCGGGGAAGGCCTTGCTCCAGGTCTTGAGCACCGGGTCCTTGTCGTCCCAGGCGTACAGCGTGACCGTGCCGTCGTAGGCGTCGACCGTGGCCTTGACCGAGTTGCGGATGTAGTTGACCTTGTCCTGCGGCTGCTGGGCGACCACGCGGCGGTCGGTGTTGCGGTCGCGGGTCATGTCGCCCAGGCTCTCGCTCTGCGCGTAGGGGTATTCGTTGGAGGTCGTGTAACCGTCGATGATCCAGGTGATCCGCCCGTCGACGATCGACGGGTAGGGGTTGCCGTCGAGGGTCAGGAACGGCGCGACCTTCTGGACTCGTTCGCGCGGGTTGCGCACGTAAAGGATCTTGGAGTTGTCGTTGACGTCACCCGAGAGCAGGATGTTCTTCTCGCCGTACTTGGCCGCGTAGACCAGCCGGTTGAGGAACGAGCCGACCGGGACACCGCTCTTGCCGGTGTAGGTGGTGTTCTTCTGCTCGGTGCCGCCCGTTTCCGGGTAGTCGAGCTCCTGCGGGTTGTTCGGGTTGCCGCCCGCGATGACGTATTCGCCGGACGCCGGGCTCTCACCGAAGTAGACCCGCGGCTCCTTCAGCTTGGTCGAGTTGACCAGCGGGCCGACGACCGGCATGTCCTTGGCGTCGTAGTCGGGCAGGCCACCGGGGTCGGTGACCTCGTTGCCGGGCGCCGCCACGATGCCGTAACCGTGGGTGTAGACGAGGGCGTTGTTGATCCAGTTGTTCTGGCCCTCGGGTGCTCCGAGCAGCTCGCGTACGCCGACGACGTGGTCGACCTGCTTGCCGCTGGCATCGGGATAGCGGTCGACGTCGAGCTGGGCGGAGAAGCCGTAGAAACCGCGGATGCGCTGGGTCTGCTCATAGGTCGCGGAGACCAGCGCGGGGTCGAGCAGCCGGACGCCGGACACAGAGGCGTCGCCGCCGGTCTGGACCTTGGTCGGGTCGGCCTCCGCCGTGTAGGGCAGGATCTCCGTCTTGTCGACGTTGTACGACGCCCGCGTGGCGTCGATGTTGCGCTGGATGTAAGCCGACTCCTTGAGCTGCTGGTTGGGCTTGACCTGGAACTGCTCGACCAGCGCCGGGTAGACGCCGCCGATCAGGATGGCCGAGAGCACGAGCAGGCCGAAGGAGACACCGGGCAGCATGCCACCGGGGCGTATGACTCCAGCGAAGAACAGAGCGGCGCAGATCAGCGCGATGATGGCCAGGATGGTCTTGGCCGGGAGCACCGCGTTGACGTCGGTGTAGGAGGCGCCGTGGACGAAGCCGCGGTCGGAGAAGACGAGCCCGAAGCGGTCGATCCAGTAGGCGACGGCCTTGAGCAGCACGAACACACCGAGCAGCACCGACAGGTGGGCACGCGCCGCGCGGGAGGCGTGCACGCCGGGTGACTGCAGCCGGAAGCCGCCGTAGAGGTAGTGCGTGATCCCCGCCAGGATGATCGAGATGATCACGGCGGTGAACAGGAAGTTGAGGATCATCCGGATGAACGGATAGTCGAACATGAAGAACGACACGTCCATCCCGAACAGGGGATCCTTCGTGCCGAAGGGCACCCCGTTGATGAACTGCAGCCAGGTCGTCCACTCCCCGGCGAACGACGAGCCCGCGAAGAGCGCGAGCAGGCCCATGCCGACGATGAAGATCAGCTTGCGGTGGGGGTCGAGCGCCATCCGATAGCGGTCGGCGCCGCTGCCGCCACCGAACATGGCCGGGCCGAACATCGGCCGCATCCGGAAGGCCAGCAGCATGTTGCCGCCGGCGATGCCGACCATGAGCACCGCTCCGACCAGGAACAGCACGATCTCCGTCAGGAGCACGCCGGAGAAGACAGAGGTGTAGTCGACTCCAGGGTCGACCGTGTCGAACCACAAATAATCGGTATAAATACCGGAAAATAGGAAAAATAGCGCCACAATCGCCACGAGCGCGATCGCAACTGGAAGAAGCAGTCGCGGTCGGCGGGGCAAACGCATTGCCCTGCCGCCGGCTCCTGGGGTCCGGAAGCTCAAGGCCAACCCCTCGTCGTGATGAACAAACGGTCCGTGTCTGGCAACCTACACCGCTGTGCCAGCCGTACGGCTAACGGATGGCATTCGCCAGAAGTTTCATCCAGCAGCGCAAGCGGGCACATCGCCCTTGCCGGTGCGCAGTGCCTCAAGCGCGCCCACCGCGGCGTGCAGCGTCTCGGCCTTCACCAGGCGGAGCCCGTCGGGGACGGCCTTCATGGCCTCGGCGCAGTTGTCCGGCGGGGTGAGGAACACGGTCGCGCCGGACTTGCGGGCGCCGACCATCTTCTGGGCGATGCCGCCGATGGGTCCGACCTCGCCTGACGCCTGGATGGTGCCGGTGCCGGCGATGTCCTTACCGCCGGTGATCTCGCCGGGGGTCAGCTTGTCGAGGATGCCGAGCGAGAACATCAGCCCAGCGCTCGGCCCGCCGACATCACCCACGTTGATGTCGACCTTGAACGGAAACTTGTAACTCTCCTGCATGATCACGCCCACGACGGCCTGGCCATCATTGTCCGCCACGGTAGGCACGCTGACCTGGCTCTTGTCCTTGCCCCTCGTGACGGTGAAAGCCACGGCGTCGCCGGGCTTGTGCGCCTTCACGGCGTCGCTGACGGTCTTGACGTTCACCACCGGCTTGCCGTCGACCTCGCTGATCTCGTCGCCCTGCTTCAGCTTGCCGTCGGCCGGCTTGCCCTTCTGCGTGGACGCGACCGAGACCTTCATGCCGAAGGGGATCTTGAGCTCGGTCAGCGCGGCCGCGGTGGCGAAGTCCTGGGAGTTGGTCATCTCGACCGTGTTCTCCTCCTCGACCTCCTTGGGCGAGCGGGACTTGGGGAAGATGGTCTCCTCGGGGACGACCGCGACCGTCGGATCCACCCAGCCGCGCAACGCGGTCAGCAGATCGATCCTGCTGCTCGGCCCACCCTGGTAAGCCACCGTGACCAGGCGTAGCGCGCCCTTCGTGGGAAAGGTCTGATGCCCGCTGATCGTGATCACGGGCTTCTTGTCGACCTCCCCGATGGTGTTCTCGGTCGGCCCAGGACTCAGTACGACGTACGGCACGGGCAGGAAAGCCCCTGCGACACCGAGCGCTAGCACGAGGAAACCCGCAACCAGCAGGGTCAAGGCGCGTCGCGACATGAAGACGAGCTTATTGGCAGGCGCCGACCCACTCGGCCGACCCGTCGGCGAAGATTTGGTGTTTCCAGATCGGAACCTGGGACTTGAGGTCGTCGATCAGCCTGCGTGACGCCTCGAAAGCCTCGCCCCGGTGGGGGCAGGCGACCGCGACGATCACGGCGACGTCGCCGAGCTTCAGATCGCCGACCCGGTGCACGGCCGCCAGGGCGGTGACCGGGAAGTCGGCGGCCACCTTCTCCGCCACCTGCCGCAGCGAGTCGAGGGCCGAGGGGTGCGCCGAGTAGGAGAGCCCGGTCACGGGCTTGCCATGGTCCTGCTCGCGTACGGTGCCGACGAAGAGTGTGGTGCCCCCTGCCGCGTGGTCCCCCACAGCGGCCAGCACCTCGTCCACCGAGAGCGAGGTCTCGCGAATCCCGAGCAACCGGATGACGTCCACGAACAGAGCCTACATAGTCACAGGCGGCGCTTCTTGCGCACCTGACGGACGATGGCGGCGGTGCCGATGACCGCCACCGTGGCGCCCGCGGCGGTGAGCGTGGCCTCCTTGACCGGCAGACGCCTGCCGACCACGGTCGTCCTGTTCTCGCGCAGCTCCAGGAGCTGCTCGAACACGGTCTCGTTGGTCCAGGCGGGCTTCCAGCCGGCCTCACGCAGCGCCGTGCAGTCGACGACCCACGGATAGACGACGTAGTGCAGGTCCGTCGCGGGGGCCGGGGTGATGCCCAGCCGGTGCAGGCGCTGCGCCGTTCCGAAGGTGAGGCCGGCCGGCAGCTCGAAGCGCCGCAATCCGGACAGCTCCTCGACCTGCTCCTGCTCCAGCCAGCCGTCAGAGCCGACGGCGGCCACGCCCGTCACCACCCCGCGCGCGGCCAGCTCCAGCGCCGTGATCAGGTCGTCGACGTGGCAGAACTGCCAGCGCGGCGAGCAACCCTTGACGGTGAGCAGCCTCGGCGACTCGAAGTGGCGGGTGATGACCGTGTCGATGCCGGGGCCGACCACGGCCGCGGGCCTCAGCACCGTCACCTCCAGGCCGGGGTGGCTGCGCGACGATCTGCGTACGAGCGCCTCGATCTCCAGATAGTCGCCCACGACCCCCGTGTCGGGTTCGGCCGCGACCGGGGACTCCTCGGGCAGGGGCACGTCGTTCTCGGGCGCGGCGCCGTACACCATCGCGCTCGTGACCAGCACGACGCGCCGGACGCGCGCGGCGGCGCTGGCGGTGAGCACCGTTTGCGCAGCTCGCAGATTGTACGCGCGCCGCTCGGCGGGATCGGAGTCGACGGCGTAGTCACCGGCCAGGTGGACCAGGACATCGATGTCGGAGATGCGGTTCGCCAAGAGCGGATCTCGTACGTCGATCACTCTCCACGTGGCTTCCTGGACGTCACCGCGTTCCTCGTCAATGGCCACCACCCTGCGGAAATCCGCGGAGGATACGAGCTTTGCGAGCAGCTCGCGGCCGATGCCCGAGGCGGCACCGGTGACGGCGACGACGGGGTGGCGCGGGCGTTTCGAGGTAGGCACCAGGTCCTCACTTTGCACTGATCCGCCGTAGGACGACTAACGTGGCGGATGTGGACTCCTCCATCCTGCACGAGGTAGAGCGGTGACTGACCTGCCAGGTCGCGAAAACGACCCCAACGAGAACCCGTTCGCCATGTTCGGCAACCCTGAGCAGATGGCTCAGGCGATGCGCCAGTTCGCCGACATGCTGTCGGCGCCCCAGGGCTCCGGCCCTGTCAACTGGGACATGGCCAAGAACATCGCCCGCCACGCCGTGGTCGCCGAGAGCGATCCGAGCGTCATGGAAGGCGAGCGCCGCCAGATCGTGGAGGCGCTGCGCCTGGCCGATCTGTGGCTCAACGAGGCGACGGCGCTGCCCAGCGGCGTGTCCAACCCGCAGGCGTGGAGCCGGTCCGAGTGGATCGAGAACACCGTCCCCGTCTGGCGCACGCTCTGCGAGCCGATCGCCGCGCGCATGGTCGAGACCATGGGCGGTGCGCTCGGCGGCGCGGGCCTGCCTCCGGAGGCCCAGCAGATGGCCGGGCCGCTGATGGGCATGCTCAAGCAGATGGGCGGCATGATGGTCGGCCAGCAGATCGGCCAGGCCCTCGGCTCGCTCGCCCGCGAGGTGATCGGCACCACCGACATCGGCCTGCCGCTGTCCGACACGGCCGCGCTGCTGCCCGGCGGCATCGCGTCGTTCAGCCAGGGCCTCGACAATCCCGCCGACGAGATCCGGCTTTATCTGGCGCTGCGTGAGGCCGCGCACCACCGGTTGTTCCAGCATGTGCCGTGGCTGCGGGCCAACCTGCTCGGCGCCGTCGAGGAATACGCCAGGGGCATAACGGTCGACACCTCGGCGCTCGAAGAGCAGATCCGCGGGCTCGACATCAACAACCCCGAGGCCATCCAGGAGGCGTTGAGCGGCGGCGCGCTGCTCAAGCCCGAGGAGACCGAGCGGCAGAAGGCCGCGCTGGCCCGCCTGGAGACGATGCTCGCCCTGGTCGAGGGCTGGGTGGCGACCGTGGTCGACGACGCCGCTGAGGGCAAGCTGCCCTCGGCCGTCGCCCTGGCCGAGACCGTACGCCGGCGCCGCGCGACTGGCGGTCCGGCCGAGCTGACCTTCGGCACGCTCGTCGGGCTGGAGCTGCGGCCCAGGCGGTTGCGCGAGGCGGCGGCGCTGTGGCGGGCGCTGAAGGAGGCGCGCGGCGTCGACGGACGCGACGCGCTGTGGGGTCACCCCGACCTGCTACCGCACGCCGAGGACCTCGACGACCCCGAGGCGTTCGTCCGCGGCGAGGCCGCCTGGGACATCTCCAAGCTGGAGGCCAAGCCCGACGAGGACGACCAGAGTTGAGCCTGCGCCAGGACGCGGTGGCCACGCTCTCCGACTGGACCGCGCCGTCGCCCGGCGAGGAGTCGCTGCGCGCCGAGTTCCTCGATCACCTGCGCACGCACGACGACGCGATGCTGCGCGAGTGCGTGCCGGGCCATCTCACGGCGACGACCGCGGTGCTGTCGCACGACGGCGCGCGGGTGCTGCTGACGCTGCACCCGAAGGCGGGCATGTGGCTGCCGATGGGCGGACATTGTGAGATCTCCGACACCTCCCTCGCGGGCGTCGCGTTGCGCGAGGCGGTGGAGGAGTCGGGCATTCCCGATCTGGAGCTGTTGCCCGGGCCGCTGGCCCTCGACAAACACCAGGTCTGGTGCCATCCCCCGCACAGCTGGCATCTCGACGTGGAGTACGCGGCCGTGGCCCCGGCGGGCGCCGAGGCGGTGATCAGCGAGGAGTCTCTCGACCTGCGCTGGTTTCCGATCGACGAGATCCCGGAGCTCTCCGACGAGGCGACCCGGCGGTTGGCCGCACGTGGCCGCGTGGCGCTGACGGCGGACTCACGCGCGCTTGGTTAGAGTCCGCGTGGGCCGTACCGTTCCGAGGGGGTTATGTGCACACCGAGAGCTCAGTCGGCGGCACGATCGTTACACCCGCCCGCAAACGGCGTAAGTTCCCCGGCACCACGCTGACCTGGCTGGCCCTGACGCCGTTCGCGGCCTGGGCACTTACCAGGGTGACGGGGCTCGAACGCGGCTCGCTGGCCACCCAGCTCATGACCGCCACGCCGTACGCCGCCGCGGGCTCGCTCGTCCCGCTGCTGATCGCCGCGCTCAGCCGCAAGCGCGCCGCGACCGCGGTGGCGCTGCTCACCACGGCCGCTTTCGGCTTCGCCGTCCTGCCCAGGGCCCTGGGTACGGCCGACACCACGGCGGGCCGGCCGTTCCGGGTGCTCACCATCAACATGCTGTTCGGCAGGGCCGACCCGCAGACGATCCTCGACCTGGTGCGCCGCTACGAGCCTGACGTGCTGAGCACCCAGGAGCTCACGCCCGACGGCGTCGAGGCGCTCGACGCGGCCGGGCTGTCCGGGTTGATGCCCTACCGGGTGCTGCAGGAGGAATGGTCCGCGAGCGGCAGTGGGCTCTACTCCAAGCATCCGCTCAAGCCGATCTACAACCTGGTGCCGCCGGTCGGGCACAACATGCCCGCGGCGATGGTCTCGCTGCCCGGCGGCAAGCCGGTGGAGTTCGTGGACGTACATCCCTTTCCGCCGCTCGGCCCCCAGGTGACGCAGTGGATCGAGGCGCTGGACGGGCTCCCCGCGGCTTCGGGTGACACCGTGCGCGTCCTGGCGGGCGACTTCAATGCCACGCTCGACCACACACCCATGCGCCGGCTGCTGTCCCGCGGCTACAAGGACGCCGCCGCCCAGGTCGGGGCGGGGCTGATCCCCACCTGGCCGGCCAACAAGCGGGTGCCGCCGATCATCACGATCGACCATGTGCTGGTGGACCAGCGGGTGGGCGTGAAGGAGGTCAGCGTGCACACCGTGCCGCGCACGGACCATCGGGCGGTGTTCGCGGAGCTCAGCGTGCCTTGAGTTCTTGGGTTCGCTTTGGGTTCGTGGAGCTCAGTGCGCCTTGAGCAGTGCCCTGAGGTTGTCCCAGCCCTCCAGGCCGGGGTCGAGCCGGGTGAGGTCTTCGGGGGTGCGCAGGCGGTGCCAGCCGGGGCCGGTGGCCACCATGCGGCGGCCGGGCGCCTGGGCGCGCAGGGTCGTCACCGGGTCGGGGTCGTCGAGGTCGGGGTCGGCCCATTCGGGCATGGGCAGGCCGCAGGCCAGCGCCACGGCTCCGCCGTCCTCGGCCGGACAGAGCGTGATCTGGGCGCGGCCGAGCTCGCGGAAGAGCTTGCCGACCAGCAGGGGCGGCAGGTCGGGCGCGTCGGCGCCGATCACCACCGCCTGATCACCGTCGAACCGGCTCATGATGGCCTTGAGCGGCTCGTCCTCGTCGATCGTGAGCACTTCGGTGCCGGGCCAGACGATCGCGTCGAGCCCCGGGACGCTGGTGACCAGGACGGGGGTGACGAGTTGGAGTCCGGCGACCATCTCGTAGGTGTCCTCGGCCATGGCCTCCAGGAACTCGTCCGGATCCATGCCCTCCGGAGCGGCCTGCGCCATGCTCTGCCGTACGAGGACCGCGGCTATGCGCGTCAACACTCCTCCGGTGCCGTGTGGGCGGCGGCGGAGAATCCTTCGAGGAACCCACGCGCCCGCTCCGCCTTGGGATATTGTTCGACCAGCGCCCAGAACCTGGCGCCGTGGCTGGGGACGAGCAGATGTACGAGCTCGTGGATGATCACGTAGTTGATGACCCACTCAGGTAGACCCTTGAGGCGGGTCGAGATCCGGATCGTGCCGTTCTCCGGGGTGCATGATCCCCATCGATGCTGCTGATTGTCCACCCAGCGCACACTGGCGGGCATGGCCCTGCCGTGGAGATACTTCGCCGACAGCTCTTTGGCCCGCTCCAGGAGGGCCTCGTCGGTCGGTCTTCGCCGGTTCTCCTTGGCCGCAAGCCGATCGAGCATCCGGCTCACCCATTCATCAGCGTCTTCGCCGCTCAGCCAGGCGGGCAGGAGCACGATCGTCTTGTCGCCGTCGCGGTAGGCGGAGACCGTACGCCGGCGACGAGAACTGCGACGGACCTCGACTGTCTCGGGGGGCACATATGCACGTTAGCCGAGACTGGCGAAATTCCACAGAGGGGAAGAGGTTGTTTCTGCTGGTCAGATGATTAAGACCCGGTGAATTTGGGCATGCGCCTTTCCCGATGCGCGGTCAGTCCCTCGATCATGTCGGCAGATGCCATGGTCACCGGCTGCGCGAGAGACTCCCAGCGCAGAGCGGCGTCCAGGTGTTGATGGTCCTGGTTCAGGGCGACCTTGGTGAGTCTTGTGGCAATCGGGGCGTTCTGCGCGATGGTCTGGGCGATGGCCTCTACTTCCGACATAAGGTCATTTTTCGGGAAAGATTGATTTATAAGACCTTTAGCGGCGGCTTCCGGTCCCATGACCGTGCGGCCGGTCAGCAGCATCTCCCTGCCGAGGGCCTCCGCCCTCCTCGGCAGCAGGTACGTGGCCGCCATCCCGGGATGCAGACCGAGCTTCGTGAACGGGGCCAGCAGCTTTGCGTCGTCGGCGGCGTACACGAGATCGCAGGCCAGCGCGACGCACAGACCCGCCCCCACCGCCGGGCCGTTGACGGCGGCGATGGTCGGCACCTCCAGCTCGGTGATGGCCAGCCACGTGCGGTAGAAGGCGAGCATCCGGTCACGCAGCTTCGGCACCGTCTCCACCCCGCGTTCCCCCAGCCAGGACAGGTCGCCGCCGGAGGAGAACGCGGTGCCGGCCCCCGTGACGATCACGCAGCGGACGCCCGGGTCGACGGCCAGGGCGGCCATGGTCTCGCGCCACTCGTCGGTCATGCCGTCGGTCATGGCGTTGCGTCTGTCGGGGCGGTTGAGGGTGATCAGTACGGTTCCGTCGTCTCTGCGGTCCACCAGGAGTTCGTTCGTGGGGGTTGTGGGGTTCGTGGCGTTCATGGGCTGAGCGTAACGGCGGGGAGTTGTCCACAGGAGGTGCGATTGTTCGGCGCTCGGGGCCTTGGTGGCGGAGAGTTATCCACAGGCGGCTCGTAAGGCGCTCGGGATCTTGGTTCGGGGTGGCAGTCTTGCCCGCCATGAGGCCACGTGTGAAGCCCGCCCTCCGGCGGATCGTCCGCGACGAGCAGACCCTGCAACTGGGGGCGCATCCCCTGCGGGCCGTCCTGGTGACGGGTTCGGTCCACCGGTGGGTGTCCGGGCTCGACGGCACCCGCGACCTGGGCCAGGTGCTGCGTGACGGCGCCGCCGCCGGTCTTGCCGAGGCGGACTGCCGGGCGATGCTGGATCGACTCGCCGAGCAGGGGGTGCTGGAGGACGCGGCGCTCCCACCCATTCGCCTGTCTCTCGGGGAACGTGATCGCCTGGCTCCCGACCTCGATGCCCTCGATCTGGGCGGCGGCTCGTTCGCGCGGCGGCGGCGGGCGCGGGTACGGGTCTACGGGGCCGGGCGGGTGGGGGCGCAGGTGGTGGGGCTGCTGGCAGCGTGCGGGGTAGGGGCGATCCGTGTCTTCGACGAAGGGCCGACCCGGCCGTGCGACCTCACGCCGGGTGGGCTGACGTGGTCGGAGCTGGGCATGAGCCGCCAGGACGGGGCGGTGGCGCTCGCCCGCCGCCTCACCTCCGGCAGCCCACCGCCGCCGGCCCCGGCGCTTCCGGGCCCGACGGCTCCAGGCCCGACGGCTCCAGGCCCGACGGCTCCAGGCCCGATGGCTCCAGGTCCGGCTGCCCGAGGTCGGGTGACTCGAGGCTCCGCGGCGCCTGCCCCGACGGTCCGAGGCACGGCCGCTCCAGGACCTACGCCCCAAAGCCCTGCGGCTCCAAGCCCGACCGCCCGAAGCGCCACCGCCCGAGGACCCGCAGTTCCAAGCCCGGTGTCTCAAGGCACAGCAGCTCCAAGCCCGGCCACCCGAGGCACGGGGGCGGGGGCGACGTCTCAAGGCTCTGCGGCTCCGGGCCCGGCCGCCCGAAACGACACCGCCCGAGGCCCCGCGACTCCAGGCCCGGTGTCCCGAGGCACGGCGGCTCTGGGCGACGTGGCCGAGGGACGGCCCGGTGGGCCAGGCGGGCCGGGTGGGACCAATAGGCCGGGTGGACCGGCGGTTGGGACCGATGGGACGGATGGGGCAGGTAGGCGAAGTGGGAATTCGTCGCGTTCCCGTGCGGCGGCCCAGCTGGCGGACGGCGCCGCGCTTCCCGGCACGCCCTCGATGCCGTCGACCGACGCGCGGGCCGGTGGCCCTCACCTGGGTGACGGCTCCGACCGTCCCGATCTGGTGATCCTGGCCCCGGTCACCCCGCTGGACGGCGTACTGGTCAACGACTTGACCGTCCTGTCCATCCCCCACCTGCTCGTGTCCGCCTTCGAGGGCCACGGCTCCGTGGGACCGCTCGTCCTCCCCGGCGAGACCGCCTGCCTGCACTGCCTCGACCTGGCGCGCCGTGACACCGACCCCGCGTGGCCCATCGTCACCGCGCGACTGGGCGGCTACCCACCCGGCGAGATCGCCTGCGACGCGACCCTGGCCACGCTGGTGGCGGCCGCCGCGACGGGCCACGCCCTCGCTTACATCGACGGTCGCGACCCTGTTGTGACCAACGGCACACTGGACGTCATGCCTGATTGGCAGTGGAAAACCAGGTCATGGACCCAGCATCCGCAATGTCGTTGTATGCGAAACGATCCGTATCGCCCAGAATGGTCATGTCAGTCGCAAGCGATGGGCTGACGCAGTACGGGGAACCTCGAAGGGGGGAAGCGGTGTCTCAGCCACGATGCCGCGCTTCAGTGTGAGCGATCTGCCGCGCCGCGCCGTAACGCGTTCCGCCAAGCTGGCCACTCTTCCACTCGGCTACGCCGGCCGCGCCGCCCTGGGGCTCGGCAAACGGATTGGCGGCAAACCGGCCGAGATCGTCGCCCAGGAGATCCAGCAGCGCACCGCCGAACAGATCTTCAAGGTCCTCGGCGAGCTCAAGGGCGGAGCGATGAAGGTCGGGCAGGCATTGTCCATCTTCGAGGCTGCCTTGCCTCAGGAGATCGTCGGGCCCTATCGCGCCACGCTCACCAAGCTGCAGGAATCGGCCCCGCCGTTGCCCGTGGCCACGGTCCACAAGGTGCTCGCCGAGCAGCTCGGTGACGATTGGCGCGACTACTTCGAGTCGTTCGACGACCGGCCGACCGCCGCCGCCTCGATCGGCCAGGTGCACCGGGCGGTCTGGCATGACGGCCGCGACGTGGCGGTGAAGATTCAGTATCCGGGTGCGGGCAAGGCCCTGCTCGGCGACTTCGCCCAGCTGTCGCGGCTCGGCAAGCTCTTCGGCGTGCTGATGCCCGGCCTCGACATCAAGGCGGTGCTGGCCGAGTTGCGCGAGCGCATCGCCGAGGAGCTCGACTACCTGCGCGAGGCCGAGGCCCAGCACGCGTTCGCCCTCGGTTTCATGGACGACCCCGACTTCCACGTTCCCGACGTCGTCGCCGCCAACGAGATGGTGCTGGTCACCGAGTGGATGGACGGCACTCCCCTGTCCCAGGTCATCGCCGACGGCACCAAGGAGCAGCGTGACCACGCGGGGCTGCTCTTCGTCCGCTTCCTGTTCTGCTCACCGGCCCGCGTCGGCATGCTGCACGCCGACCCGCACCCCGGTAATTTCCGCATACTCGACAACGGCAAGCTGGGCGTCCTCGACTTCGGAGCCGTCAACCGCCTGCCCGACGGCTATCCCAGATCCTTCGGGCAGCTGACCCGCATCTTCAACCAGGGCGACATGGACAGCGTGGTCGCGGGCCTGCGCGCCGAGGGCTTCATCCGCCCAGAGATCGAGGTGGACGGCGACGCCCTGCGCTCCTTCCTCTCCCCCTACGTCGAGCCGACGGCGGTCGAGGAGTTCACCTTCAGCCGCGAATGGTTCCAGGCCCAGGCGGCCAGCGTCACCGACCTCCGCCCCACCAACGTGGTCCGCCAGCTCAACCTGCCGGTCTCCTACGTGCTCATCCACCGGGTGCACGCGGCGGGCGTCGGCGTCCTCTGTCAACTGGGCACCACGGCCCGCTTTCGAGACGAGGTGATCCGCTGGGTCCCGGGTTTCGCCGACGACCCCGACGACGAGGCGCTGCCAGTCAGCTGAGCCCAAATGTGACCATCGCTCGCCGTTCATGACGGTGAGCGATTAGCCACACGTAGCCGGTCAGCCGAGTCCAGCTGCGGCCGCTCGCCGTACATGACAGCGAGCAGTCAGCCACCCCGTAACCGGTCAGCCGAGCCCAGCTGCGGCCCCTCGCCGTACATGACGGCGAGCGGTTCGTCACACGTAGCCGGTCGAGCCGTCGGGGCGGATGGGCAGGGCGCGCTCCCAGTGGACGTAGTCGTCCGCCTTCAGCGCGGCCTCGTCGATCTCCCCCACCCGGCCGGGCCGATCCGGGCGTAGCTCCAGATAACCGTCCACGGGCAGGTACGGCACCGGACTCCAGGTCTTCTCGCAGGGCTTGTACTCCGGCATCTTCAGCCCGTGATGCGAAGCGGCGAAGTGCACGTTCACCGCTGTCGCCAGCGGGCCCATCGGGTTGTGCGGGGCCACGCTCACGAAGTGCGCCTCGGCGATGGCGGCGATCCTGCGTATCTGCGCGAGTCTGCCGCCGACGCAGATGTCCGGCTGGATGATGTCGGCGCCCCCCGCCGCCAGCAGGGTGAGGAGGTCCTGCGGCAGGAACAGGGACTCGCCGGTGGCCGGGGGCACGTCGAGCTGGGCCGCAAATGCCCCCAGGCCGGCCGGATGGGCTACTCGCACCACAGCGGGTCGTGCGGGGTCAGCGCTTTCCCGAGTTGGATCGCCTGGCGCGGCTCGAAGATCCGGGCGTGCGCGTCGAAGGCGTACTCCCGCTCGGGCGGGCTGATCGAGCGGATCTCGGCGAATTAGTCCACCGCCTCCCGGCAGACGTTCCCCCAGCGCCCGGCGTGCAGGTCGCGGCGGTACAGGCTGAGTGTGAAGGCGGTGAAGCCGTACTACTCGTTCAGCGATTGCGTGAGGTCGCGGCACACCGACGGGTCGGGGGCGGTGTAGACGCCGCAGTAGACCGGGACGCGGTCCCGTACCTGCCCGCCGAGCAGCAGGTACACCGGGAACCCTGCGGCCTTCCCGGGGATGTCCCACAACGCGTGGTCGATCGCCGAGATCGCGGCCAGCCTGATCGCGCCCGGCGGGAACCGGGCCTCCTGGATCAGCCTGCGCACCACATACTCGACTCGCCTTGGATCGACGCCCTTGATCTGCTGGAACATGTACTCCAGCACCGGGAGGTGCGCGTAGTCGGGGCCGTGGTTGTACGCCTCGCTCCAGCCGGTCACCCCTTCGTCGGTCTAGATCTTCACGAGCAGGCGCGGACGCTCTCCGACACGCCGCATGTACGTCTTCAGCGCGGCGACCTTCATGTCGTCCCTCCCCAAACCGCCAGCACGGATGCCACTTCCTCCCGTACGGCCGGCGGCAGCAGGCGGCTCGGTGGACGCACGTCGCGGCGACACAGGCCGAGCTGGGCCAGCGCCTCCTTGACCACCGACACGTTGTCGGCCGAGGCGTCCGCGCCACGTAACTCCTCGAACCGCCGGATCAGGTCCCACACCTCCATGACCGCCGGATAGTCGCCCGCGCGCAGCGCGTCGCGCATCCGCAGCGTCAGCTCCGGGGCCGCGGTGACCAGGCCGGAGGTGAAGCCGCGGGCGCCGACCGCCCAGTAGGCCGGTGTGTACGGTTCGGCAAGCCCGCACAGCCAGACCAACCGGTCCAGTCCGGCGTCACGGGCGACAGAGGCGAAACGCACCGGATCCGGGACGGCGTACTTGACGCCGATCACGTTCGGGCACGCCTCACTGAGGCGCGCCACCTGCGCGCCGGCGACGCGCGGGCTGCGAATGTAGGGGACGATGCCCAGGTCGGGGAGCGCGTCCGCGATCTCGCGGTGGTAGTCCACCCAGCCGTCCACCGACAGGTACGGATGGACAGGCTGGTGCACCATCACCATGCGTACGCCGTGATCACGGGCGTGGCGAGCGGCCTCGATGGCACCGGGGACGTCGAGGCCGACCCCGGCGAGCACGGTGGCGTCGTCTCCGACGGCGGCCACAGTGGACTCCAGCACCTGGCGCCGCTCGTCCGGGGTAAGGGCGTAGAACTCGCCGGTGTTGCCGTTGGGCGTGATCACGTTGACGCCCGCGTCGACGATCCTTCGTACCAGTTTGGCGTTCGTGTCCAGGTCGACGGCGCCGCCCGCGTCGAACGGCGTTACGGTGACGGCCACGACGTCGGCCAGTTTCTCGGTCAGGTCAAGCATCGATCAACCCCTGCTCTCTGCGGGCGTATCCGGTGTCGCACCCTCGTTGAGCGGCCGGATCCGCACGACGAACCCGTAGATCAGCGTGCCAAGAATCGCCATCGCGCCCGCGAAGAGCATCGGCCCGGTGTAGGAGTTACCGCTGATCGTCAGGAAGACGCCGATGAGGATCGGGCTGATGATGTTGCCGATCTGCGAGCCGAAGTTCTGGAAGCCCGCGACCGAGCCGACCACCGTGGATGACGGAGCGACCTCGGCCGGCAAGCTGAGAATGGCCGCACCGGCGAAGGAGTGGGCACAGTTGCTGACGGACAGAAGAACCATGACAGCCACGTTCCCTGGGACGAACGTCGTCAGCGCGATCGTGGAGGCGAGCAGCATCCCGCTGATGATCGGGATCTTGCGGGCCCGGGCGATGGGGACACCGCGCCGTACCAGCCAGTCGGAGAAGGCTCCGCCCGCGACCGTGGCGGCCACACCGAGCAGCGCCGGGATGGAGCCGAACACGCCGAGTTGGAGGATGGTGAATCCCCGGTCCTCCACGAGGTAGCTCGGATACCAGGTGAGGAAGAACGCGCCGGTGGCCGAGCGGCAGATGTAACCCAGCACCAGCCCCCATACCGTGGGGTAGCGCAGCAGGGACAGCCAGCGCATCGGCGTGCCGGTCTGGGGCACGGCCGCGTCGCCGCTCTCGATGTAGTCGAGCTCCGCCTGGGACATCTTCGGATGTTCCTGCGGCGAACGGTAGATCTTCAGCCAGCCGATGACCCACACCAGGCCGGTCAGGCCGATCACGACGAAGGCCGTACGCCACCCGAAAGCGGCGATGAGCCCCGTGACCACCGGGACGGACAGCGCGACGCCGACCTGCTGTCCGGTGTCGAACAGGCTGGAGGCCAGGGCGCGTTCCCTGCGCGGGAACCAGGCGGAGACCACCTTGATGTTGGCCGGCTGCACCGGCGCCTCACCGATGCCGAGACCGAGCCGGCAGATCAGCAGCGTGCCGAACCCACGGGTCAGGGCGGTGGCGGCGGTCCACAGCGACCACCACACGACGGCGATCGGGTAGACGACTCGCGGGCCGAAACGATCGAGCAGCCAGCCGGAGGGCAGCTGGAAGATCGCGTACGTCCAGAAGAAGGAGGAGAGCAGGATTCCTTTCGTGGTCTGGTCGAAGCCCAGGTCGTGCTGCATGTACGTGCTGGCGACGCTGAGGCTGGACCGGTCGAGGTAGGCGATCGTCAGACCGGCGCCCGAGAGCGCGATGATGGTCCAGCGAAGCCGCGACCGTGCGGGCCGCGCTGTCGCAGGTACGGTCTGGGCGGGCATGGCGGAGTTAGACTGCATTCAAGCTCCATGCTGCAGGTCAGTGCAGTGGCCACGCCGGACCGGCCGGAATGCGTTCCCGGCGGCGCCGCGCCAACGGCGTTCCCGAGGTCCGTGCGGTCCGGTGTGTGGTTCAAGGAAGCGGAGCCGTTGCGCCGGTGTGGTCCGTGTCCTCGGGCCACATCGGACGACCCCCTCACGATCTCCCTTCTTGTCAGGGGAAAGTCCCTGAAGTCCTAATTCACGCGACTGTAACCTAGATTCCGGTCATATACGAGATGCGATGTAAGATATCTTTTGAAACCCTGAGCGCATTGCGGGTGTAGGCCAGGTCCAGGTCCTCGCGGGGCAGGGTCGCCCTGGAGGTGATCAAGCACGCGATACTGACCGGCGCACTCCAGCCCGGCCCGGGCCCTGTACGTGGGCTGCGGCGACCCGGCACCCTGGACGCCCTCCGCGACCAGACCGCCCTGATCTCCGCGGCGGCCAGGAGGGTTAACGGGGACCGGGCGGCTCGGCCGATAGGCGCAGGCCTCTGAGCAGGGCGCTCACCCCGTCGGCGAGCACGCGCGCGCCCTCCTCCCGCGAATCCAGGAACCAACCGGGCAGCGGACTGCGCAGCGAGCAGGTGAGCTCGATGCTGACGAGGCCGTGGATCGTGGTCCACACCAGGTAGGCCATCCGGGTGGGCTCTGCTAAACCCGCCATGGCCTCGGTGAGCAGGCTGAATGTCCGCCCGAGCGCGTCCTGTCGCAGCTCCGGCGACGGGTCGAAGTCAGGCAGCGGCCGCTCGAACATCAACGCGTAGAGCGCCGGATCGGCCAGCGCGAACTCTCGATATCCGCAGGCCACCGCCATGATCCGCTCGTACGGCTGCGAGTGGCCGTCGAGCGAGCTCAGCAGCGCCTCTCGCAGAACGTCGAACCCGTACCGATAAACCGCTTCCAGCAGCCCCGCCCGCCCACCGAAGCACGTGTAGATGCCCATCGTGGACGTCCGCGCCTCGTCGGCCACGCGCCGGAGCGTCAGGTGCGCCGCCCCATGCTCGCGAAGAACGCGCATGGCCGCAGCGAGCAGGTCGCCGCGCAACTCGCCGACTTCTTTCGAGGTGCTTACGTCTCTCCGCACCCTCCTTACCCTAACGGGCGATAACGAACATCATAACGAGCGTTATCACCCATCGAGATAGGGGCTCTGACATGCGTTCATCGGCTCTTTACCGCGCCACCGCCATGGCCGGGTTCGCCTGCGCCGTACTGCTGGTGATCAACGTCTTCCGCCGCGCGGGCCTGCTGCCGGAGACAACGCTAACCCACGCCATCGCCCCCTTCGGGGCGTTGACCGGCTTACTCGCGATCACCGGCCTCTTCCTGCTCATTCGCGGTACGGCCGGCGCTCTCGGCCTGATCGGCTACCTGCTCAACGCCGCGGGCCTGGCCGGGGCCTACGCCATCGAGTACACCCTGCACTACGTCTTCCCGCTCCTGGGCAGCGCCAAGGTGGCCGAACTGCTGGCCGGAGGCACCGGGCAGGCATTCCTCATCACCTCGGTCGTACTGCTGGCGGGGGTTCTGACCTTCAGCATGGCGGCGCTGCGGGCGGGCAGGCTGCCGGCCCTCGCGGTCGTGCTCTACGCGGCCGGCATGATCCCCGGGGCACTGCGGAACGTGGTCCCGCTCCCGGTCTATCTGATCGGCCTGGCGGTGGCGGCCGCGGGAATCGCCTGGATGTCGGCCCGCCTGTGGTCGGCCCAGGAGGACCCGGCGCTCCTGCCCGCTGGACGACGGATGCCCGCTTAGTCCGCCAGTGACATTCGGGACGGTCCCGGCCCCGGCAGGAGGCCGGGGATCGGACTCCACCGACGGTAGGCATCTGCCCCAAGGCCGTCACCTGACGGACAGCCGGTCCTGGCGCTGGAGCACGTGTGGCCAGGTCTGGTGGAGCGCTTCCTCCCGGCTCTTTCCCTCGGCCTGCGCCCACCACGAAGGGGGGGATTTCTCCCCCTCCGTGGTGGGGCTGCGCCTACCGCCTACACGGTGCCAAGCGGGCAGACTGCTGAGGTGAGCAGGATTCAGCGCGTCTTCCGAGCCCCCGCCGGGCTGCTGGTGAACGCCGCCACGGGCGTGGCGGCGTGGCTGCTTCTCCTCCTGCTGGCGGGGTGCGCACTGCTGGTCCCTGTGGGCGGGCTCGGCCGGCCGCTGCTGGCCCGCGTGCTCGTCCTGGTCCGGGCCCTGACCGGTTTCCAGCGCGCCCGAGCGGCCCGGACGCTCGGCCACGAGATCGTGGAGGCGCGTCGGCGGGACCCCACCACGCGCGACGTGGCCTGGCTGGCCGTCCACGCCGTCGTCGGACCGGCCTGCCTGATCACCATCGGCCTGGTCTCCTTCGGGGCGGTACTGTCCTTCGCCGGCGTGATCGTTGGCCTGCCCACGGCGTCGCCGACGGGGTCCATCGGGTTACCCAGCGGGGTGATAGCGCTCGCCCTTTTGCTGGCCATCCTGGCCTTCACGGCGATCACGCTCGTCGCGGTCCCGTTGCTGCACACCCTCCAGGCACGCCTGACCGAACGGCTGCTGCGGTCCACATCCTCCCTGGCGGGACGGGTCAGGGAGCTGACCGAGTCCAGGGCGGCGGCCATCGACGCGCAGGCCGCCGAGGTGCGCCGGATCGAGCGCGACCTGCACGACGGCGCGCAGGCCAGGCTCATCGCGGTACGGATGAACCTCGGGTTGGCCAAGAGCGCAAGCGACCCTGATCAGATCCGCGAGCTGGTAGGAGAGGCGTGGGAATCCGTCGGGCAAGCCCTCATCGACCTGCGCGACCTGGTGCGCGGCATCCACCCGCCGGTGCTCGCCGACCGAGGGCTCACGGGCGCGATCCAGGCCGCCGCACTGCTCTGCCCGATCCCGGTGGAGATCGACATCGACCTGCCCGCCCGTCCGGCGCCGCCCGTCGAGTCCGCGGTCTACTTCGCAGCCGCCGAAGCCCTGACGAACGTGACCAAGCACAGCACCGCCGCCAAGGCGTGGGTACGGCTGCGCCACGAGGGCGGCATCCTGCGGCTGACCGTGGGCGATGATGGACGCGGCGGCGCCGATCCGGCGGCCGGGACCGGCCTCGACGGCATCCGGCGCCGCCTGTCAGCCTTCGACGGAACACTCGCCGTACACAGTCCCCCCGGCGGCCCAAGTCAGCTCACCATGGAGTTACCGTGCGCGTTGTCATCGCAGAAGATCTCGCACTCCTGAGAGACGGCCTGGTCCGCCTGCTGTCGGCGCACGGCTTCGAGGTGGTCGAGGCCGTCGACAACGCGCCGATGCTGCTCGACGCACTCATCCGGCACCAGCCGGACGTGGCCGTGATCGACGTACGGCTGCCGCCGACACTGACGGACGAGGGGCTGCGCGTCGCTCTTGAAGCGCGCAAGAAGCAGCCGGGGTTGCCCGTTCTGATCCTTTCGCAGTACGTCGAGCAGCTCTACGCCCGCGAACTGTTGTCCGACCATGCCGGCGGAGTGGGCTACCTGTTGAAGGACCGGATCGGCGATGTGGAGCAGTTCGTCGACTCGGTGCGCCGGGTGGCGGCGGGCGGCACCGCTATGGACTCCGAAGTGATCTCCCAACTTCTCACCCGCCGGGAACGGGATCAGCCGCTCGGCGAGCTGACCCCGAAGGAGCGCGAGGTGCTCGCGATGATGGCCGAGGGCATGTCCAACGCCGCGATCGCCGGCCGCCTGTTCGTCACGGACAAGGCGATCGGCAAGCACACCAACAACATCTTCGCCAAGCTGGGACTACCGCCGTCCGACGACCACAATCGCCGGGTGATGGCGGTCCTTGCCTACCTCGAAGCCGAACCCGGCCAGTAGCTGCCGGGTGCTGGACGCCAAACCGCTCGACAACATCGCCAGCACCCGGCGGATCCACGCCGTTGTCGCCCGCGGTCGGTTCATCTCGCCCGAAGAACGTGCGAAGATGCTCGCCGACGTCGAAACGGCCGCGAAGGACCCGACGACCGTAGCGACCCCGATCAGTGGTTGCGGATGCGTCGGCCCCTGAACGCGACGCGAGCCAGGCGCTGGATGCGTCGATCCCTGAACGCGAACAGCGGCCGGGCGCTGGATGCGCCCGGCCGCTCACTCACTCCGCGTGGATCAACGGAACAATTGGCTAGCTAGATCGACTGCGTGGAAAAACCGCTGGATCAACTAAGAGCCCGCAACGGGAGATCCTGCGCCGGCGGCAGGATCTCCCATGTCAGACCCCCTGGCCAAGAGCCCGGTTGAGGCGCTCGTTCGCCCGCTCGACATCGCGGCGTGCGCGCTGCACACGACGGATGCGGGCGGCGAGACGCTGCTCCTCGGCTTCGCGGTGGAGGGTTTGTATTCGGTCATTTACCAGTTCATGGTAGAGATACGGCACCTTGAGGCTCCTCGTGGAGAACGGGTTCATCTGTCTGTCTGCTTTCTGCTCGATGGGGACGGGGGGATTGTGGGTCAGGCAGCGACCGGGTGCTTCCGCGGACGACCGCGGGGCCGCTTGCGGGGAACAACGGCTCCCCGGAGGATCAGTTCGCCGCCCCAGACGCCCCACGGCTCCTCGCGCTCGAGCGCGCGAGCCAGGCAGGCCTTCTGGATCGGGCAGCCGCCGCAGAGCGCCTTCGCGAACTCCACGTCCTCCGGCGACTCTGCGAACCACAGGTCAGGGTCGGTACGACAGGGGATTTTGGCTTCGTCGATCAGGTCCATGATCGTCTTCGCCCCCATCACGTTCTCCTTCTGATCGATCTTTTTGATCTCGGTCGGGCACCTCGTGGGTGGTCGGGGATCACGGACAAACAAAGAGGCCGCGGATCCGTCTGCGGATCCGCGGCCTGGAGGCTTGTTGCCGGTCAGGTTATGACCGGCACATCCCTCCAGGGATGCGGACCACGCAGTCCACCCTTGGTGATCTGCTGGGTCGGCAATTCACTGGCTGCTGCCACGTACACAGGAGCGCTCGGCGCGGCCGCTGCATAGCGGGCATGCGCGAACACGGCGGGCTCCTGGCGACGGGCAGACTTCTGCTGCCGCGGCTTGGCCGGCCCATCGGCGAGCCTCACCAGGTCACGACATGCGAAGGCGAGCCACGGCGTGGCCGACATGTTGATGCTGATCACTGGGACTCACCTCCACTCTGGGATCGTCGGGCAGGACCGCCCGACTCGCTTGACCATGACCCTAAACCGGGAACCCGAGACCCGGCAACATATTTTCTACCTGCGATTTTGTGACTTTGTCACGCGGATCATGGCCTCCTGTACGACGGAGACGACGAGGTCACCGGGCGCAGTGAACATCTCACCCCGCGCAAGCCCCCTCGCTCCTCCGGACCAGGGGGACTCATGTGCGTAGAGCAACCAGTCGTCCGCCCTGAACGGCCGGTGGAACCACATCGCGTGGTCCAGCGAGGCCCCCATGACATCGGACGCGCCCCACGCCATGCCGTGCGCGAGCAGGATCGTGTCGACCAGCGTGAAGTCGGACGCGTAGGCGGCCAGCACCACGTGCAGCAGCGGATCGTCGGGGAGATCCGCGTCGTAGCGGAACCACACGTTGGTCTCGGCGCTGCGCAACTCGGGGTTGCGGTGCGCCTCCCATGTCAGGGGCGAGGCATAGCGCGCGTCGACCGGCCGCGGCCGAGACAGCCACTCCTTGTATTCGGAGTTGTCGCCGACGATCTCCGCCATCCGCTCCTGAAAGGTCGGAAGCGTCGAAGGATCGGGTACGACCGGCATCACGGACGCCTGATGCTCGACGCCCTCCTCGAAGACGTGGAACGACGCGGACATGGTGAAAATGGCCTTGCCATGCTGGATCGCCTGGACCCTGCGCGTGGTGAACGACCGCCCGTCACGCAACCGCTCGACGTTGTAGACGATCGGGATGGACGGGTCGCCGGGGCGGATGAAGTAGGCGTGCAGCGAGTGCACGTTCCGGTCGGAAGGCACGGTACGACCGGCGGCGACGAGCGCCTGCGCGGCCACCTGCCCGCCGAAGACGCGCTGAATACGCTCCTCCGGGCTACGGCCACGGAAGATGTCGAGCTCGATCTGCTCCAGGTCGAGCAGATCGAGCAATTCCTTCAACGCCTCGTTCACGAATCCCCCTACCAACCACTATTAGCCCCTAAGTCTGGCGTGCCCCCACACTTCCCACCAACCCGGCACCCCTTTACAGCTGATCTCTTCCAGAGACCGGGTACGCCACGCGAATGGAGCAACCGGCTGAAAGGCCGCAGCGGACCACGGACACGGCCAAGGGACGCGACGTAACGGCGGGCCGCCGGGGAAGCTGGTAACCGTATCCCTGGAGGGCCCTCAGCCATGTACGGGGGTTGGCGCCTTCCCGTGCCTGCCGTACAAAAGCCGTATTAAAAAGGCTCACGCGCGGCACAGCGCGAGCACGGCATCCCCGTAGCGGTCGAGTTTGACGCGGCCGATGCCCGTAATAGACAGAAGGTCCTGCTCGGTGACCGGCGCGCGCTCAGCGATGGCCTGCAGTGTCACGTCGGTGAACACCACGTACGGCGGCAGCTTGGCCTCCTTGGCGGTGGCGGCGCGCCAGGCCTTGAGCCGCTCCAGCAGCGCCTCGTCGTAATCGGCCGGACAGGTGACGCACCGCCCCAGCTTCTGCTCCGTGGCCGCCACCAGCGTCTTGGCGCACACCCGGCAGCTGACCGTAACGGCGACCGACCGCCGCTCACGTGTAACCGAACCGGAGCCAACACCGACGCCGACGCCGGACC
The DNA here is from genome assembly GCF_040649695.1 of Nonomuraea sp. NPDC048901. Taxonomy (NCBI): domain Bacteria; kingdom Bacillati; phylum Actinomycetota; class Actinomycetes; order Streptosporangiales; family Streptosporangiaceae; genus Nonomuraea; species Nonomuraea sp. NPDC048901. The sequence continues at coordinate 769,180 of NZ_JBEZFW010000004.1, read as the reverse complement.
CGACAGTGGCGGCGCGCGCGGGGCGGCCGGTGAGGCCGTCGAGGAAGCGGGACGGGCGGCGTCCCTTGCGGCCGCCGGGCGCACGTGCCAGGGCCCAGGAGATCGACAGGTGCTCCCGCGCCCGCGTCACCCCCACATAGAGCAGGCGCCGCTCCTCCTCGATCTGCTCCGGCGTCTCCGCGTAGACGATGGGCAGCATCCCGTCCGTGACGCCGACCAGGAAGACCGCGTCCCACTCCAGTCCCTTGGCGGCGTGCAGGGAGGCCAGGGTGACGCCCTCCACGGGCGGGGCGTGCTGCTCGGAGGCGCGCCGCTCCAGCTCCGCGACGTAGGCGGCGAGGTCGGCGCCCTCAGCGGCCATGTCCTCGGCGAGGTCGGCCAGCGCCTTGAGCGACTCCCACTTCTCGCGCGCCTTGCCGCCGCCCGGGGCCGTGGGCGTCAGGCCGACGCCCGCCAGGATGTGGTGGACCTCCGTGGCCAGCGGTTCCTCGGAGGCGGATCTGGCGGCACCGCGCATCAGTACGACGGCGTGCCGCACTTCGGGGCGTTCGAAGAAGCGCTCGGCGCCGCGCAGGACGTAGGGGATCTCGGCCTTGGACAGGGCCTCCTCGTACGCCGCCGACTGGGAGTTGACGCGGAACAGCACAGCGATCTCGCGGGATTGGACGCCCTGGTCGAGCAGCTTCCTGATCGCCCTGGCGACTCCGGCGGCCTCGGCGGGCTCGTCGTCGTAGTCGGCGAAGACCGGCCGGGGGCCGTCGGGCCGCTGGGCGACGAGTTCGAGGCGGTGCGGGGAGCGGCCCTTGGCGATGACCAGGTTGGCCAGGTTCACCACCTGGGGGGTGGAGCGGTAGTCGCGGACCAGCTTGATCACGGTGGCCTTCGGGTGTTCGACGGCGAAGCCCGTGAGGTAGCGCGGCGAGGCACCGGTGAAGGAGTAGATGGTCTGGTTGGGGTCGCCGACCACGCACAGGTCGTCGCGACCGCCGAGCCAGGTGTCGAGCAGGAGCTTCTGCAGCGGGTTGACGTCCTGGTACTCGTCGACGACGAAGTAGCGGTATTGCTGGCGGATCTGCGTGGCGACCTCCTGGTGCTCGGTCATCACCGCGGCGGTCAGCTCCAGGATCGTCTCGAAGTCGACCAGGTGCCGCTCGCGCCTGATCCGCTCGTACGCCTCGTAGAGCCGGGCCACCTCTTCGGCGGGCACCGGAGGCGTCCTGGAGGACTTGGCGGCGGCCGCGGCGTAGTCTTCGGGGCCGACCTGGGTGACCTTGGCCCACTCGACCTCCGCCGCGATGTCCCGCAGCTCGGACCGGTCCGGATTTTTCCGGATCTGGCGGCAGGCTTCGATCAGGATCGGCAGCTTGGATTCGATCACCGAGGGCGCTTCGCCGCCGATGACCCGCGGCCAGAAGTAGGTGAGCTGCCGCAGCGCCGCGGCATGGAACGTCCGCGCCTGCACCCCCGGCGCCCCCAGCGCCCGCAGCCGCTGCCGGAGCTCCCCCGCCGCCCGTGTGGTGAACGTCACCGCCAGCACGCTGGGGGCGTCGACGACCCCGCTGCGTACGGCGTGGGCGATCCTGTGGGTGATCGCCCTGGTCTTACCCGTGCCCGCACCTGCGAGAACGCACACGGGACCGCGTACGGCCTCGGCCACCTCGCGCTGCTCCGGGTCGAGGCCGGACAGGACATCGTCCACGTTGGTCACCTGTCAATCCTCCCAGCCAGTGGCGGTGAAGGGCTCCATTCTGGCAACATGCCGCCCGTCGTCCGAATCGTGCAAAGATGCAAAGAACTGGTCTCTTCCCCCACAATGGGGCCCGACCAACTGCATGGGGGAAAGGGCAGGCCGTGCGAACTGCGGTGCTCGTGAGCGTTGTCGCGCTCGCTGCCGTCACGTTGACACCGATGTCGGCGCAGGCAACGAAGGACCCGACACCGAGCCCCGTGTCGACCACGTCCCCCGACCCGTACGGGCTCAGTGGTTTATCCACCGAGACCGTCTCGTACGGCTCGCGCCGCCGCCAGGACATGGACGTGTGGTGGACCTCGGACGGTACCAAGCGACCTGGCGTCTTCCTGATCCACGGCGGCTGGTGGTCCAGCGGCGACAAGAAACAGATGACCGAGATCGCCCGTAGTTACGCTGATCTCGGCTACACGGTCTTCAACATCAACTACCGGCTCTCCGGCGAGGCGTCGTGGCCCGCGCAGCGGATCGACGCTATGGCCTCGATCGCCCTGGCGCGCAAGCACGCCGAGCGCTGGTCGTTCGACCCGAACAACTACGTCGTGGTGGGCTTCTCGGCGGGCGGGCACATCGCCGCGGCGGTCGGCACGTACGGCGACGGGCAGCGGGGGCTCAAGGGCGTGGTCGGGCTCTCGCCGATCATCTCGCCGCTGCGCGCGTACGCCGACGGCGCGACCTCCACGGACCCGTACAAGCGCAAGCTGCGCGCCTCGGCGATCAAGCTGGCCGGGGGGTGCCTGCCCAGGGGCAAGTGTTCGCGCGTCTGGGCCAGCATGGAGGTGGCCTGGCACGCCAGCCACAACGACGCGCCGGTGCTGACCGTGCACTCCACGGACGAGTTCGTGCCGCCGGCGCAGAGCCAGCTGCTCAAGGAGATGCTCGGCCAGGTCGGCGTGCCTGTGACGATCTTCACCTCACCCGGCGTCGCGCACAGCGCACCTCTCTACCGCGAGGTGGGCGTGGCCGAGCGGGTGCAGGAGTGGATCGCCGATCGCATCGGCTAGGGATTACCCGGGGCGTCCAGATTGTTGCACCGACCGCCTGCTTTACGCCTCGAAGGGATGTCCACATGGCGCTCACGGTCTACAGCACCACCTGGTGCGGTCCCTGCAAGCGACTCAAGTCGCAGCTCACCCGTGAGGGGATCAGCTTCGACGAGATCGACATCGAGCGGAACCCCGATGCCGCCGAGTTCGTGATGAGCGTCAACAACGGCAACCAAGTGGTGCCCACTGTGGTGATCGAGACCCCCGCTGGGCGGGTGGTCCGCACCAACCCGTCGGCCCGCGAGGTGAAGGCGCTTCTCGAGGCGGCCTGAGGTCTTTGTCTGATGGGCTCGGGCCCCAGCGGAGAAGCTGGAGCCCGAGAAGAGTGGCCTAGCATGGCCACGAGGGCCTGGGCGGTTGGTGCGCCCAGGCCTCCTAGTTCAGGTGACTGTCGAGCTTGTGCTCCAGGAGCTTGATGTCGACCTTGAGCTGAAGCACCGCGCTGAGTATGGCGCCGCTCGCCGAGTGACTTACCAGTCCCCTGAAAGCGGTCCCCCGTACCAGGTCTCGATGAGGCGGCGGGCGATCGAGACCGGTGGCGGCAGGCGGACCTCGCCCGACTGCAGGGCCTCCACCAGCTCCTCGCGGGAGAACCAGCGGGCCTCGGCGATCTCCTCCGCGTCGGGGGTGAGGGTCGTCGTGGTGGCGTGGGCGAAGAAGCCGAGCATCAGGCTGCGCGGGAACGGCCACGGCTGGCTGCCGAGATAGCGAGGGTCGACGACGGTGACGCCCACCTCCTCGGCCACCTCGCGGATCACGGCGTGCTCCAGCGACTCCCCCGGCTCCACGAACCCGGCCAGGATCGACAGCCGTCCCTCCGGCCACTGCGGGCCGCGGGCCAGCAGGCAGCGGTCGTCCTCGTCGCGGACGAGCATGATCACCGCTGGGTCCACGCGCGGGAAGTGCTGGCTGGAGTCACGCGGGCAGACCCGGATGTGGCCGCCCGCCTGCACGTCCGTACGGCTGCCGCAGCGCGGGCAGAACTCGTGCGTCGAGTGCCAGGCCTCCAGCGCCACCGCGTAGACCAGCATCCCCGCGTCGCGGTCGCCCAGCAGGCCGCCCACCTGGCGCAGGCCCGCGACGACCAGCTCGCCCTCGGCCGTGTCGCGCAGGCTCATCGGCATCGTGACGCGGCCGTTGACGTCGCCGGCCCGCGAGCCGGGCAGCGGCGCGGCGACCGCGAAGTAGGCGGTCCCGTCCTCGACTCCCAGCAGGTAGCGCTCGCCCGGCGGCGCCTCCGATGGCGCGTAGAGGACCGCGTGCACCTCGTCGCCGGCGCGCTTGACCAGCGTCCGGCCATCGTCGATCACCAGCACCTTGGTCGCCGGATCCGCCCAGGCACGCTCCAGCCAACCGGCGTTCGCCCGCAGCGCGGACGACCTGTCGATGGTGCCGCGCGCGAGGAGCAGCGGTCCGATGAGTTGCTCTTCCACCCTCGTCTGCACGGGCCCCACCCTTCCCAAATCCCATGTCATCCTATGACCGCCACCGAATGTGGGGTCTTGTATCCGGGATGATCTCCCAACGGCTAGGATCAGCGAGTTAGGTTAGGCTTACCTGATTCTCCGGGGGTATCTCGCGTTGCGGCTCTACCTGACCGCGCTCAAACCCACTGATTCCGTGACCGATGGGTTCCTGCCCGCCGCCGAAGCCCTGGGCTGTCGTGTGACGATTCTCACCGACCAGCCGGAGCGGCATCCCGGTGCCGTCGGGTGCGACGTACGGGATCCGCGGGCGGTGATCGACGCGATCGAGCAGCTCGGCCGGCCGGACGCGATCTTCTCCAACTCCGACCACCTCCAGGCGGAGACCGCGCTGGCGGCGGCCTACTTCGGGCTGCCCGGCAAGGACTGGCGGGCCTGCCTGGCGGCCAAGAACAAGTTCCTGATGCGCCGCCGGCTCGCCGAGGCGGGGGTCGAACGGGTCTCGTCCGTACGGCTGGCGCCCGGTGACCCCGTGCCCGGCGACCTGCCGTACCCGCTGGTCGTCAAACCGCGCGAGGGGGTCGCGAGCGAGGACGTGCTGCTGGTCGAGCGGGACCTGGCCGGAGCGGTGGCGAAGGTCAGGAAGCGGCGGCCCGGCGAGGCGCTGGTCGTGGAGGAGTACCTGGAGGGGCCGCTGCGCACCCTGGAGACCCTCGGGGACGGCGACGGGGTACGGGTGCTCGGCGGATTCCGTACGACGCTCGGGCCGTTGCCGCACTTCATCGAGGAGCGGCTGGACTGGACGCCGCCCGATGGAGCCCGTGAGCACGTTCTGGGCGCGTTGGCGGCGCTCGGGGTGGGGTTCGGCGCCTGCCACACCGAATACATCGTCACCCCGGCCGGGCCGCGCATCGTCGAGGTGAACTATCGGGTGATCGGCGACCACTGCGACTTCCTGCTGGCCGACGTGCTCGGGGTGCCGGTGTTCGAGTGGATCCTGCGGGTGCATCTGGGTGAGGCCGTGCCTGCTGTGCCGGATACGTCCAGGTACGGCAGCGCGGTCAGCCTGGTCGCCGACCGGTCGGGGACGATCACGGCGGCGCCGGGGGCGGAGGAGCTGGTCTCCCAAGGCGTACGGCTGTGGCACCGGCCGCTTCGGGCGGTGGGTGATGTCGTCGAACAGACCCATACGAACCGCGACTATCTCGGCGTCATCCGGGCCGTCGGTCCGGACCGGGCGCGGGTGGACGCGGCCATCGAGGACTTCCGTGCGGCCAAGCCGTGGACCGTGGGATGAGCACGGGCGAGGCCGCGGATCGTGAGAGGCGTACGCGGGAGGCCGCGAGCCGTGGGATGAGCTCGCGCGAGGCGTATTTGGCCAGGCGGGTGCTGGACGCGCTGCTGCGCGAGGACTACGGCGGGCTGTCGGCGCGGGTGGCCAGGAGCCGTGACGGCGTGGAGCTGGAGCTGGCCGGCGGGCGCCGGGTACGGCTGGTGCCCGGGCTGCTGTTCCAGGACTTCGTGGTCGGTCCCGACGAGCGGCTGGGGCTGGCGGAGGTGCTCGGCACGCTGGCCGAGGTGGCCGATCCGGCCGACGCGCCGGGTGTGGCGGCGTTCGCCGAGGAGTGCGCGCAGGCGCTGGCGGCGCTGGAGCTGCACGACGTACACAGGGCCGAGGTGCTCGCCCGGCGGCCGTCCTACGAGTCGCTGGCGGCGTTCGTCGACCATCCGGTCTATCCGACCTCCCGAGCGCGGCTGGGCGTGCCCGCCGCCGCGCTGCCCGCGTACGCGCCCGAGTTCGCGCCGTCGTTCGAACTGCGCTGGGCGGCCGTGCCCCGCCGCCTGCTGACGCCGGGCTCCACCGCCGTGCCGACGCCGTTTCCGGCCCATCCGCACGCGACCCACGAGGCACGTCCGCACGCGATCCAGGAGCTGCGGGCCGACGAGGTGCTGTTTCCCGTTCATCCGCTCACCGTCGACGAGGTAAGGAAGATCGACGGGGTGCGGCTGCTCGGCGAGCCGTGGCTGACCGTGCGGCCCACACTGTCGATGCGGACCGTGGAGCTCGACGATCGCACCCACCTCAAGCTGCCCCTGCCCACCAGCACCCTGGGGGCACGGAACCGGCGGTCGATCAAGCCCGGCACCCTGCGCGACGGCGCCATGGCCGAGCTGCTGCTGCGGCGCCTGGCCGACCCTGACGTGCTGGTCGCCGACGAACAGACCTACGCGCACGCCGGGCACGAGTATCTCGCCTGGATGGTTCGGCGGCTGCCGGAGGGGCGGATGGTGCCCGTCGCCGCGTTCAACGCCCCCGGTGTGCTCCAGGAGGTGGGCGACGTGCTGCCCGGCTATCTGCGCCTCCTGCTGCGGTGGAACGTACGGCTGTTCGTACGCTACGGCGTCGCGCTGGAGGCCCACCAGCAGAACCTGTCGCTGGTGTTCCAGGACGGGCGGATGAAGCTGCTGGTCAAGGACAACGACGGGCTGCTGGCGTCCCCTTCGAGGCTCGCCGCGGCGGGTGTCGAGGTGCCCGCGTTCGCCGACGAACGGATGTTCACGGACGACCCGCACGCCCTGGCCGACGTGTTCGTGACCATCACGCTGCATCTGGCGGCGGCGGCCGTCGTGTTCGGGGCCCTGCCGCCCGACCGGGCCGCCGCCCTGTTGCGCGACACGCTGGCCGAGGCGCTCGACGAGTACGGCGACGACCCCATGGCCCGGCTGCTGCGGGCCAGGACGCTCGACGCGGCCAGGCTCACCGGCAAGTCGATGATCACCGCGGGGACTCTCGTGGCCAAGGAACGCTCCGGGGCCCGGGACATCAACAAGTTCTACGGCACCAGCGGGCCCAACTATCTGAGGAGAGCTTGAATGCACGGTCTGGTCCTCGACTCGCCGGCCAACCAGGTCTCGGCGGTTCCGCCGACCTCACCGGCCTCATCACCGGCCGCGCTGGCGGAGGAGGCGACGCTGGGCGCCCTGCTGCGGTGCTGTGTCCGGGAGGTGGCCGGGCCGCGCGGCCTGGTCTGGCCCGCGCCGCCGTACCTGCTGCTGAGGGTCGGGGGCACGCTGCTGCGGGTCCGTACGTACGGCGGTGCGGCGTTGCGCTTCGACGGCCGGCCTGAGCGCCTGGACCGTGGTGCCTGGCGGCCTCTCACGACCGACGAGCTGGTACGGCTGGCGGAGGCCGACCTGACCGGGCAGGCGGCGCCGGATTTCGATGGCCCGGACTTCACCAGCCCGGACTTCGATGGCCCGGCAGCCAACGGGCTGGCGTCCAACGGGTCGGCCGCCAACGGTGAGTTCGCCGGGCAGGTGGCCGCGAGCCGTGACGCGGTCGCCGCGATCCTGGCGGCCAGGGCCGAGGCCGTGGCGCCCGCCGATCCGTGGCTGGCCTCCGAGCAGGCGCTGGTCTACGGACACCGGTTCCACCCGAGCCCCAAGTCGCGGGGTGGCGCCGACTGGCTGCGGTTCGCGCCCGAGGCGCACGCCGAGTTCCCCGTACGGCTGCTCGGTGTCCGCGCGGACGTGCTCGCCGAGGAAGGCGACGCCTCGGCCCTCGACCTGCTGGGCGAGGCGCCGTCCGGCTACCGGCTGCTGCCCGCCCACCCGTGGCAGCTGGACCTGCTGCGCCCGGCGTACGGCGCCGAGCTGATCGACCTGGGCCCCGGCCCCGTGGCCGTGCCGACCTCGTCGGTGCGGACCGTCTACGCGCCTGCGGCGGAGTCGTGCCTGAAGTTCAGTCTCGATGTCCGCATCACCAACTGCGTACGCAAGAACGCCTGGTACGAGCTGGCCGGAGCGGTTGAGCTGACCTCCCGCCTGACGCCGGTGTTCGAGGCGGTCTCGGCCACGCATCCGGGCACCCGGTGGCTGCCCGAGCCGGGCTACCGCTCGGCCGCGCTCGGCACCCGCCTGCTCGAAGGGCTCGGCGTGATCGTCCGGGCCAGCCCGTGGTCCGTGTGCTCCCCCGGGGTCACTCCGGTCCTGTCCGGGGCCCTCGCGCTCGAGGCGCCGACCGGCGATCCGCTCGCGTGGTGGACGGCCTATGTCTCGGTGGTGGCGCCGCCGGTGCTGGAGCTGTACTTCACGCACGGGGTGATCCTCGAACCACACCTGCAGAACGTCCTCGTCGGCCTGGACCCCTCAGGGCTGCCCGTCGAGGCAGTCTTCCGCGACCTGGAGGGCACCAAGCTGGTCACCGGCCGTCACTCGCTCGACGACGTACCCGCGAAGGTGGCCGAGGCCCTGAGCTACGACGCCGAGCGCGGCTGGGCCCGCGTCGTCTACTGCCTGCTGGTCAACCATCTCACCGAGATCGCCGCCACGCTGGCGGGCGACGACGACGAGCTGCTGCGCGAGCTGTGGCGGATCGCCCGGGACGTGCTCGCCCGCCACGCCGGGCCGCTCGGCTGGCCGCTCCCGCTGTCCGATCTGCTGGCCGGCGCGCCGCTCCCGGCCAAGGCGAACCTGACGGTCCGCTGGTCCAGGGCCGCCGACCGGACCGCCGGATACGTCCCGATCGCGAACCCGCTCGCGTGATCACGACGAGAGTCCGCGAAGCCGCCCTGCGGCTCCGTGACGCGCCCGCCTACCTCTACGACCTGCCCGCGCTGCACGACCACGCCTCGGCGGTACGGCGGGCGCTGCCCGGCGTCGAGCTGTACTACGCCGTCAAGGCCAATCCCGACACCGAGCTGCTCAGGACGCTGGCCGAGCACGTGGACGGCTTCGAGGTGTCGTCCGGCGGCGAACACGCCCACGTGTCGGCCCTCTTCCCCGGCAAACCCGGCACGACCGGCAAGCCGCTGGCCCTCGGCGGCCCCGGCAAGACCGACGCCGAGCTGCGCCTGCCCTGCCACCGCCTGCACGTCGAGTCGCCCAACGAGCTGCGCCGCCTGCTCGCCACCGGCCGCAAGACCGACGTCCTGCTCCGGCTCAACCCGGACCTGCCGGTCGAGGGCGCGGCGCTGACGATGAGCGGGCCGTTCGGCATGGACGAGGCGGGTGTACGCGAGTGCCTGCCGCTCTTCACCGACCGCGTACGACTGCGCGGCCTGCACAGCCACCTGGCCAGCGGCCTGGACGCTCCGGAGCTCCTGCGGCTGGCCGAGACGCTGCTGGACACCGAGTACGACGAGGTCAACCTGGGCGGCGGCATGGCGGTCTCCTACGCCGCGCCGGAGTCCCGGTTCGACTGGGCGGCCTACGGCGCCGGACTGGCGGCGCTGCGGCGGGCCGGGCAGCTGGTGCGGATCGAACCGGGGCGGGCGCTTACCGCGTACTGCGGCTACTACGTCACCAAGGTCGTGGACGTGAAGCGGGTACGCGGTGAGGCGTACGCGATCGTGCTGGGTGGCACGCACCACCTGCGTACGCCGGTCACCAAGGGGCACGACCAGCCCTTCACGGTGCTGCCCACAGGCTCCGGTCCTGCTCTGGCGGATGAGCCGGTGACGGTGGTCGGTCAGCTGTGCACCCCGAAAGACGTTTTCGCCAGAAAAGTCGTTATTTCGCTGCGGGTGGGGGACACGGTGGTGTTCGAGATGGCCGGGGCCTATGCCTGGAACATCTCCCACCACGACTTCCTGATGCACCCCAAGCCGGGCTTCCACTACCTGCGGGACTAGGCCCGTCACACGACGGTCTCGGTCCCTGTGACGGCCCGCGGTGGCGGGGGTCCTTCTGGAGATACCCCCTCCGGGGGAGCTGAAGGAAACGGCCCCTCGTGGCCGGGGTCCTTAGGAAGGAACGCCCTCCGGGGGAGGCGGAAGATGCCGGGACCTAGGAGATGGGAACCGCCTCTATAAGCGCGACCAGGCCGTCGGCATCAAGCAGGTTCACCGGGCGGACGGTCTGATTCATCCGGACATAGTGGAAAGCCGCCCCCACCTGCTCCAGCGGCACCGCCGCCAGGTGTGACCAGGCCAGCCGGTAGGCGGCCAGCTGCACCGAGGCGGCGCGGGCGGCCTTCCCGCGTGGTGGCGCGCCGGTCTTCCAGTCGACGACCTCATAACGGCCGTCGGGCAGCTCGAAGACCGCGTCCATCCGGCCGCGCACCAGCCGGTCGGCGATCATGGTCTCGAACGGCACCTCCAGGTCGAGCGGCCGGCGCCCGGCCCATTCGCTCTCCTCGAAGCGTTCCTGCAGCTCCGCCAGCCGTACGTCGGCCTCTTCCAGCTCGTCCACCAGGTCCAGGTCGAAGTCGTCGAGCAGGCGCTGCTGGTCCCAGCGCGTCTCCAGCCACTTGTGGAACGACGTGCCACGACGAGCCAGCGGCGCGGGCTTGACCGGGACGGGACGGCGGATCCTGCGGGCCAGTTCGCGGGCGTCCTCGGCCAGCGTGACCAGCGACGACACGGTCAGCTTCGAGGGCAGCTCGACGGTGGTGGAGCCGCGCCGCCGGTGCAGCTCGCGCTCGCGCAGCAGCAGGTCGGTGTCGCGCTCCCAGGCGCGGACACGTTCCTCCTCGAAGGCGCGCAGCGGCTCGTCCTCGGCGGGGGCGAGCGTGCCCGTCAGCGCGTCCTCGACCAGCCGCGCCCCGTCCAGCACCGACTCATAGCGCAGGCCCTCCGGCGTGACCGGCCACACGGCCTCGGCGGGCTCGGCCAGCAGCGGGTTGGTCGCACCGGCGGCGAGCTCCGGCGCCCAGAACGCGACCCGGTCGCTGGTGTCGCGGATCTCCAGCAGGAAGTCCGACGGCTCCAGCGGCTTGGAGGCGCTCCCCCAGCGGTAGCCGGAGGCGATCAGGTGGTAGTGGGCCCGGGTGACGGCCACATAGGCCAGCCGCCGTTCCTCCATCAGATCGCGGTCACGGCAGCCCTCGTCGAACGCGGCCAGCTCCTCCTTGGTGAGCCCCGTCAGGCGCGGCAGGTCGGCGACGTCGCCGCGGAGCGGGTAGGGGAGTTTGCGTGGGTTGTCGGTCCAGCGGCTGTTCATGACCGGCGTCGCGGGGAACATGCTGCCGGTCGCGATCGTGCCCTTCGAACTGACCAGCTGCGACAGTCCGGGCACGACCACGATCGGCCACTCCAGGCCCTTGGAGGCGTGCACGGTCATCAGCTTGACGCTGTTGCTCTCGCCGACCCGTCCGGCCTCCAGCCCGAACTCCTCGGTCTCGGCCGCCTGCAGATAGGCCAGGAACGCGCCGAGCGTCGGATCCTCCGCGTCGCCGGCGAACCTGGCGGCCGCGTCCTGGAAGGCGTCGAGGTCGGCCCTTGCGGCGAAGGCGCTGACCGTGCCGCCCCGGGCCGCCACCTCGATGTCGAGGCCCAGCCGCCGCTCCACCTCCGTGATCAGGTCGGGGAGCGGCTGGGCGGTGTGCGCCCTGAGTTGCCGCAGCTCCTGCGCCAGCGCGACGAGCCGGGTCCTGGCCAGCGGCGAGAACGCCTCCAGCCACGCCTCCCTGTCGGGCAGCTCGTCGAGCGCGTCGATCAGGCTGCCGCGCTCCTCGGCCAGGTCGGCGACCACCTGGTCCAGCGGGTCCTGCTCGTGGCGCGTCTCACGGGCCTCGCGGGTCAGCTCTCTGGCGTACTCGCCCAGCACCCGCATGTCGGCGGGCCCGACCCGCCAGCGCGGTCCGGCCAGCAGCCGGGCCAGGGCGTCGCCGGCGGTCGGGTCGTACAGGACTCTGAGCGTGGCGACGATGTCGTTGACCTCGGGCACGGTCAGCAGCCCACCGAGACCGACCACTTCGACCGGGATGTCGCGCTCTTCGAGAGCTCTGCGCAGCGCGGGGAACTGCGACCGCTTACGCGCGAGGATCGCCACATCCTGGGGTTGTACGGCGAGCGTCTTCTTGCGTTCCTTCTCGCCCCAGGGCAGGCCGTCGGGCGCGAACTCCTGGCCGAGGATCTTGTGGATGCCGTCGGCGATCCACTTCGCCTCGTCCTCCGCGGTCTCATGGAAGGCGCAGGTGACGCGCCCCCGGTCGACGCGGTTGGCGCCGGGGACGAGGACCGGCACCTCGCGGGCCTCCATGCGCAGCGGCAGCTGGACGCGGGCGGCGACGTCGAGGACACGATCGCCGTTGCGGAAGCTGACGCTGAGCTGGCGTACCGGGGCCGGGTCGCCGGTGCTCGTCCTGAAGTCCTGGGCGAAGCGCCGCAGGTTGCCCGCCGAGGCGCCGCGCCAGCCGTAGATGGACTGGCAGGGATCGCCGACCGCGGTGACCGGGTGGCCGTTGCCGTACAGGGATCGGAGCAGTACGAGCTGGGCGTGGCTGGTGTCCTGGTATTCGTCGAGCAGCACCACGGAGAAGCGGGACCGCTCGATCTCGCCCACCTCCCGGTGGCCGGCGGCGATCCTGGCGGCCAGCGACATCTGGTCGCCGTAGTCGATGACCTCACGGCCGCGCTTGAGCCGCTCGTACGCCTCGACCAGGGGCAGGAGCTGCCTCCGCGCGGCCTGGACGTTGATCGGCTTGCGCTGGGCCACGGTCGTCCGGCCGGTCAGCGCGGCGTACCTCTCATCGAGCCACTCACCGATCCGCCGCACGTCTGAGGCGGTGCGCAGGTGCTCGGACAGCTCGCCGGCCAGCTCCAGGACGGCGGCCGTGACGGACGGCGGGCCGAGCTCGATCTTGTCCATCGGCCCGTCGTACATCGCCACCACCCTGGACGCCAGCTGCCACGAGACGGCGGGCGTGACCAGGCGCATGGTGGGTTCGAGGGCCTCGCGCAGGGCGTGGTCGGTGACCAGACGGGCGGCGTAGGCGTGGTAGGTGGAGACGGTCGGCTCGTTGTCGAGCAGGCCCGGCTCGACCAGGCCGGCCTCGGCCAGGCCGGTGAGCCGTTCGCGGACGCGGGTGGCCAGCTCGGCGGCGGCCTTGCGGGTGAAGGTCAGGCCGAGCACGTTCTCGGGCTTGACCAGGCCGTTGGCCACCAGCCAGACCACGCGCCCGGCCATGGTCTCGCTCTTGCCCGAGCCCGCTCCGGCCATGACGACCATGGGTTCGAGCGGGGCCTCGATGACGCGGGACTGTTCGGAGGTGGGGGACAGGATGCCGAGCTTCTCGGCCAGCTCGACCGGGTTCAGCACACCTGTCCCCCGTTGTCGTTGACGGGGCAGCTGGACCTGGCCGCGCAGGTGCGGCAGCCGTCGTTGACCTTGGCCTGGAAGAACGGGCCCGACATGCCGATCGCCACAGTGTCGACCAGGTCCTTGGCCCAGCCGGGGTTCTTGTCGTCGGCCAGCGCGCCCTGCGTCTGCTCCAAGGCGTCGTTCTTGCCCGCCGCCTTGCCGACCTGGACCAGCGCGGCACCGCCCGGCTCGGTCATGCCGTGCCGGGCGAACGCGCCGAGGAGCGCGGCCAGCTGGTAGACGCCGAGCTGCGGGTGGCGGTCGAGCTCGCCCGCCTTGGGCTTCGCGCTGCCGGTCTTGAGGTCGATGATCACCGCGCGGTTCTCCGAGTCGCGTTCGACGCGGTCCACGCGGCCCTTGATCTGTACGCCGTCGGAGACCGTGGCGGTGAACGCCTCTTCGAGGGCGACGAGCTCGCGTGGGTTCTCCTGGTGCCAGCGCCAGAACTTGGTGATCATCTGCTCGGCCACCTGGCGCTGCTTGCGGTTGAACCAGACGCCGCCGAAGTCCAGCTCGTTCCAGATCTCGTCCAGGCGCTTGCCGAGCAGGTCCTCGCTGGGCAGGTCGGTGGCGGCGAGCACGGCCAGAGCGTGGATGACGGTGCCGAGGCCCTGGGCCGAGCTGGTGCCGGCTGCGCCGACGGCCGTCTCCAGCAGCCATCTCAGGCCGCACTTGGTGAAGCTCTCGACCGCCGAGGGCGAGATCCTGACGATGTCGTCGGGCCAGCTCAGGGGGCGGTCGTCGGTCATGGGGGTGAGGGCGTACCAGTCGTTGGGGTGTGCGCCCTGGACTCCGGCCGCGGCCAGGCGGGCGAGCTGTGTGGCGGCCTTGTGCCGGATTTTTCCCGATTTAGTGGGATCGGTTACTGCGCTGCGGAGATCCGCCACGAGCGCGGACATGTTCAGCCACCGCGCCCGGTCGTCCACCGTGGCGGCCTCGACGGCGCCCGGCATGAGCTCGCTGAGGAACCTCGACGGCCGCTCGTCGGTGTCCTCCCCGCCCACGGCCGTGACGACCAGCCTGCGCCGGGCGCGGGTGACGGCCACGTAGAACAGCCGCCGCTCCTCGGCCAGCAGCTTGGAGGCCAGCGACGCCGCGTTGGGCTTGCCGCCCTCGACCAGCTCGACGAGATCCTCCACGCCCAGCAGCGTGCCGCGCAGCCGCAGATCGGGCCAGACGCCCTCCTGCACACCCGCGACCACCACCACGTCCCACTCCAGCCCCTTGGACCGGTGGGCGGTCAGCACCCGGACGGCGTCACCGTCGGGCGCCCGCTCGGCCAGCGTGTCACCCGGGATCTCCTGCGCGGCCAGATCGTCCAGGAACACCTCAGGGCCCGCCTTGGGCATCCTGTCCACGAACCTGGCGGCGTGGTCGAACAGCGCGACCACGGCGTCGAGATCCCTGTCGGCCTGCGCCCCTCTGGCGCCGCCCGACAGGCTGAGCTCGGTCCACCGCTCGGCCAGGCCGCTCTCGTGCCAGACGGCCCACAGGACCTCCTCGGCGCCGGCGTGGTCGCGCACGGCCTGGCGGGCGGCGGCGAGCAGCTTGGCGACGCGTTCGGCGGGGAGTGCCACGTGGGGCTCGATCCGGGTCAGCTCCCGCGCGTCCTTGACGGCCGCGACCAGCAACTCTCCCGAGGTACGCGCATGCGTGACCTCTTTCGCGGGCTCGCTCTCGGACTCGCCAACCGTCGCCTCGTTGTTGTCGGGCGTGGCGGCCAGCGCCTCGTTTTCGGCGATCTTCAGTGCCCGACGCAGCCGCCGTACGCCGATCATGTCGGTGCCGCCGAGGGGCCCGGTCAGCAGTTCCTCGGCCACCCCCTCGTCGAGCTCGCCCGCGTCGAGGGCGATCCTGAGCATCGTCAGCAGCGGGCGTACGCCGGGCTCCTGCGCGATCGGCACCTCGTCACCGGCCACCATCGTCGGCACGCCCGCGCTGACCAGCGCGCGCCGCAGCAACGGCACCTGACGGGCCGCCGACCGGACGAGCACCGCCATCCGATGCCACGGCACGCCGTCGATCAGGTGGGCCCGCCGCAGCGTGTCGGCGACGACGGCCGCCTCCTGGCTGGTGCTGTCGGCCAGCAGCACGCGTACGTCGCCGTCCTCCATCTCGGGCAGCGACAGCAACTCGCGATGCCCGTGAGGACGTCCGGCGGCCATGGCATCCGGCATCGGCGCCGCGGGCAGCCGATCGGCCACCCGCCTGGACGCCGCCAGCAACTCGGCCCCGCTCCGGCGGCACATCCGCAGCGCCACCACCGGCGCGTCCCGCCCGTCACGGGCCGGGAACCGCTGCGGGAACCCCAGGATCCCCCGCACATCGGCCCCCCGGAACCCGTAGATCGACTGGTCCGGATCGCCCACCGCGATCAGGTCACGCCCGTCACCGGCCAGCTGCCGCAGCAGGAACTCCTGCGCCGGGTCGGTGTCCTGGTATTCGTCCACGAAGACCACGTCGTGTGCCGCCCGCTCCCTCCGGCGCACCTCCGGGTCGGCGAGCACGCCCGCCGCCGCCCTGATCAGCTCGGCGTAGTCGAGCGACGGTTCGGGGTCGAGGTCGAACCGCACTTCGTACCGCTCAAGGAACCGGCCGGCCGCCACCCAGTCCGGCCTGCCGTACTGCCTGCCGAGCTCCTGCAGCCGTGGGCCGCCGAGCCCGCGCTCGCCCGCGCGCGACAGGAAGTCGCGCAGCTCCTCCGCGAACCCGCGCGTCTTGAGCGGCTCGCGCAACGCGACCGGCCAGTCGCGCGCGCCGTCCTCCAGCTCGCCGTGCAGCAGCCGCCGGATCTCCAGCAGTTGCTCGGGCCCGGTGAGCAGCCGCGGCGGCGTCTCACCCGCCAGCACCGCCTCCCGCCGCAGCAGCGCGTAGGCGTAGCTGTGGAAGGTGAGCGCCAGCGGCGTCCTGGTCGTGCGGCGCAACCGCCCGGTGACCCGTTCACGCAGCTCACCGGCCGCTTTGCGGCTGTATGTCAGGATGAGGACGCGTTCGGGATCCACCCCGCGCCGCTCGATCCGGTCGACCACGCTCTCGACGATCGTCGTGGTCTTCCCGGTGCCGGGACCGGCGAGCACGAGCAGCGGCCCGCTCCGGTGCTGAACCACGGCACGCTGGTGCTCATCGAGCACAGGGGCCGCAACAGGTCCCCCGCTCCCACGCCGCACCAACCGCCAGGTCTGAGCACTCACAACACTAGATTCCACCAGACCACAGGGGTAGATCGTGCCGAGTTGACCTCTCTACCACGCGATCGGCCAACGCTACCGGCGTAAATGTCACCACACCCAACGACACGCCGCAGGGGCCCGGCGTGGAGTTTCGCGACATATCTTGACTTGCCCACAATGCGATATATCGTGACTTGTACACCGCAGCAGAGAGGAACGACACGTCATGACCAGAACCGACAAGGGCTACAAGGGCATCGGCATGGAAGGCTCGATCGCCCGCTGGTACGCGAGAAACACCGGCAAGGACCCGTCGAGGTTCGCGGAGCAGGCCCAACTGGTCCTGGAACACGCCCCGGCAAGCGGCGACATCCTGGAGGTGGCCCCCGGCCCCGGCTACCTCGCCATCAGACTGGCCAGAACCGGCCACTACCGGGTCACCGGCCTCGACGTCAGCTCCTCATTCGTCCAGATCGCCCGCCAGAAGGCCGCCGAGGCGGGCGCCCAGGTCGACTTCCGCCAAGGAAACGCCTCGGCCATGCCCTTCGACGACGAGAGCTTCGACTTCATCGCCTGCTGCGCCGCCTTCAAGAACTTCTCCGACCCGGTCGGCGCCTTACGCGAGATGCACCGCGTCCTACGCCCCGGCGGCTCCGCCTACATCAACGACCTGCGCCGCGACGTCTCCAAGGAGGCGGTCGACGAGGACGTCGGCCGCATGGGCATCGGCCCGGTCAACGCCGTCATCATCCGCTACGTACTCCGCTCGGTCCTTCCCAGGCGGGCGTACGACAAGAAGCAGTTCGCGGCCATCATCGCCCACACGAGCTTCCGGACGTTCACCATCCAGGAGACGCCGATGTCCCTTCTCGTCGAACTGCGCAAGTAACCCGCCCGAGACACACAAGGCGCCAACCCGGCCGTGTGCGATAATGGCACAATGACGGAGGAGCAAGGGTGGCGCGAGGTCGGCAGGCGCGTAGCGGGCGCCCGCAAGACACGCGGGCTCAGTCAAGACGAGCTCGCCGGGCAGCTGGGCCTGGAGCGTACGGCCATAACCAAGATCGAGACCGGTCGCAGGCACATCAACTCCCTTGAGCTCGTAAGGCTCGCCGAGGTCCTGGACCGCCCTTTGCACTGGTTCGTCGCCACTCCACCGGCTGCGATCATCAGTCGTCGCGCGGCGACCGCCGATCAACGCTGCGACCCGAACAGCGATTACGCGATCGAAGACCTCGCCTACGATTTGTCGGTTCTCCTGGACGCCAGAGCGCTCGGACCGAACCCAGCCAAAGGCGCGTTGGGCGCGGTCAGACCAGGTAGTGAGGGTTGGGTTGTCGAGGCGGTCGCGACCGAGGCCAGGCAGCTGCTGGGAGCGGACGCGGGCTCACCCTTGTACGATCTCGCCGACCTGGTAGAAGGCGTCGGCCTGTTCTGTTATTCACTTTCCCTGGGCAAGGCCGCCGCAGATGGCGCCTACGCCGAAGTGGACGGCCTCGGGGTCGCTGTGATCAACGGCGATCTCGAAGCCGGAAGAAGGCGCTCCACTCTCGCCCACGAACTCGGCCACCATCTCTTCGGAGACGCCTACTCCGCCGACTGGGGCACAGACACCAGCGCCATCGAGAAGGCAATCGACTGCTTCGCCGTCAACCTGCTGTTTCCCCGCAAGGGCGTCACCCAGCAATGGCACTCCCTCCGGGAGTATCACGACCTACGGCCGGCGGCCATCATCATCAGCGCGCATTATCGAGTCAGCTGGACGGCGGCGCTACGGCAGCTCAAGACCTTTGAGCTGATCTCGAAGGACGACTACCGGGCCCTCGATTCGCGCTCGCCCACGCGCGCGGATTATCTGGAGTGCAATCTGCGCATCACCGCGGAGCTGGAGCCGCCCTATGTCGCGACAGGGATATCCGCAGCGGCCATTCGCGCATATCGCAGCCACAAGCTGTCGGCCGAACGGGTCATCGAGATGTTGCGTGGTCAGATCGAAATCGATGATCTGCCGGCCCGCGACGAGATTCCCCTGGACGCGCTCCGAGGCGAGCTGCGTTGAGCAACGAGCAGCTGGTCATCGACAGCTCCCCCCCCTGAACTACTTCGCCCGCTCGAACCAGCTGCCCCTTCTGGGAAAGCTGCTGGCCGGCCTCACATGCCTGATAGTGCGCGCAGTGGAAGAAGAGCTGCTGAACGGCGGATCAAAACACGCGCAGCTTTACCAGGTGTCCATGCAGCCATGGCTGACCACGGTCGACGTGACCACGCTGGACTACCTCAGCCTCTTCTCCGAATATCACGGCCGTCTCGGGCGCGGATCGCGCAACATCGGCGAAGCGGCGACGCTGGCATACGCGGAGCTGCACAACGCCACAGCGATGATCGACGATCGGGTCGGCCGCCGGCATGGCCTGGACAGAGGTGTCAAGGTAACCGGCACGCTTGAGGTCCTATGTACGGGAGTTCGCGAAGGAGTAATGGAGGAACAGGAGGTGGTGGCGGTGGTCGATCTTCTCCACGATCACGAAGCCTTTCTTCCCTGTGATGGCGCTGGCTTCTTCGCGTGGGCACGCGCCGAAGGACGTCTGAACTGATCCGCCCCTTCGTCTCAGGAGGAGGGCCGCCGCCAAGTGGTCTTCTGCTTTCCCCGGAGAGTGGGCGTGCCACAGCGGTCCACCCGTTTCATAGGTTGTGACCTCAGCCCTGTCTCGCCCGAAGCTCTCATGAAGAAGGTCACGTGATCGACGTCCGCAAGCTCCGCCCGTCTGACAGAGCGGCTTGGGAGAGCCTGTTCCGCGCCTACATCGACTTCTACCAGCGAGTCGAGCCGGACCTGATGTACGACAGGGCGTGGGATGAATTCCAGGCGGACACGCGTCTCCACGCCCTCGGCGCGACACTGGACGGCAGGCTCGTAGGGATCACGCATTTCTTCACCCATCCGAGCACCTCAGCGCCGGATACTGACGTCTGCTATTTGCAGGACCTGTTCACGGCTGAGGATGTGCGTGGGCTGGGTGTGGGTCGTACGTTGATCGAGAGCGTGGTCGACTGGGCCCGGGATCGTGGTTGCGATCGCGTCTATTGGAACACCCACGAGTCGAACGCCACCGCGCGGCGCCTTTACGACAAGGTGGCCGTAAACCGGGGCTTCATCCGGTATCAGATCGACCTGCCGCGATAGGGATCGATCCTGGGTTCTCGACGGCCACCCACCCAGACGGGTGGGTGGCCAGCTGTCTAGGAGAACAGGTGGTCTACGACTCGGGCCGTTGCCTTGCCGTCGTCCCTAGGAGCGAAGGTGGCGCGGAAGGCGTCGTAGCGGTCCGCGTGGGCCGCGGCCACCGAGTCGATCGAGCGTAGTGCGTCGATCACCTCCGCCGACGTCGACAGCACCGGCCCCGGCGCCTGCTCCGGGAGGTCGATGTAGAGACCGCGCTTCGATGAGTATTTCGCCAGGTCGTACCCGTAGAAGACGATCGGGCGGCCGGTAGCGGCGAAGTCGAACATGACCGAGGAGTAGTCCGTGACCAGCACGTCCGTCACGAGCAGCAAATCCGCCATATCGGGATAAGTCGTGACGTCGTGGGCGATGTCGGGGACGGCGGGCATGGCTTGCATGGGGTGGGCCCGGACCAGGAGTTCGTGGTCGGCGCCCAGTGCCTCGCGGGCCTTGGCCAGGTCGAGCTTCACCATCGCGTTCTTGCGGTCATAGTCTCGCCAGGTCGGCGCGTACAGCACCACACGCTTGCCCTCGACCAGGCCCAGCCGCTCCCGCACCGCGGCCGCCAGCGAGTCGCGGTCCGGCGAGGTGAGCACGTCGTTGCGCGGCAGCCCACTCTCCAGGATCTCCCCCTGGTAGCCGAACGCGCGCCGCAGCACCGGCGTGGCCCAGGGCGACTGCGACAGCAGCACGTCCCAGCCGCGCACCTCGGCCGCCTGCCGGTGCCAGATCGGCGGGCGGGGGTCGCGGGTCATGTGCGGCTGGTCGTTGCCGATGCGCTTGGCCGGCGTGCCGTTCCAGGTCTGCAGGACGACCTGGTCCTCGCGCGAGCGGAACCAAACCGGCAGGAACGCATTTGTCACGATAAATCGGGACCGGGCGAGCGCAGCGTGGTGCTCGCGGCTGCCGGCGCGTACCGAGGTGGTGCCCGGAGGCGGCGTGAACGCGCCGTCCTTGACGATCCAGATGTGCTCGCGGTCATCACCCCGCCGCACCCGCTCCTCGTAGATCGCCCGGACGCTGTCGGCGTAGAGGCGGCCGTCGTTGACCACGTAGACGGTCGCGTCGGTCAGCGGCTCGGTGCGCTGTGCCGGATAGAAGACCCGCCGCAGCACGTGAGTGCCCGCGACGCCCTTCTCGTCGGCCGGCCGCTCCTCTTCCACGGCCACCACCGGCACGTCGAAGCGCGTCGAGAGCATCCGGAAGGACCGCCCCTCGGACGCGCGCGGCTCCTCGTCGAGGCCGGGCAGCGCCGCGTGGTCCATGCGGACGGGGACGATCTCCCCGGACGGGTGCCGGAGCGACATGTTCCAGGTGCCGGACGACAGCGGCACCACCTCGCCGAAGCGGTCCATCGACGCGGGCTCGAGGCGTACGGAGAACTGATCGCCCGTACGCTCCATCGGCACGTGGTAGGACAGCCCCGACCGGTGGCGCAGCGTCAGCACGCGCGGCCCGGCCGCGTCGGGGTAGTTGCCACGCAGCACCAGCGTGAGCCCCTCCCACACCGCCGAGGTGATCACCGGGCGGATGCGGTGGGCGGAGACGAGCACGCGGTCGCGCCGGTCGCCCAGCACGGTGATCTCGCGGTCGCCGGACGGCATCCTGGTCTCCACCAGGTCGGCGAGCATGACGGACGCGGCGGGATCGCCCTTCGGCTCGACCCAGAGCCGCCGCCCGTCCTTCTCCTGCAGCAGGGCGGACACGGCCTGGCTGACCAGCACCTCGGTGCCGTTGGCCACCGGCGTGAACTCGGCGGCCATGCGGTGGCCGCCCAGCCGGGCGTGGCCCTTGGTCACCGTACGGCCGGCCAGGAAGATCTTCAGCTCCAGGCGGTCGCCCTCGACGGAGACCCCGGTGAGCTCGGCGCGGTTGGGCTGGAGCACGACCTGCAGCGCCCGGTCGGAGGTCCACACCGGCCTGGCCCACCAGCCCGGCCGCAGCTTGAGCCCGGCGGGACGCTCGGTGCGGCCGGGGGACGCGCCACGCAGCAGGCCCGTCGCCCGCGCGCCGCGGCTGTAGAAGACGATCTCGGCCCGCCACGTCGTGGTGTCGTGGACGGCGGGCCGGTGGCGCATCCGCCTGCGTACGGCGTGCACCAGGCCACGCACGGCTCCGCGCCAGCGCAGGGACCATGGGCTGAGGTCGGCGGTGAACCCGGACCAGTCGTAGTTGCAGCCGGGCTCGCGCGCGCCGTGCGTTGCCTCGGGGGCCAGCACCCGGCGCGTGCGCAGGCGCACCGGAGGCAGCCAGCGCGGCCCGCGCAGCACCACGGTCGCCCAGTTGAACCGGCGGCTACGCACGGACAGGCCCGCCAGGTAGGCGAAGCCGGTGACGCGCAGCTTGCCGTTGACCCAGACGATGTCGTCGATGTGGGTCACGGGCACCAGGTCGGCGCGCCGCAGCCGGTAGAGGGCGGCGGGGAGCTCGTCACGGAAGGGCAGGTCGGCGTACCAGCGCAGACCCGCGCGGATCCGCTTGGACGGCTCGGCCGCCGCCGCCACGACCTTGGTGAGCGTGTCGCCGTCGACGAGCTCGTCGTCCGGGCGATGCTCGATGAGGTGGCAGATCAGGCGCCGCGCGACCGGCAGGTCACGCTTGACGCCCGCGTCCACGGCCGCCAGGTAGGGGCGCAGCAACGTGATGAGCTCACGCCTGCGCGCCGCGCCACGCTTGACGGCCAAGTCCATCCGCGCGCCCAGCGGTCCGCTGAGCACCTCGGTGTCGAACGCCGAGTCGCGGCCGCCCGGTCCGACGGCCTTCATGACCGCGTCGAGCGGCTCGCCTCGGTCACAGAGATCCTGGACAGCCTTCAGGCGATCGGCGATCAGATCGCCGCCCTGACTCAGGGCTGTGACGCCGGTTGCCATCGGTAAGGCACCGCCTTTCGAACCGCCATCACTGGTTCTAGCCATCGTAAGGGGAGTCACGTGCGGCGGATTCGCTCAACGAGCGAATCCGCTGGTCAAACTCGTTTCTGAGAATCGGCTGAACGACCGTCCCAGCGCGCCTGGCGCATGTCGACGCGCTCACCGCGCAGGGGGGTGCCCTCTTCGCGCCAGTGCTCCAGACAGCGTCGTACGTGGTCAGGGGCCGCGCCGGTGCCGTCGGAGTGCACCACGCGCCACCACGGCACGCCGCCGCCCCAGGTCGACATGACCTGCCCGACCTGACGTGGTCCGCCCTCGCCGAGATATTCGGCGATGTCGCCGTAGGACATGACCATGCCCGGCGGGATGGACTCCACTACCTCGAGGACCCGTTCGGCGAACGGATTCACGGAGTCCATGCGTTGGGCCCCGCCTCGATCATTTCGTGAAACTTGCCGATCTCGACCACCGAACCGCCGGCCACCAGCTCCACGATGCCGTCGCGCAGCGTGTAGCTCTCGCCGTCTTCGCCGACGAGCCTGGCGCCGAGGGCGGCCGCCAGCAGGACGAGCTGCGCCACTTGCCAGTCGGAGCCCGGCTCGCCGATCACCTGATCGCGCCAGTGCCCCACGACGTGCGTGTCACCGGCGTGTCCGGTGACGATCTCGTCCGACCCGCGCACCCCGAAACCGGCCGGCGCGATCGCCTTCGCGAGCTCGGAAAACGCCAGGGGCGCCTCACGAACCACGCGCAGCTCGTATCCCATGACGCGCGACCATAGCGGATCTTTACTCTCTACGCTGATTGAGCACGATGATGGCCCCGCAGAACATCACCAGCGCCAGCAGCACGCCCCCTCCATAGAGCCACAGCCGCCACGGATCGGGCCCCGGGCGCGACGGCCCGGGCGAGTCCTCGCCGACGCCGAAGTGCCGGTCGTCGGGCACGGCGACCTCGCGCTGCTCTCCGGCCAGCCGTTCGGCCGCGTTGAGCGCGGCACCGGCGTCGACCACCCCGAACCCGGTCTTGTCGTCATAACCGGCGGCGGGCCGTCCCCGGGCGCTCGCGGCCAGGGCCTGCGCGACCTGCTCGGGCGCCATGGCGGGATAGCGCGACTTGACCAGCGCGGCCACCCCGGCCACGAGCGCGCTGGCCGAGCTGGTGCCCTCCGAAAGCTCGTAGCCGCCCTTGCGCTTGACGACGGGTACGCCCACCCCCGGCGCGGAGACGAGGACGGACAGGTTGTCGCTGCTGAACGTCGCGCCCTTGCCCTGCTTGTCGACGGCCGCGACGCCGATGACGCCCGAATAGCCCGCGGGGAAGCTCCAGAACGAGGTGCCGTTGTCCTTGGCGTACTTGGTCTGCCCGTCGTTGCCGACGGCGGCGACCAGCACGACACCCTTGCCGAGCGCGTAGGAGACGGCCTCGCGTTCGGACTTGAGCGGCCCGTAGGAGCCGATCGACATGCTGATGACCTTGGCGCCGTGGTTGGCGGCGTAGCGGATGGCACGGGCCAGCGGGCTCTCCAGCGCGCTCTGCTCCTCCTGCTGGGGGTCGATGGTGCCGGCGCCGGGATCCTCGTCGACCGCCAGGGCCAGGGAGAGGATGCCCGACTCCGGTGCCACGCCGATCAGCCCGTCGTCGGCCCCGGACCCGGCGATGAGGGCGGCCATCGCGGTGCCGTGCTCGCCGGGCTTGGCCTGGCGCTGGACGGTGGCCTCGGTCATGTCGGGACCGGCGGTCACGCGGCCGCGCAGCTCCTTGAGCTTGCCGTCGACCCCGCTGTCGACCACGGCCACGGTGACGCCTTTGCCCTTGGTGACCGTCCACGCCTGCTCGACGTTGAGCGCGTCGAGCACCCACTGCTGCTGGTCCCGGACGGGGGCGGCCGCCGGGGCGTGCAGCATGACCAGGGCGGCGGTCAGCGCGCGTACGACGGTCAGCACACGTTCCCCTGAGTGCAGGGCGGAACCTTCGGCGGGTCCGCCAGGAAGTAGGCGATCTGGTTGCCGATCGACTTGCCCGCCGGCCACAGCTCGCTGTGGAGGATCTCCTCGGGCGGGATGGCCGCCCGGGTCCTGCCGTCGGTGTAGCCCGCCGTCGAGAACACGATGTACGGTCCGGCGCCCACCCAGCCCGTACGCTGGCGCTGGTCGGCCCCGAACCGCTCGGTCACCGTGCCGGGGAAGGCCACGGGCAGCACGCCGACCCGGTCGTCCTGGGTGAGCTGCTCCGTCGCCGATAGCCTGGAGTCCTCGTCCTTGAGTACGGCCACGCCGACCGTGAAGACGAACATGGCCGTCTGATCCACGTAGGTGGCGCGGAGCATGGTCACGCAGCCGTTGTCGTCGAGGACGCCCGCCACGGACGGGTCGACGCCCTTGCCGCACTCGGTCTCGGGGGCGATGCCGACGCGCCGGGCGTATTGCTGGGCCTTGTCGAGCCCGACGTACTTGACCTCTTCGGGGAAGACGTCGGTGGCGGGCCACGCCTGCCAGCGCCTGGCGATCTCCTCTTGTTTGTACTGGTTCTGCTCGGCGGCGGTCAGCGGGCGCGACCGGGTCTCTTCGAGCAGCCCGATCGTGCCGAGCAGCACGAGGACGGCCGAGGCGACCACGATGGTGCCGACCAGCGTCACGAACAGACGGCGGAAGCGCACACCCTGCCGGAGCACGGCCTGCTCCACCCGCTCCTTACTCGCCAGCCTGTCGCGGCCGGTGGCGGCCGGCCAGGAGCGCACGCGAGAACGGCGGCCGGCTGGAGCACCGAGCGGGTTCCTTCGTCCCGATGTGGCTCCCCCGGCGCGCGGCAACCCTGAGGTGGACCTACGTGCCTTCACCACCGCCTCGTTCCCAGGCTCGGTTCGTGTCTATTTCGTCCCCCTTAGCGGGCGGATCATGCGTCTTGCCCATTCTGAGCGCGACGCACGCGTCTGACCAGGGCGAATATCGCCCACATGGAGGAGAGCGCGCCGAGGGCGGCCGCCAAGGCGATCGTCCCATAGACCTTTACGCGCGCTTGGTCCCTGTTGACGACCTCGATCCGGCCCGCCGATCCGCCGGCGAGCGGCCGGGCGGGGTCCTGCGCCTGCGCCCCCGCGGCCGTCTCGGTGTGCTTGGCGAGCCGGGCCGCCTCGGCGAGCGCCTTGGCGGCGTTGACAACGCCGAAGCCGGTGGCGGTGTCGTAGCCGCCCGGTGGCCGGTCGGTGGCGCTCGCCGTCATGGCCTGCGCGACCAGCGGCGGCGACATCGCCGGATATTTGGCCTTGATGAGGGCGGCCACCCCGGACACCAGCGCGGTGGCCTGCGAAGTGCCCCTGCCGACCCAGTACTCGTCGTCGGGGCCCGCGCCCATGATGTCGACGCCGGGCGCGGCCACCAGCACCGATGAGTTCCAGTTGGAGAATGTCGCCCGCCGCAGCCGCCGGTCCGTCGCGCCCACGGACACGACGCCGGGGAAGGCGGCCGGATAGGAGAAGGGGGCGAATCCCGTCTCATCGGGCTTGCCCGCGCCGTCATTGCCCGCGGCGGCCACCAGCACGACGCCCTTGGAGATCGCGTAACGCACGGCCGCCCGCTCCTCAGCGGTCGCCAGATCCTTGGAGATCGACATGTTGATCACGCGCGCCCCCCGATCGACCGCGTAGCGAATGCCCCTGGCCACCACGTTCTCGAAGCGCACGGCGGTGTTGAACTCCCTGAACCCCGGCTCCTCGTCTTCCAGTATCACCCGGACCGACAGCAGCCGCGCCTTCGGAGCCACCCCGATCACGCCGAGCTTCCCCCCGTGTCCGTGGCCGTGCCCGGCGATCAGCGAGGCCATGTACGTGCCGTGCAAGCGACGCGGCGGCACGTCCGGCGGGTTGGCGCCCTCGGTGAAGTCCTTGCCCACGGTCACGGAGCCGGCCAGGTCGCGGTGGCCGGGATCGACGCCCGAGTCGAGCACGGCCACGGTGACGCCCGCGCCCTTGCTGATCCGCCACGCCTTCTTCAGCTCCAGCGTGCTGATCACCGGCTCCTGACCGCCGCGCACGTCGTCCGCCAGCGCGGGCGCGGCGTTGAAGAGCCCCGGCGTGGGCCCGGCGCTCAAGGCCCCCAGCGCGGATCCGGCGCTGAAGAGGAGCGTCGCCGTGATGAGCACGGCCGCGCGGGTCAGCACCGCCACTCCTGGGAGGCGCAGTCGGGCATCCGCGGCGTGCTCAGGTCGGCCAGGATCCGCTCGGAGATCTCGCCGGCGAAGGCGAAGATGGCCGGCCGCTGCTCACCGACCGTGCGCGCCGGACGGCCGTCGACCTGGCCCGCCGTGGTCAGCACGAGGTACGGGCCGGCCTGGCGTACCGAGCCGGCCTGACGTACGGAAGGGGTGAAACGGTCGGAGACCGTGTCCCGGAAGGCCACGGGCCGCAGGCCGGGCACGGGGGCGCCGGCGGCGGAAAAGGCGGACTTGGCGCGTACGGCCTTGGGCTCGTCGGGCAGGGCCACGACGCCGACGGTGACGAGCACGCCCCGCAGGGCGTCGATGTAGGTGGCGCGCAGCACCCCCAGGCAGCCCGCCTTGCGCAGGGCCTTGGCGGCTTTGGCGTCGACGGAGTCGGCGCAGGTGACGGCCGGTGAGATGCCGATCCGGCTGGCACGTTCGCGGCCGCCCTGCTCGGCGGAGTAGGGCAGGCTGGCGGGGAAGATGCGCCCGCTCGCCCAGGTGCGCCACCGCTCGGCGACCTCGCGCCTGGCCGCCGAGTGGAGTTCGGCCGGACTCGGGCCGCGGGACAACTCCGCGCCCGCCACACTGGCCGCGACCCCGGCGGCGACCGCGCAGACCATGGTCAGCACGGAGGCCGCCACGAGAGCGGGCCAGGGGCGGGCGTCGTCCACGGCATCGACCTTAATGCGGGCGACCGGGCGCCATCCGCAGAAACCAGACGCCAGTGGACGGACTCACGGAACGGACATCACGGAAAAAGTATCAGTAGGAGGGCAGGCTGGGATCGACGGTCGCGACCCAGCTGAGCACCCCGCCGCCGACGTGCACCGCGTCGGAGAACCCGGCGTTCTTGACGATCGCCAGCGCCTCCGCCGAGCGCGCGCCCGACTTGCAGTGGAGCACGATGCGCTTGTCCTGCGGCAGCTTCTCCAGGGCCGAGCCGTTGAGGAACTCGCCCTTGGGGATCAGCGTGGCGCCGGGGATGGAGACGATCTCGTACTCGTTGATCTCGCGGACGTCGACGAGGAAGATGTCGTCGCCGTTGTCCTGCATGGCCTTGAGCTCGCGGGCGGTGATCGTCGAGCCCGTTGCGGCCTCGGCGGCCTCGTCGGAGATCGCGCCGCAGAACGCCTCGTAGTCGTCGAGCAGCTCGGTGACCGTCGGGTTCTTGCCGCACAGCACGCACTCGGGGTCCTTGCGGACCTTGACGTCGCGGTACTTCATCTCCAGGGCGTCATAGATCATCAGCCGGCCGACCAGCGGGTCGCCGATGCCGGTGAGCAGCTTGATGGCCTCGTTGACCTGGATGGAGCCGATCGAGGCGCACAGCACGCCGAGCACGCCGCCTTCGGCGCACGAGGGCACCATGCCGGGAGGCGGGGGCTCGGGGTAGAGGCAGCGGTAGCAGGGGCCGTGCTCGGCCCAGAACACGCTCGCCTGGCCGTCGAAGCGGTAGATCGAGCCCCAGACGTACGGCTTGCCGAGCAGCACCGCGGCGTCGTTCACCATGTAGCGCGTGGCGAAGTTGTCGGTGCCGTCGACGATGAGGTCGTAGCCGGAGAAGATCTCCATCACGTTGTCGTTGGTCAGCGCCGTGTTGTGGACGACGACGTTGACCAGCGGGTTGATCTCGCGGACCGTGGCCGCGGCGCTCTCGGCCTTCGGCCGGCCCACGTCGGACTGGCCGTGGATGATCTGGCGCTGCAGGTTGGACTCGTCGACGACGTCGAAGTCGATGACCCCCAGCGTGCCCACGCCCGCCGCCGCCAGATACATCAGCGCGGGCGAGCCCAGGCCACCGGCGCCCACACAGAGCACCTTGGCGTTCTTCAGCCGCTTCTGCCCGGCCATCCCCACGTCGGGAATGATCAGGTGGCGCGAGTAGCGGCGCACTTCGTCGACGGTCAGCTCTGCGGCCGGCTCGACCAGCGGTGGCAACGACACTTTCTACGCTCCCGTTCGAGGGGGACTATCCCATCCACCTGTGAAACCTAGTTGGCGAGTGGGGCATTCCCCAACCGTGTCTCACCGATCAGACGGCGGGCCTCCGCGGCGACCACGCGGGGCGTCTCCATCATCGCCACGTGCCCGGCTCGCGGCAGGAGTACCAGTCTGACCTGCCGGAACGTACGGGCCGCCTTGGCGGCCATGGCGGGGCGCACCAGGCGGTCGTGTCTGCCGTGGATGATCAGGGTGGGCGCCTCGATCAGGGCGGCCTGGCGCCACAGGTTCGCCTCGCCGCGGCGGAAGTACTCGGCCACGATGCCCCGGGCCGAGCCGATCATGGCGGCGGCGGCATGGGGCAGCCCGTCGCGCCTGCGCTGCTCCTCGATCGCGTCGCGCAGCCGTAGCGGATGGACCGCGGCGACGTCCGCCCAGACCATGGCGAAGGAGGACCTGATCCGCTGCTCGGCGGGGATCAGCTGGAGCTTGCCCGCCACCCACTCGCCCAGCCGGGGCAGTGCCGCGGCGGCGATGCGCATCGGGCCGTACCTGGGCAGCAGGTCGGGCAGCGCCGGCGAGATGAGGACGAGCGAGCGCACCAGGTCGGGGCGGGTGGCGGCCACCCTGACGGCGACCGCGCCGCCCATCGAGTTGCCGAACAGGTGGGCGGGACCGGTCTCCTCCAGCAGGCCGATCACCGCGCGGGCGTGCGCTTCGATGGTGTAGTCGCCGTTCGCGGGTTCGGGTGAGAACCCCGCGCCGGGCAGGTCAATGGCGTAGCCGGTGACGAGGTCTTTCAGCTCGTCCATCAGGTCGGTCCAATTGGTGGCCGCGCCGGCCAGGCCGTGCACGAAGACCGCCTTCTCGGGGGCGCC
Organism: Nonomuraea sp. NPDC048901; assembly: GCF_040649695.1. NCBI lineage: Bacteria > Bacillati > Actinomycetota > Actinomycetes > Streptosporangiales > Streptosporangiaceae > Nonomuraea > Nonomuraea sp. NPDC048901. Next base: position 739,594 of record NZ_JBEZFW010000004.1, on the reverse strand, counting down.
TTCGGGGGTCTTCCTTACGTGCACCGACCCGAACATCCGTCCTGGCCAGTGCGGGATCGGTGCTGCAGTCATGCGTCCTCCTCGCCTCCTCCAACGATAACCGCCGTCGCCCTCCAGCCTACATTTCGGATAAATGCTCCTTTATTGGCATTTATCGGTACGCGTTTCGCGGCCTTTAGCCGGATTTCTCGGCGGCGCCTCGCTTCCGGGGCCGTCGCCGCGAGCCGGAATCGGGGCGACCGCATCGCGGACGACCTGCCCCCATAAAACGGACAAATCATTTCATTTCATTTCATAAATGCTTAATAAGAGCAATGAGAGAGTTAGCGTATAGCAAAACACAACTACGGCCGTTTATCCCGCCGGAACGTCGGAAATAAATCAGCACGGATGACGCATTCAATGTCATCCAAGATATTTACCGTTCACTCCGGCAAATATCTGGAACAGGGCAACCGATCCTTTAGGGGGGAATTCAATGCCCAAGTTCAAGAGTGTCATCGCAGGGCTTGTGATCAGCACGGGTATGTCCGGCGGCCTCATCAGCCTCGGCGCCCTGACCACCGCCACCTCCGCCAGCGCCACGACCGCCTCCGCGAGCACCAGCGCCTCCACCTTCTCGTGGGGCTGTGGCCGTCGCTGTGGCGGCTGGGGCGGCTGGGGCGGCTGGGGCCGTCGCGGCGGGCACCGCAGTGGCCGGGTCAAGGTCCACATCCACCTGCACAACAACAACCAGAACACCGTGCGTACGGACTCTGACGCCGACGCCAACGCTCGCTCGTTCAACTTCGAGCGTGAGGAAGAGGAGCGCGCTCGTCGCGAGGCGCTTCAGTAACAACTCGGAGACGGCCGATCCGGTCGTCGAGGAGATAGCCATGCAACCGGTTACGCGGTTGAGGTGAGCTCCGGACGCACCGCCGAGTGCCTGTGTTCTCGATAAAGGACACAGGCGCTCGGTAAAAGTCGCCACGCCAACGCGTCCGGGCTCGGCGGGAATTAATTCCCATGGCATTTCGGGGGAGCAGTGAAGCGGAATTCCTCCGGCCAAGCCTCCCCCTCCGATAAATGCGGGGCGCCTTCGGCATTTGATGCCGAAGGCGCCTTTGCATTTGCGGTGGCGGATCAGCATTTGCGGTGGCGGATCAGGCGGACTTGCGGGCCTTGCGCTTGGGGGCGGCCTTCTCCCCCGTGTCCTTGTCCCCCGCGTCCTTCGACGCCTTGGTGGCCCGCTTGGGCTTGGCGGCCTCGCCGGAACGCTCGCGCTTGGCCGCGTCGACGCTTGCCCGCAGCGCGGCCATGAGGTCGACGGCGGGGCCCGCCTCCTCCTCGCCCTCCGGCGGCGCGATGACCTCCCTGCCCTCCACCTTGGCCTCGATCACCTGCTGCAGGGCCTCGCGGTAGGCGTCGTGGTGCTCGGTCGCGTCGAAGTCCGCCTTCATCGTGGTGATGAGCGACTCGGCCATCTTGAGCTCCTGGGCCCGTACCTCGATGTCCTCTTCGAGGAACCCGAAGTCGGGCACGCGGATCTCGTCCGGCCAGTACATGGTCTCCAGCACGAACACCCCGTCACGCACCCTGAGCGTGGCCAGCGACTCCCGCTGCCGCAGCGCCACCTTGACGACGGCGACCTGCCCCGAGCTCTCCAGGGCGTTGCGCAGCAGCACGTACGGCTTGTCGCCCTGGCCGTCCGGTTCCAGGTAGTACGACTTGGCGAAGTAGATGGGGTCGATCTGGTCGGCCGGCGTGAACTGGAGGACGTCGATCCTGCGCGAGGTGCTGAGCGGCAGATCCTCGAAGTCCTCGTCCGTCAGCACCACGATCTCTCCGGTGGCCAGTTCGTAGCCCTTGGCGATGTCGGAGTAGGGGACCTCTTCGCCGTCGACCGTGCACACGCGCTTGTAGCGGATCCTGCCGCCGTCCTCGCGGTGTACCTGGTGGAAGGTCACGTCCTTCTGCTCGGTCGCGGAGTAGAGCTTCACCGGGATCGTGACGAGGCCGAAGGAGATCGCCCCTTTCCAGATGCTGCGCATGGGCACTCCTCAGCTCTAGCGGGCTCGCCCTATGGGCACATACCCGTCATGGTGCAACCAATGCCATACCCCATCGAACCAATGCTCGCCGTACCCGGACAACTACCGGAAGATCGCGAGCGGTATGGCTTGGAGGTCAAGTGGGATGGCATCCGCGCCATCCTCTACCTGGACCGTGAACTGAAGGTGACGGGAAGGCACGGAGTCGAGTACACCCGCCGATATCCCGAAATTTCGGGGTTCGGGGTGAAGAATGCGGTGATCGATGGCGAGGTGGTCGCGCTCGATCCGCGCGGGCGGCCCAGTTTCGTCCGGCTGCAGCACCGCATGCACCTCACCGACCCGGAGGAGGTGATGCTGGAGCTGTACCCGGTCACGTACCTGCCGTTCGACCTGCTCTACCTCGACGGCACCACACTGCTGGATCTGCCGTACCGCGACCGGCGCAGTCTCCTCGACGAGCTGGAGATCGGCGCCCCGCCATACTTCTCGGGAGATTCCGACCTGCTCGCCGCCACCCAGGAGCAGGGCCTCGAAGGCGTCGTCGCCAAGCGGCTCGACTCGCCGTACCGGCCGGGCACGCGCTCGCCGTCGTGGATCAAGGTGAAGCACCTCAGTACGAGGGACGTCGTGATCGGCGGCTGGAAGCCGGGCAAGGGCCGCAGGTCGGGTGGGATCGGCTCGCTGATCATGGGCGTGTTCACGGAGCACGGCCTGACGTACGTCGGTCACGTCGGCACCGGCTTCACCGAGGCCGTGCTCGACCAGCTCCACGCGTTCCTGAGCCCGCTGGAGATCCCCCGCAGCCCCTTCCAGAACGTCGTCCCGTGGCGCAACCGCTGGGTTAGACCCGAACTCGTCGGGGAGGTGGCCTACACGATGTGGACCGACGATCTGCGGCTGCGCCACCCGGTGTGGCGCGGCCTGCGCCCGGACAAGCTCCCTTCGGAGGTGACGCTGTGAGCCCAGCGAAGGTCCCGGTGCGGGTCGACGGGCGGCAGCTGGTGCTGACCAACCTGGACAAGGTGCTCTATCCCGAGGTCGGCTTCACCAAGGCCGAGGTGATCGACTACTACAGCCGCGTCGCCCCCGCGCTCCTGCCGCACCTGAAACGCCGGCCGCTCACCGTCAAGCGCTACCCGAACGGGGTGACCGGCCAGTCCTTCTTCGAGAAGAACGCCCCCGACCACACCCCGGACTGGGTCAGGAGAGCCACCCTGCCCGTGCCGGGCAGCACCAAGAACCGCGACGAAATCGACTTCGCCGTGATCGACGGCCTGCCGTCGCTCGTCTACTACGCCAATCTGGCGGCGCTGGAGCTGCACGTGCCCCAGTGGCGGGTGTCCGACGACGGTGAGGCGCTGCCGCCCGACACCCTCGTGTTCGACCTCGACCCCGGGGCGCCGGCGACCATCGTCGAGTGCTGCCGGGTGGCCCTCATGCTGCGCGAGGTGCTGCGCGCCGACGGCCTCACCGCCCGGCCGAAGACGAGCGGGAACAAGGGCATGCAGCTGTACGCGGAGTGGGACGGCCGCGAGGAGCCCTCCGCGTACGCCAAGAGACTGGCCCAGCTACTGGAGAAGGCCCACCGCGACCAGGTGGTCAGCGTGATGGCCAAGAAGGCGCGCCCCGGCAAGGTGTTCATCGACTGGAGCCAGAACAACCCGGCCAAGACCACCGTGGCCCCCTATTCACTGCGCGCCGGGCCACGGCCCACGGTCTCGACGCCGCTGCTGTGGAAGGAGGTCGAGGGCTGCGAGCATCCGGAGGACCTGGTGTTCGCGACACACGACGTACTGGCCAGAGTCGAGGAGCACGGCGACCTTTTCGGTCAGGCGTAGTCTGGTTCCGTCCGCACCTAGAAGGGGACTGCAATGTCGGAGATGGACGTACGTGGGGACGACCTCCCCTTCGACGAGCTGGAAGAGCTGTCGATCGAGGCCCCCGAGGCCGACGCCGCCGAGCAGCACCGTGACGTGCGCGACGCGGAGGGCGGGAGCCCCCGCGAGACCCCGCTGGAGGTCGATCCAGCCGACGCCGCCGAGCAGTATCGCGAGGTGGACCTCGATGATGACGACTATCGCTGATGAGTCGTTGAGTCGCACGTAGGATGTCCGAACAGCCGACTCGGAGCCCCATGGAGACCAGCGTGACCGCAACCCCGGACGCCAAGCCCCGGGGCACTCGGCTGCCCCGACTAGCCCGCCGCCGGCAACTGCTCAGCGCCGCGCAGGAAGTGTTCGTGGAGAACGGATATCACGCGGCCGCCATGGACGAGATCGCCGAGCGGGCCGGGGTCAGCAAACCCGTCCTCTACCAGCACTTCCCCGGCAAGCTGGAGCTCTACCTCGCGCTGCTCGACCTGCACGTGGACGACATGGTCAACCGCTGCCGTGAGGCGCTGGCCTCCACCCATGAGAACAAACTCCGCGTCCAGGCCACGTTCAGCGCGTTCTACTCCTTCGTCTCCACCCAGGGCGAGGCGTTCCGGCTCGTCTTCGAGTCCGACCTGCGCAACGTGGCGCCGGTGCGCCAGCGGGTGGAGCGCTCCCTGCGCGAGTGCGCCGAGATGGTCAGCGCGGTGATCCAGGAGGACACCGGCTGCACCAGCGACGAGGCCCACCTGCTCGGCGTCGGGCTGGTCGGCATGGCCGAGGTGAGCGCCCGCTACTGGGTGACCACGCAGGGCTCCATCCCGAAGGACGCCGCCGAGCAGCTCATGGCCCGGCTGGCCTGGCGCGGCATCAGCGGTTTTCCGCGTACGGCTTAAACCCGTTCGCTGGGCGCGATCATCGGCGATTCCTGGCTCACCAGCGGCGACGATGGGAGGAGCCAGCCCCGTCGAAAGGGAGCATGATGGAAGTCAAGATCGGCGTACGCTCCGTACACCGCGAGCTCGTTGTCGAGACCGACCTGTCCTCCGAGCAGGTCGAAGAGGAGATCAGAAAGGCGCTCGCCGCCGATCGTGGCGTCTTCTCCATCACCGACGCGAAGGGGCGGCGCGTGATCGTGCCGGTCGCGTCGATCGGCTTCATCGAGATCGGCGAGGACGAGTCGAGGCCCGTGGGCTTCGGCGGCACCCTCTAGCGCCTCCGCAGCGACTCTCCAGCGGCTCAAGAGCGGCTCAAGCGGGGTGCGGCGGCACACGCCGTACCCTCGCTCGAGCCGCGCGCTCACGGGGCGCGGGACGGTTCAGAGGCCGAGGGCGGCCATCCGCTTGCCGTGCTCCTCGGTCAGCTTGGCGAACAGGCGGGAGATCTGCGTAGGGTCGTCGGCCGCCGGGCCGACCACCAGCAGCGCCAGCTCCGGCCGGGCCGCCGCGACCTGCTGCCCCTGGCTGAGCGCCTCACCGACCAGCCGTCGCGCCCACAGCGCCAGCCGGCCGCTCACCGCCGGGTCGGCCGCGACCCCGGCCCTGACCCGCTCCACCGCGAACTCCGAGCGGCCCTCGTCCACGAGCACCTCGTCGACCAGCTTCGCGATCGACGGTTCGAGGTGCCTGGCCGCCTCCCGGTAGAAGTCGAGCGCGATGCCCACGCCCACGTACGCCTTGACCAACGCCTGCAACCAGTCGGCCGGGGCCGTCTGGGTGTGCCAGGCGTCCAACGCCTCGACGAACGGCGCCATCGACTGCTCGGGATCGGCGCCGAGTTCCGTCAGCCTGTCGTGCAGGAGACGAAAGTGGGCATATTCGGCTACGGCCAGCTCGCTGAGCGCGGCCTGATCGGCCAAGGAGGGGGCCAGGGAGGCCGCGTCCTCGGTCATCCGCGCGAAGGCGCTGAGCTCGGCATAGGCCAGCACACCGAGCAGATCGACGACTCCTGGAGACTCGTTCATGGAAGGCAGCGTACTTCGGGAACATTCGGAAACTCGGCCAACGTTGTGGTATCGAGTACACTGCTCTGTGAAAGTGCGACCGCACTGTGTTAATTCGGGGGAATTCCCCGTTAACCCCCCGCTTCCGGGTCTGCGGTCGCGATGACGCGAGAGGGCTGGCTCTACCGCGAGGACCCAGGCACGGGGTTTGTTTTCCGCCCGTCGGTCCCGGCAGGCCCGCCTTCATTTGAGACTGAGGCAGGCCACGCTGACGACTTTCCGAGACCTCGGAGTCACACCAGAGATCGCTGATGCCCTCGAGACCGAGGGCATCACCACACCGTTCCCCATCCAAGAGATGGCACTCCCGCTCGCGCTGAGCGGCCAGGACCTGATCGGTCAGGCACGCACAGGCACGGGAAAGACCTACGCGTTCGGCATCGCGATGCTCCAGGGCATCGGCAAACCGCGTAAGAACCGTAAGAAGCCACGCGGGCTGGTCGTCGTGCCCACCCGCGAGCTGGCCGTACAGGTCAGCGAAGACCTGGTCACCGCGGCCGGCAAGCTCGGCTCGCGGGTCCTGACCGTCTACGGCGGCCGGGCGTACGAGCCGCAGGTCGAAGCGCTCAAGGCCGGCGTCGACGTGATCGTCGGCACCCCCGGCCGCCTGCTCGACCTGGTCAAGCAGAAGCACCTCGACCTGAGCCAGATCACCTCGCTGGTGCTCGACGAGGCCGACCGCATGCTCGACCTGGGCTTCCTGCCCGACATCGAGCGGATCTTCAAGCTGATCCCCGAAGAGCGGCAGACCATGCTGTTCTCGGCGACCATGCCCGGCGAGATCGTCGCGTTGTCCCGCAAATACCTCAACCGGCCCACGCACGTACGGGCCGAGCACGAGAACGGCGAGGGCGGCGAGGGCATCCCGCACCCGCAGGTACGCCAGATCGTCTGGCGCGTCCACCGCATGGACAAGATCGAGATCGTCGCCCGGCTGCTCCAGGCCGAGGGCCGCGGGCTCACCATGGTCTTCTGTGAGACCAAGCGGGCCTGCGACATGGTCGCGGAGCAGCTCGAGACCCGCGGCTTCGCGGTCGCGGCCGTCCACGGCGACCTCGGCCAGGGCCAGCGCGAGCAGGCTCTGCGCGCGTTCCGCAGTGGCAAGATCGACGTGCTGGTCGCCACCGACGTGGCGGCGCGCGGCATCGACATCGACGACGTCACCCACGTGGTCAACTACGACTGCCCCACCGAGGACAAGACGTACGTGCACCGCACCGGCCGCACCGGCCGGGCCGGGCGCACGGGCATCGCTGTCACGTTCGTGGAGTGGGAGGAGCTGACCCGCTGGAAGATGATCAACCAGATGCTCGGGCTCGACTTCGCCGAACCCGAGGAGACCTACTCCACTTCGCCGCACGTCTTCACCGAGCTCAACATCCCCGAGGGCACCAAGGGCGTCCTGCCGCACGCCAGCCGTTCGCGGGCGGGCCTGTCGGCGGAGCGCATCGAGGACCTCGGCGAGACCGGCAGGACCCGCACGCGCAACGGCGGCCGCCGCCGTGACGAGCGGGAGGGTCGCCGTGACGAGCGGGAGGAGCGTCCGGCGCGCACGCCGCGCCAGCGCCGCCGCACCCGCGGCGGCATGCCCATGGAAGAGGGCACCGCACCCGTCGAGACGCCGGAGGTCGAGCCTGTGCCCAGTCGCTCCAGCAAGGCGAGCGCCCGAAAGACGGAGGAGACACCCGCCATCATCTCAGCGGACGAGATCGAGGCGGCCGCCGAGCCGCGGCGCGGTCGCACTCGGAGGGGGGCCGCGACGGCCGCCATCGAGAACGCCCTCGCCGACGCCCCGGAGGCCCCGCTCACCGAGCGCGAGCCGGTCACCGAGCAGAAGCCGGCCCGCAGGGCGTCCCGTGCGTCGACCCGCGAGCCGGTCGCTGAGCCGATCGCTGAGCAGGCTCAGGCCGGCGAGCGCCGGCCGGCCCGTACGCGCAAGCCCGCCGCCGGGCGGATCGTCGAGCAGGCTCCCACTGTGGAGCGGATTGTGGAGGAGCAGGTCGTGGAGGAGCGGGTCATGGAGCGTGCACCGATCGCCGAGCCGAGCTTCCTGTCCACGCCGCAGCCCGCGGCGCGCCAGGAGCCGGAGCGCATCGTGCCGGCCAGCCCGTTCATGGTGATCTTCCAGTCACCCGACCTGGCCACGGACGACGACGACATCGCCCCGTCCGCGGCCACCGAGCGCAAGCAGCAGCGCCGCCAGCCGCGTGGCGGCGGCAACAACGGCGGCGGTGGCAACCGCCGTCGCGCCGGCTAGACCGCTCGGCCTCTGGCCGACGCAAGCACGTCGGCCAGACTCCTGGCAGACGCAGGCACCTGACAGACGCAGGCGCGCACCGCATCCCGCGGTGCGCGCCTGCGCCGTTTCGCACCAGCGTGGGGAGTATGCCGGTGTCGAGGCGCTGACCTCTGGGTATTGTTGCCTCACGTGAGTACGCCGCGCTTCCTCGACCTGCCTCCTGGCGTTGCACCACAAAAGATAGAAACGTCCCAGGGCACCTTCGCGGCCCTTGAGGCGCTTCCGGTCAGTGGTGTGGTGGAGCGCTGGCCCGCGCTCCTGGTTCCCGGTCTGACCGGCAGCAAGGAAGACTTCATCGCGATCCTGCAGACCCTGGCCCAGTCGGGCCGCCGGGTGGTGGCCGTCGACCTGCGCGGGCAGTATGAGACGCCCGGTCCCGACGACCCGGCCGCCTACTCGTTCGCCGCGCTCGGCGCCGACGTCGACCTGCTGGCCCAGACGCTCGGCGGCGCGGGCGGCGAGCCGATGCATCTGGTCGGGCACTCCTTCGGCGGCCTGGTCGCGCGCGAGGCGGTCATCGACGGCCGGACGAAGTTCGCCTCGTTCACCCTGATGAGCTCGGGGCCGTCCGGCATCGTGGGCGAGCGGGCGCGCAGTGGCAAGACGATCATGAAGGAGCTCCCCACCCTGGGGCTCGAACACCTCTGGTCCACCAGGTTCGAGCCCGAGGCGCTGGCCAACGGCGTGCCCGACGAGATCATCGCCTTTCTTCACAAGCGCCTGCTGGCCAACTCCCCCACCGCGCTGTCGCGCATGGCCGAGCAGGTGCTGGCCGCGCCCGACCGTACCGACGAGCTCAGGCAGATCGAGGTGCCCACCCTCGTCCTCTACGGCGAGCGCGACGACGGCTGGCCGGCCGAGCTGCAGTCGGAGATGGCGGCCCGGCTGGAGGCGGAGTGCGTGGTGCTGCCCGGCGCGGCCCACTCACCGGCCGTGGAGGCTCCGGAGACCACTGCCACGGCACTGGTCCGGTTCTGGAACGCCGCGGAGCATCAGCAATTGGACATTCGATCCAATGATCTGTAACCATGTACTTACTATGACGAGCATCGAAGATATCGTCGTCCAGCCGCCGCACAGCGTGACCTGGCTGGTGCACCTCGACCGCGCCATGTGGGTCGGCGGCGTGCGCGGTTTGATGCTCCAGGCGCTGCATCCCCTCGCGATGCGCGGCGTCTGGCAGAACTCCAATTTCCAGGAGGACCCGTTCGGCCGCCTGCGCCGTACCGCCGACTTCGTGGGCCGCGTGACGTTCGGCAGTCCGGCCGAGGCCGACGAGATCGGCCGGCGGGTGCGCGGCATCCACAAGAGCCTGCGCATCAGCGACCCCGACACCGGCCGGACGCACCGGGTGGACGACCCCGAGCTGCTGCTCTGGGTGCACTGCGCGGAGGTCTCGTCGTACCTGGAGGTGGCCAGGCGCGGCGGGCTGGGGCTCACCGAGCGCCAGGCCGACGCCTACCTGCGGGAGCAGCGAAAGAGCGCCTCCTACGTCGGCCTGCACCCCGAGGACGTGCCGGGCTCGTGCGCGGAGATGGACGCCTATTTCAAGCGGGTACGTCCCGCGCTGCGCGTCACCGAGGAGGCCGCCGCGACCGTGCGGTTCCTGCTGTGGCCGAGGCTGCCGCAGGAGTTGCGGGCGCTCACGCCGGGCAAACCCGCCTATTTCCCGTTCGGCGCGCTGTGCTACTACTCGCTGCCGGAGTGGGCCAGGCGGATGTACGGGGTGCTGCCGGCGGTGCCGCGGGCCACGGTGACGGCCGGGCTGAGAGCGTTCCGGCTGGCCATGAACTCCTTGCCCGAGCCGCTGCACGACCACGCGTTCATGCCGGCGACCAGGGAGATGCTGCGGGCCGCCCGCGAGCGGCTCGCCGCCGCCGGCTACGACACCGGCAAGGGGCTCAGGGGGCTGACCGATCCGCGCCGCCGGCCGAAGGCGCTGGCCGCCTGACGGTCCCCGTGCCGCCATCTGCCAAAGGCGCCCTGAAGGTCTCCGTGTCGGCACCCACCGTAGGCGCCGGTCGCCTGAAGGTCCATGTGCCGCCGCTCGCCAGGTCGTCGAGGAGATGGTGGTCGGGTGACAGGCGGCAGGCCGGGTCGGTGCGGCTCGCGTCGCCGGTGAGGGCGTACGCCTGACAGCGGCACCCGCCGAAGTCGAGCTCCTTGCGCGGGCAGCTCGCACAGGGCTCGCCCATCCAGTCGGCGCCCCGGTAGGCGTTGAAGGCGGGCGAATGCTCCCAGATCCAGCCGATCGAGTGGTCACGGGCGTTCGGCAGCTCCAGGGGCAGGGCGTAGGCCGCCGGGCAGGGCAGCACCCGGCCGTCGGGCGCGACGGTGATCGAGATCGCGCCCCAGCCGCCCATGCAGGGCTTCGGCACACCGTCGAAGTAATCGGGGATCACCCAGATCAGCTCAACATCCGTCTTTTCCCGATATTTCGTGACTGTGGCCTCGGCGCGGGCGAGTTGCTCCCTGGTGGGCAGCAGCGCGGTCCTGTTGAGCAGCCCCCACCCGTAGAACTGGGTGTTGGCCAGCTCGATGCGCTCCACGCCCCACGCCAGCCCGAGCTCGATGATCTCGCCGACGGCGTCGAGATTCTCCCGGTGCAGCACCACGTTGAGCCCGAACGGCAGCCCGCTCGCCGCCACGGCGTCGGCGGCCCGCTCCTTCCACGCGAACGAGGCGGCGCCGGCGATCCGGTCCGACTCCGCGCTCGTCGCCGACTGGACCGAGAGCTGCACGCTGCGCAGTCCGGCCGCGGCGAGTTCGCCGAGCCGCCGTTCCGTGAGCCCGACGCCGCTGGTGACGAGCTGGGTGTAGACGCCCTCCCCCGCGGCCGCCGCCACGATCGCCGCCAGATCCGGCCTGAGCAGCGGCTCCCCACCGGACAGGTGGGCGTGCACGACGCCGAGCGCTGCCGACTCGGCGAACACCCGCTGCCACTCGGCGGTGCTCAGCTCACTCGACCTGGCCGCCAGCTCCGTCGGGTTGGAGCAGTACGGGCAGCGCAGCGGGCACGCGTGCGTGAGCTCGGCCAGCATGGCCCACGGGGCGCTCATCGCACCCACCCCTCGGCGCGCACCCGGTCGAGGAACTCCACCACGTCGGCCTCCGCGCCCTCGGGAAGCTCGGCGACGATGTCGGCCACGGTCCGCTCGCCGTCGCAGAGGCCGACGATGGCCGCCGCCTCCTCGTTCAGCACGACGATCCGCTCAGGCACGATCAGCAGGTCGGCCTGCCGTACCGGATCGTGGCGCAGCATGGCCGCGCGGGACAGCACGGGGCGCCAGGTGGCCGGCGCTGTGGTCGGCTCGGCCGTCGGGCCGGTCGTCGGCTCGGTCATCGGTAGGCCCCGTCCACCGCGTCGAGCAGCGCCCACAGCACGTCGCACTTGTAGCCGAGCGCCGCAATGGCCCTCTCCTGGTCCGTACGGGACCGTGCCCACTCCAGGACCAGGGCCAGTGCTTCGCCGCTGTCCTGGCGGCCCTGAGAGACGCGTACGCGGAAGTAACGCAGCCCCTCGGGGTCGATCCACGGGTAGTGCCGCTCGAAGGCGGCGATCCGGGTACGCATCAGGTCCGGCGCGAACAGCTCCGTCAACGAGGCGGCCACGGCTTCGAGCGCGGAGCCGTTGCGGCACAGATTCACGTAGCCGTCGACGGCCAGCCGCACGCCCGGCAGCACGCCCTCGCCCGACAGCAGCAGGGCCCGGTCCAGTCCGGCCGCCTCGCCGAGCCGCAGCCACCGCTCGATGCCGCCTTCGCCCGGCGCGCTGCCGTCGTGGTCCTGGATCCGGCGCAGCCATGTCCTGCGCAGCTCGGGCGTGGCCAGCTTGGCGAGGATGAACGCGTCCTTGATCGGGATGTGCCGCTGGTAGTGGAAGCGGTTGAGTATCCAGCCCCGCAGCTCGTCACGGGTCAGCTCGCCCGCGTGCATGCGCTGGTTGAAGGGGTGCAGGTGGTGGTAGCGCTTCTCCGGTACGGCACGCAGCTCGGCCTCGAAGCCGTTCACAGGTCGATCACCATCCCGTCGGCGGCCACGTCGATCCCCAGCTCGGCGAGCACCTTGTGCTGCTCGGCCGCCGGGTCCACGAGGGGGTTGGTGTTGTTGAGGTGGGTGTACAGGCGGCGGCCCGGTAACCGGGACAGGCGCTCCATGGTCGCCTCTATCGGGAGGTGGCCCATCTGGGTGGCGGTCTTCGCCGAGATCCCGGTGCGGCGGGGCTCCTCGTCGTCCCAGAACGTGCCGTCGATGATGACGCACTCGGCCTCGTCCAGCGCCTCGGGCCACACGCCCATGGCGGGCGCGTACACCACGGCTCCCCCCATCAGGCGCAGGGCGGAGACCCAGTCCGGAGCCTCCGGGGAGTCGGCGTACCGGGGTCGCTTCGCCGATATCGGGATGAGGTCGGCCTCGGCCCAGGAGATCCGCACGTACGGGCGGAGGATGTCGGCGAGGGGCCGCAGCGCCTGCCGTACCACCGGGGTGCAGCGGACCTCCAGCTCGTCCGCCTCCCTGAGCCTGAGCAGGCCGATCGTGTGGTCGAGCTCGGCGTCTGTGAGGATCACGCCCTTCAGCGGCGACTCGCGCGGCCCCGGCCCCGGCCGCAACCACGCGCACGCCTCGATCTGCTCGGCGATGTCGGGCGTGGCGTTGACGACGTAACACCCATCGTCCATTTGTACGGCCAGGCTGGCGTGGCGTCTGCGGCGGCCCGGATGAGCGCGTGCCCCGGAGCAGCCAGGGCACGCGCAGTTCCACTGGGGCACGCCGCCACCGGCCGCGGTGCCGAGCACCTGCAGTCGCATGGCGGTGCCCGGTTACCTGGTGGCCAGGAAGTAGGCGGTCATCTCCATCGACGCCTCGACGACCTGGTAGTCGGGCTTGTGCCAGGTCATCTCCTCGCCGCGGGCCCTGACCTTCTTCTCATGGATCCTGCGTGGCTGCCTCTTGCCCTGTTCCTTCGGCTGGGACATGCGCACCTGCCTTCCATAGGGGTTACACCAGATATGACCGCTTTGGAAGCTTTGCGTCAATGGCTGAGATCGGAGCTATGCCCTGGGATTTCTCCCTATTCCTGGTTTTTAGCTCTTTTGACGAGATTCTTCATCCGATGTCTCGACGGGGATGACAAATCCGGCGAGCAGGATGAGCGACGAGGCCGTCACCATGACCCAGCCGCTTGGGGCCATGGTCTCGGGGGCGTACAGCACGCCCGTGATCGAGGCGGCGGTCGCGGCTCCGATGTACCGCGACGCCTGGAAGAGCCCCACGGCCAGGCCGGTCTCGTTCCGGTCGGCGTGTACGAACACCAGCGAGTTCAGGCCGAACTGGCTGAACGCGGACGCCAGGCCGATCAGCGACGTGATCACCAGCACCACCCCGACGGGCCCGACGAAGAACATGACGCACGACCCCGCCAGCAGCAGCCCCGCGCTCACCAGCAGCACGGCCCGCATCCCCACACGCGCGGCCAGCGCCACCGCCACCGGCGTCATGAGGACCGCCGACACGGCCATGGGCAGGACCAGCAGTCCCGCGAGGTGCGGCGGCAGCCCGGCCGAGCGCTGCGCCCAGAGCGGCACCATGATGAACGCCAGATAGAACACCACGTTGACCATCGCGAACACCCCGTAGGTGGCCAGCAGCGCCGGCTTCGGCCTCGGCAGCCACGCCTGCCGCTGCCGCACGGGGGCCACCTTGGGCAGCCAGCGCAGCGCCGGTACGAGCGCCACCGCCGCGAGCGGGACGTTGACCAGGAAGATCGCCCGCCACCCCCACAGGCTGACCAGGAACCCCGCCAGCACCGGCCCGGCGGCGGCGCTGGCCGTCAGCACCATCGAGATCAGCGCGATGACGCGGGGCGCCGGCCGCCCCTTCTCCGCCGTCGCCGTGATGATCGCCATCCCGGCCGGGAGCGTCGCGCAACTCCCGAACGCCTGCAGCAGCCGGGCCACCACCAGGACGGGATAGGAGGGGGCCAAAGCGGCCAGAGCGCCGGTCAGGCCCACCATGACCAGCCCGCCGCAGAACACCCGCCGGGGACCGAACCGATCGGCCATCGCGCCCATCAGGGGCGGCACGGCGACGGCGGTCAGGTAGAAGCCCGCGGCCAGCCAGGTGACGGCGACGACGCCGACGCGGAACTCCGTCTCGATGCGGGCCAGGGCTATGGCGATCATGGAGGAGTTCAGTGGGTTGAACAGGGCGCCGAGCGCCACCGCCACCGGCAAACGCCCCACCCGACCCACTATCCGACCATAACCGGATGTCTCACCATGGTCACCTGGCCACCCGGCCGGAGGCGTCGTACGACCACCGACCGGGTGTCAGGTTGTAGGCGTTATTCGGCCAGGCCGTCCCAGGGGCGGTGCTCGGGTGCGGCGGCCAACCCTTCGGGGCAGTGGCGCCGGAAGTCGCACCAGCCGCAGATCGGGCCGGGGCTGGGGGCGAACATCGTGTCCAGCTCGGGCGACACCGCCGGAGGCCCGACGTGCGGCCGCTCCTTGGGACCACTCGCCTCCCGGGCGGCGGGCACGCCTGCGACCGCCTCGGCGCCGTCCCGAACGCCCTGACCAGTCGCGCCATGGCCGCCGCTCGTCGTACCGGATGCTCGACCGCGGGGGCGTATCGGGCCCGGTGCGCCCATCACCTCGCGGTAGCGTTCGTCGGCGGTGGCGGCCTCGACCGCGACCTCCTCCGCCCGCCCCAGGTGACGGCCGAGGGACTCGTCCGTGTGGCGCCATTCGACGATCTCGCCGGTCGGCAGGTGGTGCAGCTCGACCGAATGGCACGGCGTGCGCATCATCCTGGAGGCCGCGATCGCGTAGATGGCCAGCGCGAGCGAGGACCGCGCGTCGTCCTGGGTGAGAGGCCGCCGTCCGGTCTTGTAGTCGACCACGACCAGCTCGTCGCCCCGCCGGTCGAGCCGGTCGATGCGGCCGGACACGGCGATGACCTTGGTGCGCGTGGCCACCGTACGCTCGACGCCGACCGGATCATCCGACGGATCCAGTGTGCCGACATATCCGGACACGAGGTCGCGGGCGCGCCCGAGCCACTGCGCCGACTGTTCGGCGTCCCTGAACCCCTCGGTGATCCACCCGTTGCTCAGCAGGATGGCCGCCGTCAGCGGCGTCCGCCGCTCATAGGGTTCGCGCCACCAGGCCGCGAGCGCGTTGTGCACGCTGGCTCCGACGCTGTTGTGCGCCCACCCCGGCCCCTTGGACGGCTGCGGCCGGTCGAGGTAGGTGAACCGGTAGCGGCGGCGGCAGTCGAGCCAGGCGTTCAGCCGCGACGGCGTACACGAATAGAGCCGTCGCGGCATCCCTTCCAGCGGCAGCTGGTCATACACCCCGGTTGTCATCCGGATCGAGCCTGATCCCGGCGGCCTTCGTGCCGTCGGTCAGCGGGCCCTCGTCCGCGTCGTCCGGCTCGCTGATGCGCCACTCGCCGAAGTGCGGCTCCAGGTCGCCGATCGTCACCTCGTCGCCGTGTGCGGCCAGCACCCGCGTCTCGGGGGGCAGCGTGAACAGCCGCGCCCCGATCGCGTTGAGCTGGAAGTTGAGGTCGGGGTATTCGCCGCCGATCTTGCCGGGCCCGTCGGCCTGCAGCGTCTCGCCGCTGAACACCACCCCGAGCGCCTCGCAGTAGAGCGAGACCCCGCCAGGCGTGACGCCGGGCGTATCCATGACGTCGAGCCGGACGTCGGCCACCTCGAAGATGCCGTCGTCCTCCATGTCGATGTCGGGCCAGGTCTGCGACCAGGTCTCCCGCCAGAGCGGCTTGTCCTTGGGGTGGAGGGCGATCACCGCCTCGTCCCTGCTGGCCACCTCGATGGCCGCGCCGACGTGGTCAGGCAGACCGTGGGTGCAGATCACGGCGAGCACCTCTCGCTCGCCGACCTTCTCCAGGATCTTGTCGGCGTCACGCGCCGGGTCGATCACGATCACCTCGTCGTCGTCGCCGACGATCCAGATGTTGTTCTCGACCTTGTGCTCGGTGCCGTCGATGTCGACGACACCCTCGCTCACCACTCGCTCGATACGCGCTGTCACGCCTCCGCACTCTAGTCCGTCTGAGTGACAGAGCGAATCTCGTTGACCGTGCCGCGGTCGAGAGGCGTCCGTACGGACTACTCCAGCCTCGGCGAGAAAGCGCCGAAAGGCAGGTCGAGCTCAAGGTCACGCAGGTCGTGAAGGCTCAGCTCGGCCAGCGCGATGAGGCACCCGGCCTCGGCGGGCCAGGCGATCGTCCACAGCCAGTTTCCCATCGCCTCGCCGGCGTAGACGGCCCGATCGGCGGCCGCGCCCACGCACCACAGCGCGGTCGGATGCCCGAGCACGACGATCTTCGCGTTCGGCGGCCCGGAGTCGAACCCCTCGCCGGGATCGGGCCCGTCCAGTCCCGCGAACGCGGCCCCCAGCCCGACGCCGGGCTCCTCCGCGATGACCAGCAGGTCGGCGGGCCCCCGCGTCAGCGAAGGGCCGCACAGCGCGACCACGCTGGCCCGGCCCCCCGTACGCTCGTCGCCCGCCTCCGCGAACCCGGTGACGAGCCAGCCGGGCGGCAAGGGCCATGGCAGCCAGACGGGCACCATCGAGCTCTTCCGCATCGTCTCGACCGCCCTGGCGGACGGGGGCCAAGGTGGCTGGTAGGGCAGGACATCACCGTGCGCGTCACACCGCCAGGCGCTCGACCACGCACTTGGCCCGTGAAGTGAACCAAAACACCGTGGGCAGGTTGGTACCGCTCTCACAGCTATTTACGCTGCGTCCTAGGGCACCGCCCCGTCAAGGCCGCATGCTGTTGTCCAGCCGTAATCTTGACCATGTGCGCGTAAATTGCGTGGGCGCCATCATCGGCGACGCCTCGGGCCGGCTCCTGCTGATCAAGCGCGGTCACCCGCCGGGCGCGGGCCTGTGGTCGATCCCGGGCGGCCGGGTGGAGGCCGCCGAGACGGACGCCGCCGCCCTGCGCCGCGAGGTCCTGGAGGAGACCGGCCTGGTCGTCACGATCGGTCCTCTGGTGGGCACCGTGGACCGTCCGGGGCCGGGCGGCGTGACGTACGAGATCCGCGACTACCACGCCACGGTCACGGACGGCACTCTCGCGGCGGGCGACGACGCCGCCGACGCCCGCTGGTGCTCACGGGAGGACCTGGTACGACTGCCGCTCACGGACGGCCTGCTGGAGGCACTGACGTCCTGGGACGCGCTACCGGGACAGGCGTCCAGAGCCGATCCATCGCCATGACGTAGAGCCGGTCGTCGACAGATCACCTCCTTCAGATGTCTTTCTACGAGGGCGTCCAGATCCATCGATCTACCCTCCCGACCTGGTATAACTCTGGATTGTCCCTTGTTTTATATCAGGATCGTCCCCGGTTTTATGCGCGATCTGTCCCCACTTTTATGCGCGATCTGTCCCTGCCTCGTCAGCCGCGCAGTTCCTCTCGGTGGTCGCTCCCGCGCAGACCGGCCAGTGCCACGGCGCTGACGACGCAGGCCGCCACCACGTAGTAGGCCGGGATGTCGACGTCCTTGGTCGTCTTGATCAGCTCGGTGATGATCAGCCCCGCCGACCCGGAGAAGACCGCGTTCGACAGCGAGTACGCCAGCCCCAACCCCGTGTAGCGGACCGTGGTCGGGAACATCTCCGCCAGCATCGCGGGCCCCGGCCCCGCCATCAGGCCGACCGCCACCCCGGCCACCAGGACGGCCAGCCCCTTGGCCCAGCTCGGAGCGCCGGGGTCCTGGAGCAGGTTCAGCAGGGGGAAGGCGAGCACGATGACCGAGATCGCCCCCGCCAGCATGACCGGCCGCCTGCCGACCCGGTCGCTCAACACGCCCGCCGGGATGATCGCCAGAGCGAAGCCCAGGTTGGCCAGCACCGTGGCGACCAGCGCCTGCTGGAAGGTGGCGTTCAGCGTGGTCTGGAGGTAGGAGGGCATGACGACCAGGAACGTGTACCCGGCGGCCGACCAGCCCATGAGCCGCCCGATACCCAGCACGATCGCCTTGGTCACCTCACCGGCGCTCGGCTTCGTGAGCGGTCCCGCCGTACGCGCCCGCTCGAACGACGGCGTCTCCTCAAGCCGCAGCCGCAGCCAGAGCGCCACGAGACCGAGCGGGAGGGCCAGCAGGAACGGCACCCGCCATCCCCAGGCCGCCAGGTCCTGCTCGGGCAGCGCGGTCGCGAGCACGGCCGCCGCGCCGGCTCCCCCGAGCAGCCCCAGCGCCACGGTGAACGACTGCCACGACCCGTACAGCCCACGCCTGCCACGCGGCGCGAATTCCGTCATGACCGAAACCGCGCCCCCGAACTCCCCTCCGGCCGACAGCCCCTGCACGATCCGGACGAGCGTCAGCAGCCACGGGGCCGCCGCGCCGATCGTGGCGTAAGTCGGGAGTACGCCGATCAGCGTCGTGGCGCCAGACATGAGCAGGACGACCAGGATGAGCAGGGGCTTACGGCCGACCCGGTCACCGAGCCGTCCGAAGAGCGCGGCGCCGAGCGGGCGGAAGAAGAACGCCAGGGCGAACGAGGCGTACGTCTTGACCAGCGCTTCCATGTCGCTCGCGCCGTCGGGGGTGAAGAAGTTGGCGGCGATGATGGTGGCGAAATAGCCATAGACGCCGAACTCATACCACTCGATGAAGTTGCCGACCGAGCCGGCGATGAGGGCCCGGCGGGAGCGGGCGGGGTCGGTGTGCTGGGGGTCGGGGGCCGTCGCCGTCATGTGGTGCCCTTTCGGCTGTCCGGTATGACGACAAGCTTCATAGATGCCTATAGGCGTGTCAATTACCTTCAGGGGGCCGCCTAAAGCAGTTGCGATCAGGACGTTCAGGGCGCCAGGCTGCCCGGATGATCGAATTGCAGGAGCTGTCGGCCGATGACTGGGCCCTCTGGCGAGAGCTTCGGCTCGTCGCGCTGGAGGAGGCGCCGTACGCGTTCGGAGTCCCGCTCTCGGAATGGCAGGGCGACGGCGACCGGGAGGAGCGGTGGCGGGACCGTCTGAGCATCCCCGGCTCGCGGAACCTGATCGCCCTGCTCGACGGCAAGCCCGCGGGGATGGCCAGCGGCATCCCGGGCGAACGGGACGGCGTGACCGAACTGATCTCGATGTGGGTCGTTCCGGAGGCGCGGGGGCGTGGGGTCGGCGATCACCTGATACGCGCCGTGGCGGCGTGGGCCGTGGAGGTGGGGGCCGAGGTCCTGGAGCTGGCGGTCGCGCCGTTCAATGAGAAGGCGATCGCGCTGTATCGGCGGCACGGGTTCGAGGACACTTCGCAAATCGGAGACGAGTTGCCGAACGGGCTGCGGGAGCTGGTGATGGCGAAGAAGCTGGCCATCAGAGGTGACGCTGACGACTGAACAACTCCAGCCCCTCTCCGCGCCGAGTGCCGAAAGCGCGTCCGCTTCGACACTCGGCGCGGAGACTGTTACCGCTTGTTACCGCTGCGGTAGGTCTGCCGTCGTGGCGCGGTACCTGGCCATGTCCTGCTCAATGCTCCACCGCTCGAAGCCGGCCTTCTCCAGCACTCGGATCGAGGGCGGGTTCGACAGCTCCACATTGGCGTACACGGTGTGCACACCTGGTGCGGTGAGGGCGTGCGCCGTCATGGCCCGGGTGGCCTCGGGGGCGTAGCCACGGCCGCGCCGGGAGGCCACGATGCCGTACCCGAGCTCAAGGGCGCCGTCGCCGGGCGGCCAGAACAGGCCGATCGAGCCGACCACCAGGCCGCTTTCGCGCTCTATGACCTGCCGGTGGCCGTATTCGCCCAGCCACGCGGGATGCTCGGCGAAGAGGCCGACGATGACGCCGTCGCCCTCGGCGGGGAAGTCCGCCGCCCAGTGCGCCTGCCGGGTGCCGCCCAGGACGGCGGCGGCCTCGCCGTCGGTCCATGCCCGCAGGATGAGGCGGGCAGTGGTCAGATCGGGGTGGGTCGGTGAAGGGGAAGATGACACGTGTGACTCCTGGTCGTTTTCGTACGACCCGGACCGCGCTAGCTTCGCGCGGGCCGGACAAGGGCATGCTGATGAGGGCTGTTCGCAGCCATATTCATCAACCTCCCTCGTCACACGGCGATCACGCGCCCCTCGCGCTGGCGCGATGCTATCGATGGGTCGACGGGCCGGGCAAATCGTTGTTTCGCCAGAATTCGTCCGCTCACGATGTCGAACCGGGTCGCTCGGCCTCGACGTCCCTGACACATGGAGGTCGTGAACGCTCTCCATGTGCACTCCTCGTCCTCATAGGCGTCACGCTCGAAGACGTCGCGAAGGGAGACATCGATGTCTGAACTGCGTACCTGGCTCACCGGCCTCGGACTGCTCGAGGCGCCGCGCTGGCACGAGGGCCGCCTGTACTTCTCCGACTGGACCGCGCACGAGGTGATCGCGCTGGACCTCGACGGCAAGCACGAGGTCGTGGCCCGGGTGGAGTCGATACCCCTCTGCACGGCCTGGCAGCCTGACGGGCGGCTGGTGATCGTCGACTCGGCGCGGGCCCTGCTGCTGCGCATGGAACCCGACGGTTCGCTGGTGACCCATGCCGACCTGACCGGCGTCGGGCAGGGCTGGAACGACATCGTCATCGACGGCCGCGGCAACATCTACGTCGACCGCGCGGGCTTCGACATGCTCAGCGGCGGGGAGTTCGCTCCCGGAGCCGTCACACATGTCGGCCCCGACGGCTTGGCACGTGACGTGGCCGACGGCATCTCGTTCCCCAATGGGCTGGCCGTGACGCCGGACAACGCAACGCTGATCGTCGCCGACTCGTACGGCAAAAGGCTCATGGGGTACGACATCGGACCCGACGGCAGCTTGGCGAACGGCCGGGTGTGGGCCGACCTCGGTGACAGCGTCCCCGACGGGATCTGCGTCGACGCCGAGCACGCCGTCTGGTACGCCGACGTGCCCAACCGGCAGTGCGTACGCGTCCGCGAAGGCGGAGAGAAGGTGCAGACCGTCCAACTCGACCGCGGCGCCTTCGCCTGCGAACTCGGCGGCGCGAACCGCTCGACGCTCTTCATCGTGGCCGCGGAGTGGCGCGGCATGCCCGAGATGGTGCCACCCGGAACCGGCCAAGTCCTCTCCACCGAGGTCGAGGTCCCCGGCGCCGGCTGGCCCTGAAGCGGTGTCGGACTCTCGTTCCGGGTGTCAGCGTGACTTCTTAGACGGCTTCACTCTATGGCGCACGCCCTCAGTCACCTATCGGCCGCGTTATCCGCCGGCCGCCGGAACAGGGCGGCCAGCAGGAAGGGAACGCCGAAGGCGAGCGCGTCGGGCGCCTGCTCCTCCATGAGCCGCAACTCGATCTCGGTGTAGTCCGAGAAGATCCAGCGCAGCGCCTCAGGCGTGTAGGCCAGCCCTCCGTGCAGGCGACCCTGGCGATAGAACTCCTCGTCCGGCAGCTCGGAGCCCATGACACCGGCGGCGAAACAGGTGAGGCCAAGATGACCGCCGGGGGCGAGCAGACGCTCCAGCAGGCTCAGATAACTCACCCGGCGATGCGGCGGCAGATGGTGGAGGCAGCCGGAGTCATAGACCAGGTCGTAGTGCCCGGGCGGCAGGTCGACGGCGAAGATGTCGCCACAGTGGAAGCGGACCTCGACGCCCGCCTCACGGGCCCGCTCTTTCCCCCAGGTCACGGCGGCCGGAGAAAGATCGACGGCGTCCACCTCGAACCCGAGCGAGGCGAGATGAACGGCGTTGCGCCCTGGCCCACAGCCGAGGTCCAGGGCTCGTCCTGGGGTGAGCAGGCCACGGTCCAGGTAGGACACCAGGCTCTCGTCCGGCTTGTCGACGAAGAAGGGGATGGGTGTGGAGCGGTCGGAGTAGAAGTCGTCCCACCAGGAGGAGGCGTTCGGCGTCCATCGGTCGGCATCCGCGGCGAATAGGCGGTCCAACATGGACAGGACGTCTTCTACCGTACGGATATCCCGGTTCACTCACAGCCTCCTCAGACCCCGGCCGCCCATGCAATCGGGTCCCTGAATTTTAGCCGTTATTGGCCACATTTGCCCACGTCAGCGGCCATTTCCGAGATCATCCAGCGGCGCCTCAAGGGGCGGCAGAGCGACATGAAGAGCCCGCCGCACCTCTCCTTGGAGAGGGCTGTCTTTGCCCGGCAACGCCCGCGTCAGAGGCGCCCATAGGGCTTCTGAGCGTCACTCCAAGCCCCGTTCTACGGCAGCAGTCGAATTTCTTCGCAGAGACCGCCGGCGAGGTGCCCTTGTCGGTCACACGCCGTACCCCCGGTAGATGTCCGGGCTTCGGCCGTGCCCAAACGCCCAGTGGGCACGACACCTCCGGCCGGTTCGTCTCGCCCTGCTTGATGAGGGCGACACCGTGGTGCCGCTCGCCCTGCTTGACGAGGGCGAGACCGCGTTGCCGGGGCCAGCCGGGCCGTACAGCGTCGTCCCGGTACGGGCGGCCGGCTCGCCTCGCAGCGCGCTCCGTAACTCGCCCGCCGGCCAACCCGTCCACTGTCGGCCAGCCGTGTCCCCGCCTCGTCCGCGCCGTGTCATGGTCGTGTCACCACCGGAACCGACGGGGGCAGCCGTCGGCAAACCGAGACATGCGGCAGACATCGCGCGCACACTCGGCGCCAATGGTGGCTCGTGATGAGCTGAGGAGATGTACCCGGCATGGGACGAGGTCGTCGACGCCCTGGGCGGCGATGAGGGCAGAGTCGTCAACGGGTCCGTGTGGGCACTCGACCTTGAGATCTCATCCGCATCGCCCGGTCGAGCGGAGCACACCGCGCCAGGCGCAGCTGTCGCGCAGGCAGGCCCCGACCACGCGACCTCGGGTCCTTTCGCGGGGTGGTTCCTTACGAGGAGGCGGGTTGACCCAGTGGTGAGGTGGCGGCGGCCTCGATGCCGTCGAGCAGCCAGGCGAGACCCAGCCTGAAGGCCGAGTCCCAGTCGTCGCCCGCCACCATCGGGCCGTGCTCCGCGAGACTCGGGTACCTGTCCCTGCTGGTGCGCAAGTGTTCGCGAGCGGCCTGCCGGATGTCCGGGTCGGCGTTCGTCTGCCAGGTCGCCTGCATCAGGGCGGAGCCGACGATGTAGTTGGACAGTCCGTACGCCGCAGCGGTGAGAGAGGGCCCGCCGAACCCCGCCTTGATCAGCGTGGAGTACAAGAACTCGCTGCGTGCCAGCACGTTGGGACCTAGCATCGGCCGACCCAGCAGCACGGCCGACCAGGGATGCTTCAGCAGGACGGAACGCCACCGGCCGGCCAGTGTGGTGACGGCTGCCCTCCAGTCCGCGTCCTCCTCGGGGATCTCGATCTCCCCAAAGATCATGTCGAGGGTCAGATCCAGGACGTCTTCCTTGGTCTTGACGTGCCAGTAGAGGGTGGTGGAGCCGGTGCCGAGGCGCTGGGCGAGCCTGCGCATGGTCAGCCGGTCGACGCCCTCCCCGTCCAGCAGGGCCAAGGCCTCGGCGGCGATGCGCTCCCGGGTGAGCGGTGGCCCTTCGCGGCCCGCCCGCGTGGCCGGCCGCAGCCACACGCCTCCGGCCGCTCCCTTGGTCGTTGGTCCCGCCTTGCTCATGTCCACGGACGCAAGTCTAATATTACTGGATCGTTGATCCTGTACTCGACCAATGATCGAGTACCCCTGAGGAGGCGCGACCGTGGCGGGACATGTGGAGGTGGACGGGCTGACCTACGTGCTGCCCGACGGGCGGCTGCTCCTGCACGAGGTTTCGTTCCGCGTCGGTGACGGGGCCAAAGCCGGTCTCGTGGGGCCCAATGGCGCGGGCAAAACCACGCTGCTGCGCCTGATCGCCGGCGACCTCCAGCCGGAGACCGGTCGCGTGGTCTCCTCGGGCGGGCTGGGGGTGATGCGGCAGTTCATCGGCAGCATCCGTGACGACCGCACCGTGCACGACCTGCTGTTGTCCGTCGCGCCGGAGCGGATCCGCGCCGGGGCGGCGGCTCTGGCGCGGGCGGAAGAGGCAATGGCCGCGCACGACGACGAGGCGGTCCAACTCGCCTACGCACAGGCCGCCGCGGACTACGCCGACGTTGGCGGCTACGACATGGAGGTCGTCTGGGACGTCTGCGTCACCGAGTCCATGGGCCTGACCTACGACGCGATCCGCGACCGCCCGGTGACCACCCTGTCGGGCGGAGAGCAGAAACGCCTGGTTCTGGAGGCGCTGCTACGGGGCCCCGACGAGGTCCTGCTGCTGGACGAGCCCGACAACTACCTCGACGTGGCCGGCAAGCAGTGGCTGGAGGGTCGGTTGCAGGCCGCGTCCAAGACCGTGCTGCTGGTCTCCCACGACCGCCAGCTCCTGGCCAACGCCGCCGACCGGATCGTCACCGTGGAGGACCGCGGCGTCTGGACGCACGGTGGCGGCTTCGCCACGTACGCCAAGGCCCGCGAGGAGCGCGTCAACCGACTGGAGGAGCGGCGCCGCCGCTGGAACGAAGAGCACGCCAGGCTGCGGCAGATGGTCAACACCCTGCAGCAGACCGCGGCCAACAACGACGCGCTGGCCTCGTCCTACCGGGCCGCCCGCACCCGGCTGGTCCGCTTCGAGGAGGCCGGCCCGCCGCAGCGCCCGCCCAAGCGGCAGAACGTGCGGATACGGTTGCGCGGCGGCCGTACCGGCAAACGCGCCGTCATCTGCGCGAACCTGGAGATCACCGGCCTGACTCGGCCGTTCGGCACCGAGATCTGGTACGGCGAACGCGTGGGCGTGCTCGGCTCCAACGGCACGGGCAAGTCCCACTTCCTGCAGATACTGGAACAGGCCGCGCACGGCGCGGTGCCCGCGATGAGCCACAGCGGTACGGTGCGGCTGGGCGCGCGGGTGGTGCCCGGCCGGTTCGTGCAGACCCACGCCCGTCCGGACCTGCACGGCCGCACCCCGGTCGAGCTGATCATGACCCGCCACCCCCTCATCCTGAACGAGTCGATGGCGGCGCTGGCCCGCTACGAGCTCGCTCCCGCCGCAAACCAGAAATTCGACACCCTCTCCGGCGGCCAGCAGGCCCGGCTGCAGATCCTGCTGCTGGAGCTGTCCGGCGCCACCCTGCTACTGCTGGACGAGCCCACCGACAACCTCGACTTGGCGAGCGCGGAGGCCCTGCAACAGGGACTCAATAATTTTTCCGGCACGGTGCTGGCGGTCACCCACGACCGGTGGTTCGCCGCCGACTTCGACCGGTTCCTCATATTCGGCGCCGACGGCACGATCCAGGAGAGCGACGAGCCCGTCTGGCACGAGGGCCGCGGCGAGCGCGCTCCCGGGAGGCGAGCCGCCGACCTGGGCTGACGCAGAAGATGTTGCAGGGTGAGCCGCACCAGCGTTGGGCCGGCCTGACCTCGCCCTTCATCCGACACGGCCGACAAGCAGCACACGCTGTCGGCTTCGGCCGTGCCTGAACATCCAACTCACCCGCCCACCACCTAGCGCGGCACCGCCCCCGAAGGAGGAGTCGCCACGGTCCACCTTCGCCACTGATCCCAGCGTCGTGCGCTCAATCACCTGGCGTCCCCTTCTCGCTCGGCACTTCAGCGGTCAGACGAAAGAGAAGAGGTCCAGAGGATCATGTGATCGGCGTTGTAGGTCGTCGAACGGCCCAATGCCACCACCTCCGATCCCATCACCGTCACCGCCGCCAGCCACTGCATCCCCACCCCCGCCAGCCGCCCCTTCGTCAGGTCCACCCGGTTCCACGTCAAACCATCCTCAGACAGCCAGACCGCGCTGTCCCCCTCTCCCGGTGTGCCGTGCCAGCCGACCGCCACCAGCCCCTGGTCGGCCGCCGCGAGGTCGTACACGGCCGCCGCCTGGTCGGCCGGCAGCCAGGCCGTACGCCAGGTCGTACCGTCGTCTTCCGAGACCGCGGCGAAGGCGCGGCGCGAGCCGGGTGTCTGGGCTGTTCCGATGGCGATGAGCTTGTCCTGGTACGCCACCACCTCCCGCAGTCCGGCGGAGCTGGCCTCCGGTGGCGAGACGCGGTCACGGGACTTCCAGTTGACGCCGTCCTCCGAGAACCAGACCACGGCGCTCTCCCGGTCGCCGCTGCCCGAGCCGCCTATGGCGACATATCCGGATGGTGTGGCGGCCACGTCGTACACGCGCACACCGGAGCCCCCCTGCGGCAGCTTCTTCGACCGGGTGAACTTGCGCAGGTCTGGCGTGAACCAGAGCGCGGCGCCCGGAATGCCCGCCGCGTTCCGGTCCTCGCCGGCGAGCACATAGCCCGACTCGCCGGCGGCCACGACGTGGAGGGCCAGGTACGGATGGTCCTGGGTACGGGCCAGGTCACCGGAGGCCGTCACCTTCTTCCAGGTGCGGCCGTCCTCGGAGGACACCAGGAGCGGGTCGGTGACCGATGTGTCCGCCTGGGTGCTGCCGACGGCCAGCCAGCCGCGGCGGCCGTGGGCGACGTCGTCGAGGGTCTGCTGGTTCGCCCCGCCGAGGCTCATGGAGGTCCAGGACTGCCAGTTCAGGCTGGTCCAGATGCCGGCGTCGCCGGAGGCCGAGCCGACCGCGACGTACCGGCCGTCGAAACCGGCCAGGCGGTTGGTCTGGCGGGCGATCCGTGACAGGCCGTCGACGCCGGCCAGCCGTACGCGCGTCGCGTCGCCGCGCGGGGGCGCGGTCATGAGGACGAGCTGGTTCTCGACGTCCGCCGTGGCCTGGTCGCCGCCCGCGAACAGGGTGCCCGAGTCGGAGATCGTGAAGCCGCGCAGCGTGGCGCCCGGCAGGTTGCGGAGGTCGGTCCGCTTGGCCCAGCCGCGCCCGTCGGCGCTGGTCAGGATGGAGTACTTGCCGAGGTCCGCCTGGCTGACCGCGGCGATCCCCGACGGGTAGCTGATCAGTGAGTCGATGCCGGGGCTCGTACCGCTCAGGCCGCGGATCGAGCCGCACTGCGCCCACTGCGCGCCGGTCGGTGAGCAGTAGACGCGCACGTCGCCGGTGATCGTTCGCTGCCTGGTGGGGACGAGGACGAACTGCTTGGGCAGTACGGCCAGCGACGACCCGGTCCGCGCCTCGGGCAACTGGAACCCGGTGGCCTGGTACGTGGCGCCGCCGTCGCTCGACCGGACGACCCTTGAGCCGTCGCCCGGGGCGGACTCGGCGATGGCCACGACGGTGTTCCCCTTGGCCACGACCGCCTTGAGCTCGCGTACGTCCAGCCCGCCCATGTTCACGCGCTCCCATGCGCGCCCGTCCGGCGACTGCCAGGCCGCGGGTCCCGTCGCGCCGCCGGTGAGCGTCGTACGGCCGACCGCCACGAACCCCGACGACGTCCGGGCGATACCGGAGATCAGGTCACCGTTCCTGAACGCGGACAGACCGCTCTGCTCCACGGCCGCCCAGGTGAACCCGTCGGTGCTGGTCCACAGGCCGCGCTCGGCGCCCACCCCGTCGCCGCCGCTGGCCAGCCAGCGCCCGTCTCCGCCCACGACCCGCTGGACCGTCGCTGTGGTCGCCCCGTTGACCTGGCCGAGCTGCCACGTCTTCCCGCTGTCCGGCGAGAACAGGAACAGCGGCCGCGGCGTCGGGCTCGTCGTGTCACTGCCGACGGCCACCACGGCACGGCCCACGGAGGTCATGTCGTTGAGCTTCTGATCGGAGCCGTCACCGGCCGACGGCACCGTGAACAGCTCGTCGCCCGAACGTTCCGTGCCCTCGGACAGCGCCAGTCCGGGCTTGTCGGAGGAGCGCCACTGCCACACGAGCACACCGCCCGCCACGAGCAGCACCAGCGCCAGGAGTATGGCCGTCGGCGCGGCCAGGCTGCGCCTCCGTACCGGACTCGACCGGCGGACCGCCGACGGGGCGGGGCCGCGGTGGTGCCTGCCGCTGGAGCCGCCGGGACGCGGCGGGCCCGACGCGACAAGGCGGTCCGGTCTGGTGGGGCGGCCGGCGGGCGGGCGTCCGACGCGCCGCACCTCGGGCTCGTGAAGGTCCTCGGGGGCGTCTTCCGGATCCTCCGGCGTGCCGTACTGGGGCTCATCCTCGTGCTGCGGCTGGTCCTCTGTCTCGAACCAGGATCGGGGTGCGGCCTCGGGGGGCTCATCCTCGGTCCGGGGCTCGGGCTCAGTCCGGGGTGGGCCGCCGGCCACGAGCTTGTCGGGGTGGTTCACGACCCGGCGGCGGCGCGGCTCCGTCTCGGGTTCCGCGGTCGGGGAGCTGTACGGCCGGCGCCCCTTCGGCGGGTCCGGAGGCTCGTCCCCAGGGACGGGGGAGGAGAACGGCGGCATACCCCACGGTGAGGCCGCAGGCAGGCCACGAGCCCGATCATCGGTGGGGCCCGGCGGAGAGTGCCGGATCCGCGGCTCGTTGGCGGCATGGGGGTCGGCGGCTCTCTCGGGCCGCGGGTCGTCATCACCCGGCGGTCGCCGTGGCGGGTCGCTGGGGCCGGAGGCCACGCGTCGCACCTCCTAGTACGTACTGATCGAACTGAGCGAACGACCCGGTAGAGAGAGGTATGCCAGATCGTTCCAGGGCCGCCTGTCCACGTTTATGCGCTTATTTCGTTTTTCATGTCACTGCGGCGTGAAATATCGCACATGAGGGCTAGTTACCCTGTCTCGCCGAGATGATCACCTCCGGAATCCTCGCCCACCCACTGGATCCAGAGCAACACGACTGAGCCCGAATGGCGAGACCTCTCTAGCGAGATTCCTGGCACCAGCTAGCTATTTATCCCGAAAGATCGCTAACTGACCGTTTTTTGGCCAGGTACAGTACCCCCACCGCGTACGCCCCCAACTGCACCACGGTCCCCACCAACGCCTGCCAGGGCACGTCCCCCTGCTGCAGCGCCTTGTCCAGATGCCCGGCGGCCGCGCTGATCCCGAACGCCAGCATGTTGTTCGCCACGTGCAGGGCGATCGGGGCCTCCAGCCCTCCGGTCCGTACCGCCAGCCACGCCATGAGGGCGCCGAAGCCGAAGACGTCGATGAGCCCGATCCACGAATACCCGTGCAGGGACGCGAACAGCGCCGAACCCAGCACGATCCCCCATACCGGGCTCCGCAGATGGGCTCCGAACGCCTGCATGACCCAGCCGCGGAAGATGTACTCCTCGGTGGCGGCCTGGAACGGCACCAGCAGCACGATCACGATCAGCGCGGGAAGGAACGCGCTCCACCCGGCCCAGCCGAACATGTCCGTGACCGGCTCCCTGGTCACCGTCATCATGGCGAGCTGGGCGACCTGCCCCAGCGCCAGGGCTATGACCGCCACTCCCAGGCAGCGCAGCAGCCACCCCCACCGCAACCGCCCGGCGACCGAGGAGAGCGACCCGGGCCGCCGCCGCTGGATCAGCGCGACCGTACCGAACACCGCCGGGAGCACGGCCGCGATCGAGAGCAGCAGCACCACCAGCGAGAACACCGGATCGCCGAACAGCTCTTCAGGCGTCAGCGACGCGGGGATGCCGAGGATCATCGCCAGCACCGCGCCGACGCCTATGACCACCGCACCGATGACGAAGAACGCGACGCCCACCAGGATCGTCCCGACGATCTCCCGCCAGGCACCGCGGTCACCGACTCGGGCCAGGTAGTCGTATCGCGCGCCCCTGGGCGTCGGCCGGAACCACGGCTCCCGCGCGGGCATGGGCGGCGGCTGGTGAGGGTAGGCCGGCCGGCCCGGCGGCTGCGTCCCGTACGGAAGCTGGGGTCCAGGATTTTCCTGCATCTCTACATTCTGTCTGGGAGATGAGCATTAGTTCACAGACGATCCGTTAGTTTGAGCGGATGCTCGGTGGAGTAAGCATTTCGACCCTGGGAGCAGTTCATGTCAAGGCTGGGACCTGTCATCACCCTGACAGCGGGCGCCGCGCTCGCCGTCGGGCTGGGTGTCGCCAGCATCACCGCGACACCGGCGGCGAACACAACGGTTGCCGCCACCTCCAACGAACCCCCCGCGACCGAGACCGCCGCCGCGGCTGAACCTTCGGCGGAACCCGCCGCCACCGCCGCCACCGTTACCCCCGAACCCACCGAAACCGCCGAAGCCGCCCCGAAGACCATCGACAAGGCGGACTACGGAGGCTACGTACGCGGCAACGGCGGCTTGATCGCCATCTCCACGCGCGACGGCAAGACCATCGGCTACTTCTGTGACGGCAAGTCCGAGGCCTGGTTCAAGGGCAACGAAAAGGACGGCAAGATCACCCTGCGGGGCTTCGGCGCCGCGGCCGTCGGCGGCACGCTCGGCGGCGGCAAGGCCACCGGCTGGCTGAAGATCGGCGGCAAGAAGTGGACCTTCGCCGCGAACACCGTCGTCAAACCCTCCGGCCTCTACCGGGCGACCGCCCAGGTAAGGGGCGCCAAGCTACGAGCCGGCTGGATCGTACTGAAGCGCCCGCAAGGCGGCTTCACGCAGGTCGGCGCCGCGTTCGTGGACGAGAAGCAGCTGCAGATCCCGCAGCTGAACGCCTACCAGCCGACCGCGCCGGTGCCGCTCGACGACAACACCACCCTCTACCCGAAGGACGTCGACGGCTTCATTCAGGAGATGCAATGAGCGTCACCTCGCACCGGCCGACCAGCTTCCACCCCCTGTCCGTCCCGCTGCTGATCGGCGGAATGGTGGCGATCGCCCTCGGCGTCTTCGGGCGCATCCACGCCCCCACCGGCTTCGCGGTCGGCCCCGCCGGCTTCTCCGCCGCGCTGCCGATGAAGGCGTGGCTGACGACGGGCGCGTTCGTGCTCGCCGCCGTCCAGGTCATCTCCGCCCTGTCGATGTGGGGCAAGCTCGGGGTCTCCATTCCGCCGGGCGTACATCGCTGGTCGGGCCGGCTGGCCTTCCTGCTGACCATCCCCGTCGCCTTCCACTGCCTGTACGCCCTGGGGCTGCAGTACGACGTGCCCAGGGTGCTCGCGCACTCGCTGCTCGGCTGCTTCTTCTACGGGCTGTTCACGGCCAAGATGCTGGCCCTGCCGAAGCGGGGCACGCCCGGCTGGACGCTGCCCGTGATCGGCGGGCTCGCGTTCACGGCACTGGTCGGGCTCTGGCTCACGTCGTCGTTCTGGTTCTTCACCACGATCGGCTTCAAGGTCTGACAGCTGTTACGACCCTAGCTCTCCGGGCTGAACGTCTTCGTACGGCTCAGCCCGGCAGCCCGCCCCTTGGCCACCACGACGAGCGCCATCTTGCGCGAGGCCTCGTCGATCATCTCGTCCCCCAGCATGACCGCGCCGCGCTTCTCCACCGTCGTGTAGTAGTCGTACGCCTCCAGGATGAGCTCGGCGTGGTCGTAGTCCTCCTGCGTCGGCGAGAACACCTCATTGGCCGCCTCCACCTGCGACGGATGGAGCACCCACTTCCCGTCGAACCCGAGCGCCGCGGCCCGCCTGGCCACCCGCTTGAACCCCTCGACGTCCCTGATCTGCAGGTACGGCCCATCGACCACCTGCAGATCGTGCATCCGCGCGGCCATCAGCAGGCGCATCAGGATGTAGTGGTACGCATCGCCCTCGGTATAACCCGGCGGCTGCTCCCCCACGACCATCGTGCGCATGTTCACCGACGCCATGAAGTCGGCCGGCCCGAACACCAGCGCCTCCAGCCGCCTGGACGCCCCCGCGATGGCGTCCACGTTGACCAGCCCGCGCGCGTTCTCGATCTGCGCCTCGATCCCGATCCGCCCGACCCCCAGCCCCATCGTCTTCTCGATCTGGGTGAGCAGCGTGTCGAGCCAGACGACCTCGGTCGAGTCCTGCACCTTGGGCAGGATCAGGCAGTCGAGATTGTCCCCCGCACCCTCCACCACCTCGATCACGTCACGGTAGGTCCACTGCGTCGACAGATCATTAACGCGTACGACCCGCGTCTTCCCCGTCCAGTCCCCCTCCCGCAACGCGGTCACGACGTTCTTGCGAGCCTCATCCTTGACCAGGGGCGCGACAGAATCCTCCAGATCGAGGAACACCTCGTCGACCGGCAGAGTCTGGGCCTTCTCCAGAAACCTCGGGTTACTACCGGGGACGGCGAGAACAGATCGACGTGAGCGCATGCGCACACGCTAGCCCCCTCGCCACCGCCCCTTCGCACCCCCACCCACCACGCCCCCCACAGTGAGACTTGAAGGGCAGGAGTTGCCCGGGCTCCGGAGCCCGCCATGTCCTTCGAAAGGCGGCATGCGCGTGCAGCGGGTGGACGAACACGAAGCCGTGTCCGGTGGAGGTGGTATAGGGACTTCTGCTGCGGCATGGCGCAACAGGCGATGGCACTCTGTCACCAAGGGCTCCCCGTTACGGCCGACCGGGAAATCAACACACTCCGAGAAGGAGGCGCCTAGACTGCGGGTATGACCGCTGAGCCACTGCATGAGATCGGGGATGACCCTGCGGAGATCTTGCGTCTCCTGCCGGAGAGGTGGCACGAGCAGTTCCTCAGTGACTATCACACCGCCTTGGACGCAGCCCACGAGGTGTGGCGCTTCAAGCAGCTTCAAGAGCTTTTGCATGTCTGGCGGTTGCATGCGATCGCGGTCTCCAACCCTGATTTCGACCACGCCGAACGGGCAGTGCGTGAGGGACGGACCGATGAGTTCGTTTCGATGGACATGGCGTTCCCAGGCTGGGCCGACCGTCGGTGAACTATCGCGTGGAGCTCCACGTGGCAGCACTGGCCCAGATGAAAGGGTTGCCGAGCAAGGCGTTCGACGCGCTCCTCGCCAGAACCGTGGATCTGGTCGAGAAGCCGTGGGATGCCCGCATGGTGTACGCGGATCAGCCTGAGTATCGACAGACGACCTTCGGCGACTTCGGCATCATGTACTTCAAGGTCGACGAGGCCGCCGAGTTGATCTGGATCTTCAACGTGACCTGGACGGGCTGATAGCGGCAGCAATGTCAGTCCGGCGGCCGGCCGTATGCGCGGGCTCGATCTATGTTGGACGGCCGCGCGCGAAGACCTGAATGACAAACTGAGTGACAACGGCCATGGACGACCGGGGATCACCATGGCGGCATGTGTCTCACGTAGACACTCACCCCGCCTTTACGTCATCTAGCTTCATAAATGACTTCCTGAATGACCGAGGGTGCTCGTGGGTGTTCGGGACGGATGCCTTACGGATCACACCCGACCCTCGAAGACCCCCCAACTGTCCTGCGAGCTCGGGACCGGCTCCTGCCGTACCAGGCTCGGCGTGATCAGGCGACTTGTCGATGAGTCGACCGCAGAGCCCACTGTCTGTAACGATCAGTTGGGGGGAGGAGATGGCGCGGCGGGTGAGATCCGATGGCCAGGCCGCGCTTGATGATAAAGATCAATTCCAGGAGATCCAGATAGCGGCGCGGCGCTCAAGCTCGCCAGCATGCTTCTGCCCGCTTGCCGAGCGCCGTTCACGACAACGACCCGCGTGTCCGCCAGCGCTTCGAGTGCCATTGCCTCGCCGCCTCGCGGGAACAGAGAGGATCCATCACTCGCCGCACGTTACCGCAGTTGAATGCGGTTGTGTGGGCAGTCTGCCGGAAGATCGGTGGGCGTTCTGCCGGAAGATCCGTGGGCGTTCTGCCGCTAGGCGTGGGCGTTCTGCCCGAGAGTCGGT
Source organism: Nonomuraea sp. NPDC048901 (assembly GCF_040649695.1). Taxonomy (NCBI): domain Bacteria; kingdom Bacillati; phylum Actinomycetota; class Actinomycetes; order Streptosporangiales; family Streptosporangiaceae; genus Nonomuraea; species Nonomuraea sp. NPDC048901. The sequence goes on along the minus strand of NZ_JBEZFW010000004.1, from coordinate 705,832 downwards.
GGGCTCCCTGAGCGAGGTGGCGGCTCGCGCCACCGGCTTCCCGCCCCGGTCGGGCGAGGAGGCGGTAGTACCCTTCAGGACCTTCGAGAGACGCTGACATAAACCAGATGATCCGCCGACCCCGGAGCCGCCACAATCTCCGCATGACGATCACCCGCCTGAACCCCGACGAACTGCACAAGACTCCCGGCTACAGCCACATCACCGTGGTCGAGGCCGGGCGGACAGCGTTCCTGGCCGGACAGTGTCCGCTGGATGTGACCGGCGCCCTGGTCGGCGAAGGAGATCTGGACGCCCAGGTGGACCAGGTCGTCGCCAACGCCCTGACCGCGCTCGCGGCCGTGAACGCACGACCGGAGCAGGTGGTCCGCTCGGTCATCTATGTGGTGGTGAGCCAGGACACCACCGCGCTCGGCGGAGTATGGCAGCGTCTGCTCGACTCACCCCTCGCCGCCGCCTTCACCACCGCGAGCACGCTGCTGGGGGTTGCCCAGCTCGGCTTCGCCGGCCAACTCGTCGAGCTCGACCTGACCGCCGCCCTCGGCGCGTAAGGCCGTGGCCGCGGACCTGTGCAATGAGGGGCGCGACCGCTCTCGACAGCCGAAGTACGGGCCGCGCATCAGCGTGGAGGTGCGACCTGCGGGCGATGCTGAAGAGGCGCGGCATCTCTGGCGATCAGCTGGACAAAGACGTTAAGGCGCTGGTGCGGCTGCGGATGCGTCATGCCTTGATCGGCGCCGCCGAAGCGCCTACCGCCCCGGTACAGTCGAGGCGTGAGCGACATATCCGCGGCCATCGAAGAGGGCGCGAAGAAGTCCGGCGTCCTCTGGCTCACCCTCGATCGCCCGCGCCTGGCCTGGCATGCCTGGCACGACGGTGCCATCTACCTCGTCACGGGCGGCGGCGAGCAGCAGTTGCCGGGCATCGAGGGGCTTGACACCATCCAGGTCATCCTGCGCAGCAAGGACAACGGCGCCAGGCTGGCCGACTTCGAGGCCGAGGTGCGGGTGGTGGATCAGGCCGCGGAGCCCGAGGCCGTCGCCGCGCTGGCCAAGGAGCGGCTCAACGCCCCCGACAGCGAGCACCTGACCGACCGCTGGGCGCGCGAGTCGACCGTACTGAAGCTCACACGCCGCTGACCGATCTAAACCCACACGGCTCTAAACCCACAGCGCTGGCCGACCGAAACTCACACCACGCTGACCGGCTGCTCGAGGTCGTCCGGGCTGGGCTTCGTATTGAGTTCCGGCCGTTGTTCGGTGGCGGTCTGGGCGAGCAGGGCGCCGGTGAGGACGATCAGGCCGCCCACGATCTGGAACACGCCCAGCGTCTCCCCCACCAGCGCCCACGCCACCACCGCGCCGCCGATGACCTCCAGTGAGGCCACCGTGGCGCCCACCGCCGCCGTCAGTCTGCGGACCGCGTTCACGCCCAGGATGTACGCGACGACCGTGGCGATCAGGACCATCCACAGGTACGCCCCGAGCACCGGCAAGGTGTGCGCGCCCGCCGAGGGGGTGACGGTACGGGTGAAGGCGTCCCACGGGATGTTCCACGGGCGGGCGAAGGGCACCAGGATCACGGCCGACCCGATCAGGCCCCAGCCGATCAGGCCGAGGGGGTCCACGTCGTCGCCGAAGCTGTCGCTCATCAGGAAGTAGCCCGCGCAGCAGGCTCCGGCGAGCAGGCCGAGGAGCAGGCCCAGGGCGTCGAGTCGCAGGCCCTGCCAGGCCTCCACGACGATCGCGAGGCCGGCCACGGCGGTTATGGCGCCGACGAAGGCCGCGCGGGCCAGCCGTACCCGGCGGACGAAACGTACCCAGAGCACCACCATCACCGGCGCCATGAACTCCAGCAGCAACGCGATCCCCACCGGCAGCCGCGTGATGGCCACGAAGTACAGTGACTGAACCGCGGCCACCGCCACGATCGCGTACATGGCGAAGAACGGCAGCCGTGACCGCGGGATCCGCAGGGCGCGCGGCTTGACCAGGGCCAATACGACCACCATGAGCACGCCGGCGCCCGCCATGCGCGTCCAGACCGCCTCGATCGGGGCCAGTCCGGCGGCGATCAGGTACTTGGCCATCGGGCCCGAGAACGCGAAACAGCACGAGGACACGAAAGCCAGCGCGAGCCCTGGGTACTTCACGATCAACCCCAACTTCGTAATCACCGTAATCGACTTTTGATACTGACATGTCAGGCGTCCGGAGCGCAATGGAGGGGCACTGTTAGCCTGCTGACGTGAAGATCTTCGTGGCCCGCCTGGCGGGGACCCCGGTCTTCGACCCCGCGGGCGATCAGATCGGCCGCATCAGAGATGTCGTGGTCGGGCCGCACGACGGCAATCCGCCGAGCGTGCATGGCATGGTGGTCGAGATCCAGCCGCGGCGCCGGGTCTTCCTGCCCATCACCAGGGTGCGCGGCATCGAAGCGGGCGCGGTGGTCTTCACGGGCCGGCTGAACATGCGCAGGTTCGAGCAGCGTGACACCGAGACGCTGGTCATCGCCCAGATGCTCGACCTCACCGTGCAACTCGACGGCGAGCCGGTCACCGTCTACGACGTGGCGATGGAGGAGACCAAGCCGTCGTTCTGGCAGATCACCAAGGTGGCCGTCTACCGGGGCCGGCGGCGGCGCGAGACGAGGATCGTCGACTGGAGCGAGGTGTCGGGGTTCGGTGTCCTGCAGAAGGACCAGGGAGCCGCCGGGCTGATCGCCGCCTTCGAGTCGATGCGGGCCGCCGACCTGGCCAGCGCCCTGCACGACCTGCCGGACAAGCGCCGGATCGAGATCGCCCGCGCCCTGGACGACGACCGCCTCGCCGACACCCTGCAGGAACTGCCGCCCAACGACCAGATCGCCATCGTGCGGTCACTGGAGGTGGAGCGGGCGGCCGACGTACTGGAGGCGATGGACCCCGACGACGCCGCCGACCTGCTGCACGACCTGCCCAGCGAGCAGGCCACCCAGCTGCTCGCGCTGATGGAGCCCCAGGAGGCGGCGCCCGTACGGCGGCTGCTCACCTACGCCGACGACACCGCGGGCGGCATGATGACCAGCGAGCCGGTGATCCTGCCGCCCACCGCCTCGGTCGCCGAGGCGCTGGCCCACATGCGGCAGAAGGATCTGGCGCCCGCCGTCGCGGCGCAGGTCTATGTGACCAGGCCGCCCACCGAGACGCCGACGGGCGCCTACCTGGGAATGGCCCACTTCCAGCGGCTGCTGCGCGAACCGCCCTCCACGCTGCTCGGCTCGGCCATCGACCCTTCGGTCGACCCGATCAGGCCGGAGCTGACCGTGTACGAGGTCGCCTCCTACCTGGCGAACTACAACCTGCTGGCGGCGCCGGTCGTGAACGAGCTGGGCAGGCTCGTCGGCGCGGTGACGGTCGACGACGTACTCGACCACATGCTTCCCAAGGACTGGCGCGAGAGGGCACACCGTGACGACTGAACGCCTCGACCAGCCACGCGCGCTGCGCCGCTCGCTGCGCCCGCACTACGACCCCGAGGCGTTCGGCCGCCTGTCGGAGCAGATCGCCCGCTTCCTCGGTACGGCCAGGTTCCTCGTCTACATGACGGCGTTCGTCGCGGTCTGGGTGACCTGGAACGTTCTGGCGCCCGCCGGCCTGCGGTTCGACCCCTATCCGTTCATCTTCCTCACGCTCATCCTGTCCCTGCAGGCGTCGTACGCCGCGCCGCTGATCCTGCTGGCCCAGAACCGGCAGGACGACAGGGACCGCGTCCAGTACGAGCAGGACCGGGCGGCGGCCGACCGCAACCAGGCCGACGTCGAATATCTGACCCGCGAGATCGCCGGGCTCCGGCTGGCGATCAGCGAGGTGGCCACCCGGGACTATCTCCGCTCGGAGCTCCAGCGATTGGCGGAGGAGCTCAACTCGAGATCCGGCAATGAGCGCGGCGGCGCTTAAGGAGCGGCAGCGCTCAGGGAGCGGCGGTGAGTCCGCGAAGAACGGGTGGCGGCCGCTCAGGGAGCGGCGGTGATGGGCAGTTTGGCGAGCATCTCGCGGACCAGGCGGATCTCGCCGGCCCCCAGCAGGTCGAGGAACTCGGATCTGATTCCGCGCAGGTAAGTGGGGGTGGCCTCGGTCAGCCGGGCCGCGCCACGGTCCGTCAGCACCGCGAACAGCCCCCGCGCGTCGCTCGCGCACGCCTCGCGCGCCACCAGGCCGTCACGCTGGAGCCGGTCGATGAGCCTGGTCAGGCCGCTGCGGGAGAGCAGCACCCGGCCGGCCAGGTCGTTCATCCGCAGTCGCCGGTCCGGCGCCTCGGCCAGCTGCGTCAGCACGTCGTAGGAGGCCAGCGGCAGGCCGTGGGCCACGAGCAGCTCGGCCTCCAGATGGCGGGTGATGTGCACCTGAGCTCGCTGCAGCATCCGCCAGACCGCCAGCTCCTCGGCGGTGAGGCCAGTGAGGCCAGTGAGGCCGGTGGTGCGGCCGGTGGCGAGGCCCTCGTCACGCAGAAGAGTCACGGAGTAACCTTAGAACGTTGCACGGACACCTAAACAGCACGGATTATCCGCACGGGGTCCCTGGTTCATACGATGGAGGGGCATCCTCACCGGCGTGCAGCGCCAGGTCACACATATACGACTAAGGAGGGACGGCACTCCCTCGTGCCGAGACTTAGATGGCACCAACACAGGAACAGGTGACGGCCGCTCTAGCCACCGTCATCGACCCCGAGATCCGTCGCCCGATCACCGATCTCGGTATGGTCAAGAGCATCGACATCGGTGCCGACGGTGTCGTTCGCGTGGGTGTCTACCTCACCGTGGCCGGATGTCCGATGAAGGACACGATCCGTCGCGACGTCGCCACTTCGGTGACCAAACTCGAGGGTGTCACGGGCGTCGAGATCGAGCTCGACGTGATGAGCACCGAGCAGCGCAAGAAGCTCCAGACCACCTTGCGCGGCGATCGAGGCCCCGAGAAGGAGATCCCCTTCAACCAGCCGGGCTCGCTGACCCGTGTCTTCGCGGTGGCCAGCGGCAAGGGCGGGGTCGGCAAGTCGTCCGTCACCGTCAACCTGGCCGCTTCCATGGCCGCCAACGGGCTCAAGGTCGGCATCGTCGACGCCGACATCTACGGCCACAGCGTCCCGCGCATGCTCGGCGCCTCGGAGCGCCCCACCAAGGTCGAAGACATGATCATGCCGCCGGTGGCGCATGACATCAAGGTCATCTCAGTGGGCATGTTCAAGCCGGAGGGCAACAGCGCGGTGGTCTGGCGCGGGCCGATGCTCGACCGCGCGCTCCACCAGTTCCTCGCCGACGTCTACTGGGGCGACCTCGACGTCCTGCTGCTCGACCTGCCGCCGGGCACCGGTGACATCGCCATCTCGGTGGCACAGCGGCTGCCGTCGGCCGAACTCCTCGTGGTCACCACCCCGCAGATGGCCGCCGCCGAGGTGGCCGAGCGGGCGGGCTCGATCGCCGCGCAGACGCACCAGCAGATCGCCGGCGTCATCGAGAACATGGCCTGGCTGCCGTGTCCGCACTGCGACGAGCGCATCTCGGTCTTCGGCGAGGGTGGCGGCCAGACGGTGGCCGACGCTCTGACCCGGACGCTGGGGACTCGGGTGCCTCTTCTGGGCCAGGTGCCCATCGACCTGCGCCTCCGCGAGGGCGGGGACGAGGGCAAGCCGCTGGTCCTGACGGACCCCGATTCTCCGGCCGCGGCCGAGCTCCGCACGATCGCCGCCGGGCTGAGCAAGCGTTCCAGCAGCCTGAAGGGCCTCCAGCTGGGCCTGTCCCCCAACCGCTGACGTCCAACGTCCATAGGGGCCCGCTCCTCAGAGCGGGCCCCTTCGGCAACTGCTGATTTCGTAGAAGCCCCAACCGTTCATCCCCTCTCGGGCGTCTTGTCTATATGACGGATTCCGAGGCGTTCGAGGCCTTCGTCGCCGCCTGGCACCCGCGGCTGCTGCGTGCCGCCATCCTCATCAGCGGTGACAGGCATCTGGCCGAGGACGTACTCCAGGATGCCCTGATCAAGCTGGCGCGCCGCTGGTCGAAAGTACATACCGACCCGGTCAATTACGTGCGTACCACCCTGTACAGGGACGTGGCGTCCACGTGGCGGCGGCGACGGGAATTCGCCTACGGAGAGCCGCCCGAGCAGGCGGATCACGACACCTCGGAAGCGTCGGACCTGAAGGTGGTGTTCGCCCGCGCGCTGGCCAGGCTGCCGGTGAAACAGCGGGCGGTGCTGGTGCTGCGCTTCTACGAGGACCTGCCGGTCGGGGAGGTCGCGGCGATCCTCCGGGTCTCGTCCGGGACGGTCAAGAGCCAGACGCACGCGGCCCTGAAGCGGTTACGCGAGGTCGCTCCCGAGCTGGAAGAGGTGTTGATATGACCGACCAGGGGCTGCGGGAGCTGTTCAATGACCTGGCCGAGACTCTGCCTGAGGGGTCGTCCCGCGCGGGCGAGCTGTGGCGGCAGGGCACGCGGAGCCGTACTCGCCGCCGGTGGACGGTGCTCGCGGCGGCCGCGACGGTCACTGTGCTCGTCGTGGTGGGGATCGTCGTGTCTCCGGAGCCGGTCGAGCGCGGCGTCACCGTGTATCCCAGCGTCACGCCCACACCCACGCCCACGATCCCGCCGACTCCCCCCATGGACACGGCTCCGCCGCCCAGCGATGAGGCGGGGCTGCCCACGCTGGCGACCGCGCTGCCGGAGAGGTGGGCCGACATCCCCGTCGTGACCACCGTTTCCGGGCCCGTCCTGGCGCTGGCCGAGTTCGGCGACGGGCGGATCTACATCATGAAATCCGGCGGGCGGATCCCTCTCGATGTGAAGCTGGGCGATTCCGTGGACTCGGCCGGCAACGGCGGGACGCCGCTGAAGCCCAACTCGCTCGCCCCCGACGGGACGATGGCCGCCTTCCCGCAGAAGGACGAGGTGGTCGTCGTCGACCTCGTGATCGGCCAGGCCAGGCGCTACCCGGTGCCGGGGTTCAACGAGATGGTGCTCTGGCGCGGCGAGCAACTCCTCGTCGAGCAGGAGAAGGCGAACTACCTGCTCGACCTGGCCACGGGGAAGGCGCGGCGGCAGCCGTACAAGGGATTCACGGGTGTCGCGGGCTACCGCGACCTCAGGATCGTCTCGCCCGCCAAAGGCGGCTGGACGGTCATCCAGGAGGGCGGGTCGGAGGTGGCGCTGAACGTCCGGGACATCACCGACAAGGGCAGCATGCCCGTGGGCGTCCTGGGCAACCACGGATGGCAGCGCGGCGGCCTCGTCGCCAGGTCCGCGTTCGCCGACCACGACCGGGCGGAGGAAGCCGATGTGGCCGTCGTGGCCGACATCGCCACGGGACGGGTGGTCAGGACGCTGCTCCTGCCCTGGGGTGATTCTGCCGGCAGGAGTTGCGGGAAGGGCGGGTGCCCCGTGCGCGGCTGGATCGGCCAGGACACGGTGATCGTCGAGAGCGGGGACAGGCTGCTCGGCTGGAACATCGGCACCGGCGCCCTGTCACGCGTCGCCGACCTGCCTAAGAGTGTGACCGCCTATTCCCTGCGCAGCGGGTGAGCCGTCAGATAAATAGCACAGGTCTTACCAGGGGATTTGTTGTTGCTGGAATTCCCCTGCAGCCAGATCGGAAATGTCATCAATTTGCGCATTATTATCACTGAATGCACACAGGCAATCACATACCTTCCTTAACTCGCATAATGTGATTAAACTCACGTTGATGACGACGCATCCAGTCCGTTACCTCACACCGATGGAAGACAGCTCCCGGTGGGACGCGTTCGAATTCCGGCCCGGCGATATTGTCATTAATTCGCCGGCCAAATGCGGCACCACCTGGACCCAGACGATCTGCGCGCTCCTGATTTTCCAGACGCCGCAGCTACCCGCTCCACTGTCGAGCCTCTCACCGTGGATCGACATGCTCGTACGTCCGAAACAGGAGGTTTGGGACAACCTCGCCGCGCAGCAACACCGCCGTTTCATCAAAACCCACATTCCGCTCGACGGCATCCCGGTCGACCCGCAGGTCACCTACATCACGGTGGGGCGAGACCCGCGCGATGTGGCCATCTCCCTGCGTAGCCACGGCAAGAATCTCAAGCGTGACGTGATTCGTCGCTTGATCCATCAGGCCGCCCACCCCGGAAACGCGGCGACTGACGTTCAGGTCGACGATCATGACGAGAGGGACTTCCTCGACGAACGGGAGTACTTATTACGCTGGGTGGACAACGACGACTCGCCGTACGACAATCTCGACTCGCTGCGTGCGCTGATCTGGACGCAGAGCCGCGCATGGGTTCGCCGCGCGGAGCCGAATGTCATTCTGCTGCACTACGCCGACCTCTCCAATGATCTCGCCGGCCAGATGCGACGGCTCGCCGAACGGCTCGGCATCGAGATCGACGAGAGCAAGTGGCCGGAACTGGTCGAGGCCGCCACGTTCCAGCAGATGCGCAATCGCGCCGATGAACTCGCACCCGACGAGCAGTTGGGCTACATCCGCGATCACAAACGCTTTTTCCGCAGTGGTAAGTCGGGCCAATGGCAGCAGTTCCTCACCGATGAGGATCGAGCACACTACGACCGTCGGATAGCCGAGCTCGCGGAGCCAGACCTGCGCGAATGGCTCCATCACGGGGCCAGGTGACGGTATGACTGCCGGGTTTCGATGAAACATCAGGAAATTCCGGAAATGTCGCCAGAAGCGGCCGGGCTCGTGACGGTCGAGCGCGTGCCCTCGTTGAACGACGTCGCCGGGTGTGTGTGGGATGACGTCGCGGACCCGCGGGACATGTTCCAGAGTCGTGCGTGGCTGACGGCTCTTGAGCGATCCGGTGACGGGCCCATCATGTACCTGATCGCCCGACAATCTGGGCACCCGCGAATCGTCGGTGCCCTTCCCCTCTATGACTCGCTCCCCAGTCGTGGTGACTACCTGTACTGGCCGGAGCTCCACTTCCAAGACCTGCTGCACGCCGCGAGTTCGCTCGACGGCCGGCTGGGATTGCTGGCCGGTTCCTGCGCGGGATTCAGTACGCGGCTCATCGTGGACCGCACCCTGCCGACTTCGACCAGGACAATGGTCCTGCACGCACTTCGGGATGCCGCCCGCGCCGTCGCGGTCGAGCGCGGGCTTCCGTACACCTTCTTCTTGTTCCTCGACTCCGCCGCGTGGAGAAACCTCGCTCCGGTCGTCGGCGACGGAGACCATCACCGATTGGCGAGCGTCGCACAGACTGAGCTGGAGCTCCCCGGCGGGGACTTCGAGGATTACCTGGCGACGCTGCCACGGAACACCCGCACCAGCGTCCGCAGGGAGGTCGGGCTCTTCGCCAAGGACTGTGCGACCGAGACCGTACCTCTCCGTGAAGCCATCACGACCATCGCGCCGATGATCGTGAACGTGCGGGCCAAGTACGGGATGGCGTACAGCGTGGAGGCGGTCACGCGACGCCTGTCCGCGTACTCGTCCGCGCTGGGAGACGCCTCGTCGATGGCCGTGCTGTGCCGTGTGCGGGGTCGTCTCGTCGGTACTGGAGTCATGTGCCGCTGGCATGACCGGCTGTACGTGACCGACTTCGGGCGTCTCGACAACGACGATGACGGTGCGGCGCCGGACCCGTTCGTGTACTTCAACGCGGCGGTCTACGAACCCATCAAGTACGCCTATTCGATGGGGCTGTCGAGAGTCGTCACCGGCGCCGGGGCGGAGCTGGGCAAGGCCCGGCGTGGTTCGGCCGTGCTCCCGCTGATGCACCTGGCGTGGGCGGCGACCGGAGGTGGCACCGACGGCCAGATCGACACCACGCCGGCGGAGAACCGCAGGCGGCACTGGCGCGAACTACGCAGCGCTCACCCCAGGTACTTTCACTCGGCGTGGGATGAGCTGCTGTGAACGCAACATCGATCCGACGGGCTGGACGTCATGCCCGCGAGGGAGGTTAGCGTGAGCCGAGTGGACGAGCCGGCCGGCCCCGTCCGTGACACGACCAGAACGACGACCAGCACCACATCCAACACCGCGACCAACACCGCCACCAGCGCTGTCCCGCCGGGGCTTCTCGGACGGGTGCCTCGTGACCTGAGCAGGGTCGCCCTGGTTCACGAGGATCGTGGCATCACCTTCGGCGACGTCGCCGCGCTCAGCGAGGACATCAGCGGCGTCGTACGGGGTCACCATCTGAAGGGCCGCGTGGTGGGCGTACCGGCGGACCGGAGCCCGGAGTTCATCGCGCGGATCGTGGGGCTCTGGAGCGCGGGAGCCGTCCCGGCGATCCTGGGAGACTGGGGTGCCGAGCGGGTGCGTGGAGCATTGACGGCCACTGACGCCGTGGCGACCTTCGGACCGTCGTCCGCCCCGGCTGGCCTGGAACTCCTGGACGACGGTGTCCCGTCACCGGCGCGCCTCGATGGTTTCGACAGAGAGGACGAAGAGACCGAAGAGGACGTGGGAGGAGTCAGTCATATCCTCTTCACGTCCGGCACGACGGGCAGGCCCAAGGGCATTATCGTCGGACGAGCGGCCTTCGAGGCCGCCAGTGTGGCGTTCTTCAAGGAACTGCCCATGGACGAATCCGATCGGATCGCCTTTCTCAGCAGACCCGGCCACGATCCGAGCCTGCGGGAGCTCATCGCACCCTGGCTCACCGGTGCGACGTTGTTCATTCCCGACAGTCGCACGGCCGCGGATCCCCGGCTGCTGGCGGCCTGGCTCTCGAAGCATTCCATCACCGTGCTCCAGGGCTCGCCGGTCCTCCTCCAGCTCATGGCGGGCTCGTCGCGGCTTCCCGTCGACAGCCTGCGGCTGGTCTGCTCGGTGGGGGCCCGGCTCACGGCAGCGGCGCTGCGGTCGACGGCACGGTTCGCCCCACAGGCCACCATCGCCAACTGCTACGGCGCGTCGGAGACGCCGCAGGTCGTGTGCGTGCACCAGGTGCCGCCCGGTAAGGGGGTGGCGAGCGAGGACCCGGTTCCCATCGGACGCGCGCTCGACCATGCCGTGGTCAAGATCGTTCCCATCGACGCGTCCGACGGTGAGAGTACGGAAGGCCGACTGCACGTGGAAGCCGCCGCCTGCGCACTCGGCTACACGGACGGGACCCCGCTGCTGACTACCGGCCCTAACGGCCGCTGGTACGACACCGGCGACATCGTCCGTCGGCTACCGGACGGCTCGATGTGCTTCCTACGGCGGGCGGACCGGCAGGTCCAGGTCAACGGCACGCGGGTGGAGCTGGACGAGATCGAGGGCGCGGCCGCGCTGGTCGCCGGTGTCGCCGAAGCGGTGGCGACGTTCGTCGAAGACAGCAGCGGAGTCGGATCCGTACGCCTGACCGTCGTACGGAGCTCCACGACGGCGATCGACGGCGACGAGCTTCGTGCGGCGCTCCACGACCACCTGGACCCCGCGGTCGTGCCCTCGAGCATCGAGGTGCGTGACTCATCGCCGGACGAACCGGCGGTCGTGGACGCCGCGCAGGCTGAGGACCGGGCGGCGACGCTGTGGGAGGTGCTTCACGAGAGCGCGCGGTCCGCTCTCGGCCAAGGCCGGAGCGACGGCCGGATCGACCCTGACGACGGCTTCTTCGAGGCCGGCTTCACCTCGATGTCCCTCATGCGGTTCGTGTCGGAGGTCTCCGTACAGCTCGGAACGGAGATCTCTCCCCTGCTGGTCTTTCGCTATCCCACCCTGAATGCCTTTGCCAACTACCTGCGGGAGAACCTGGACGACGTGTCCTGACCCCGCGACGGCTCGCTCCTCGTATGGAGCGGCAGCAAGCGAATCGGAGGACGGACGATATGGGCAACCTCGTTGAGCCGATCGCGATCATCGGGATGGCCGGTCGTTTCCCGGGAGCGGTCGACACCCAGCGGCTCTGGCGGAACCTCGTGGCCGGCGAGGAGGCGGTGCGCTTCCCGTCCGAGGACGAGCTCCGGTCGAGCGGCGTTTCGCGGGACGCGCTGGACGACCAGGCATACGTGCGGGCGGTGGCCGAGCCTGAGGGCATCGACCTGTTCGACGCCGGGTTCTTCGGCCTGAACCGGCGTGAGGCCGAGGTGTGCGACCCGCAGCTCCGGCTGTACCTGGAGACCTCGCACGCCGCTGTCGAGAACGCCGGTTATGACGCCTTGAGGCTCGGTAGGGCAGGCGTGTTCTCGTCGGTCGCCGCGAACCGCTACGGGGTCGGCCGCGTCCTCGGAAACCTTGAGGCACTCCGGAGTGCCTCCGGCATGGCGGCCGGCATGTGGAACAACCCCGACAGCGCGTCCACGCTGGTCTCGTACAAGCTGAACTTGCACGGCCCCAGCATGACCGTGCAGACCGCGTGTTCGAGCTCCCTGGTGGCCGTACAGCTCGCCGTGAACGCGCTCCGGCTCCACGAGTGCGACGTCGCTCTGGCCGGCGGTGCCGACGTCGAGTTCCCGGTCGGTCACGGCTACTGGTGGGCCCAGGACGGCCCGCTGAGCCGGGACGGCCACTGTCGTCCCTTCGACGCGGCGGCCACCGGCACGATCTTCGGCAGCGGCGTCGGCGTCGTGGTGCTCAAGCGGCTCGCCGACGCCATGGCCGACGGCGATCGGATCACCGCGGTGATCCGGGCCGTGGCCGTCAACAACGACGGCGCGAACAAGGTCGGCTTCACCGCGCCCAGTGCCGATCGGCAGGCGGAGGTCGTGCTGAGAGCCATGGAGCTCGCCGGCGTGGGTCCCGAGGACATCGGGTACGTGGAGGCACACGCCACCGCGACTCGGCTGGGTGATGCCATCGAGATCGCGGCGCTGAGAAAGGCGTTCAGCGCTCGGGCGACGTCGGGACTCGCGCCCGGGCGGTGTCCCATCGGATCGATCAAGGGAAATGTGGGCCACCTGGGTCACGCGTCAGGGATCACGTCGCTGATCAAGGCGGCGCTGTCGCTCGATCATGAGCAGATCCCCGCGAGCGTCAACTTCGCGGAGGTGAACCCGTTCCTCGAGCTCGGGAACTCACCGTTCTTCGTCAACGACACGCTGCGGCCCTGGCCTCGATCGGCCGGCCGGCGACGCCTGGCGGGGGTCAGCTCGTTCGGCATCGGTGGCACGAACGCGCACGCGATCCTCGAAGAGGCGCCGACCCGTACGGTCGACCCGGCTCCGGAGCCCACGCAGCTGATCGTGTGGTCGGGACGGACGCCGTCCGCGGCCGAGGCGTACCCGGAGCAGCTTGCCCAATCTTTCAAGGAGAGCGCGGACCCGCTCTCCAGCGTCTCGTTCACGCTGCGGCAGGGGCGCACGCCGCACCCGGTGCGAGGCGCTGTGGTGGTCGAGAGCATGTCCGACGCGGCCAATGCCGTGCGTGACCACGGGCGGCGAATCGTCACCCCGGAGGAGCAGGCAGACCGAAGCACCGTGTTCCTGTTCCCGGGCGAAGGGGCGCAGCACGCCCACATGGCGGCGGAGCTCTATCGCACCGAACCAGCGTTCAGTGAGGCACTCGACGAGTGCTTCGCTCTCTTCGATGCCTGCGGCCTGCCCCAGCGGCAGGTCTGGGAGCGGGCGCCGGAAGAGCCGTCGCTCTTCAGCGTCGAGTACGCGCTGGGACGGCTGTGGCTGGCGCTGGGCATCGAGCCGGACGCGCTGCTCGGCCACGGCATCGGGGAGTTCGCGGCCGCGACGCTCGCCGAGGTGTTCACCCTCCCGGAAGCGGTACGGCTGGTGAGCGCCCGAGCCCGAGCGTTGGGCGAGTCACCCGGAGGCGCGCGTCCGGCCTTCGACGGTATCGAGTTACGTCGTCCTCGGTGGAAGCTCTACTCCGCGTCCACAGGCGGCCTGGTGAGCGGCGTGGACTTCTGGAGCCGGCAGCTCACCCAACCCGCCCTGTTCAAGCAGGCGCTTGAGGCCGTGTTGTCCGACGGTGACCGGGTGCTGGTGGAGGTGGGCCCCGGGCGGACGCTCACCACCCTGGCGCGCTCACATCCTCAGGTACGCGCCAAGCGGCATTTGACGGTGCCGACGCTCCCGAGCGGGCCGTCCAAGGGTGCCACCGAACGCGCCTCGTTCCTTCACGCGCTGGCCCGGCTGTGGACCCTGGGCGCTGATGTGGACTGGTCGGCGCTGGCCGCGACGGGTGAACGCGTACCTCTGCCGGGCTACCCGTACCAGCGCGAGCGGTACTGGATCGAGTCTCCGAGCGGCCCCGCGCCCGTCCACGAGGCGCGGGAACCAGCGGGCCGTGCGGTGTTCCGTCTGCCCACGTGGGTGGAGGCCGAGTCGGCCGGGCACACCGACGTCTGGGACCGGCCACTGGTATTCCTGCCCGACGACGCGCGACGAGCCGCCGAGCTGGTCGCCCTGCTCGGCAAGGCTGGGTGGGATGACGCGTTGCTGGTACGGCACGGTGCCTCCTATTCGGGAGCTCGGGGCTCGGAGTTCGTGATCCGTCCCCGCCACGAAGCGGACGTCGTCCGGCTGCTGGACGAGCTGAGAGACTCGCAGCGATACCCGGAGCTCATCATCGACGCGACGCAGCTCGGCGGCGGCCTGGCCGAACCCGACCTGAGCGACATCGACGCCCAGCTCGACACCGGTTTCCAGCGGATCGTCGAGCTGCTGCAGGAAGCGGCGCGACGGGCGCCCGACAAGCGCGCTCGCGACGTCCTGGTCGTCACCGAGCTGTCCGCGGACGTGACGGGCGGCGAGACCGTGCACCCGGTGCGAGCCATGCTGCTCGGACTTCTGCGGAGCTACATCCTTGAGAACCCCCGCGCCATGTGCAAGCTCATCGACATCCAGGGCGGCGTGACCGACGAGCGGCTGGTCGCGGAGCTGTGCGGCCGGAAGCGATCCGAGATCGTCGCCCTGCGGGGGGATCGCCGTTGGGTGCCCGGTGAGCGGGAGTTCGTCCCTGACGGTGCGGGCCCTGTCGACCTGCGTCACAGGGGTGCCTACGTCATCACCGGCGGGCTGGGCGGCCTCGGTCTGGCCGTGGCGCGTGGCCTGGCGGACACCGGTCTGCAACCACGGTTGCTGCTGCTGGGCCGCCATGTGACAGACGGACACGACGCCGAGCTCGCCGAGATCCGGGCTCTCGGCGCCGAGTGCCGCGTCGAGGCATGCGACGTGACCGACGTGGACGCGCTGCGGCGGGTGATCGACCAGGCGTCGGACTCCTTCGGGGGGATCAACGGCGTCTTCCATCTGGCCGGCGTGGCGGGAGGGGGCATGCTCCAGTTCCGGACGCGGGAGCAGGTGTCGCGAACGCTCGCGCCAAAGGTCCACGGTACGTTGGCGCTGGTCGAGGTGCTGCAAGGCCGGGCGGACCTCGACTTCTTCGTGGCCTTCTCCAGCCGCGCGGCGCTCAGGGGCTTGGTCGGCGGCGCCGACTACGCCGCGGCGAACGCCTTCCTCGATGCGGTGGTACGCCGGCAGCCCTTGGCAGGCTGCGCCTCGATGACCATCAACTGGCCCTCGTGGGCCGAGGTCGGTATGGCTGCCCGTCAAGGGCGGCCACCGCAAGACGCGCCATCGGATGTGCGCTGGTGGTCGACCCCGCTGTCGGCCGAGAACTATCCGATCCTGGACGAACACCGTATGGACGGCGTACCGGTACTGCCGGGCACGGCCCAGGTCGACTTCGTCCTGCGCGCCTTCCACGAGGCGATCGATCGCCCGAACGGGCGGCCCGCGCAGCTGCGCCACATGGTCTTCCGGAAGCCGATCACCACCCCGGAGCCCGTGTCACTCGAGGTCGGCTTCGAACCGCACGAGGACCTCTGGCGATTCACCGTTCGCACCGCGCCGCTCTCCCCCGACTCCCTTGACGGCTACCGCGTCCACACGACGGGGGAGATCCTGCTGGTGGACGCCGGGGCGGACACGGTGGACCTGGACGGGCTGCGCGCGTCGCTGCCCGAGCGGCGGATACCCGTGAACGACGCTGAGAACCGGCTGTTCACCATCGGGCCGCGATGGCCGGGAGAGGAGATCTGGACCTCGGGAGAGGACATCAGCACGAAGCTCGCCGTACTCACCTTTCCCGAGGCGTTCGGCCATGAGCTCGACGAGCACGCGCTGCATCCCACCCTTCTGGACGCGGCGGTGTCGCTGGCGCGGGATCCTGACCTTGAGCCTCCGCACGCGCCCTTCGCGTACCAGTCGATCGTGGTGCACCGGCCGATACCGGGGCTCGCCTACAGCCATATCCGCCGACGCCCGAGCGGTTCGGACACGATCGTGGCGGACATCGACGTACTGACGGCCGGCGGTGACGTCGCCGTCGAGGTCAGGGGCTTCACGATGCGCCGCGTCGACGAATCCATGGTCGCCTCCGAGACTTCTCGTGAAGAGCGAGGCGCCGATGCCCCGTCGTCGCCCGACGACGGGATCACGCCCGCGACCGGGGTCGGCATGCTGCTGCGCCTCCTGGGTCGGCCCAGCCACAGGCAAGTGGCGATCACCATGTCGGGGGAAGACTCGGTCCTGAAGAACTCCCCCGAGGACATGCCAGACGCCGCCGAACAACCGACGGCCATGGCACGTGCGCCCGAGCGGGTCTCGGATGGAGCGCCATCGGACGAGGTGTCGCTCGAGGCTCGGCTGACGGAGATGTGGTGCGCCGAATTCGGTGTGGAGTCGGTCCGCCCCGACGAGGACTTCTTCGAGCTGGGCGGCGACTCCTTCGCCGCGGTGGGTCTGGTCGAGGAGATCCGCAGGGCGTTCAGCGTGGACGTCGGCATCGCGGTGATCTTCGACCACCCGACAGTGGCCGAGCTGGCCGCCGAACTGCACCGGCTGACGTCATAGCGGCGTTCAGCCACGAACCTTCCTGACCCATTCGTGAAGAGTCTCGGGAGGCAATTGCTCGACGATCTGATGGCCGCCGTCGATCATGTGGACCGACAGCCATTCCGTCGTGTACTGGCTCCAGTCATTGAGGCACTCGGTGTTCCAGGAGCTCGCATCATCCTTGGCACCGACCGCGATTATCGGCGCGTTGAGCATCGGGCGCGAATCTGTCTCAAGATAGCGATTGAGCAGCTGATATTCAGACCGCCAGAGACGTGCGTACTCGGGGAGAGCCGCCGTTTCCATGATGTGTGACGGCGCCTCCAACTCCTCGGCCAATGCCCGGTCCGGCAGCTCCGCCAAAGGCGAGACAGGCGTGCGATGCGGCGGGTACTGGCACATGACGACGACGCCGCGAAGCTGTCGCTCCAGGTGCTTGGCCGCCTCCAGGCAGACCAGAGCGCCCATGCTGTGGCCCACGAGCACGACATCCGTGACGCCAGAGTCCGCGATGAGGGTCGCGAGCGCCGCGCCGCGCTCGTCAACGGAGGGCACATTCATCGGCTCGCTCCAGGTGGCCCGGCGGACGACAGGTTCCCGGCCCGGCTCGTTCCACCGCTCCACGAACTTCGTCCGGCCGCCCAGACCGGGAACGAAGATGACGGCCTGGCCACCATCGAGTGCCGGGCTGACAATGTAGCTCGCAGGCTCCTGACCACCCATTTCATTCGCTCCTATTGACAAGTGACGAAGTACAAGGGCCAACCATTTACCAACGTGTAACTACCCCATCCCGGACAGTCTCCATATATCGCAACATCAACCGCCAGAGGCAAATTTTCCGAGAATACTGGTTCATTTCAGTAGATCATGGCAAAGTGTGGCAGGTGTCCACGCTGCTAGCTGCCGCCGTGATTATCCTGATCGCTTCAACAGTGCACGCGGTGACCGGATTCGGGTACGCCCTCGTCGCCACTCCCCTACTGGCCCTCACGGTCGACCCTCATACAGCGGTGGTCGCCACGACGATGTCCGCCCTGGCCATGACCGTCACGATCGCCGTGCGTCAGCGTCACCACGCCGAGTGGAAGGTGGCCATGATCGCCATGGCCGGCATTGTGCTCGGCATGCCGCTCGGCCTCTGGGTGTATGGAGTGACGTCGGAGCGAGTGCTCACGGCCCTCATCGGAGTCGGAGTCCTGGGCTGCACGGTGATGGTGTGGCGGCGGGTGAAGGTGCCGGGGAATGTTCCCGTACTGGTGGGAGTCGGCTTCATCTCCGGCGCGCTCTCCACCTCGACCGGCACCAATGGGCCGCCGATGGTCGCCGCCTTCCAGGGTATGGGCTACGACCCCACGAAGTTCCGCGCCACCCTCTCGGTGGTGTTCGCCGGCACCAGCGTGCTCAGTCTGGTCGGATTCGCCGTGGCCGGCGAGGTGAACACCCAGTCGATCTGGATCGGCGTGGTGGGCCTGCCGATCGTGCAGCTGGGGTGGTTCGCCGGAAACGCGGTCTTCCGCCGCATCGATCCGGAGCGCTTCCGCAAGGTGGTGCTGGCGGCCCTCCTGGTCAGCGCGGTGGTAACCCTCTCCGCCGCACTCAACGGCTGACTTCCGCTTTTACAGCTCTTTTACGGCAAGCACGGTGGGCCCCAACCGCCACACGGGGCCGGCCTCTGTCCAGGGAGACGCTCCTCCGGTGGAGGTGGCCGACCGCCGTGACGAGACGGTGAGACCGCCCGCGTGGACTCCCGCCAACTGGCTTCCGAGAGGAGCAGCGGCTGCCGCACGTGGCCTAGGAGATCTTGCGGCGGTAGGTGTTCATGGCGAAGGCGTAGGCGACGACGAGGATGCCGACGCACCAGCCGAGGGCGATCCAGATGTCGGTGCCGACCGGCTGCTGGGCGAACAGGGCGCGGATGGCGTTGACGATGGAGGTCACCGGCTGGTTCTCGGCGAAGACGCGCAGCGGGCCGGGCATGGTGTCGGTGGGCACGAATGCCGAGCTGAGGAACGGCAGGAAGATGAGCGGGTAGGAGAAGGCGCTGGCGCCTTCCATGGTCTTGGCTGACAGGCCGGGGATGACGGCGATCCAGGTCAACGCCAGGGTGAACAGGATCAGGACGCCCGCCACCGACAACCACGCCAGCACTCCCGCCCCCGAGCGGAAGCCCATGAGCAGGGCGACGAGCGTCACGACCACGAGCGAGATCAGATTGGCGACCAGCGAGGTCAGCACGTGCGCCCACAGCACCGACGAGCGCGCGGTCGGCATGGACTGGAAGCGCTCGAAGATGCCGCCCTTCATGTCCATGAACAGCCGGTATGCGGTGTAGGCGATGCCCGAGGCGACCGTGATGAGCAGGATGCCGGGCAGCATGTAATTCACGTACGAATCCGACCCTGTTCTGATCGCGCCGCCGAACACGTACACGAACATCAGCATCATGGCGATCGGCATGATCGCGGTCGTGATGATGGTGTCCGGGCTGCGCGTGATGTGGCGCAGGGATCGTCCCAGCAGGACGGTGGTGTCGGTGAAGAAATGCTTGCTCATTTTTGTTCCTTATGCCTTCGTGCCGACGAGGGTGAGGAAGACGTCCTCGAGGGTCGGCTGCTTTTCGACGTATTCGACCTTGGCGGGTGGGAGCAGTTGCTTGAGCTCGTCCAGGGTGCCGTTGACGATGATCCGGCCTTCGTGGAGGATCGCGATCCGGTCGGCGAGCTGTTCGGCCTCGTCCAGGTACTGCGTGGTGAGCAGCACCGTTGTGCCGCGGTCGGCGAGCTCCTTGACGGCCTGCCAGACCTCGATGCGGGCCTGGGGGTCGAGGCCGGTGGTCGGCTCGTCGAGGAAGATGACCGGCGGGTTCCCGATGAGGCTCATCGCGATGTCCAGGCGCCGGCGCATGCCGCCGGAGTACGTCGCGACCTTGCGTCCGCCCGCGTCGGTGAGCGAGAAGCGGGCGAGCAGGTCGTCGGCGATCTCGCCGGGCTTCTTGAGATGCCGCAGCCGGGCGACCAGCACGAGGTTCTCCCGCCCGCTGAGGATCTCGTCGACGGCGGCGAACTGCCCGGTCAAGCTGATCGATTCGCGTACGTCCGCGGCCTGGGTGGCGACGTCGAAGCCGTTCACCCGTGCCGTCCCCGCGTCGGCCTTGAGCAGCGTGGACAGGATCTTCACGACCGTGGTCTTGCCGGCCCCGTTGGAGCCGAGCAGGGCGAAGATGCTGCCCCGCGCCACGTCGAAGTCCACGCCGCGCAGCACCCGCAGTTCCTTGTACGCCTTCTCCAGGCCCTGCACCTGGATCGCCGCAGCTTGCTGTGTCGTCATCAGTCTGTCCTGTCCTTTGTCGTGGTGTTCTCGCCGGCGGCGCGCTCGATGGCAGTGGCGAAGCGGTTCCGCTCGTAGATCCCCCGGGCTGCTACTTAGCGTTGCTGGCTACCAGTACAAAGTAGCACTGACTACTAGTACTTAACAACACCGAATAGCGGAGGATTGTGCGTGTGGGTGCGGGCGGCCTGATCGCTGTTCGTGAGCGAGTCCGTCATCCCTTAGGCGAAGACGGGCTCCGCCGGCTCACTGGAGAGTTCGATCGTCGCGGACGAGGCGGAAGCGCCCGCGATCACGAGTGCGTTCGCTGAACTGTTCATGGCGTCCACCATCGCCGAATGCGCTGATACCAGCCCGTTGCCGTGCTGACACGGACGCTGACACAACACCGCGGCAGGCCCGATCCGCCGCGGCCTGGTACGCCTCCCTAGGGGCGATTGGGCGTCCACAGAGCCCTCCCGGGCCCGGGATCTCACCGTCGGCCGCCCGCTGGACGCGCGGGCGGGTGTCCACCAGCCGAGCGCCGCGGGCGACCGCGACGCCGGCTTCGGCGGGAGACAAGCGGCGCGACTCGGCGCGCGCGGCGGCAAGCGGGCTGTCGATGGCCAGAGGCCCGAAGAACTCCGCCTGGCACCGGTCGACGGGTGTTACTTCTCGGCCGTCCCGGATTCCCCGCTGATGGACTCCTGATAGATGTCCGCGTAGGTGCGCGAGTCCTTGATCAGGTCGTCGCAGAAGGCAGCGACGTCGTTGCCGATGAGTTCCAGGATTCCCCTGTTGGCCGCGACGCCCTCCTCGAAGAAATCGAGGATCCCTGAGAGCAGGGACCCGTCAAACAAGTCGATCGGTCCGACCTTGAAGAGGTACTTCTGAATCTCCTTGTAGACGATCCGGTAGTCCGGCGGGAGCGCCTTGACCCGCGCCATGTGCGCCCGCCACTGCTTCTTGCCCTCGATGATGTCTTGGATGCCCACGTCAGCCTCCCAGCCGGCCCAGTTTCCTTGCGACGTTCCTGTTCAACTGCTCGCGCCACCGGTCGCGATAGCCCCGAGCCCCTTCTCCGCCGACCAGCGCCGCGCAGAAGCCCGCGATGTCGTCACCCAGCACCTCGTGAATGCTCTGCTCATCGGCCGCTGTCTCTTCGAGCAGCCCCAGGGCGCTGTCGAGGATCGGCATCAGGTTGCGACCTGAGAAGTCCCCGTAGGGAAAAAGATGACCCTTGATCTCTTCCCACGCCGCCCGGTATTCGGCCGGCAATGTCGCGGCCCGGGCTTCGAACGCCTTCCAGTCCCTGGTGAGATCGCTGCCTGTCATGGCCTCCCAGAAGTTCATCTCCCGCCCTCCTTGAGCTTGTCGATCCGTGATGTGACGTACTCCCATTTCGCCCAGAACCTCGCGAGCTCTTCGCGCCCCGCGTCGTTGAGCGCATAGAACTTGCGCGGCGGGCCCAGCCCGGACGGTCGTTTCGTCACCTGGACGAGCTTGTTCTTCTCCAGCCGCAACAGGATGGTGTAAACGGTCCCCTCGACGACGTCGGCGAAGCCGAGTTCGTTCAGCCGACGCGTGATGGCGTACCCGTAGGTCTCCTCGCTGCCGATGATTTCAAGCACGCAGCCCTCAAGCGTGCCCTTCAGCATCTCCGTCAGGTCGTCCATCGTGGTTCCTCTTCGATTTCCCCTAGTACTTTGTAGTACCGAGTACCACTACACAGTAGCACAGAGTAGAGAAGAAATACCTAGCGAGCGGACCGGCGAACTAGAAAGGATCATTACCGCACGCCCGCGCAGCTCCACGGGCGTGTGCACCCGCGACGACGCCCCCGGGGGCCTCGGACCGGCACCTGGTGCCAAGGCGTCAGTGGCCGCCACCCGCCAGGTTGAGACCGACAACACCGAGAAGGATCAGCGCGATCGAGACGATCTTGAGGAGGGACACGTTTTCTCCCAGCACGATCATGCCGAGAGCGGCCGTGCCGACGGCACCGATGCCTGTCCAGACCGCGTAAGCCGTACCGATCTCGAGGGTCTTGAGCGCCAATGCCAGTAGGCCGAAGCTGAGCACGGCGAAGACGAAGAAGCCGATGCTCGGCAGCAGTACGGAGAATCCATTGCTGTGCTTGAGCGAATAGGCCATGGCGACCTCGAACAGACCGGCGACAATGATCATGACCCAGGCCATGACAGCCCCTTTCTTTCAAGGAGCGTCGTCTTTGCAGGCCGGGTACGGCGCGTCTCGTCCGGGCGGGACCTGATCGGCCCCACATCGCTGACAACGGCCGCGACCACGTGAGGATTCCCGGCCGCGGCCCTGCCCGGCTGGGGGCTCATCGTCCGGCACGACAAGGACAATTGCTCAAGCGGTGAATGCGATGACGCCGGAACTGCGGTAGCTCCGTGGGTGCGGGCGCCCACTCCGGTGCTGGGGGCGCAGGGCCGGTCGTGCTACGCCTGACCGAAGGGGCACACGGGGCCGGTGGGACGCCGCCGCCCGCCAGACCGCCGCTGCTTCAAGCCTCGAAGCATCGACGCTAGTACGATCCTTCAATTCGCGAAACGTCTATAGGATGGCGATATGACCACGCCCGAGCTCACCGCGGTGGTGGCCGCGACCCACGAGATCTGGATGCGGACCAACGACCTGATCGGGCACGCGCTGGCCGGGCACCAACTGACACCGGCGACGTTCCACGCGCTTTGGGCCATCGACCCGGAAGAGCCGCCACCCTCGATGAAGGTGATGGCCGAACGCCTTTATTGCAACGCCCCCAACCTGACCTTCATCACCAACCAGCTCACCGACCGGGGCCTGGTGGAGCGCGCCGTGGACCCGGCCGACCGCCGCTCTCGCGTCCTGGTCCTGACCGCCAAGGGCCGCGAGGTCCGCGACGAACTGGTCCGGACGGCGCTGGAGAAGACCCCGCTGGCGGCGCTGACCGACAGCGAACTGCGGCAGCTCATGGCCCTGTTGAACCGCGCCGTCGGACCCGACTGACTCACCCGGCACTCCCAGGAGTCGGCACCACGGTCTAGGTCCGGTCGTAGACGACCGCGCCGTACCCAGGCTCAGGTCGCTTCCGCGTCGTAGGGAGGCAGTTCGCCGTAGCCCAGCTCGTCGACCGGCTCAGGATCGTAAGAGGTGGTGACGGGCTCCAGCTGCTGGGGCTTGTTGGCCCAATCGTCCTCGTCCTCCAGCAGGTGCTTGCGGACGAAGTTTTTGGGGTTGAGGTCGCTGGGGTCGAAGTTGGAGAACTCCGGGCCCAGGCCCGCCCGCAGGTCGTCGCGTGCGCTGTTGGCCATCCGGCGCAGGTTGCGCAGCGTCTTGCCGGCTTGCGAGGCCGCCTGAGGCAGCTTGTCGGGACCGAAGACGAGCAGCGCGATGACGACCAGCGCGCAGATCTCCATCCACCCGAGTCCGAACACCGTTTGCTCCTACCGCAGTCCAACCAAACCGGGGACAACCCGACCCCTCAAGACTAAGGCCAAACCGCCCCGGCCAGGTCGCCAGCCCCCGTCTCGGTTCAGCAAGACCACGCGGGCGGTCTCACCGTCTCGTCACGGCGCCCGGCCACCTCCACCGGAGGAGCGCCCCTTTGGCAGAGGCGCACCCACACGGCGATTCTGGAGGAACCAGGACGATCAGGACGGCGTCGGAGCCGGGGTGTCATCCGCAGTAACTGTAAGGGTGGCGGTGCGGTCTTGGCCGGCGCGTTGGTATTTGATGGTGATCTTGGAGCCCGGAGACTTGCTGCGGATCAGGGCGATCAGTTCGTTGCCGTCCTGCAGCATCAGCCCGTCGATCTCCATGATGACATCGCCCGCCTTGAGGCCCGCCTTGGCGGCCGGGCCGCCCGCGTCGACCGGCTGCCGACCCTCCGTCGGGCCCGAGGCGATGCGTACGCCCTGGCCCTTGTAGTCCTTGTCGAGGACGATGCCGATCTTCGGGCGCTTGGCCTTGCCGGTCGTGATGATCTCCTCGGCGACGCGGCGCGCCTGGTTGACCGGGATGGCGAAGCCGAGGCCGATGCTGCCGCCCTGGCTGCTCATGGAGCGGCTCAACGTGGCGATCGCGGAGTTGACGCCCACGACCTCGCCCTTGCCGTTGACCAGCGGGCCACCCGAGTTGCCGGGGTTGATGGCGGCGTCGGTCTGGATCGCGCTGATGTAGGCGGGCTCCTCGGTGCTGGTGCCGCTCTCGTCGCCCGCGATGACCGGGCGGTTCAGGGAGCTGACGATGCCGGTCGTCACCGTGCCGGTGAGGCCGAGCGGGGAGCCGATCGCGATGACCGGGTCGCCCACGACCACGTCCTCGGAGTTGCCGAGGGTGATCTCGGGCGTGCCGAAGGTCTCCTCCGGCTTGACCACGGCCAGGTCGGAGCCCGGGTCACGGCCGACGATGCGGCCCTTCGTGGTCTTGCGGTTGTTGAACATGATCTGGATGTCGCCGCCCTTGGCGGCCGGGGCGACCACGTGGTTGTTGGTGACCACGTAGCCGTCCTTGATCAGGAAGCCGGAGCCCGACACGCCCTCGGCGCTGCTGGCGTTGACCTCCAGCGAGACCACGCTGGCCCGGGCGCGGGCGGCCACTCCGGCGACGGAGTCGGGGGCCCGGTTCGTGGCGCCGCTCGGGATGGGGCCGAGGCTGTAGGAAGGGTTGGTGCCGCTGCCGCCCGACCTGGTCAGCAGGTAGGTGCCGACGCTGCCGAGCCCCGAGGCGACCAGGGCGATGACGACCGCCAGGACGATCAGGACGCCCGTGCCGGGGCCGCGCCTGGGAGCGGGTGCCGACGTCAGGCCGCCGGGCGGTGGCGCCCAGCCCGCGCCCATACCGAGCGCGTTGGGCGGCGGGGGCGGGCGCTTGTCGCCGCCACCGAACGGCGGCGGGCCCGCCGAGTTGCCGAAGAACGGGCTCTCGTAGGTGCGGGTGCTGTTGGGCGGCGGTGGCTCCTCAGCCGGTCCCTGGCCCGAGGCCGGAGCCGCGTACGAGGCCGGAGGCGGGTAGGAGGGGCTGCCATAGGACGCGGTGTCTCCGGGGCGGCCTGACGGGTCACCCCACCGGCCGCTCTCGGAGGAGGCCGTCTCGGACCGCCATCCAGACTGTTCGGCCTGGTCGTCGGCCGGCAGGAACTCCGGCCGCCCCTGTGGCTCAGGGAAGTCCGACGGCATGCGTCCTTCTGGTGGGCGCGTCTCGTCGGTCATCTAGATCTCACCACTCCTTGCCTCGGACACCGCAATCCTGGCGTGAACGGCATACGAGAGTCGTAAAGCAATTGTCAGGCAATGAGCCAACATATGTGGACACCTGACAGATTCCCGAACTCAAATCGTATGCCCCTGACGCCGTCGACTACGCCACTCGAGTATCCCAGGCATTCCTGAGAGTGGGCGTGAGATCAGGGCGTGGCGGTGGGCAGAGTAGTGGTCGGCGACGAAGTGGGCGTGTGCCGCGCCTGCTCGAACAGCTCGACCGGCGGCGCCTGGGCGCTCTGACCGACCCCCGAGACGGCGAAGAAGGTGCCGAGCGCGACGGCCGCGGAGACCACGCCGACCGCCACGTACGCGCCGCGCCGCCTACCCCCGCGACCAGGGCCCGAACCGCCACCAGTCGCGTCCCTGCGCGGGCGGTTGTCCAGCGGAGCGATGCTGTGCGGCCCAGGGATGGGCACTCCGCCGAACGTCCGGGTAGGGAAAGGCCGCTCCCTGGGGGGCAACGGGCCACCGGGCTCGGACATCCGCAGCAACGACATGGTGAGATCGGCCGGCATCACCGGGCCGTCGAGCGAGCGCAGGCGCGACTTCAGCGCCCGCATCGACTCGACCTCCCGCCTGCAGTCGCCACAGAAGGTCAGATGGGCTAGAGCGCGGTCGCGTTCGGTGTGATTCAACTCACCGTCCACGAGCGCGGAAACGCGTTCTCCAAGATGCGACATATCAGACTTCCTCCCCACGGGTTCCCGACGGGAATGATGGCGGGGGGAGTTGGGAATTACGGGGGGCCCGGTGATCGAGCGCCTCCCGCAACTGCGCCCGGCCACGGTGAATACGGCTTCGGACCGTACCCAGCTTGACGCCGAGCGTGGCCGCGATCTCCTCGTACGACAGACCCTCGATGTCACACAGCACGATCGCGGCCCGGAACTCCGGTGCGAGCGCGTCGAGCGCGGCCTGGATGTCCGGCTCAAGGTGCGCGTCGTCGAACGCCTGCGCCGGTGAGGGCTCGCGCCCGCGCAGCCGTTCGGCCGCGTCGTCGGCGAGTCCTTCGAACCGGATGCGCTGCTTGCGCCGCGCCATGTCGAGGAACAGGTTCGTCGTGATCCGGTGCAGCCAGCCCTCGAACGTTCCGGGGGTGTAACTCGACAGGGACCTGAAGACCCGCACGAAGACCTCTTGGGTGAGATCTTCGGCATCGTGGACATTGCCGGTCAGGCGATACGCCAGCCGGTATACACGTGCGGAATGAGTCCGCACCACTTCCTCCCAGGTGGGAGGCGTCCAGTCAGACACGGGAGTATCGGCCTGGTGGTCACTTTCGTCCACCAGAACTCCTCTCATTGGGACCACCGCTACCGCCATAGTGCCTGGTTTCGTCCCTTCGTGCGTACTGCCTGCCTTCCGGACCGGCAAAGCCCGTTTAAACCTGCAACGCCTCACGGCCGTCTTGAGTTCCCGTCCCGGCGTGTCTCCCCTAGGCTGCGATCGGTGACCAATCGCACGAAAGTGGGGGGAGGAGGCCGATGACCAGTCCGGTAGAGGCCACTCTGGCCTATGCGGAGCAGTTCCATCATGAGGATGAGATCCTGCACGCGGCGCGCCTGCGCGGCCTGGAAATGGGTGCCACGCCCATCCTTCCCGGGGGCGGGGCGGCGCTCTGCTTCCTGGCCACGGCCGTCAACGCCAAGTCGGTCGTCGAGATCGGCACGGGCTGCGGCGTCTCCGGTCTCTGGATGCTGCGCGGCATGCGTCCCGACGGCACACTGACCAGTGTCGACGTGGAGCCGGAGCATCAGCGGCTGGCCAGGCAGGCGTTCGCGGAGGCCGGGTTCTCCGGCGGGCGGGTGCGGCTGATCACCGGCCGGGCCCTCGACGTACTGCCCCGGCTCTCCGACGGCGGCTACGACATGGTCTTCGCCGACGGGGCCAAGCAGGAGTACGCCGACTACCTGGCCGAGGCGGTCAGGCTGCTGCGGGTGGGCGGCATCGTCGCCTTCGACAACGTCCTGTGGCACAACCGCGTGGCCGACCCGGCGCAGCGCGACCCCGACACGGTCGCGCTGCGCGAACTGGGCAAGCTGGTGCAGTCCGACGACCGCCTGCGCTCGCTGCTGATGCCCCTGGGCGACGGCCTGCTCGCCGCCGTCAAGACCGCCTCATAGCGCCGAACACACGTTGTCCTAGCGCGTCAGCCACTCCAGCAACACGCGCACCCCGAACCCGGTCGCGCCCTTGGTGAGCACGCCCTCGTTCACGGTGCTGCGTCCCACGCCCGCGATGTCCAGGTGCGCCCACGGCCGCTTGCCCGCGAACTCCCTCAGGAACAACGCCGCCGTGATCGACCCGGCCCCATAGGTGGAACCGCTCTCGACATTGGCCAGGTCCGCGATCGAGGACTCCAGCGCCGGCGCGTAGTCGTCGATCAGCGGCATCCGCCACAGCCGGTCGTCGCTGGCCTGCCCCGCCTCGACCAGCCCCTGGGCGAGATCGTCATCGGTGGCGTAGACGGCGCCGTAGCCGCGGCCGAGCGCGACGGTGATCGCCCCGGTGAGCGTGGCGATGTCCACCACCGCGTCCGGGTCGAGCTCGGCGTCGGCGTAGGCGAGCGCGTCGGCCAGCACCAGCCGCCCCTCCGCGTCGGTGTTGAGCACCTCCACCGTGCGGCCGCCGTAGTGCTTGATGACGTCGCTGGGCCGCTGGGCCGTACCGGAAGGCATGTTCTCGGCCGCCGCGATCAGGCCGGTCACCCGCACGGGCGCGCCCAGCCGGGCGAGCGCGGAGATGACGGCGATCACCACGGCGCCGCCCGCCATGTCGGTCTTCTGGGTCTTCATGTTCTCGTTCGGCTTGAGCGACAGGCCGCCCGAGTCGAACGTGATGCCCTTGCCCACCAGCACGACATGCCGATCGCTCGGCTCGGGCGGGGTGTAGGAGAGCTGGATGAGGCGGGGCGGGTTGGCCGAGCCCCGGCCGACGGCCAGGATGCCGCCGAAGCCGCCCGCCTGCAGCTGCTCCTCGTCCCACACGCGTACCGGCACGTCCTGCTCGGCCGCGCGCTCGGCCAGCCAGAGCGGGTTCTTGACCGACGCGGGCGTGTTGGTCAGGTCTCGGGCCAGCGCCACCGCCTGGGCGACGGTCTGGCCGCGCCGCACCGCGTCCTCGTCGGCGCCGACGAACGTCAGCGCCCGCACGGACGGCTTGCCCGGCTCGCCGATCTTGAAGGTGTACGCCGCCAGCAGCGCGGCCTCGGTGAAGGCCGTCACGTCGCCCGCCGGCGTCACCACGACCAGCGCTTCCCTGCCCTTGGCCTTGCGGGTGAGCGCGGCGCCCGCCTTGCGCAGGGCGCGCGGCGAGCCGTCGCCGACCCCGTACAGGAGCACCCGGCCGACCCCGTCCGCCCGCGCCACCGGGACCTCCACCACCTCACCCGCCTCTCCCTTGGCGTCATAGTGCGCCAACAGGGCGGCCGTCGGCACGTGCAGATCCAGCTCGACGGCGGGAGCGAGATCGGCGTCATAGGGCACGGCGAGCAGCTCGACGTCCGCTGGTACGTCGGCCACCACCGATGCCGTGGTCTCAATGGGCACGGAAATCCCCCTCAAACGTCAGCGGCCCTGGCGCGGACGCACGCCAGGGCCGTGGAACGACCTGTGTCTCGGGAGCTCTCAGCCGACGACGTTCTTCAACGCTTCGCCGAGCGCCTTCGCCTCGTCGGCGGAAATCTCCACGACGAGCCGGCCGCCACCCTCCAGGGGGACCCGCATGACAATGCCGCGCCCTTCCTTGGTGACCTCCAGCGGACCATCGCCGGTCCGCGGCTTCATCGCCGCCATGCGTGCATCCCTTCCTGCCTTGGGCTCCCGCGGCCCGCGGTTTCCGGCCGCCCCTGAGGATGGCCGACGCATTCACGTCATCTGTGATGTCCTATTCTCCCGCATCGAGAGCGCTCATGGGTAACGATCTCCTCCCAGAATGCGTTGTCCATGCTGGCGAAGGCGGCCAAACTGGACTTCGTGCATGCTCGCGCCGCTCTGTTCGACCTCTATGGAGACCACCTGCGCTCGCGCGGTGGACAGGCGTCCGTGGCCGCGCTCGTACGGCTCATGAAGCCCCTCGAAATCGCCGCCCCGGCCGTGCGGACGGCCGTTTCCCGCATGGTGCGGCAGGGCTGGTTGCAGCCCGTCAGGCTGCCCCAGGGCGCCGGTTACGGACTTACGCCGAAGTGCGTCAGACGTCTGGACGAAGCCGCCTTGAGAATTTACCGAGCCGGAACTTTGAGCTGGCGTGGCCGGTGGCACCTGATCGTCCTCGAGCCGGTCAAGGACCGTCCGCGCAGGGAACGGATCCGCGCCGACCTGACCTTCCTGGGGTACGCCGCGCTGTCGGAGACGACGTGGATCGGCCCGCGTTCGTCGATCGAGCTGGACAACCTGCTGGAGGGCGAGGGCGTGCGCGCCGACAGGTTCGACGCGGCGCTTGAGGGCGACCCGCGCGAGCTGGTGGCCCGCGCCTGGGATCTGACCGCCATCGGCGCGGCGTACGAGCACTGGCTGTCGGAAGCTGTCACTCTGGTCGGCGCGCTGCCCGGCGGCGCCCCGGCTGATCAGGTGTTCGCGACCAGGAGCAAACTCGTGCACGGATGGCGCAACTTCCTGTTCCGGGACCCTGGCCTCCCCCCGGAGCTGCTGCCGTCCGCCTGGCCGGGCGAGAAGGCCAGGGCCTACTTCGAGCAGGAGGCGGTCCGCCTGCTGCCCGCGGCCGCCGCGTTCGTCGACAGGGAGCTGCCTTGATCCGCTATGACGTGACCGATGCCGTCGCCACCATCACTCTCGACCGGCCCGAGGCGATGAACTCGCTGACAGCCGAGGTGAAGGCGGCCCTGCTCGACGCGCTGCGCCGCGCCGCCGCCGACCCCGAGGTGCGCGCGGTGCTGCTCACCGGCTCGGGACGGGCCTTCTGCGCGGGCCAGGACCTGCGCGAGCACGCCGACAACCTGGAGGCGGGCCGCGGCCTGGCCGACACGGTCCGCGCGCACTACAACCCCATCGTCGAGCTGATCACCACGATGGCCAAGCCGGTCGTGGCGGCGGTCAACGGCGTGGCCGCCGGGGCGGGCGCCTCGCTGGCCTTCGCCTGCGACCTGCGGGTGGCCTCGGACAAGACCAAGTTCGCGATGGCGTTCGCCGGGGTGGGCCTGGCGCCCGACTCGGGCGCGTCGTGGACGCTGGCCCGCCTGGTGGGTCTGGGACGGGCGACCGAGCTGCTGCTGCTCGGCGAGCCGCTCGGCGCGGCCCGCGCGCTCGAACTGGGCGTGGTCACGCGCGTGGTGCCCGCCGACGACGTGCTCAAGACCGCCCATGAGCTGGCCGTACGACTGGCGGCGGGGCCCACCAGGGCGTTCGCGGCCACGAAGCGCGCGCTGGCCTACGCCGCGACGCACTCGCTGCCCGAGACCCTGGCCGTGGAGGCCGACCTGCAGGACGAGTGCGTGGCCACCCAGGACCACCTCGACGCCACGCGGGCCTTCCTGGCCAAGGAGCTGCCGACGTTCCACGGCCGCTGAATCCGCTACGGCTGTGCCTGCCGGGCGACGCAGCCCTCGATGTGGTCGTTGACCAGGCCGATGGCCTGCATGAGGGCGTACGCGGTGGTCGGGCCGACGAATCTGAAGCCGCGCTTCTTGAGGTCCTTGGCCAGGGCCTTGGAGGCCGGGGTGATGGCCGGGACGTCGGTCATCGACCTGGGGACCGGGGACTCGGCGTCGGCGTACTGCCAGACCAGGTCGGACAGGCCGCCGGGCAGGTCGAGCGCGGCCCGCGCGTTGGCGATGGTCGCCTCCACCTTGGCGCGGTTGCGCACGATGCCGGGGTCGCCGAGGAGCCGGGTCACGTCCTCCTCGGTGTACGCGGCGACCTTGGGGATGGAGAACTGGTCGAAGGCGGCGCGGAAGTTCTCGCGCTTGCGCAGGATCGTCAGCCACGACAGGCCCGACTGGAAGGCTTCCAGGGAGACCCGCTCGAAGACACCGTCGTCGCCCCGGACCGGGCGGCCCCACTCCTCGTCGTGGTAGGTGATGTAGATCGGGTCCGCCATCCCTGGCCAGGTACAGCGGATCACTTCGGGCACTTGCGTCACTTGCTCTCGTCCCTGTCCTCGCCCGGCGCCACCCGCACCGGCTCACCCTCGCGCTCCAGCCCCTTGTCGCTCGGCTGGGCCGCGATCGGCTCCCCGTCGTCACTCGGCTGGACCGCGACCGGCTCACCATCGCGAACCAGCTCACCGTCGCGGACCGGCTCGTCTTCCGTTGCCGCGGCCGAGGCGTCGAACGCGGCCGTGCGATCGGCCGGCGCCTCGGATGGCGTGGCGTCGTCTTCCGGCTTCACCACAGCGTCCGGCTCTGCCGCGACGTCCGGCTGGCCGGGCATCGCCGACGCGTCCTGCGGCTCGTCCGTGGGCGGCTCGGCGTGCTGGTCTCCCAGGTCGTGCGGCTCGGCCGCCGAGTCTCCCTCCTGAGAGAGGTCCCGGGGCGCGGCCGGTGGCTCATGGTCGGTGCGCAGGCCGGCGCCCGGAGCCGCGTAGACCTCCTGGCGCGCGTACAGCCGGCTCGACAGCAGCTCGGAGACCCGCTGTTCGAGCACCGCGATCCTGGTGTCCCGAGCGCTGATCGCCGTCGCCGCCCTGCGCAGGGTCTCGTCGACACTCTGCGTGTGGTAGCCGACCAGGTTGACCGGCAGCTGCAGCGCCATGAAGTCCACCGCCGTGAGCTGCCCGGGCTCGGGCAGGTCGAGAGGCGGCACATCCGGCGGGAACTCGGTCAGCTCCCCGCCCCTTCCGAGGGAGACCAGGACCACGCAGGCCAGAATGGCGAGCGCGGCAATGGCGAGTACGACCAGCACATTGGCATCGTACTCATACGATCGAGGCACGAGTCCCGCACTTGCCGCGCCTGTTACGTCTTGGGACTCCCCGGGACGGGTCAGCCGGTGGCCTCGCCGAGCTCCTCGACGCTGGGCCGAACCGGCGTGCTGGTGGCCTCCAGGTGCGCGAACGCCTCCTCGACCGTGGTGGTCCAGGAGATGGCGTCGAAGACGTTGGCCCGGGTGAAGCCCGCGTCGTACATGTTCTCGATGAGCTGCCGCAGCGGCGTGTACAGGCCCCACGGGTCGAGGATCACCAGCGGACGGTCGTGGATGCCGAGGACGCGGGCCGTCCAGATCTCGAAGAGCTCCTCCAGCGTGCCGATGCCGCCGGGCAGGACGAGGAAGGCGTCGGAGCGTTCGTCCATGGCGGCCTTGCGCTCGCGCATGCCGGTGGTGACGATCAGCTCGTCGGAGCCCGTGTCGGCGACCTCGATGTCGACCAGGACCTGGGGGATCACGCCGATGGTGCGGCCGCCGGAGGCGCGGGTGGCGGCGGTGATGGCGCCCATGCACGAGACGGTGGCGCCGCCGCTCACCAGCGTGTGGCCACGCTGGGCGAGCTCGACGCCGACCTCTGTGGCGAGTTGGAGGTATTTCTCGTCAATCTTCTGACTTGAGGCGCAAAACACGCAGATATTCACATATTTGAGCTTATTGGGGCTCGGCCGGCTGGGCGGCGACGGCGCTCTTCTCCTCCCGGAGCTGCTCGGACCGCTTGAGGTCGGCGTCGACGATGAGGCGTACGGCCTCCTCGACGTCGTCGGTCATGGTGATGAGGCCGAGATCCTGCTCAGCGATCTTGCCGGTGTCCAGGAGCGTGCTCTTGATCCAGTCCATCAGGCCGCCCCAGAACTCCGAGCCCATCAGCACGACGGGGAAGGAGGTCACCTTCTGTGTCTGCACCAGCGTGAGCGCCTCGAACAGCTCGTCGAGCGTGCCGAACCCACCGGGCAGCGCGATGAAGCCGCACGAGTATTTGACGAACATCGTCTTGCGGACGAAGAAGTAGCGGAACTCGATGCCGAGGTCCACGTAGTCGTTCATCTTCTGCTCGAAGGGCAGCTCGATGCCGAGCCCCACCGACATGCCGCCCGCCACGTCCAGAGCACCCCGGTTGGCCGCCTCCATGATCCCGGGGCCGCCGCCGGTGATGACCGCATAGCCGGCCTGGGCCAGCGCATGGCCGAGCGCGCGGCCCATGCCGTAGTCGGCCGAGCCCTCGGGCGTGCGGGCGGAGCCGAAGACGGTGACCGCCGGGGGCAGCTCGGCCAGCTGCCCGAATCCCTCCACGAACTCCGCCTGGATGCGCAGCACTCGCCACGGGTCCATGTGCACCCAGTCGGCGGGGCCCTGACGGTCGAGCAGCCGCTGATCATGGGTGGTTTGAAGCGCGAGACTGCCGCGGATCACGGCCTGCCCCTGACGGCGTTCCGGACGTGTCTGTTCCATGCGGTCACGCTAGCCCAACGCCGGGCGACCCCGCGCACAACGAGGACTAGTCACCCGTTAGAGGGCCTCTGCGGCAAATGCCCTGGTAGATGGCACTAAGAACCCGCGTAAAAAATCTTGTAAGAAGCAGGAACCAGATTTCGACCTGCCTGCGTCTAACTGCCGAGGGTGCTGCTCGGGACTGAAAGTGGCTTTCCCCGCCAAATGGCCGGCGAGGAAAGCCACTTTCACTTTGTCAGCCAGTTCAGCAGAGCCCGCTCGCTCTCCACGATCTTCGGAAGCGACACGTACTCCCCCTGCTGATGCGCCAGGTTCGGGTCACCGGGACCGTAGTTCACCGCCGGCACCCCCAGTGTGGAGAAGCGCGCGACATCCGTCCAGCCCAGCTTGGCCCGCGGCGTGCCGCCGACCGCGGCGGTGAAGGCCGCCGCCACCGGGTGGGTGAGGCCGGGCCGCGCCGCCGGGGCGCCGTCGGTGAAGCGGACCTCGAACCCGTCGAACACCTCGCGTACGTGCTCCTGCGCCTGCTCGATCGACAGGTCGGGCGCGAACCGGTAGTTGACCGTGACCACGCACTCGTCCGGGATCACGTTGCCCGCCACGCCGCCGCGCACGCCGACCGCGTTGAGACCCTCGTGGTAGGCGAGCCCGTCGACCACGGGCTGCCGGGCCTCATAGGCGTTGAGCCGGGCCAGCACCGGCTCGATGCCGTGAATGGCGTTGACCCCGAGCCACGACCTGGCGCTGTGCGCGCGCTTGCCGGCCATGGTGATCTCGGCCCGCAGGGTGCCCTGGCAGCCGCCCTCGATCACCCCGTCGGTGGGCTCCATGAGCACCGCGAAGTCGGCCGCCAGCCAGTCGGGGTGCTCGCGCGCCACCCTCGTCAGCCCGTTGCGCTCGGCCTCGATCTCCTCGCAGTCGTAGAAGACATAGGTGACGTCACGGTTGGGCGCGGGCACGGTGGCCGCCAGCTTGAGCGCGACCGCCACCCCCGCCTTCATGTCCGAGGTGCCGCAGCCGAAGAGCAGGTCGCCCTCGACGCGGCTGGGCAGATTACCGGCGACCGGCACCGTGTCGAGGTGCCCGGCGATCAGCACCCGCTCGGCGCGGCCCAGCTCCGTGCGCGCGACGAGCGTCTCACCCGATCTGTCGACCTTGAGGTACGGCAACGCCGCCAGCGCCCGCTCGACCGCGTCGGTCAGCGTCTTCTCGTCGCCGCTCACCGACTCGATGTCCACGATGGCCGCGGTCAGCGTCCGTACGTCCTGCGTCAGGTCCAGCATCAGGTGTTCACTCCGTGTTCGCGCAGCGCCTCGTTGAGCGCTGCCTTGTCGTGGCGCTGCCCCGGCTCCAGGCGCTTGATCACCAGCACGCAGGGCAACCCGAACGTGCCGCCGGGGAACTCCTTCTGGCGGGTGCCGCCGACGGCGACGCACCAGTCGGGTACGCGGCCGCGGGCCAGCTCCTCGCCGGTCTGCACATCGATCACCGGGATGGAGGCCGACAGGATCGTGCCCGCCCCGATGACGGCGCCGCGTCCCACCCGGGCGCCTTCGACCAGCATCGCACGGCTGCCGATGAGCGCGTCATCCTCCACGATCACCGGCACGGCGTTGGGCGGCTCCAGCACACCGCCGATCCCCACACCGCCGGACAAATGAACGTTTTTCCCGATTTGGGCACAGGAGCCGACCGTGGCCCAGGTGTCGACCATCGTGCCTTCGCCGACGTACGCGCCGATGTTCGTGAACGACGGCATCAGCACCACGCCGGGTGCCAGATAGGAGCCCCAGCGCGCGATCGCTCCCGGAACCACCCGCACCCCATCGAGCGTGGTCTTGAGCGGATGCCGGTCGTGGTGCTGGAAGTCGCCCACCTGCGACCTGGCCAGGCCGAGCACCTGGAAACTGAGCAGGATCGCCCGCTTGGCCCGCTCGTCCACGACCACCTCGCCGTCGGTCAGCCGCGCGGCCCGCGCCTGTCCCCTGTCCAGCAGGTCGATCGCGCTCACCACCACCTTGCGCGCGTCGAGGTCGCGGGGTGACAGCTCCTCGCGACGCGCCCACAGCTCGTCCACCGCGGATACGATCGGTGACACACCGCTCACGTGCCTCATGGCCACGGAGCTTATCTGGCCGGGTAGGTTTTTCAGCGTGCGCCTGCGCTTCTCCCGCGGAGTCATCACCATCGCGGTCATCGTTCTGCTGCTCGCGGTGGGGATCTCCGTCGGCCTCTATCACCTGCTCAAAAAGACGGAGCCGCTGGCCATTCCGGAAGCCCACTGCAGCGTCAAGACCCCCGTGGGCGACCGGGATCTCGACATCGAGCAGGCCCAGATATCGGCCACCATCGCGGCCGTCGCGGAGCGCCGCAAGCTGCCCGAACGAGCGGTGGTGATCGCCTACGCGACCGCGCTGCAGGAGTCGAAGCTCTTCAACCTCGACTACGGCGACCGCGACTCCGTCGGCGTGTTCCAGCAGCGCCAATCGCAGGGGTGGGGCAAGCGCAAGCAGCTCCTCGACCCCGTCTACGCGACCAACCGGTTCTTCGCCGCGCTGGTCAAGGTCAAGAACTACCGGAAGATCCCGCTGGAGGACGCCGCCCAGGCCGTGCAGCGCTCGGCGGGCGGCTACGCCTACGCCCAGCACGAGGAGGACGCCAGGATCCTCGCGGCGGCGTTCACCGGGCGTGTTCCGAAGGCGGTGCACTGCTGGTACCCACCGCCCAAGACGGGCACGCCCGCCCCTCAGGCCAAGACCGCCGAGGCGCGGCGCCAGCTCGCCCGGGCGCTCGGCGACCCGTCCATCTCGACGCGCAAGCGCGGCTGGCTGATCGCCGCATGGTCGGTGGCCCACGCGCAGAAGTACGGACTCAAGCACGTCGGCTTCAACGGCGCCACCTGGACCAACGACATGAACCTGGAGGGCTGGCAGTCGGGCGGCAAGGCGACCGACAGCAAGGTGGACATCTCCTAGGCGATCCGCCCTAGGAAGTGGCGCGGCTGACGATGCTGATCGAGCCGGGCGGCAGCGGCCTGGCGTAACTGGCCGTCCATCGGCCGCCCTGGATCCGCTCGAAGGAGAGCAGCCGCCCGTCGGAGGCGCGGTAGTCGGCGAAGTCGAGCAGGCCCCGCTCGGCGTTGCCGGTGTTGCCCTCCGACCTGAACGCGGCCGTGCCCCGCTCGATCGGATGGAACTCGACGCCCTCCATGATCAGCATGCTCTTGGCGGGCACCATGCCCTCGGTGGGCACCTCGGTCCAGATGAGCACTTCCAGGTGCGACGGCTCGCCCTCGGCCTGCCGCACCTGCACCGACAGCCACTGCATGCGGCGGGAGCTGTCACGCAGCCGGTATTCGACCCACTGCATGCCCTGCCACGAGATGTACATGGCGCCGAGGACCCGCGCGGGCGATCCGTGCACCTCTATCCGGTCACCGACCTTGATGGTGCGGGGATCGACATAGTCGGATCCGGTGTACCCGGACATGCTCACCGGTGCCGGCAGTGGGGCCTCGGTGGCCGCTATCTCGACCGGCTGTGCGGTCGCGCGACCCTTCCTGTCCTGGCGCATGGTGGCCAGGAAGGCACCCAGCAGCAGGAGGACGGTGGCGATGCTCAGCCCGAGTACGACCACGAAGGTCATGCTCATCGATCAGCTCGCTCCACTCGCGGTCTGCCTCAGCAAACGCCGTTATCAACTTATGTGTGCCCTGCTTCGCGGGGGATCCTACTGGAGGCGGCGCACCGCCGCACTGATGCGTTCATCAGTGGCGGTCATGGCGATGCGGATATGCCGCCCACCTGCCGATCCGTAGAATTCCCCCGGAGCAACCAAAATACCGATTTCGGAGAGCTTACTGACCTGTTCCCAGGAACTGGTCCCGTCCGTCGCCCAGAAATACAGCCCGGCGGTCGAGTGCTCGATGCTCCAGCCCGCCTTCTCCAGCACCGGCCGCAGCTGGAGGCGCCGCCTGGCGTAGTGCTCGCGCTGCTCCTCGGCGTGCGCGTCGTCGCCCAGCGCGGCCGTCATGGCGGCCTGTACGGGGGCCGGCATGAGCATCCCCGCGTGCTTGCGGATCTCCAGGAGCCGCTTGACCAGAGCCGGGTCGCCGGTCACGAACCCGGCGCGGTAACCGGCCAGGTTGGAGCGCTTGGACAGCGAGTGGACCGCGAGCAGCCCCTCGTGGGAGCCCTCACAGACGTCGGGATGCAGGATGGAGACGGGTCGCTCCTCCCAGCCCAGCTCGATGTAGCACTCGTCGGAGGCGACGACCACGCCGCGCTCGCGCGCCCAGGCCACCACCTTGCGCAGGTGCTCGACGGGCAGCACCCGGCCCGTGGGATTGCCGGGCGAGTTGACCCAGACGAGGTCCACGTGCTGGGGCCCCAGCGCGAGCAGGCCGTCGGAGGCGGTCGCCTCCGCTCCGGCCAGCCGGGCTCCCACGTCGTAGGTGGGATAGGCCAGCTCGGGGAAGACGACCCGCCGGGCGCCCAGGTAACTGGGCAACCAGGCGACGAACTCCTTCGAGCCGATCAGCGGCAGCACGTCGCTCGGCTCGACGGTGACCTCGTGCCTGCGGCGCAGCCAGCCGGCGGCGGCCTCCCGCAGCGCCTTCGTCCCGTGGGTGAGCGGGTAGCCGGGGCTGTTGGCGGCCTCGACGAGCGCGCTCTGGACGAGCGGCGGCACCGGGTCGACGGGCGTGCCGACCGACAGGTCGACGATGCCGTCGGGGTGGGCCAGCGCACGCGCCTTGTACGGCTCCAGCCGGTCCCAAGGGAAGTCGGGCAGGTTGTTCACGGTTCTCCAGGTTTCAGGCGTGCACGTCTCCACCTCTCAGGCGTGCGCGCCGTACGCCCGGCAGCGGGGCCCGCCGTTCGGGCGCCCCGCTGCGGGGTGCGGGCTAGTGCTCTTCAGCCTGCGGCGGCAGCGCGGCGATGACCGGGTGGTCCTTGTCGATCTTGCCGACCTTGGAGGCGCCACCGGGCGAACCCAGGTCCTCGAAGAAGTCGACGTTCGCCTTGTAGTACTCCTTCCACTGCTCGGGAAGGTCGTCTTCGTAGAAAATGGCCTCGACGGGGCACACTGGCTCGCAAGCGCCGCAGTCCACGCACTCGTCGGGGTGGATGTAAAGCATGCGCTCGCCCTCGTAAATGCAATCAACGGGGCACTCCTCGATGCACGCCTTGTCCAGGACGTCCACGCAAGGCTGCGCGATGACGTAGGTCACCTCGAGCTCCTTCTCTCCGCACCATGGCATGACTCTGACGGCGGTCTGCTAGCCCTAGTATTGCCGTGCTTGCCAACTGGCCGAAACGGAGGGTGGCAAACTCGTGGCCGCTCGCCTCGTGATCGCGATCACAACCGCTGACGTCGGCGCCCGGATCACCACCCGCAGACGGGTTCCGGAAGGCTTCCGTGACGCCGTCGGAATTCTCGAATCCTGGGACGGCGGCGTGCTACGTGTCCGCAAGAGGGACGGCACTCTGGTGGAGATCTCCGAAGAGGTGCTGGTGGCGGCCAAGGTCGTTCCGGCCGCGCCTCCTCGACCTGAACGGAAGTAACGGCGAGTATTCGTCGTGTGACCGTACGTATCTGCGCCGCCGTAACCGTCCTCATCGCAAGCGCCGGATGCGGCGTGTCGTCGCCCCCGGCCGAGAAGCCGCTGCCGCCGGTGAACGTCAAGGCCGCCTCCATGAAGCAGGGTTTCACGACCCTCGACAACCTCGCCGCGACCGCCAAGCGGGAAGGCTCGCTCACCGTGATCGGGCTTCCCCGGGACTGGGTCAACTACGGCGCGATCATCGACGCCTTTACCGACAAGTACGGCATCAAGGTCAACGAGCTCGAGCCCGGCGCCAGCAGCCGGCGCGAGATCGACGCCGCCGCCCAGCTCAAACCCGACGTGTTCGACCTCACCCTCGACGTCGCGGTGGCCGATGCCGCCAAGTTCGCCCCGTACAAGGTGCAGGGCTGGCAGGACCTGCCCGACCACATCAAGGACCCCGCGGGCGCCTGGTACGGCGTCTACGGCGCCTACATGTCGCTCGGCTATGACCCGCGCAAGGTCCCCGCCCCCGCCTCCTTCGCCGATCTGGCCGCCAAGCCGGGCTACCTGGTCGCGCTCGACGGCGACCCGCTGCACTCCGCGGCGGCCTTCGACGGCGTGATGGCCGCCTCGCTGGTGTCGGGCGTGCCACAGCCGCAGCGCGGTGTCGAGCTGTTCGCGAAGCTCAAGCAGGCGGGCCGGCTCACCGATCCGGCCAAGGCCAACGTGATCGTGGACTGGGACCATCTCAACGCCGCCCGCAGCGCCCGCGACGCGGAGGCGTGGAAGGTGACGATCCCGCGTGACGCGCCGCTCGGCGACTACCACGTACAGGCGATCAGCAAGGACGCGCCACATCCCGCCGCGGCCCGTCTCTGGCAGGAGTTCCTCTTCTCCGACGAGGGCCAGAACCTCCTGCAGAAGGGCTGGGCCCGCCCCGCCCGCGGCGAGGCGATGCTGATGCGCGGCACGCTCGACGCCGAGCAGGCAGCCAAAATGCCCGTCGCCCCCGGGCCGCCGGTGCTCCTCACGATTCCGCAGACAGATGCCGGAAAGTCCTACCTCAAGAAGCGATGGACGCAAAGTGTGCGATGAGACCATTGTGACTTGATATGTCGCGGAGACAATCAACCTCTAAAGTGAACAGACAGCACGGCCACAGGGGGCCCTTGTCTGACGAATGAGAGCTGATCGTCTTGCGATACGACACACCGAGCTTGGAGCGGTGGAGCAGTCGCGCCTACGACGGCAGTTTCGGCTACGTCTCGACGCAGGGCGCGCCCCTGGTGGACCTGCTCGATCCGCGGCCGGGAGAGCGCGTGCTCGACCTCGGCTGCGGCACCGGGGTGCTGACCGCCCAGATCGCGTCGCGGGGTGCCGACGTCCTGGGGATCGACGGCTCCCCCGCCATGATCGAGAAGGCCCTGGCCCTTTATCCGGGTGTCGACTTCATCGTCGGCGACGGGCACGACTTCAGCGTGGCGCTGGCCTACGACGCCGTCTTCTCCAACGCCGCGCTGCACTGGATGAGCCGCGACCCCGTCTCCGTCATCGCCAACGTGCACGAGGCGCTCTCGCCCGGCGGCCGGTTCGTGGCCGAGATGGGCGGCGCGGGCAACTGCGCGGAGCTCACCGCCGCCATGCACACCGCCTGGCGGGAGTACGGTCTGCGCGAGCCCGACCTGCCCTGGTACTTCCCCACGCCGGCCGAGTACGCCCGCCGGCTGGAGCAGGAGGGCTTCGTGGTCCGGCTGCTGGAGTACTTCGACCGGCCGACGCCGCTCGAGGAGTGCCCGCAGGGGGCCGCCGACTGGGTACGCATGTTCGCGTCCTCGGTCATCGAGGGGCTGCCGAAGGACATCGTCGAGCCGCTGCTCCAGCGGGTCAACGAGCTCGCCGCACCCGCTCTGCGCAGGGAGACGGGCTGGATGGCCGACTACGTCCGTCTACGCTTCGCCGCCGTCCGGCGCTGATACGTAGTGGATGATGCGTAGGGGAGTTTTGCCGGACTATGGTCTGTTCGTGGGCGGCGGAAAGAGTGGCGGAGAGAGTAAGGCTGCACCGCTGACGAAGTTGAGGAGCCTTGCGACGACACGGCGGCGTGAGGGGCTGGTGAACGGAACGGGATGAATTTCTGCCTGAGCGACCTCGTACCACCGTTGAGGTGGAGCGACGCGTCCACGATCACGCTGCTCACCGGGCAGCCGGAGCTTCCGGACGCCTGGTGGCGCAGCCTGCCCATGCCGCTCGTGCTCGCGGCCATCGGCCCCGAGCCGCTGGCCGAGCTGCTCACGGAGATCGCGCTTGAGCACTGGCCGGCCGCCGCTGTGGGCGACGTGCTGCCGGCGCTGCACGTCCTGGATCCGGACGAGGCCGATGAGCCGCAGGTGGCGATCGCGCTGGACCGCGCCGGGTCGTGGTCGGGGTTGCTCGCGCTGACCGGCAGGGAGCTGGTGGACCAGCCGTTCATCCAGGCGCGTCCGGTGCTCAACACGCTGTTCTCCGCGGCCCTGGTACACCTCGCACCCCAGCTCCAGCGCCCGTCGGCGCCGGTATCCGCCCCAGCCTCAGCCCCGGCCCCGGTTGCCCTCGCGCCCGAGGCTGTGCCGGTCGCGCTGCCTGTGGAGGCGCCGCCGAGCGCCGAGCCGGTCGTCGAGGAGGCTCGCGTCGCCGAGCAGACCCCGGTCGCTGAGCAGGCACCGATCGCCGAGCAGGCACCGGAGCGCGAGGAAGCGCCGGACGCCGAAGAGGCGGTGGCCGCTCACAAGGCCGAGGACGCCGTGGAGGCCGAGGAGCCGGTGCTCGACGCCGACGACGAGCCGGTCGTCGACGAGGCCGCCGAGCCCGAGCCCGAGCCCCAGCCCGTCCTGGACGCCGCCGACGAGCCCGCGCCGGAGCCCGCCGCCGAGGAGGCCGCCGCGCTCGAAGCCGAGGGCGCGCAGCCGGAACCGCAGGACGCCGAAGCCGCACCTGAGCCTGAGCCCGCTCCCGAAGAGGCGAAACCCAAGTACGACACACCGGACTTCGAGGCGGCCGAACCAGAGGAGCCGGAGCCGGCGGAGCCTGCGGGACATGAGCTGCCCGAGCTGATCGAGGCCGCGTTCGCCGGTCTGGACGACAAGAGCTGGGCCGTCGCCCAGAACCGGGTCTTCACCGACCAGCCGTCCGCCGTGGACCAGCTCGCCAAGCTGTTCGCCGTGCCGCCCGCCGACATCTCCGCCACCGAGACCGAGTTGCGGGCCCGCCTCGGCCAGTGGCTGGCCAGCGAGGAGGCGGCCCCGTACCGGGCGCATCTGGACGAGCTGCGCCGGACGATCGGCCCGGCCGCCCCCAGGGACCAGCTGATCGGCGCGGCCGACTGGCACGCCCGGGAGATCCGCGCGCTGGAGGTCCCCGCCTGGCAGTTCGTGCTGGCCACGCTGCCGTCGGAGGCGCCCGCCAGGCCCTCTGAGCCGCCGGCTCCTTCGAAGCCGCAGATCATTGAGGTCCCCCCGGCGTCCGCGTTCGCCCAGGTGCCCCCGATACCGTCGCCGCCGCCGGGGACGCCGCAGTTCCAGGCGTTCGCTCCGGCCGAGGTCGTGGTGGGCGAGGGCAACGGGGCATCGAACGAGCCGGCCAAGCCGTACCAGCCGCTGAAGGACGTCTCGCAGACCAGGCGGTGCTTCCGCCAGCCGGACGGCCGGTGGTGGCTGCGGATCGACGTGACGGCCGAGCAGCTCGGCGGCGGTGAGTGCGCGCTGCCCACGGGGTTCGCCACGTACCTCGGACTGTCGCCGGGAGAGAGCAGGACCGTGCGGAGCGCGGCCGGCGAGCTGACCATGGTCTGGCACGGCAGGCCGGTGCTCGAATCGGTCGAGCGGCTGCTCGCGGACGTCGGCGCGAAGGAGGGCGGGCACCTGTTCCTCACGCTGTCGGACGAGGGCGTGTTGCGGGCCAGGCACCTGCCGGTGGCCGCGCAGGGGGCCGAGAAGATCACCAAGGCGCTGCGCCTGGTCGGTTACACCGCCCCCGGCGGGACCCGCGACCAGGCCGCCAGAGTGATCGCTACCAGGATCGGGATGACCGGACCTGTCGGACTGCCCGACCTGCTCACCAGGCTCCGCGAACGCGGGGACCGCGACCTGCTGCAACTCTTGGACTGAGCCGTGCCGCGGCTGGCGATCGCCCCGGACTTCCCCCGGGACCTCAGCGCACTGGCACAGCCGGTGCGCAGGGACGCCGTGGTCGCACTCCGCCGCCTGCTGCTGAACGTCTCGGGCGCCCCGCACCCCGAGCGGGTCAGGGGTGCCAGGGACCCGCGGATCGCGACGCTCCGCCTCACTTCGGGCCACCGGGGCGTGGTGGTGCGCCAGCGGGACGTGTACTGGCTGCGTACCGTGCTCCCGGACCCCGAGGCTTGGTCGTACGCGCAGCGCTACCGCTACGGGATCAACCCGGTGATCGGCGTCGTCGAGGAGTGGGACGCCGAGGCGCTCGAACGGGTCGAGCCCGCGTTACGGCGATCGGCGAGTGCTTCGGGGTTGTTCGCCCCGATCTGCGATGGTGATCTGCTCGCGCTGGGCATCGACGTACGCGCATTGCCGCTGGTGCGGCTCATCAGCAACGAGGCCGACGTGGAGGCGCTCGAACCGCTGCTCCCCCCGACTCAGCACGTGCCGCTCGCGGTGCTGGCCCGGGGCGGCACGCTCGCCGAAGCCTGGCGGGAGCTGGACACCTGCCGCGCCACGGACGCGGATGCCGACCGCATCGATGTAAACGACTTCCATGCGGCGCTGCGCCGCAGTCCGGACCGGGCGGTGTTCGCCGCGGACAAGGTGGAGCTGGAACGGATCCTCGACGCGCCGGAATGGTGCGCCTTCCCGCGTCCGGAACAGCACCGGCTGGCCCGCGCCGCGCGCTACGAGCACCCGGTGCTGGTGATCGGCGGGGCGGGCACCGGCAAGACGATCATCGCGCTGCATCGGGCGGCCCATCTGGCCGCGCACGGGAGCGGGCCGGTGCTGCTGGTGACGTACTCGCAGGGACTGGGCGAGGATCTGTCAGACCGGCTCGACCGGCTGATCGACGACGGGGTGACGCGCAAGCGGGTCGACGTGGACAACGCCGAGCGGCTGGCGATGCGCATCGTGGCCAGCGCGGAGGGCCGGCGCCCGGCGCTGATCGGCCCCGGCGCGCGTACGCTGGCCGAGCTGACCGACGAGGCGCTCCGGCTGCTGTCGAGGGCCACCGGCGACCTGCTCGACGACATCGAGCCGGGCCGCAAGCCGTACCGGCACGTCGTGGTGGACGAGGCGCAGGACATCAGCCCGTCGCAGTGGCGGTTGCTGCGGGCGGTGGCGCCGCGGGCGCACGACGACCTGTTCATCGTCGGCGACCCGCACCAGCGGATCACCGACACGCGCGTGACGCTCGGCTCGGTGGGCATCCCGGCTCTGCAGCACACGCTCAAGGTGTCCTACCGGCTGCCGCAGGAGCTGCTGTCGTTCGCGGTCCGGCTGCGCGGCGGCAGTCCCGCCGACGGGCTGGT
The DNA here is from genome assembly GCF_040649695.1 of Nonomuraea sp. NPDC048901. Taxonomy (NCBI): domain Bacteria; kingdom Bacillati; phylum Actinomycetota; class Actinomycetes; order Streptosporangiales; family Streptosporangiaceae; genus Nonomuraea; species Nonomuraea sp. NPDC048901. Next base: position 661,084 of record NZ_JBEZFW010000004.1, on the reverse strand, counting down.
CAAGGGCATGTCCCCGCTGTACGGGTTCCGCGCGCTGCGCAACGGCGAGCGGCCGGTGCTCAGGGCTTACGACTCGCCGGAGGCGGAGCTGGCCGGGCTGGTGGCCACGGTCGTCTCCTGGCTGGACGACGGTGTCCCGGCCGATGAGATCGCCGTCGGCGCGCGCACCTCGAAGCTGGTCCGTGAGGCGCGTAAGGCGCTCGGGCGGGCGGACGTGCGGGTGGCGGCGTTCCAGAATCTGAAGGGGCTGGAGTTCGAGCGGGTCGCGCTCATCGGCGTGGCGGAGGGCGTGGTGCCCGAACCGCCGCCCGACGAACCGGGGGCCCGGGCGAGAGCACTGCAACGGGAACGGAGCATGCTGTATGTAGCCTGCACGCGGGCTCGATCCATGCTCTATATCTCCCATTCAGGAAGAGGTAGCCCTTTTCTGTCGCTCTGATCACATAGTCTGAACTGCGGATATCTTCCCATTGCCGGTTGGACCTCAATGAACCTCAGCCTGAGCGACCTCGCGCCACCGCTGCGCTGGACTTCTCCTGTGCAGATAGCGCCGATCGTGGAGGAGCCCCAGCTTCCCGAGGCGTGGTGGCAGACGATCCCCCTCGACCGCGCGTGCGCCGTCATCACTACGCAGACCGTGGCGGGCCATCTCGCCGATCTCGCCGTGGCCTGCTGGGGGCACCTGCTGATCGGCGACATCCTGCCGCTGCTGCGTTTCTCCGACCCTGCCGAGGCCGAGCGTACGCCGGAGATGCTGGGCAAGGACGTCGTGCAGAAGCTGTTCAGCGGGGTGTTCGAGCGGTTGCTCGAACCTCCGTCCGAGCCGGTCGCCGCGGCCGTGGCGCGGCCGGACAAGCCGCTGCCCGAATTGATCGACGGCCTGTTCGCGGCGCTGGACGAGCGGCAGCGGGCGATCGCCCGCGACCGCCTGTACGCCTCGCAGCGGGCCACGCTCGACGAGCTGGCGCAGCGCTTCTCGGTCACGCGGGAGCGGATCCGGCAGATCGAACGCGACCTGCGCGACCATGTCGAAGCCTGGCTGGGCGGCCCGGAGGCGGTCTCGCTCGTCGCGCACGTCACCTGGCTGCGCGGCCGGCTCGGCTCGGCCGTACCCGCCGACGACCTGGCCGCGGCCGTGCCGTGGCACCGCGGCGAGCTGCGCACGCTGGGCATCCCCGCCTGGCGGTTCGTCCGCACGCTGCTGACCGGGTACGAGCAGGCCGACGACTGGCTGATCGCGGGCGGCGCGGACGAGCTGAGGGAGAAGACGCGCCAGCTGTTCACCGACGGGCCACGGCCGATAGGCGAGGCCGTGACCATGGTCACACAGCTCGGCATCCGCGAGGACGTGGCCGAGCGGTGGATCCTGGCCGTGCCGCAGCTGCGCGTACTGGACCAGCACGTGGTGCCGTGGCCGCGCAGCATCAACGAGAAGACGGAGGCGGTCCTGGCGGTGGCCGGGCGGCCGATGACGCCGGAGGAGATCCAGGAGCGCATCGGCGAGGACTACAGCCTGGTCGGCATCCGCAACCAGCTCACCGCCGACGAGCGGTTCCGCCGCGTGGACCGGAACAAGTACGGGCTGACCAGATGGGGCGGCGACGAATACCTGGGGATCAGGGAGATGATCGCCAGGGAGATCGAGCGCGCCGGCGGTGAGGCGTCGGTCAGCACGATCGTCTCGAACCTCACCTCCCGCTACGACGTCAGCGAGAGCTCGGTGCGCGCCTACTCGGGCGGCCCCGGGTTCGAGCGGACGCAGCGGGGCTGGATCCGGGTGGCGGGCACCTCGCCGACCGGTGAGGCCGAGCCGTACCAGCCGCGCAGGGACGTGTCGGAGACCCGGCGCAGCTTCCGCAGCCGCGACGGCCGCTGGTGGCATCGCGTCGACGTCAACGCCGAGCACCTGCGCGGATCGGGGTCGCCGCTGCCGACGGGGTTCGCGGCGTACCTGGGGATGGCTCCCGGCGGGCAGCTCACGGCCGCGACACCCTCCGGGGACGTGGTGATCAGCTGGCACAACCAGCCGACCATGGGGTCGATCAGGAACGTGCTGGCGGACTTCAAGGCCGGGGAGGGCGACCACGTCTTCCTCACCGTGTCCGACGGGGGCGAGCTGCTGACCCGCTACCTGCCCGCGGCGGCTCCGGGGATGCCGCCGTTGAACCGGGCGCTCTATCTGATCGGCTACACCGCTCCGGTCACCTCGGAGTTGGAGGGGCTGCGGCTGATCGGGGCGCGCATCGGGTTGCCGGACACGGCGACGCGTGATGAGGTGCTGGCGCGGCTGCGGGAGCGGGGAGACCGGGACATCGTCGGCTTTTTGGGTGGCTGACGTTTCTTGGCGGCCGGGGGCTAGGCTCGGGGGATGTTGCGGATCTACGACACGCGCGCCAGGCAGGTCGAGGAGATCGCCCCCGCCCGCGCGATGCGCATGTACTCCTGCGGGCCGACGGTCTATCGCCACGCGCATGTCGGCAACCTGCGCTCCCAGCTGCTGTCCGACCTGATCCGGCGGGTCCTGGAGCGGCAGCGGGTACGCATGGTGGTCTGCCAGAACATCACCGACGTGGGCCACCTGGCCGACGACTCGGAGGCCGGCGAGGACAAGGTGCTCATGCGGGCGCGGGCCGAGGGCCGCTCGCCGCGTGACCTGGCCCGCTACTACGAGGACGCCTTCAAGCGGGACACCGCCGCCCTGAACATGCGGCCGCCGGAGCACATGCCCCGCGCGAGCGAGACGATCGACCTGATGATCGAGCTGATCGCCAAGCTGATCGAGCGGGGACACGCGTACGCGCTGCCGGACGGAGCGGTGTATTTCGACGCCACGTCCTTCCCCACTTACGGCGAAATTTCCGGCAACCGCCTCGACTCCCTCCGCCCCGACGCCACCGACCCCCGCAAGCGCTTCCACGCCGACTGGGCCCTCTGGAAGCCCTCCGACGGCGAACTGTCCTGGGAGGCCCCCTGGGGCCGCGGCTTCCCCGGCTGGCACATCGAGTGCTCGGCCATGTCGCTGCACTTCCTCGGCGAGCGCATCGACCTCCACACCGCCGGCATCGACCTGCGCTTCCCCCACCACGAGGACGAGCGGGCCCAGTCGAACGCGGCGGCCGGCCACGAGGTGGTGCGTCATTGGGTGCATGGGGAGCACCTGCTGTTCGACGGGCGGAAGATGGCCAAGTCCACCGGGAACGTGGTGCTGCTGTCGGACGTGACCGAGGCGGGCCTCGATCCGCTGGCCGTACGCCTGGCGTTCCTGGAACACCGCTACCGGCAGCAGCTCAACCTCACCTGGGACACCCTGCACGCGGCCGACAGGACCGTACGGCGGTGGCGGACACGGGTGGCCGAGTGGTCGGAGTCGCCCAGCGCGCCGATGGCGGCCGACTACGTGCGGCGGGCGGAGTCGGCCTTCGATGACGACCTCGACACGCCGACCGCGCTACGTGCGCTTCGGGAGCTGGAGCGGGACGAGTCGGTGGCGCCGGGGGCGAAGCTGGAGTCGTTCCTGCATCTGGACCAGGTGCTGGGGCTGGACCTGGCCGTCGAGATCGGGCGGTCCCGACGGCCGGCGTTGCCGCCGGGGGCGGCGGAACTGCTGGCCGAACGGGCGCGGGCTCGGGAGGCGGGGGATTGGGCGGCGTCGGACCGGCTGCGCGAGTCCCTTGTGAGCATGGGTGTCCGGGTTTCTGATACGCCCTCCGGACAGGTGTGGGACTGACGTGCTCCTCGCCTGCTGCTTACGCAGCAGCCAGGATGCTTGACGCTGCACCGAGCCGCCTACCTCGCCACGCCCGCGCCCACACCATCCCGCCTGAAGACGGGAGCATCGGCCCGTGTCTCGATAGTTCGATGTTGGCGCAGTCGGTCTTTCGTTGCCCCTGGCAGGCCGTCTCCATGTGCTGGAACCCCGTAGGCGCCGGTGTTTCAGGAGGGGCTCGTGGGGCGGGAGTAGTGATCGTGGGCTGTCAGACTTGAGGGGCTGCGCGAGAGATGGAGGTCTTCGTGAGGTTGCGGCCCTACGCCTGGATGCCCTGGCCGTTCCGGTGGGTGGCGCGGGCATTGACCGTGGTCCTCGTCCTCGCGCTGGTGCTCGCCGGGGTGCTCGTGTACACGGTGCGACGGTCGTTCCCTCAGGTGGACGGAGCCGTGCGGCTACCCGGTTTAACCGGGAATGTGGAGATTTATCGCGATAAAGCGGGAATTCCACAGATCTACGCGGACACGGCCGAGGATCTGTTCATGGCTCAGGGGTTCGTCCACGCGCAGGACCGGTTCTGGGAGATGGACTTCCGGCGGCACGTGACCTCAGGGCGGCTGTCGGAGCTGTTCGGCAAGGCGACGCTCGACAACGACAAGGCCATCCGGACCATGGGCTGGCGCAAGGTGGCCGAGCAGGAGCTGCCCGAGCTGGGCGAAAGCACCCGCCGCTACCTCGACGCGTACGCCAAGGGCGTCAACACCTGGCTCCAGGCCAACCCCAACGCCTCCGACCGGAGCCTCGAATACTCGGTGCTCAAGGTGCAGAACGGGTCCTACAAGCCCGAGCCGTGGACCGCGCTCGACTCCGTCGCCTGGCTCAAGGCCATGGCCTGGGACCTGCGTTCCAACATGGAAGACGAGATCGACCGCGCTCTGGCGCTTACCAAGCTGCCTCGGGCCCGGGTTGAGCAGCTTTACCCGGATTACCCGTACGACAGCCATATGCCGATCGTCACCCAGGGCACGATCGCCGACGACCGCTTCGACCAGCGCGACCGTCTGCCCGCACGCGACACCTCCATGCGCGGCACCACAACGGACGGCACCACTCCACGCGGCACCACAACGGACGGCACCACCCCACGCGGCACCACTCCACGCGGCACTACTCCGCATGGCACCACGACACGCAAGACCACGCCACGCGGCACCACGCCGCAGGAGGCCACGACACCAGGCCAGGGCGCGGCCAGGGCGCTCGCCCAGGCCGCGAAGGCGCTCGACGCGGTGCCCGGCACGATGAGCGCCGCGGACCGCGAGGGCATCGGGTCGAATTCGTGGGTGGTCTCCGGCGAGCACACGGCCAGCGGCAAGCCCTTGCTGGCGAACGATCCGCACCTGTCGGCGCAGATGCCGTCCGTCTGGTACCAGGTCGGGCTGCACTGCCGGAAGATCACGGAATCCTGCGCGTACGACGTGACCGGGTTCAGCTTCTCCGGCGTTCCCGGCGTGATCATCGGCCACAACGGCAAGATCGCCTGGGGCTTCACCAATCTGGGCCCCGACGTGGCCGACCTGTTCCTGGAGCGGGTGAAGGGCGACACGTACCTGTACAAGGGCGAGTCGGTGAAGCTGGAGACCCGGCGGGAAGAGATCAAGGTGGCCGGTGGCGCCACGGTCACACTGAACGTCAGGAGCACCCGGCACGGCCCACTGATCAACGAGGTGATGGGCGACGTCAAACCGAGCGACGGTGCGAACGCCGTGGCCCTCCAGTGGACCGCCCTGACGCCCGGCACCACGGTCGACGCGATCTTCGCACTGAACTCGGCCACCGACTGGCAGGAGTTCCGCGCCGCGGCCGCGCTCTTCGACGTGCCGGCCCAGAACCTGGTGTACGCCGACACCGAGGGCCACATCGGCTACCAGGCGCCCGGCCGGATCCCCGTACGCCAGAAGGGCGACGGCACGTGGCCGGTGCCCGGCTGGACCGGCGAGTACGACTGGCGCACCGCCCCCATCCCCTACGACCAGCTGCCCTCCATGGAGGACCCCTCCGACGGCTACATCGTGACGGCCAACAACGCCGTCATCGACCCCAGGCAGTACCGGCCGCTGCTGACCAAGGACTGGGCGTACGGCTATCGCTCCCAGCGCATCATCGACCGGCTCAACCAGGAGATCGCGAAGGGCAAGGTCGACGCCACGACCATGTCCAAGATCCAGCAGGACACCCAGAACGGCCTGGCCAAGACCCTGGTCCCCGCCCTGATGCGGGTGCCTCTGGCGGGTCCGGCCGTACAGGCCAGGCAGTCGCTGAAGGACTGGGACGGCTCACAGGGCGTCGACTCGGCTCCCGCGGCGTACTTCAACGCGGTCTGGCGGCAGTTGCTCAAGCTGACGTTCGACGACGACCTGCCCACCGGTGCCAGGCCGAGCGGCGGCGACCGCTGGTACGAGGTGATCAAGCGACTGCTCGAAACCCCCGACGACCCGTACTGGGACGACACCACGACCAAGGGCCGTACGGAGACCCGCGACGACATCGTCCAGCAGGCACTGGCCTCGGCCTACCAGGAGGTGTCCGACCGGCTCGGCACGGACGTCACGGCCTGGCGCTGGGGCGACCTGCACCAGTTGACGCTCACCAACGGCTCACTCGGCACATCGGGCATAGCGCCCATCGAGGCACTCTTCAACCGGGGCCCGTTCGAGGTACCGGGCAGCAAGGACGCCCCGAACGCCACCGGCTGGAACGCGCAGCGCGACTACGCGGTGACTTCGGTGCCGTCGATGCGGATGATCATCGACCTGGGCGATCTGGACAAGTCCGAATGGATCAACCTGACGGGGGCTTCGGGGCACGCGTTCCACGACAACTACTGGGACCAGGCACCGCTGTGGGCGAAGGGACAATTACTCCCGATGTACTCAAAACCGGCAACCGTCAAGAAGGCTGCCGTCCACACCTTGCGCCTCACTCCTTGACCAGGCGGCGGCCCGCCCCTTGACCAGGCGGCCCGCTTCCTGACCTGGCGGCTCACTCTCTGACCTTTGCGGCCCACTCCTGGCCTGCTGGGCGCTCCCCGACCCTGCCGAGGCGCCCCTTGCCCCTTGCCCCTTGCTCCCTGTCCTGGTGGGGCGCTCCTCAACCCCTGTGCCTCATCCCCTGACCTGGCAGCTACGACCACAGCCGTATGTGGAATCAAGACCCTGGGCTGACGCCCGCGCCCCTCCTCCACGTCACCATGGCGAACATGACTCGCCTCTGGTACGTGATCGGACTGCTCCTGATCGTCTCCGGGCTCGTCCACCTGGGCGTGCTCGTACTCGACGGTGGCCCGTGGGACGGCCCCGTGTCGTGGCGCAAACCGTTCACGTTCGGGGTCTCGTTCGGGTTGAGCGTGCTTTCGCTCACCTGGGTGTCACAGTTCATCCGACTACGCAGGCGCAACGTCTTCCTGGGCGTCTTCGCGGCGGCTTCGGTCGTGGAAGTCGCCCTCATCAGCGTGCAGGCGTGGCGCGGCGTGCCCTCGCACTTCAACATGTCCACCGACGTGGACTCGCTCATCGCCAGAACACTGGCCGCCGGCGGCTTCACCCTGATCGCCATAGCGATCTTCATGACGGTCAGCGCCTTCCGCCCATCACATCCGAATACCGGCAAGTCGCCCAGCACGGACCTCGGCGGCACCCCCAGCACGGGTCTCATTGGGCCCAGCACAGGTCTCAGTGGGTCGCCCACCACGGATCACACCGGACCCAGCACAGGTATCGGTGGGTCCCCCAGCACGAATCTCACCACATCCAACACGGTTCCCAGTGGGGCACCCATCGCGCGTTTGGCCGGATCGCCCAGCATGCGTCTGGCCGTCCAGGCCGGGTTCGGCACGTTCCTGGCGGCAATGGCCTTCGGGGGCATCATGATCGCCCGCGGAGTGTTCGAGGCCTTGACCGGCTCTCAGCAGCTCGCCTACACCGTGGCCGGCTCGCTCAAACCCGCCCACGCCATCCTCATGCACGGTGTGCTGCTCCTGCCCGCCCTGGCCTGGCTCCTCTCCCGCACCCACCCGTCCGAGCAAACCCGCCTGCGTGTCGTACGACTGGCGATCTGGACGTATATCACCGTCTCCGCGATCATCTCGGCCCTGGCCCTCTTCGGCATCACCATCGTCAGCCCGTCAACCGCCTCGGTGCTCTGCGCGGGCGCGATCTCAGGCCTGGCCATCGGCGCCCTGACTCTGGGCACGCTCCTCCGCCCCCAGACGCACAGCCCAAACGCATCGGGAGACGAAGGAACGTGACTCCCCGCCCGCCAGCGCACAGCCCACACACATCAGGAGATGAAGGAACGTGACTCCCCGATCGCCAGATCCCACAGGCCCTCTCGTGGCAAGCTCTGGGCGCGCCAGGCGGACCGTGCGGCCTCGACCGGCGCCAGCAATGGCTCCCCCGACAGCACGAACGTGCCCCAGTGCATGGTGGCCATCCGCCGCGCCCCGACGTCCAGACAGCCTTGCACCGCCTCCTCGGGGTTGACGTGCGCGGCCTTCATGAACGAGTGCGGCTCATACGCCCCCACAGGCATGAGCGCCAGATCCAGCCCACCGAACCTGTCCCCGATCTGCGCCAGCCGGTCTCCATAGCCGGTGTCGCCCGCGAAGTAGACAGAGCCGTCGATCACCCACCCACCCCAAAGCGTCTTGCACGTGTCCCAGACGGTCCGCCGGCTCCAGTGGTGGGCGGGTACGAAGTCGAACGTGACGCCGTCGATCGACGTGGACTCCCACCAATCCAGCTCTGTTACCCGGGTGAAGCCGCGCCGGTCGAACCAGGGCTTCAGCCGGGCTGGCACGAGGATCGGTGTGTCCCTCGGCAGCTTGCGCATGGTGGGCGCGTCCAGGTGGTCGTAGTGGTTGTGGCTGATCACCACGGCGTCGATCCTCGGCAGGTCGCTCCAGGCGACACCCGGAGGCGTCAGCCGCTGCCGTACTCCGGGAATCCTGCGCGACCACACCGGATCGGTCAGGATCGTTAACCCTCTGATCTGCAGGACGAACGTGGAGTGACCCACCCAGGTCACCATGGTCTCGCCGGTGGCGGCCCGAGGAAGACCGCCGTTGCGCAGCACCGGGATCTGGTCGGCGTCACCGATGTCCGGACGGAACGCGCCGTGCCAGGTGACGCTCAGCAACTCACGAAACTCAGGGAGGGGGGCGGTGAGGCGGTCCTTGAAGCTGTCCGGCCAGTGCGGGACTTCGATCGTCTGCGTCATACGCGTCGCTCTGCCCTACGTAGCGGATCAGTCACCCAGACCAATCGTGACCTGCGCCCCTTCCCCATCAGAGGGGTACACGGATCACCCCAATCGCCCCCGCCCCGCCCCCACCAGAGGCGGGCGGCTCACCCCAACCGATCCCGGCCCCCGCCCCTTCTCCACCAGAGGGGTGCGCGTGGGTAGCCGCCGTCGTCGAGTCCGGCCAGCCGTTCGAAGACGTTGTACGAGGCCTGGTGCCCGCAGACCACTACGGACACGAGCATGGCCACCAAGTAGAGCGGGAGCATCGGCAGGCCGACGCACCAGGCCCACTGGGTGGCGTGCCGGCCCTCGTGCCGGATGAGCTGGTCTTCGAGCGAGTCGCGCCTAGTCAGGACGACATTTCCGACAGTGAAGGCCCCGGCGATGGGGAAGCGGTAGCGGTAGCCGAACGCGAGGACGAGGCCGTTGGGCCCACTCTGCCTCGTGGCACCGCCTACGACGGAGATCAGCAGACCGAGCGGGGTGGAGAGGTTGACGTAGTTCACCGCCCGCCGGAACCGATAGCGCCTGTTCATGCGTTTCAGCCTTGACCAATCTTGACAAGACGGAATAATGATCCGCGTCCTGAAATCTCCCCCAAGAGCAGGATTATGAGATTCACCATCGTGGGCGCGCTGGTCGGCACCATGGCCTTGGCCGGGGTCGGCGGAGTCGCGATCACCCAGACGTCAGCGTCCGATCCCCTCAATTCCACTGGCCCTCCTCTCCGCGCAGAGGTGGCGTTACCCGCCGCCGCCCCGACGACGACCCCCACCCCTAAAGTCGGGAAGTACACCGCGAAGACGAAGGTCGTCAAGAAGAAAGGCGTCTCGTATCTGGATGTCTCCGTCAAGTACGACGGAGCGGCCAGGTTCAGCGTGAAACAGAAGGTCTGCAAGGCCAAGTCGTGCAAGACGACGGCCACCGACCTCCCCGTGACCACCGGTGCCGGCCAGACGAGCAAGAAGATCGGCAAGGGTAGCTACAAGGTCAAGGGCAAACCCGGCATCAAGGTCAAGGTCCTGCCCTGGCCCACTCGCACCGTGACAGCCACCCCAACGGCGACGGCCACGGCGACGATCACCGGCACCCCTGGCACCAGCGATTCGGCAACCAATACGGCGACCGCGACAGTGACCGAAACTGCCACGGCGACCACCACGGTCACCCAGCAGGCCACGGTCACGGTAACTGAAGCCGCCCCAGCGGCCACCGTCACCGCCACGGTCACCTTCACCTGCCAACCCAACACCGCAGAACCGTTGGCCCCCACCGAAACCCCAACAAACCCAGAAACCCCAACAAACTCTGCAATCCCGACTACCTCGGCGACACCAGCACCCACCCCGACCCCGACCCCGACCCCGTCGGTCACGGCGTCGAACACGGTTTCCGAGACAACGCCCGAAACAGCGCCCGAGACGGCGTCGAACACAGCGTCCGTGACGGCCACCGAGACGGCGACATCGACCGAGTCCGCTGCAGACCCGGTCCCCACGTGCCCGCCAGCGGCGAAAACGCCGTCGGCGACCCCCACGGCGGAAACACCGGTGCCCACGGACACGGCGGCCGAAGCACCGGCGCCAACGGACACAACCCCAGCTCCCGAGGCCCAATAATCCCGACCCGCCGACCCGGCTCCCCCTCCGGCGCCGGGTCGGCGGTCACCGTGGCAACTAGGCACACGAGCACATGGCCACACACGCGACCGGATACACACGCGCACACAGACACACACGCGGGGCACACGGGCGCAGGCACAGTCACGCGCGCAGGACGCACGAGCATGGGCGCACGAGCACGGGCGCACGGACATGGGCGCACGGGGCTACAGGACCCATATTCCGCCCGTAGAGCCGACAGAGCCCATCACATAGGGGGCACCGGCCCACGCATGACCACGGCCGGGGTCAAGAATGCGCACGTCACGGCGCTCAGCCACCTCCACCGGAGGAGCATGCCCCCGGACAATCCCCAGTCATGCACCCGGGGCGGCCGCAAAAGACTGCTCATAACGTCTTATAGCGGCCCTGGTGGTAAAGCAGCGGACGGTCGTCAGCGCGGGCACCGAGCGCGGTAACCCCACCCACCACGATCGAGTGGTCGCCGCCCTCATGGACGGAGGTCGTCCGGGCCTCCAGCGTCGCCACGGCGTCGGTGAAGAGCGCCACGCCCGATTCGCCACGATGGTGCGCCCAGCGTTCCAGCTGCCCGTCGAGCTCTCGCCCCCGATGCGCGAAGAACCGCGACGCGTCCTCCATGGAGGCCGGCAGCACCGACACCCCCCACACACCCGCCTCCATCACGGCGTCGTGGAAGCGGGCCACCTTCTCCGCGCAGAACAGTACGAGCAGCGGGTCCAGTGACACGGACGTGAACGAGTTCACGGTCATCGCGTGATCGATCCCGTCGAGCCTGGTCGTGACGATCGCGACTCCGGTGGCGAATCGGCCGACCACCTTGCGGTAGATGTCCCGATCGACGTGCTGCTCTGTGGAACCATGGTGCACGATCGCTACTTTATGCCTCTAAGTCGGGTTCCTTGGCTGCTGGCCATGCAACAACCAGGAACCGCCGCCCGACGAGGGCGCCAGCCAGAAGGCCACGACCACCGCCGCCATGCCCCCGTAGAGGTAGACGAACCCGGCTGGGCCGTTACCGGAGATCACCAAATCCCCCTGCGACAGCTTGAGCGAGAACGGCATGGACACCAGCAGCCACCCGAGCGCCGTCACCGACACCCCGAGGCGCGAACCCATGAGCTTGCCCGCCCCGAAACAGACGCCGAAGAGCGCGAGCAGCCAGCCGATCGCCGAGCCCGGGATCATCCCGACGAACGGGACAGGACCGACGTGCCAAATCGCCTGCGTGAACCCGCCCACGATGCCCATGACCAGCCCCAACACGAACAGCATGCCGTAGGCGGCCCCACCCAACGCCGACTCGGCCTGGCTGCGTTGCTCCATGAAGAACGAGGTTAGTGGATGCCTGCGAAGAGATCATTCGCGAGGTCAGTGACCGCCCGCCAAGAGACCGTCCGCGAGGCCAGAAACCAGATCATCCGCGACGGTCAGTGGATGCCCGCGAAGAGATCGTTCTCGCGGTTGTGCGGCGCTCCCATCCCGCCCGCCTCGATCGGCGGGCCAGGCATCGCGTGGCCGGGCGCGCCGAGCGCCAGGATGTAGTGCTCGACGCCCTGCGCCTCCTGGCCGATGTTGTTCGAGAGCGCGAACCACGGGTCGTCCACACTGATCTGCGTGGCGTGCGCGCGCATGGCGTCCAGCTTGTTGCCGACCCACGGCCGCGCGTCGATCTCCGTGGTGATCACCTCGTCGGGGCTGGCGAACGGCATGTCGTCGACGTCCTCGACGAGAAAGCCGACGTCGGCCGCGCGCAGCGCCTCGGCCGTACGGCGCATCACCGACCTGGCGACGGCCGTGTGGTAGAACTTCGTGATCCGCCACGGCGCCCCCTCACCGAAGCGTGGGTCGGCGGCGAGTTCGTACGCCCGCCGCGAAACGCGATGCGCCTGAATGTGGTCGGGATGCCCATAGAACCCGTTGTCGTCATAAGTGACCAAGACCTGGGGCCGTACCTCGCGGATGACCTTGACCAGCTCCCCCGCCGCCTCGTCGAGGTCGGCCTGCCAGAACGCGTTGGGCCGGTCGTTGGAGGCGACGCCCATCATGCCCGAATCGCGCCAACGGCCCGGCGCGCCCAGGAAGCGGTGGTCCTCGACGCCAAGCGCCTTGCAGGCCATCGCGAGTTCGGCGATGCGGTGCGTGCCCAGCGTGTCGTCGCGGTCGGCGGCCAGGTGGGCGAGCTCCGGGGGGATGACCTCCCCCTCCTCGCCGAGCGTGCAGGTCACGAGCGTGACATGCGCGCCTTCCGCCGCGTACTTGGCCATCGTCGCGCCGGTGCCGATCGACTCGTCGTCGGGGTGGGCGTGCACCAGCAGCAGCCGTCGGTCAGTCATGCGTTCGAGCGTACTGGCAGGATTAGGGCATGAGTGAGAGCTTCCCGCGCCTGTCGGCCAGGACCCGCAGGTTCACCCTCGGAGTGCCCAGGGGCTTCACGATCTCCCCCGACGGCGGCAAAGTCGTGTTCTTGCGTACGAAGTCCGGCACCGACCCGGTGACGTGCCTATGGGAACTCGACACCGAGACTCACGTCGAGCGCCTCGTGGTCGACCCGCGTACGCTCGACGCCGACGACGGCGATCTCCCGCCCGAGGAGCGCGCCCGGCGCGAGCGCAGCCGCGAGCAGGCGGGCGGCGTGGTCGGCTACAGCACCGACTCCTCGGTGACCCGGGCCGCCTTCGCGCTGGCCGGCGGCCTGTACGTCACCGACCTGCCCAACGGCGACACCCGGCGGCTGGAGACGCCGGGCGCGGTCATCGACCCGCGCATCTCCCCCGACGGCCAGCGGGTCGCGTACGTCAGCGGGGGCGCTCTACGGGTGCACACCCTCGCGACAGGTGACGACCGCACGCTCGCGGAGCCCGAGTCGCCGACCGTCACGTACGGTCTGGCCGAGTTCATCGCCGCCGAGGAGATGGACCGGATGCGCGGCTACTGGTGGTCGCCGTCGAGCGACGCGCTCCTGGTCGAACGGGCCGACGAGGCTCCGGTACACACCTGGCACATCGCCGACCCGGCCAACCCGGACCGGCCCGCGACGGCCCAGCGCTATCCGGCCGCCGGCACGCCCAACGCGGTGACCCAGTTGTTCGTGCTCGGAATCGACGGGTCGCGCGTGGCGGTGCCGTACGAGGACGAATACCTCACGACGGCCGCCTGGAGCTCCCATGCGCTGTCGATCGTGACCATGTCGCGTGATCAGAAGAGGCTGCGCCTGTTCGCGGTCGATCCGGCGACCGGCGTGTCCACGCTGGTCCGCGAGGACACCGATCCGGCCTGGGTCGACGTCGTCACCGGCGTGCCCGCGCACCTCGACGACGGCTCGCTGGTCTGGGTGGCCGCCGCCGACGGCGGCAATCGCCTGTTCGTGGGTGACCGCGCCGTCACTCCGCCCACCCTGCAAGTACGCGCGGTGCTCGACGTCGACCACGACAGCGTGCTGTTCAGCGCGAGCGGCGACCCCACCGAGATCCAGTTGTGGACCTGGGACGGCCACTCGCTGCTGCCCGTGTCGACCCGGTCCGGCGTGTTCTCTGGGCGGATGTCCGGCGGTGTGGGCGTACTGACCGAGCAGAGCCTCGACACCGAGGGCGTGTCCACCACGGTCGTACGGCGTGACGGCATGGCCATCCCGATCCCCTCGCTGGCCGAACGCCCCGGCCTCGACCTGCGGGTCTCGCTCGGCCGCTCCGGCCGCCGCGACCTCTCCACCGCCGTGGTACTGCCCTCCTGGCACGAGCAGGGCTCGCGGAAGCTACCGGTCCTGATGGATCCGTACGGCGGGCCGCACGCGCAGCGGGTGCTCAACCGTCGCGGCGGCTACCTGGAGAGCCAATGGTTCGCCGAGCAGGGCTTCGCCGTCATCGTGGCCGACGGCCGCGGCACCCCGGGCAGGGGCCCCGCCTTCGAACGCGCCGTACTCAACGACCTGGCCACGCCCCCGCTGGAGGACCAGATCGACGCCCTGCAGGGGGTGGCCGAGCAATACCCTGACGACCTCGACCTGACGAAGGTGGCCATCAGGGGCTGGTCGTTCGGCGGCTTCCTGGCGGCACTGGCGGTGCTGCGCCGGCCCGACGTGTTCCACGCCGCGGTGGCGGGGGCGCCGGTGACGGACTGGCGGTTGTACGACACGTGTTACACCGAGCGGTACCTGGGGCATCCGGACGAGCAGGCGGACGTGTACGACAACTCCTCGCTGTTCGGCGATGCGGCCAAGCTGGAGCGGCCGCTGCTGCTGATCCACGGGCTGGCGGACGACAACGTCGTGGCCGCGCACACCCTTCGCCTGTCGTCGGCGCTGCTGGCGGCGGGGCGGCAGCACAGTGTGCTCCCGCTGTCGGGCGTCACCCATATGACGCCGCAGGAGGTCGTGGCGGAGAACTTGCTGCTGCTGCAGGTGGAGTTCCTGAAGAGGTCCTTGGGCGTGTGACCGCCTGGGGCGGGCCGTGGCCCGGCTTCCTGCGCTGTAGGTGACACTCGTCGGTCGACCTCTCGGGGTGGGCCGCGTCGCAGGTGTCATCAGCCCGTGGCATGACATGCCACGGGCTGATTCGCCTCCCCCCAGACCAGCCCCTGGTCCGATGTGCCCGCAACCCCCGCTGCGGGATCGTCGTGCGCATGCTCAAGCACATCTCCCTCTCCATCGCCATGGCCCTCCTCGGCTCCGGCGTCCAGTCCCAGCAGGCGGCCACCCTCGACTGGTCCGCCTGCCCCAACGACAAAGTCGGGATGACCTGTGCCGACCTCCAGGTCCCCGCCGACTGGCAGAAACCCGACGGCCGCAAGATCACCCTCAAGCTGGGCCGGTTGAAGGCCACCGGCACCTCCTCCGAAGGGTCGGTTCTGGTGGCCTACGGCGGCCCCGGTGCCCCCGGCATCGCCTTGACCCAGACCTATGCGGACCTCTGGGCCAAGCTGCGCGAACGGATGGACGTCATCACCTGGGACACCCGCGGCTACGGCGCGCAGTTCAGCGGCCTCAGCACCGGGCTGGCCTGCACCTGGACCCGAATCCCGCTGCCCGACCTCCCCAAAAACGACGCCGACTTCGGACGGCTCTCCGACACCAACCGCGGTTACGCGGAAGCCTGCCGCAACAAGGACCCCGAGCTGTTCGCCAACATGAGCTCGGCCGACCACGCCAGAGACATGGAGGCCATCAGAAAGGCCCTGGGCGACGGCAAGCTCAACTTCTACGGCGCCTCCTACGCCGGGATCTACGCGCAGGACTACGCCCGGCTCTTCCCCGGCCAGGTGCGCACCATGGTGCTCGACGGCACGATCAGCCACAGCGGCACCGACTGGACCACCGACATGGTCAACATGGCCAAGGACAACGAGACGTCCTTCAACCGCTTCTTCACCTGGTGCGCCGGTGCCGGCAAGTGCCGAGAGCTGTCCGCCCAGTGGCGCGGCCTGGTCGCCAAGGCCGACCGCTCCCCGGTCCCGGCCAAGTCTGCAGGGATCGCCTATACGGGGGGCGACCTGCAATCCCTCGCCATGGGGTTCGCCCATCAGGGTCCCGACGGCTATCCCAAGCTGGCGGAGGCCCTCCGTAAGGCCGTACGCGGCGACGCCTCCGGCTTCGTCCCCGCCCGTGGCTCCCGCTACCCCGACCAGTCGACCGGCGTCACCGAATGCACCGACTGGCCACGCCCCGCCGGCCGCGCCGAGCTCGACAAGACGATCGCCCGACTCCGCAAGATCGCCCCCAACGCGGGCGCGGCCAACACTTTGGCGACGGGCACGCTCGGCTGCATCGGCTGGCCGGTATCAGTGACCAACCCGCCCGCACCCCTCCCCAAGGGCCTGCCACCGATGCTGGGCGCTGGGGCCTGGCGCGAGTCCGACGCGGTCGCCCGGATTCTCACGCAGGTGCAAGGCAGCGCCACCATCCGCCACGAGGGCCCAGGACACACGCTCTTCGCCTTCAACGAGTGCGCCCGCAACCACATGTTCCGCTACTTGACGGACCGCACCTTGCCGTCCCCTGAAGCGAAGTGCTGACCACCCCCGGAAGCCGACTCATCGACCCCCAAAGGCCGCCCATCCGGAGCCGACTCATCGACTCTCAAAGGCCGCCTATCGGGAGCCGATGACCGGTAGCCGGTCACCAGAGTCGGTGACCAGGAGTCGGCGGTCAGGAGTGCTGTGCCAGCCACTCTGACGACTCGTCCGTGGCGAGGGAGCGGGTGCTGGCCGGGGTCCCGTGCCAGCTACTCCACAGGGCCGCGTACGAGCCGCCCTCCGCCACCAGCTCATCGTGCGACCCGAGCTCGCTGATCCGTCCGTCCTCGACCACCGCCACCCGGTCCGCGTCGTGCGCCGTGTAGAGGCGGTGGGCGATGGCGATCACCGTGCGACCGTCGAGCACCGCCGCCAGCGACCGCTCCAGGTGCCGGGCGGCTCGGGGGTCGATGAGCGAGGTGGCCTCGTCCAGCACCAGCGTGTGCGGGTCCGCCAGCACCAGGCGGGCCAGCGCCAGCTGCTGGGCGTGGGCAGGAGAGATGGCCAGCCCGCCGGACCCGACGACCGTGTCGAGTCCGTCGGGCAGGGCGAGCACCCAGTCGAGCGAGTCGACCGCCGTGAGGGCCGCGCGCACGGCGGTGTCGTCGGCGTCCGGACGGGCGATCAGCAGGTTGTCACGGAGTGTGCCCTTGAAGACGTGGTGCTCCTGGGTGACCAGCGCGACGTGGCCGCGCAGGTCGTCGAGGGGCAGGTCGACCAGGGGCACACCGCCCACCGACACCGCGCCCGTACGCGGCCCGTGGATGCCCGCCAGCAACCTGCCGAGCGTCGACTTGCCCGCGCCGGAAGGGCCGACCATGGCCAGCCGCTCCCCCGGCCGGACGGTCAGCGACACGCCGTGCAGCACGTCGCGGCCCTCGCGGTAGGCGTAGCGGACGTCGTCGGCCTCCAGCAGTTCGCCCTCGGGCCGCGCGGTGGAGGCGGTCCGGTCGTCAGGCACGTTCGCGACGCCGAGCAGCCGGGCCATGGCGGCCCCGCCCACCTGCAACTCCTCGATCCACATGAGAAACCGGTCGAGCGGGTCGATGAGCTGCTGCGCGTACAAGGTGGCGGCGGTGACCTGAGCCAGCGACACCCAGCCGTTGGCGTAGAACAGGCCGCCGATGAACAGGGTCGAGACGACCGGGATCACGTAGCCCAGCTCAACGGCGGGATACCAGATCGTGCGCAGCCACAGCGTGTAGCGTTCGGCGGCGAAGGAGCCACGGATGTCGTTCGCGGTCCGCGCCTCCCGCCGCCGCTGGAGGCCGAGCGCCTCCACGGCCCTGGCGCCTTCGACGGTCTCGGCCAGTCCCTCGGTCATGTCCGCGTAGGCGGCGTTCTCGCGCAGGTAGCCGTCGCGGGCGCGGTTGAGGTACCAGCGGGTGGAGATCCAGAGCAGCGGCACCGCGATCAGCATCGGCAGCATGAGCAGCGGGCTGACCAGCACCATCGCGCCCACGGTGATCGTGAAAGTGACGATCGCGATCAGCGTCTCGGGCACGGCGTGCCGAACGGTTTGGGAGAGGGAGTCGACATCGCGGGAGGTCCTGGTGATCAGGTCGCCGGAGCCGGCCCGCTCCACCGTCGACAGCGGCAGGCCGAGCACCCGGTCGACGAACTCCTCACGCAGCTCGGCGAGGACCTTCTCACCGAGCTTGGCCGAGGCGAGCACCGCGTAACGCACCAGAGCGCCCTGCCCGAACAGGAACGCGCCGATGCCGACGGCGAAGAGCAGCACGTTGACGTGGCCGCCGTCCTGGACGTTTTGCACCAGATTGCCGAGTTGCCAGGGCACGGCCAGGCCCACGATCGCCGCGAGCCCGTGCAGGGCGAGCACGACAGTGAGCTGACGCGGATACTTGAGCGTCAGCCGCCTGGCGTAGGCGCGCACCTGTCTCTGGTCGGCGACCGGCAGGATCTCGCGGGCCATCGTCAGTCCTCCCCTCTCGTCACGGTCGCGGTGTATTCCGGCGAGGTCGCCAGCAGGTCGCGGTGCGTGCCTTCGGCGAGCACCCTGCCGTTCTCGACGTAGATCACGTGGTCGGTGCGGTCGAGCACCAGCGGGCTGGTCGTACAGACCAACGTGGTCTTGCCGACGCGGGCCTTGGCCAGCCGCTCGCCGATGCGGGCCTCGCTGTGGGCGTCCACGGCGCTGGTCGGCTCGACCAGGATGAGCACCTCCGGATCGGCGAGCAGCGCCCTGGCCAGCCGGAGCCGCTGCTGCTGCCCGCCGGAGAACTCCCGTCCCGCCTCGGCCACCAGAGCGTCGAGCCCGTCGGGCAGGGCCTCGATGATGTCCTCGGCGCAGGCGGCGTACAGCGCCTGCTCCACCCGCTCACCGGACGAGTCGCCACGGACATCGAGCTCGCCGGAAGAGTCGCCGCGGACGCCGAGCCCGCCGGAAAAGTCGCCACGGACGTCCAGCTCGCCGGAAGAGTCGCCACGGACGTCGAGCTCGTCGCGGAGCCTCCCGGTGAACAGGCGGGCGCCGTTGTCAGCGACCAGGATGCGCGTACGGATCTCGGCCATCGGCAGTGTCGCCAGGTCGACCCCACCGAAGGTGACGTCGCCGTCGGCGTAGCGGCCGAGCCGGTCGGCGATGGCGATGGCGTCCTCCGGCAGAGCGGCCGCGATCGCGGTCATGACGCCCGGCTGGACGGTGACGCCGCTGTAGAAGTCGCGCAGCACGCCGCCCTCACTGGTGCCGGTGCCCCCTGACACCTCGGGTTCGACGGACAGAATGCGCACCACGCGACGGGCGGCGACATGGCCCTTGGTCAGTTTGTCGGCGACCTCGGTGAGCGTACGCATCGGGCCGATCAGGAAGACCGCGTAGCCGTAGAAGGCGACGAGCTGACCAGCGGTGATCTCGCCGCCGATCGCGAACGAGGCGCCTATCCCGGTAACGACCGCGATGAGCACTCCGGGCAGCAGGATCTGCGCGCCTTCGAGCAGCGATTCGACCTTGGACACGTTGACGCCCGCAGCCCGTACACGCTGGGACTCCTCGCGATAGCGCGCGGCGAACACCTGCTCGCCACCGATGCCGCGCAGCACCCGCAGCCCCGCCACGATGTCGGCCGACCTGGTGGACAGCTCGCCCATCAGGTCGCGCTGGGCCTTCTGCCGCCTGTGCAGCGGCTTGAGCAGAGGCCCGATCGCGACGGCCATCAGCGGCACGCCGAACATCACCAGCAGCCCCAACGGCAGCGAAGTGGAGATGAGGATCACGGTGACCGCGATGATCGCCACGACGGAGCCGGTGCCACGCGGCAGGATCTCCATCGAGTTGCCGATGTGGGAGATATCGGAGTTGCCGACGCTGACAACCTCGCCGGTCGAGACCCGCTTGGGCAGCGTGGCACCGAGCCGCGCGGCTTGTCTGGCGGTCACTTGTACGGTGCGGTAGGCGGCGGCCAGCCAGTTGTAGACCGCCATCCGGTGCCGCATGATCCCGGTGAACGCCTGCAGCATGCCGATCACGAGCATGATCGCCGACCAGGTCAGCAGCGCGTCGGTGTCCTTTGCCGTGACGGCGTCGATGCCCTTGCCGAGCACAGCGGGGACCAGCGCCTGCAACAGCCACCAGGCGGTGGCGAAGCCGATGCCGCCCAGCAATGCCGGGGCCTGGGCACGCGCGTTCCACCACAGGTACCGGAGCGGGCTGCGGATGTCGGGCATGCCGAAATCGGCTTCTGGAAGGGATCGCATAGCTCATCAAGGTTGACAAGGCGCCGGCTGACCCGGCAAACCATTTTCCGACTCGAGCACCGCAACGAGTGCTGACCGATCAGGTCCACCAGTCTCCGACCTCACCACCCATAGCGGCGCTCACCGACCAGACCCGCTGATCTCCGACCTGAACACCACACCGGTGCCGACCGACCAAGTGCAGCGGTTTCCGACCTGAGCACCTTGGCGGTGCTCACCGACCGGATCCACCGGTCCGTTGTCGTGGCGGCCGGCTGCGTGTACGACCTGCCCGCGACGAACCGCACCGACCTGGATCGCCGACCCCTGCCAGATCGGGGTTCCGGCCACGGCACTCCCGGCGAAGGCGTTCCGCCAAGGCGTTCTGGCGGAGGCGCTCCCGCCGCGCCGAGCGTCGGCCGCGCGCCGGCTGCCGGATGCAGCGGCTGCGCACCGGCGGCTCAACCCGCGCCTGCTGCAGGCGGCGTGTCGGCGTGCCACGGCGGTCCCGCCTGGTCGGCCGGTTCCGGCCACGGCGGCCCTGCAGGCACGGTCCGGCACCCGATCATCCAGCGGACGGCTCCCGCCGATCATCCGGGCGGACGGCTGCCGCCGGACTGTCCTTGCGCCTGGCCCCAAGCAGGTAGCAGGGAGCGCGCTGCGGGGACACGCCGAAGCGCTTTACAGGACGCATGTTCGCATCGGGCTGACACATCGTCGTGCTTTTGCCGTTCAGCCGCCCGGTGCCTGCGGTTTCCCTACTATTCTACCGCCGACCCGGTCTTACACCGTGTATCGAGGCTGGCTCAGGTGATTCCGGGGATCTTCCCGGTACGCCAGAATCGATCCCTGTGAAGCACGGGTACACCAACAGCACGGTCGGCGACGACACATGGGTCGTCAAGTGTTATGAAGGCCCTGACGCGGCTATCCGCCTCAAGACCGAGAGCAGGTTCCTGCGCCGACTGCGCGGGCGGCTGCCTGTGCCCGCCGTACACCGGGTGACCCCGACGAGCGTGACCACTCGCTACGTACGCGGGGCGCACGGCCAGGACCTGCTCGACGAGGGCCGCGTGACCGAGGTCCTCGCCGGGTGCGGGAAGACGCTCGCCCGCATCCACCAGCTGGGGATCGTGCACGGCGACTACGGGCCGCAGAACCTGCTGTTCGACCCGGCCACGTTCGAGACGGCGGCGATCCTCGACTGGGAGTGGGCGCACCCGGGCGAGCCGATCGAGGACCTCGCGTGGTGCGAGTGGATCGTACGCATGCACCACGCGGAGCACGTACCGCTCCTGTCGTCCTTCTTCGACGCGTACGGCGGCCCGGTGCCGTCCTGGCCGGACCGTCACGCGGCCATGGTGGCGCGCTGCCGTGCCCTGCTCGACTTCACCGGCCGGTGGGAGCCGGGCGGCGACGGCGAGAAACTGTGGCGCGAGCGCCTCGACGTCACCGCCTCCTGGACCGACGCGGCCTGACGCCGATACGGGCGGACATCAGAGCGGCGGGCGACCGATCAGCGCGATCACGGTCGCCAGTCGTTATCACCGCTTCCTGAGCCAGCGCAGCCTGATGCCGATGCAGGCGGGCACCAGAGCGGCGGGCGACCGATCAGAGCAGTCGCAGTCGCCAGTCGTTGCAGCGCATCGGATGACCCACCGGGTACTCGAAGTCGACCTCCCCGACGAAGGTGAACCCGGCCTTGCGGCAGATCGCGTTGGACGCCGGATGTTCCACCGATGGGTAGGCGTGCAGGTGCCGGTGCCTGCCCTCCGCCCGAGCCTTGGTCGCGATGGCAATGGCGGCCGCCGTCGCGATGCCCCGCCCCTGAAACTCCGGCAAAATCCCCCATCCCGTCTCATAAACGGTCTCACCCTGCCATTCGCGCTCCCAGAAACCGATCGAGCCGACCGTCTCCAGCTCAGGCTCGACGACCACGCTGAACATGGCGCCCAAGCCCGGATCATTCAGCTTGAGATAGCGCTCGTGCCGCCCGACCACCTCTTCCTCGGTCTCGGGACCGCCCAGGTGCTCGGTCATCTCAGGAGCGTTGAGGCGGCGCAGCAACCCAAGGTCACCCTGCGACCAGGGCTCAAGTCGGACAAAAGGTATCTCCATCCCGCGGATGGTACTGAACGAGTCTGACAATCACCGCGCGAACCTTGCGACGTCCAGACCCATCCTGCGAATGACCGTGCCGTGTTCGGATTACCTCCGCCGACGGGAGCATTGAGGACGCTCCTACGGCATCGCGACGGTGTTGCCGCGGCGGCCGAAGGACGATGTTGCCGCGGCGGCCGAAGGAGGTCTCGATCATCTGGCGTCGGGATGCGCCGAGGTGGGGCTGCGGTGTCGGCCGACGACCCGCGGGCGCGACGGTTCTGCGAGCGATTCCGGGTCACATCGTTGGGGCGGCCGGACCCGCCGCCGGAGGAGGTGCACCACCGGCTGAGGCTCGCAAGGAGTACATGAGCGGGACCCTGGGCGCGCCCTCCGGCAGGCGGTAGCCAGTGTGGTCGCCGGACATCGTGGCGAAGCGGCGGAAGAGGGTGTGGTCGTACTCGTGCAGGAACTCCACCCGCAGGCCCGCCGCCGCCACAGCGCTGACTACGTCGCCGATGCTGTGCTGGAACTGCACGGAGGTGTGGGACTCGATCAGCCGCCCGCCGGTGTACGTGTACGGTTCCTCCCAGATGTGCGGACCCCGGTCGAAGTAGTCGTAGGCGATCGTCGTGCCGGTCTCCTCATCAAGGACTTGGGGAAAGGGGTGGAATTCCGCGAGATAGAGGAATCCGCCCGGTTCCAGCAGCGCGGCGACCGTCTCCGCCCAGCGGGTGAGCTCGGGCAGCCACACCAGGGCGCCGAGGCCGGTGTAGACGATGTCGTAGGTCTCGCCGAGCGCCTCGACCGCGTCGTACACGTCGGCGGTGACGAACCTCGCTGGCAGGCCGCAGTCGGCGGCGATGGCCCTGGCCTGCTCGATGGCGGCGTCGGAGAAGTCGAGCCCGGTCACCTCGGCGCCGAGCCTGGCCCAGGAGAGCGTGTCCAGGCCGAGGTGGCACTGCAGGTGCGCCAAGCGGCGGCCGGACACGTCGCCGACCTCCGCGACCTCGAACGGCCTCAGGACGCTCCGGCCGTTGGCCTTGAAACCTTCGACATCGTAGAAGTCGCTGTCGACATGGATCGGGACCCGTGCGTTCCAGTTGGCCCGGTTGGTCGTCAGGTAGTCCATGACGCCCGAGGGTAAGCAGGAACGCGGTCGCAACGCCTCCCATTAAGTCGGGCGTACCGCCGTCACCTCGTAGCAACGCGGCGTTCGATCAGAGCTGGGTGCCTCGATGACAGCATCGTCGCCGCACTGTCAGCATCGGAGAATGTCCCGCGATCTTCGGCTGATGAGAGCCACCTTCGACAGCGCCGCTCACTCCTATCAGGACGCCCGCCCCGACTACCCGGCCGAGCTGTATTCCGACCTGCTGGCGATCACGTCGATCACGCCACCCGCGCACCTGCTCGAAGTCGGATGCGGTCCGGGGAAAGCCACGCTGCCATTGGCACGGATGGGCTTCCGGATCACCGCGGTCGAACTCGGCGATGCCCTGGCGGCGGAGGCACGGCGCCGCCTCGCCGAATTCGCCGACGTTTCCGTGATCGCGTCGTCTTTCGAAGACTGGGAGCCGCCGACAGGGGCCAGCTTCGATCTCGCGTACGCGGCCACAGCATGGAAATGGGTGGACCCGAAGGTCAAGTACGCGAAAGCAGCCGAACTGCTCGCCCCAGGCGGCCATCTGGCCGTGTGGAACGCCGACCACGCGTTCCCGGCAGATTTCGACCCGTTCTTCACCGAAATCCAGAAGGTATACGACGAAATCGGCGAAGGTGATGGCAGCCCGTGGCCGCCGCCACCGCCTGAGAACCAGCCCGACCCCATCGCCACCGAGTTCGATGCCTCCGGACACTTCACAGTGGTCGGAACGAGACTCTACGTGTGGGGATTGCGCTACACGGTAGACGAATACATCGCTCTGCTCGACACGTTCTCCGGCCACATCGCCATGGACCCGGCCAAACGTGAACGCCTCTACCGTGAGATACGCCGCCTCCTCGCCACACGCCCGGACGGACAACTCGTCCGCCACTGGTCGGTCGGCCTCACCATCGGCCAACGCCTATGACCTGGGGATAGCCGCTACGCCCATGACCTGAAGATGCCCGTGCACCGGATCTTTACACGCTCTCCCCGGAAACCGCACACCGACCTGCTTGGCTCATGGTCATGACGACCATCGCGTACCTGGACCAACTCGCCGCCAGCGCCCCCGGCCGCGCGTACAAGCGGGACCTGCTGGCCATGATGGACCTGCGGCCCGGCCAGACCGTCCTCGACATAGGCTGCGGCCCCGGCACCGACCTGGCCGGCCTCTCCGACGGCGTGACCTCTGAGGGTACGGTGATCGGCCTCGACCACGACCCGGCCATGGCGGACCAGGCCCGGCTACGGCTGGCCGACCGTACCAACGTGGAGATCCGCGTCGGCGACGCCCACGCGATGCCACTCGACGACGGCACCGTCGACCGGGCGCGTACGGACCGGGTGCTGCAGCACGTGCCGGACCCGGGGCGGGTGCTGGCGGAGTTCCACCGCGTGGCCCGGCCGGGCGCCACCATCGCCATGGCCGAACCCGACTGGCACGGCCTGCTGATCGACTCACCGGCCGGCCCGGGCCTCGTCCGATACATCACCACAGAGGTGATCAGGAACCCGGCCATCGGACGGAGCCTCGCCCGCCTGGCCGACCAGGCCGGACTGACCGTACGGACGGTGACGGTGTTCAGCCCGGTGATCCGGGACCTGGAGACGGCCGAGCAGCTCTTCGGCCTGCGCCGCACCCTCTCCAGGGCTGTGCAGGCGGGCTACCTGGAGGACTCCGCCGACCTCGGCTCCGGGCCCTTCCTGGTCAGTTGCCCGCTGTTCATGGTGGTGGCCGACGCACCTTGACGGCGTCAACGCCTGGCAGCCCCGCCAGCCGGCACGGGCGGGCCGTACAAAAAACAAGTAGTACGGCCCGCAGCCCCCTACTTGGCGTTCGCCTTCAGGTAGTCGCTGTTCATCTGCGCGATGGTGTCCAGCGGGATCCCCTTGGGACACACGGCGGTGCACTCACCCGTGTTCGTGCACCCCCCGAACCCCTCCGCGTCCATCTGGTCCACCATCGCCTTGGCCCGCGTCAGCCGCTCCGGCTGGCCCTGGGGAAGCAGCGAGAGGTGGGTGATCTTGGCGGCCGTGAAGAGCGAGGCCGAGCCGTTCGGGCAGGCCGCCACGCAGGCCCCGCACCCGATGCAGGTGGCGGCGTCGAAGGCCGAGTCGGCGTCCTCCTTGCGTACCGGGATGCTGTGGGCGTCGGGCGCCGAGCCCGCCGGGACCGAGACGAAGCCGCCCGCCTGGATGATGCGGTCGAACGCCGACCGGTCCACCACCAGGTCCTTCACCACCGGGAACGGCGCCGCGCGCCACGGCTCGATGGTGATGGTGGCGCCGTCCTCGAAGTGGCGCATGTGGAGCTGGCAGGTGGTGGTGGCACGCTGCTCGCCGTGCGCGACGCCGTTGATGACCATGCCGCACATGCCGCAGATGCCCTCGCGGCAGTCGTGGTCGAAGGCCACCGGGTCGTCGCCCGAGAGGATGAGGCGCTCGTTGAGTACGTCGAGCATCTCCAGGAAGGACATGTCCGGGGAGACGTCTTCGACCCGATAAGTCGTCATCTTGCCGGGAGCTGACGGGCCGCTCTGGCGCCAGACCTTCAAAGTCAAGTTCACTTGTAGCTCCGCTGGGTCATCTTGACGTACTCGTACTCGAGCGTTTCCTTGTGCAGCACCGGTCCGTCCCCGGAGTACTCCCAGGCCGACACGTGTGCGAAGTGCTCGTCGTCCCGCAGGGCCTCGCCGTCGGCGTCCTGCGACTCGGCGCGGAAGTGGCCGCCGCACGACTCGGTGCGGACCAGCGCGTCCAGGCACATGAGCTCGGCCAGGTCGAAGAAGTCCGCGACCCGCCCGGCCTTCTCCAGGACCTGGTTCAGCTCCTCGGCGGTGCCCGAGACCTTGACGTCCCGCCAGAACTCCTCGCGCAGCTCCGGGATGCGCTCCAGCGCCTTGCGCAGCGACTCCTCGGTGCGCTCCATGCCGCAGTAGTCCCACATGAGCTTGCCGAGCTCGCGGTGGAAGGAGTCGGGGGTACGCGTGCCGTTCACCGCGAGCAGCCTGTCGATCTTGGTACGTACCTTGATCTCGGCCTCGGCCACGGCATCCTCGGAGACCTCACCGAACGGCCCGGCCGCCAGATAGTCGCCGAGCGTGGTGGGCAGCACGAAGTAGCCGTCGGCCAGGCCCTGCATCAGCGCCGAGGCGCCGAGGCGGTTGGCGCCGTGGTCGGAGAAGTTGGCCTCGCCGATCACGAACAGGCCGGGGATCGTGGACTGCAGGTCGTAGTCCACCCACAGGCCGCCCATGGTGTAGTGGACGGCCGGGTAGATGCGCATCGGCGCCTCGTAGGGGTTCTCGCCCGTGATGCGCTCGTACATCTCGAAGAGGTTGCCGTACTTCTTCTCCACGGCGTCCCGGCCGAGACGGTTGATCGCGTCGGCGAAGTCCAGGTAGACCCCGAGCCCCCCGGGTCCGACGCCGCGACCCTCGTCGCAGACGTTCTTGGCGGCGCGGGAGGCGATGTCCCGGGGGACGAGGTTCCCGAAAGCCGGATAAATCCGCTCCAGGTAGTAATCGCGTTCGTCCTCAGGAATGTCGCCGGGCGCCCGGGAGTCGCCGCCCACGAGCGGCACCCACACGCGGCCGTCGTTGCGCAGCGACTCCGACATCAGCGTCAGCTTCGACTGGTACTCGCCCGACACCGGGATGCAGGTCGGGTGGATCTGCGTGTAGCAGGGGTTGGCGAAGTACGCGCCGCGCTCGTGTGCCCGCCAGATCGCCGTGGTGTTGCAGCCCTTGGCGTTCGTGGACAGGAAGAACACGTTCCCGTAGCCGCCGGAGGCCAGCACGACGGCATCGGCCACGTGCCGCTCGATCTCCCCGGTGACCATGTCGCGGACGATGATCCCGCGCGCCCGGCCGTCGTCGACGATCACGTCGAGCATCTCGTGCCGGGTGAACATCTCCACCGTCCCGGCCGCGATCTGCCGCTCCAGGGCCTGGTAGGCGCCGAGCAGCAGCTGCTGGCCCGTCTGGCCGCGCGCGTAGAACGTACGCGACACCTGCGCGCCGCCGAACGAGCGGGTGTCCAGCAGCCCGCCGTACTCACGGGCGAACGGGACGCCCTGGGCGACCGCCTGGTCGATGATGTTCACGGAGACCTGGGCGAGGCGGTAGACGTTCGACTCGCGGGCCCGGAAGTCACCGCCCTTTACCGTGTCGTAGAAAAGGCGATAAATCGAGTCACCGTCGCCGCGGTAGTTCTTCGCGGCGTTGATCCCGCCCTGCGCGGCGATGGAGTGCGCGCGGCGCGGCGTGTCCTGGTAGCAGAACGACTTGACGTTGTAGCCCAGCTCCCCCAGCGTCGCGGCGGCGGAGCCGCCCGCCAGGCCGGTGCCGACCACGATCACGTTGAGCTTGCGCTTGTTGGCCGGGTTGACGAGCTTGGCGGCGAACTTCCGCTTCTCCCACCGCTCCTCGATAGGGCCGGCGGGCGCCTTGGCGTCCTTGATCTCCGGGCCTTCGGTGTACTTCACTTGATCACTCCGAACGTGACGGCGAGCGGCGGCGCGAGGAAGCCGATGACCAGGACCGCGGACACCAGCGCCGCGACCGGGCGAAGGGCCTTGAAACGGGTGGCCCAGCCAAGGGTCTGGAACATGCTCCAGATGCCGTGCCGCAGGTGCAGGCCGACCATGACGACGGCCACGACGTAGAAGAGCGTGACCCACCAGCGCGACAGGTCGAACCCGGCGATCATCCGGTCGGCCGGCGCGGAGTCGTACCCCTTGGGGTTCACCACGCCGAAGCTCAGGTCGAGCAGGTGCCAGACCAGGAAGAGCAGGATCGTGACGCCGCCCCACCGCATGATGTGCGTGGTGTAGCCCTTGGCCTGCGACTTCTTGGCCACGTACTTCACCGGCCGGGCGTGGTGGGCCCGCCGCGCCAGCGAGATCGCGGCCCACATGTGCAGGACCACCGCGACGACGAGGCCGGCCTCCAGGATCGTCAGCACCGTCCGGTACGGCGCGAGCGGCTCCAGCAGTGTGCGGAGCGCCTCGGCGTACTCGTTGAAGGAGTCCTTGCCGAGGAAGATCTTGAGGTTGCCCAGCATGTGGAGGATCAAGAAGAGCACCATCGCGGCGCCCGTGACGGCCATGATGGCCTTCTTGCCGTTGGACGAGCGCAGGAATCCGCCGCGCTTTCCGCTGGGGGTCGGCTTTTTCGGCGTGGGCTTCAAGACTGGCGCGGTAGCGGCGCCTCGCTCAATCGTGGCTGTCACGTCTTCCGACGCTAGATATCCAGCCATGATCCGTCCAAGTCATGACGGGTCTGGTTTCCATAGCCTTCGGCTATGATGCTTGGTTTGTACGGCCGGCGTAAGGAAATCCCACGAGCCGGTGCGAGGAAAATCACATGCAGCTGCAACAGCTCGCCTACTTCGTCGCCGTCGCGGAGACAAGGCACTTCACCCAGGCCGCCGAACGGATGCGGGTCGCCCAGCCGTCACTCAGCAAGCAGATCAAGGCATTGGAGAGCGACCTCGGCGCCCCGCTGTTCTCCAGGGCGCGCGGCAACGTCACGCTGACCCCGGCGGGAGAGGCGCTGCTGCCGCTCGCCCGCCGCATGCTGGCCGACGCCGGCACCGCCAGGCAGGAGGTGGCCGAGCTCGCCGGACTGCGCAGGGGCCGGGTCCGGCTCGGCGCCACGCCGTCACTGTGCGCCGGACTGCTGGCCGACGCCCTGGCCCGCTTCCACCTCGCCTATCCGGGCATCGAGCTGCTGGTCGAGGAGGACGGCTCACGCGACCTGGTCAGGGCGCTGGCCCGCGGGCAGCTCGACCTGTCCCTCATCATCACGCCGCTGCAGGGCGACGACCCGTCCCTGGTGACCGAGGAGATCCTGCGCGAGAACCTGGTCGTGGTGACGCCCTCGCACAAGCCCGAACGCAAGCCGTACCTGCGTATGGAGGATCTGCGCGGCAGGGGGATGGTGATGTTCAGGCGCGGCTACGACCTGCGCGAGGCGACGCTGGCGGCCTGCCGCCAGGCCGGGTTCGAGCCCAGGTTCGCGGTGGAGGGCGGCGAGATGGACGCCGTCCTGCGGTTCGTGGAGGCGGGGCTGGGGCTGGCCGTGGTGCCGTCCATGGTGCTCGACGGACGGCCGGGGCTGACCGGCACTCCTCTGGCGCCACCGGGGCTGAGCCGCACCATCGCACTGGCCCACCGCAAGGATGTGGAGCCGACGAGGGCGGCGCAGGCCTTCCGTACGACCCTGCTCTCCTTCGTCGTCGAAGCGGGTCATGAGCGCACGCTTCCGCAAGGGGTAGAGCTCATCGCAGAATAATCCCCAACAGCCCGACTTCTATGAAGAGGCGCGTGTGACGGCAACTCTCAACGAAACGCTGACGCTGCTCCTCATCGAGGACGACGCCGGTGACGCGTTCCTCGTCGAGGAGCTCCTGAAGCAGGCCGAGGCACCGCCGCACATCACCTGGGTACGCAGCCTGGCCGAGGGCAAGGCCAAGCTCGACGCCCGGATCCAGTGCGTACTCGTCGACCTCACGCTCCCCGACGCCACCGGTCTGGAGGCGCTGGAGCAGGTGCTGGGGGCGGCGCCGCACGCGGCCGTACTAGTGCTCACCGGGCTGCGCGACGCTCACGTGGGGGTCGCCGCGGTCCAGGCCGGAGCGCAGGACTACCTCGTCAAGCAGGACGTCGACGCGCGGCTGCTGGCCAGGGCCATCCGCTACGCGATGGAGCGCAAGCGGGCCGATCTGGCGCAGCTCAGGCTGGTCGCGGCCGAGCTGACGGCCAAGGAGAACGCCCGGCTGGAGAGCGGCCTGCTGCCCGTCGCCCTGCTGCGCACCGACGCGCTGGAGCACACCACCCGCTACCTGCCGGGCACCCAGGGGTCGCTGCTGGCCGGCGACTTCTTCGACACGGTGCAGACGCCCGACGGCGCGGTGCACGTCGTGGTCGGCGACGTCTGCGGGCACGGGCCCGACGAGGCCGCGCTCGGTGTGGCGCTGCGGATCGCCTGGCGCACCCTGGTGCTCGCCGGGCAGACGGGCGAGCGGCTGCTGCGTACACTCGACGCCGTCCTTTGTGCCGAGCGCCAGGCCCCGGAGATCTTCACCACCCTGTGCATGGCGACCATCACGCCCGACCTGCGCAACGCCAGGATGCGGGTGGTCGGACACCCGCCGCCCGTCCTCGTCCGTGACGGAGTCGTCGGCGTGGTCCCCGGCGCGCCCTCCGGACCGCCGCTCGGTATCTTCTCCGACGCCGAATGGACCGTCCTCGACGTGCCACTGGGCGAGGAATGGTCCATGATGCTCTACACCGACGGCCTGATCGAGGCCGCGGTGGGCGAGCAAAAGGAGCTGCTCGGCGTGGACGGCCTGGTCGACCTGGTCCGCGAGCACGGCTCGATCGATCTCGACCGGCTCATCAGGCACGTGGGCACGCTCAGCGACGACCTCGCCGTGGTGCGCGTCAGCAGGAGGTCTCAGTGAGCATCCATCCGCTGCCCCCGCCGAAGCCGGCGACGGGCGTCGGCAGACTGCCGGTAGGCCGCTGGTTCCTCGCCGTCGGCGTGGTGAGCGCCGTGGTGTTCGTGCTGGGGGCCACGCTGATCATGAAGCTGGTCGCCGACATACAGGAGCGGGGTCCGCGGCCCGACGTCGCGGTCCAGCTCGACCGGCTGAACGTGGCGCTGATCGTGCTGCTGGCCGTGATGGCCGTGGTGGGGATCGGGCTGGTGTTCATCGTCCGCTACGCCGTACTGAAGCCCATCGCCCAGCTGACCGACCAGGTGCGCAAGGTCGCGGCGGGCGACTTCGACCACCGGCTGAGCGTGGCGCGGCCGGCGGAGCTGGCCGAGCTGTCGAGCCACATCGACTCCATGCGCGCGCGCATCGTGTCGGCCTGGCGGCGGGCCGAGGAGCAGTCCGACGAGTTGCGCAGGTCCAACGGGGAGCTGGAGCAGTTCGCCTACGTCGCCAGTCACGACCTGCAGGAGCCGCTGCGCAAGGTGGCCAGCTTCACGCAGATGCTGGAGCAGAGGTACGGCGACCGGCTCGACGACCGGGCCAAGGAGTACATCCGCTACGCGGTCGACGGCGCCAAGCGTATGCAACTGCTCATCAACGACCTGCTCGACTTCTCCAGGGTGGGCCGGGTCACCGGCGAGCGGGTGGTCACCGACACGGACGCGGCGCTCACCACGGCCCTGGACAACCTGTCGGCCGCGATCGAGGACACCGGGACGGTCGTCACCCGCGACGCCCTGCCCAAGGTCGTCGGCAACCGTGGCCAGCTCACCCAGCTCTTCCAGAACCTGATCGAGAACGCCGTCAAGTTCCGCTCCGACCTGCCGCCGCGGGTGCACATCGGCGTCAAGCGGGCCGGGCGGATGTGGGAGTTCAGCTGCTCGGACAACGGGATCGGGGTGGAGGTCAAGTACGCCGACCGCATCTTCCTGATCTTCCAGCGCCTGCATCCACGGGACGTCTATCCAGGGACCGGCATCGGGCTCGCGCTCTGCCGCAAGATCGTCGAGTATCACGGCGGCCAGCTCTGGCTGGATGGCGAAGACAAGGCTGCGGGCAAGGGCGCGACGTTCCGCTGGACCCTGCCCGCGGCTGGAGATGAAAATGACGACTGACTGGCGGCCGATCGAGGTGCTCCTGGTCGAGGACGACCAGGGTGACGTGCTCCTCACCAAAGAGGCGTTCGACTTCAACAAGGTCCGCAACCGCCTGCACGTGGTCAACGACGGCGAGCAGGCGATGGCGTTCCTCCGCCGGGAGGAGGGCTACCAGAACGCGCCGACGCCCGACCTCATCCTGCTCGACCTGAACCTGCCCCGGATGGGCGGCTTGGAAGTGCTCACCGAGGTGAAGGCCGACGCCGAGCTGCGCACGATCCCCGTGGTGATCCTGACGACCTCGGAGGCGGAAGAGGACATCCTGCACAGCTATCGGCTGCACGCGAATGCGTACGTCTCCAAGCCGGTAGATTTTGAGCAATTTATCCGAGTTGTCCGCCAAATAGATGATTTTTTCGTGACTGTGGTTAAGCTGCCGAGCAAAGGGCAGCCCACGTGACAGGGGTACGTGACAGGAATCACAGCGAGTCATCGAAAAAGTGAGTGACCCTCCTCACAAATCCCGAGGCGGTCGTCGTAACGTATCCCCCACCAAAGCGCTCTGCGAGCGGAGGCCACGCCCCGCCGTGCACGCGCCAAGCGAACGACCCGGATTCCCTGCGAGCAGGGTCCGCGGGAGGTGGAGAGGTCCGCGATGACCCAAACGACGCCCGATGCTCCTGTCAGAAGGCAGCGTGCGCAGATAAAGGTGCGTACGCTGCGCACCGACAGATGGTGGCTGGCCCCGCTGCTGACGTTCCTGGCACTCAGTGCCTTCCTCGTCTACGGCGTATGGGCGATCATTGACAGCAGCTACTACATCGATCCGTACATCGCCCCGTTCTCGTCGCCGTGTCTGACGACCTCGTGTGCCGAGGGCGCGCGGCTGTTCGGCTGGGCGCCGATCGGTGACTGGTACACGCTGCCGCCCGGTCTGCTGATCCTCGGCCTGCCCGGCGGGTTCCGGCTGACCTGCTACTACTACCGCAAGTCCTACTACCGGTCCTTCTGGCTGTCGCCGCCCGCGTGCGCCGTTCAGGAGCCGCACGGCAAGTACAGC
The DNA here is from genome assembly GCF_040649695.1 of Nonomuraea sp. NPDC048901. NCBI lineage: Bacteria > Bacillati > Actinomycetota > Actinomycetes > Streptosporangiales > Streptosporangiaceae > Nonomuraea > Nonomuraea sp. NPDC048901. Next base: position 627,825 of record NZ_JBEZFW010000004.1, on the reverse strand, counting down.
GGTGAGACGCGCTTCCCGCTGATCATGCAGAACATCCACCGGTACTTCTTCTACGCGGCCATCGTCATCGGCGCGATCCTGAGCTACGACGCGATCCTGGCGGTCGTCCACAAGCCGCTGGGCCTGGGCTCGTGGATCCTGATCGCCAACGCCGTCCTGATCGTCGCCTACACGCTGTCGTGCCACTCGTGCCGGCACATCACCGCGGGCCGGCTCAACCACTTCTCCCGGCACCCGCTTCGCTACCGGGCCTGGACGTTCGTCTCCAAGCTCAACGCCAAGCACCAGCCACTCGCGTGGGCCTCGATGTTCTCCGTCATGGGCGCCGACCTCTATGTCCGCCTGGTCGCCAAGGGCATCATCGCCTTCCCGTTCGCTTAAGGATCTTTCTGTGGAAATCGAGCGTCACGAATACGACGTCGTCGTCATCGGCGCGGGCGGCGCCGGGCTGCGGGCCGCCATCGAGGCCCGCCAGCAGGGCAAGCGGACGGCGATCGTCTGCAAGTCGCTGTTCGGCAAGGCCCACACGGTCATGGCCGAGGGCGGCGCGGCCGCCGCGATGGGCAACGTCAACTCAGACGACAACTGGATGGTGCACTTCCGTGACACCATGCGGGGCGGCAAGTTCCTGAACAACTGGCGGATGGCCGAACTCCACGCCAAGGAGGCCCCCGACCGGGTCTGGGAGCTGGAGGCCTGGGGCGCGCTGTTCGACCGCACCAAGGACGGCAAGATCAGCCAGCGTAACTTCGGCGGACACGAGTACCCCCGGCTGGCCCACGTCGGCGACCGCACCGGACTGGAGCTGATCCGCACGCTGCAGCAGCGCGTCGTCGCGCTGCAGCAGGAGGACTTCGAGACGCACGGCGATCACGAGGCCTACATCAAGGTCTTCGCCGAATGTACGGTCACCCGCCTGCTCAAGGACGGCGACCGCATCTCGGGTGGCTTCGGCTACTGGCGCGAGTCCGGAAATTTCGTGGTCTTTGATGCGCCCGCCGTCGTGCTCGCGACCGGCGGCATCGGCAAGTCCTACGTGGTCACCTCCAACTCCTGGGAGTACACCGGTGACGGCCACGCCCTGGCCCTGCTGGCCGGCGCGAAGCTGATCAACATGGAGTTCATCCAGTTCCACCCCACGGGGATGGTCTGGCCGCCGTCCGTACGCGGCATCCTCGTCACCGAGTCGGTCCGCGGCGACGGCGGGGTGCTGCGCAACTCCAACGGCGAGCGCTTCATGTTCAACTACATCCCCGAGGTGTTCAAGGACAAGTACGCCACCAGCGAGGAGGAGGGCGACCGCTGGTACACCGACCAGGCCAACAACCGCCGTCCCCCGGAGCTGCTGCCGCGTGACGAGGTGGCTCGGGCGATCAACTCCGAGGTGAAGGCGGGCCGCGGCTCTCCCCAGGGCGGCGTCTTCCTCGACGTGTCCAGCCGGCTCCCGGCCGAGGAGATCAAGCGGCGGCTGCCGTCGATGCACCACCAGTTCAAGGAGCTGGCCGACGTCGACATCACCGCCGAGCCCATGCAGGTGGGCCCGACCTGCCACTACATCATGGGCGGCGTCGAGGTCGACGCCGACACCGGCGCGGCGGCCGTGCCGGGACTCTTCGCCGCGGGCGAGGTCTCGGGCGGCATGCACGGCTCCAACCGGCTGGGCGGCAACTCGCTGTCCGACCTGCTGGTCTTCGGCCGCCGAGCGGGCGCCGGAGCCGCCGCGTACATCGACGGCCTGCCCGCCAGGCCCCAGGTGTCCCAGGAACTCGTCGAGGAGGCGCACGCCGAGGCCCTGGCCCCGCTGGGCCGCTCCGGCGAGAACCCCTACGAGGTGCACCACGAGCTCCAGCGGACGATGAACGAACTCGTCGGCATCATCCGCAAGGCCGAAGAGGTCTCCGAGGCCCTGGAGGCCGTGGAGAAGCTCAAGGAGCGGGTCCAGCTGGTCGGCGCGGCCGGCTCGCGGATCTACAACCCCGGCTGGCACCTCGCGATCGACCTGCGCAACATGGTCCTCGTCTCGGAGTGCGTGGCGCGGGCCGCGCTGCTGCGCGAGGAGAGCCGCGGCGGGCACACCCGCGACGACTTCCCCGGCATGAACCCGGCGTGGCGCCGCAAGCTGCTCGTCTGCTCGACGGAGGACGGCTCGTCCATCTCGGTCGAGGAGAAGGTGCAGCCTACGATGGCCGACCACCTGATCAAGCTGTTCGACCGGGACGAGCTGGCGAAATACCTCACCGACGAAGAGATGACCGAGTTCGACGGGATCGCAAAGTCATGAGCTACAAGGCAAAGTTCAAGGTATGGCGCGGTGAGGGCGGTGAGGGCAAGCTCGAGGACTTCACCGTCGAGGTGAACGAGGGCGAGGTCGTCCTCGACATCATCCACCGCCTGCAGGCCACGCAGGCGCCGGACCTGGCGGTCCGCTGGAACTGCAAGGCCGGCAAGTGCGGCTCGTGCTCGATGGAGATCAACGGCAAGCCCCGGCTGGGCTGCATGACGCGGATGTCCACCTTCACCGAGGACGAGACGATCACCGTCACGCCGATGCGTACGTTCCCCGTCATCAAGGACCTCGTCACCGACGTCTCGTTCAACTACGAAAAAGCACGCGAAATCCCGTCCTTCACCCCGCCGGAGGGTGTGCGGCCGGGCGAATACCGGATGAAGCAGGTCGACGTCGAGCGGTCCCAGGAGTTCCGCAAGTGCATCGAATGCTTCATGTGCAACAACATCTGCCACGTGATCCGCGACCACGAGGAGAACAAGCCCGCCTTCGCCGGGCCGCGCTTCCTCATGCGCATCGCGGAGCTCGACATGCACCCGTACGACGTGGCGGACCGGCAGGAATCAGCCCAGGAGGAGCACGGGCTGGGCTACTGCAACATCACCAAGTGCTGCACCGAGGTCTGCCCCGAGCACATCAAGATCACTGACAACGCGCTCATCCCGATGAAGGAGCGCGTGGCCGATCGCAAGTACGACCCGATCGTGTGGCTGGGCAACAAGATCTTCAAGCGCGCCAAGTAGCGTCGTACTCGTACTGAAGCAGGCCGGTGAGGGCTCCCCTCACCGGCCTTCTTCATGAGGCCGGGTGACTTTTTGACTTCTTTTGCTAAGCTGGTCAATAAGTCAGATGGAGGTCGCACGATGGCGCTGGGAAGACCGAGCGAGGCGGCCGACCGCGCCGACCGGATCCTCGACGCGGCGGCCGAGCTGACCGTGCGCCTCGGCGTTCGCAAGGTGACGATCGACGACATCGCCCAGCGGGCCGGCATCGGCAAGGGCACCGTCTACCTGCACTGGCGTACCAAACAGCAGCTCTTCGAGGCCCTGTTCGTGCGCGAGGCCATCATCTACGTGGAGACGCTGCTGGCGGAGTTGCGCCGCGATCCGGCCGTGGTGCTGCCCCACCGCATGCTCAGCACGCTGTTCCTGGTGAGCTGCCGCCGGCCGATGCTGCGGGCGCTCCTCGCCGGCGACCTGCCGCTCCTCCAGGGCAGGATGGCCGACAGCGCGACGCGCAGCCACGAACTGCTCGCCACCGCGCGCTTCCACGAGGTGATGATCCGTCACGGCCTGCTCCGCGACGACGTCGAGCACCTGATCTACGGCCTGACCGCGACGCAGGCGAGCTTCTACCTCCTGGGCACCGTGATCACGGTGCCCGACGAGCCGGACCCCGAGGCCAAGGCCAGGGTGCTCGCGCACATCGTCCGGCACGCGTACGAGCCGGCCGAGCAGCCGGACGCACAGGTGATCGCGGCCGCCGCCGCGGAGATCATCGCCGCCTCGGAAGCCCTGATACCGCCCTACCGGGAGTGGCTCTACGCCGCACACCCCAGATGAAAGGTCGTTCCATGGCAGCCAAGATCTGCCTCGTCACAGGCGCTTCGGCCGGCATCGGCCGCGCCACCGCACTCGACCTGCTGCGTGCCGGCCACACGGTGTACGGCGTGGCCCGGCGCGTCGACCGGATGGAGGACATCCGCAAGGCCGGCGGCCACACCCTCGCGATGGACGTCACCAAGGAGGAGGACCTGCGACGCGTCGTCGACACCATCCTCGCCGAGCAGTCACGCATCGACGTGCTGGTGAACAACGCCGGCGTCGGCGTGTACGGGGCCGCCGAGGACGTGCCACTCGACACCGCGCGCCACCAGTTCGAGGTCAACATGTTCGGGCCTGCCCGGCTGATCCAGCTGGTCCTGCCGGGGATGCGCGAGCGCCGCTCCGGCACGATCGTCAACGTCTCCTCGATCGCGGGGGTGATCTCGCTCCCGCTCGGCGCCTGGTACCACGCCTCGAAGCACGCCCTGGAAGGCTATTCCGACACCCTGCGCCAGGAGGTCGGCCGCTTCGGCATCAAGGTGGTGGTCGTCCAGCCCGGCCTCATCAAGACGGAGTTCGAGTCGAGCACGCCCCACGACCTGCGAGAGGTCTCCGGCAAAGGCGCCTACGCCTCCGTCGCGAACGCGATGGCCGACCGCGCGGAAGCCGCTTTCGCCGGGAAGAACAAGGCCTCGGACCCCTCGGTGGTCGCCCAGGCCATTCGCACGGCCATCGACGCCAAGGCCCCCAGGCCGCGGTACGCCGTCGGCTACCTGGCCAAGCTGCTGCTGAGAATCCACCGGCTGCTCTCGGACCGCGCCTTCGACAAACTCGTCACCCGTACGTGACGCCGCTTCACCAGCAGCGCATGTCCCTCAATCCGCCGTCATACATGCCGTCCAGGTGGACGATCACCTGGTTCGTGGCAGAAGTCTCGTCCGGTTGAACGCCAGGCTCGTCAAACGGCGTCCAGGCCATGATCTCGAAGTCATCGAGGTCTCCGTCGGGATCCTCGATCTTCGCCTGGCGGTAGTGGTTCAGCACCTCCTGGACGGGCCGGTCGGTGGAGACCTCGAAGCGAATGGTGTACCAGCAGTCGCCGGAGTCGCCGGTCACCTCCACTTGCGGGTCGATGTACCCGAAGTCCGCTCCGGGCGGCGGCGGATACTCCTGGATGCGGTCCACCATGCGCGCCAGCCGATAGTCGTTGAGCCAAACGGGCGTCATAACGATCGCCCCGAGTAACACGAACGGCACCAACGACAAGCCCAGGCAACCGATCCGCCGAGCTACGCGTGAATGTCTGGACTTTTCCGATAATGCGGGTTCAGCCGCGGCTGGGGGAGTCGACATGGATGACATACTCGCGTACCGCGCGAAAAACGGGTCATCGAGAGGGCAGGGCCGCGAGTTGCGTGCCGAATCCGACGGCCGGACGCCACAGTCGCGAGATCGTACGACCGCGTTACGGGCGACGTCCCCAGCGGCGCTTGGGCTTCTGCGGAGGCAGCGGCTGGATGGCGGTCACATCGGCGGGCGCCCCATCTGCGGGCGCCCCTTCGGCGGCCAGCCCATCGAGTGTGGGCCCTTCGAGGGTTGGCCCTCCGGGGCCAGGCCCTTCGATGCCAGGCCCTTCGATGCCAGGCCCTTCGATGCCAGGCCCTTCGGTGCCGGGTCGGGGCCGGCCGATGCTCTGCCACGGCTCGGCGTCGCCGGTCTCGGCGGCCGAGGCGGCGCCCAGCGGGCGCTCAGGCGAGTCTTCGTACGGACCGGCACCACCGGGCGGGATGTCCGCGGGCGGCTGCTCAGCCGGGACCAGAGCCTCGAACGGGGCCCGGTACGACTCCCCCTGGGGCTCGGGACGGCTGAAGGCATCGAAGTCGGACTTGGCCGGCTCCTGGCTGAACGTGTCGAACTCGTCCGGATGCAGCACCACCGGCTCGCCCGCTGCGGGCGGCTGCGCGGGGCCGTAGCCGGGCTGGCCGTACATGTTCGGGTCCTGATAGACCGCGCCGTACTGGACTTGTCCCCCTGGATAGGTCTGTACGGGGACGAAGCTGATGATCGGCGCGTACGCCGTACCGCCCGGATAACCGGGCGCCGCGAAACCGGCAGTGGCATAGCCAGGGCCCGCCGGATAGCCGACCCCTCCCGGTCCACCGGGCGCTCCCGGGAAGCCGGGCTGACCCGGGCCGCCCGGCGGGCCCGCCTTGCGTACGGCCGCCGCGTGGGCCATCCGGCGCAGCCGCCCCTCGAAGATGAGCACCGCGAACAGCACCAGCAGCACCAGCACGAGCGCCGGGATGCTGAGCTGCTGCGTCAGCGTCCGCTGGTCGTACTCGGGGGCCGCGTTACGCAGTTCGAGCGGGACCGACTCCTCCGTCGAGCTCTCCGTCAAACTCGGCGACGGCGTCGTCGAAGGGGTCTCGATGGGCGCCACGCTGGGCAGGACGACGCCCGAGTCCGTGGGCTCGGGCGTGGACGAGGTGACGGTCGCAGTCGGCACTTCCACGCTCTGCGACGGCAACGGCTGCAGCGACGAGGGCGTGGACTTGGCCGTGCTGGGAGTCGAGCTCGGCGTCTTCGACTGCTTCGGGGTGCTCGTCTTCGTCGTCGTCTTCGTGGGCGCGGTGACGGTCTTGGTGATCGTCGTTTCCGGGTCCGGAGTGGGGGTGTCCATCGTCGTGGTGACCGTGACGGTGGTCTCCGGCGTGGTGTCGCACACCTCGCCCGCTTCACAGGGCTCGACGGCGGGGTCGTAGGCGACCGCGGAGGCGCTCGCGCTCTGGAGGACGAAGGGAACCGCACCGGCACCTGTCAGCCCTAAAGCCAGGATCAGTGCGGACACGGCCGTCGCTCGCGTACGTGCCACCTGTGCCCTCCGCGCAGTCCCGAAACCATGGTCAAGGGAATCCTAGCCGGGTAAAAGTAACAGTAAAGACGGAATTACAACACCTTTCGTCGCAATCGCGCCCGTTGTGCCCTGGCGACCAGCCACAGCGCGCCGAGCAGCACCGCGATCCCGCTCGCGACCCATGGCAGTCCGCGTGCGCCTGCCAGGGGATTCACCCGCTCGGCCGGTTGAAAGCGGTTACCCGGAATGGCGAATGGCAGGGGCGGCCCAACTTCTTCGGCCGATGTCATGGCTCCCCACCCGGCTCCCGCACCGGCACCGAAACCCGGAGTTCCAAGTCCCGGAGCGCCGCCTGCGGGGGTGCCGCCTTGTGGGGCGCTCAGTGCTGGAGCCCCGGCTCTTGGCATGCCACCGGTGCCGACTCCTGAAGTGCCGCCGACTCCCGGAGCGCCGAGCCCCGACGTCGGCGGAGAGAGGACCTGGGGAACCTGGGGCAGGGTCAGTGCGGGCTCGCGCCGCAGCTCAGGCGCCGGGACCTGGACGGCCGTCCCGTTCGGTACGGCGCTGGACGCGTGCGCATGACCGGCTGAGACCATCCGCAGATGGGACTTCGCGGTATGCCCGTTTCTAGGGCGTACGCTTCCGGCGACCGCCGTCTTGTCCGGGCGAGCGTCCTCGGCGCCGCGTTGGACGCGCACCGCTCGGCCGCTCAGCGTGACATCGCCACGCGGGATCTCGATGAGCGTCCCCACGCTGTCATCGGCGGCCTCCCCACGCACCGCCCCCTGTCCACGCGCCCCCTTCGGCAGGGTCGCGACAGGTGCGGCCGGTCTGCCGCTCGCCCTGGCAGGGGCGCTCACTGGAGCCTTGACAGAGGTCGTGGTCGAGCCGACGACGGTCGCGAAACCGCCGCTCGTGTCACGCGCCCGAGCCGCCGCCGTGAGCACGACCTCCTTCGGCCCGCTCGGCACGGTGAGCAGCACGTCCACCGACCGATCCCCCGCCACATCACCCAGCGCACACACCCGCGCCCCAGGGACCGCACCCGGAGCCACCCCGCCCGGCGCGACTCCGCTGCCTGGGTGCGTCCCGCCAGGCGCGGCCAGACTCGGCGCGCTCATACCCTGCGCCGTCACACCCGACGCGCTGGCCGCCGGAGCGGTCGGCACCAGCGCGGTCCTCAGCGTCGCGGCCAGCGTCGATGACGGCCCGGACGCCAGCACGCCTCGCGACGCCGCCACCCCGGCGACCGATCGCCCACCCATCGAAGCCTGTTCGTCAGCCGCCTCCCCAGCGGCGAGCGCGTTCAGAGCGGCGGTCCGAGCCGCCAGAGCACCGCCCGACGCATGCACGCGGCCTACCGACTGCCCATCCGGCGAAGCCTGCCCGCTCCCAAAATCCTGCCCGCCCGGCAAAGCCTGCCCGACGGTCGGCTGCCCACCCTGAACGGCCTGCCCACCCGGAACCGCCAGCCCACTCGGGACCTGCCCGCGCGGAACCGCCTGCCCGCCCGGAACCGTTCGCCCCTCAACCGCCTGATCCCCCGGCCCGCCCACGATTCCCGGACCCGCGTCCAACAACCCACCGGCGGGCAAGCTCGGGCACGTCATCGACGTCAGCGCGTTCGCCGGGCTGGTCGCCACCGCGAGCCGGGCGTCGCTGCCCATCCCCTCCAGGCTCACCCGAAACCGCAGCGCATCCCCCGTACGTACCCATCGCCCGATCTCGCCGGCATCGCCCAGCCGCTCGAAGACCAGCGCGATCCCAGCCCCGCCAGCGGCCCTGAAGACCTCGGCCGCCACGGGCTCGCACTGGATGCCCGCCAAAACCGACGCCCCCGCGAAGGCCAGTGCCCCCGCCACGATCCAGCCATGTCTGACCACGTCGCCTCCCCTCAGGCCGCGTGACATTACGCTCAGTAATCGTTATGTCACCCAGAGGAGATGGTTAACCCTGTCGGAGCAGATCTTCCACGGCTTCCATGACCGGCAGATCCGCCCCGAGCCAAGCCACGTCGTAATACTCGCCAGGCCCGAGCCACCGCAGCGCCAGATGCTCCTTGGCCTCCGGCACGCCCGAGGCCAGGGAGGCCAGCCAGGCCCGCATGACGTACCCCTCGGACAGCGGCCAGTCGCCGCCCACCCGCGCGCCGACCGACACGGTCACGCCGAGTTCCTCGCGGCACTCCCGGATCAGCGCCTCGCTCTCGCTCTCGCCGGGATCCACCTTGCCGCCCGGGAACTCCCACCCACCGGCGAGGGCGGGCGGCTCGGCCCGCTGCGCGGCGAGTACGTGCCCATCCGACGAGACGATCACCGCCGCCACCACGATCACCGTCATACCGCCACCACGACCATCATCACGCCGTCACCACGATCACTGTCATAGTGCGGCATTCTGCAGCTTCTTGAGCTGTTCGAGCACGTCGGGGTTCTGTAACGGACGGGTGAAACCCATAATATTGCCGCGCGCTTGATACGTCGTCACCTTGATCGGCCCGCACAGCGTGCAGCGGGCCTCCACCATCTTGCCCTTCGACACGATCATTCCGACGTGCCCGGGGTTGTCCGGCCCCGTGCCCGGCCCGGCGTTGAAGAACACCAGGTCGCCCGCCTGCTCGTCACCCTGCGGGATCTTCACGCCGAACGGCCACTGCCCGAACGTGGTCCGCGGGATCGACAACCCGGCCGCCCGGTAGGCGGCGTAGATGATACCCGAGCAGTCGAAGGCGTCCGGCCCGGTCCCGCCCCACAGGTACGGCTTGCCGCGCTGGGCCAGCGCGAACTCCAGGATCTTGGCCACCACGTCACTCGGCGCGGCCTCGACCAGCGGATCGTCGCAGGCCTCGTCGGCCTGCGGCGGCACCTCGACGTCACCGGACTTGGCGTAGCCCTTGGCGATCTGCTCGACCTGGTCGACGTACCACCAGGCGCGGTTGTAGATGAACAGCGCCTGGCGTACCTTCTCCGGAGCGCCGTTGCGCTTGAGCATCTTCGCGGCGCCCAGGATCGCGTCGGCGGGGTTGTAGATGTCGCCCACGCCGTCACCGTCGCCGTCGGAGGCGTACCCGTTGAACTTCGACGACATCGCGATCCGCGCCTTGCCGCCCCACGTGCCGATCAGGAACTGCATCGGCCCGGCCGCGCCCGCGTAGTTGGTGCCGCTCTTGACGCCCGCCATGTTCGAGCGGCCGTGGTCGGTCTCGCGCTTGCCGACGGCGGCCAGGATGTTCCACTGGACGCCGATCTTCGTACCGAACTTCTTGTAGAGCTCCAGATAGTCGGCCGGGATGTCGGAGGCGCCGGTGTCGGACACCTCCTGCACGGGCGTGTCGCCGTTGACGCAGTCGGTACGGGCGGTGCTTCCGCTGCCGAGAAAGGACGGGATCGAGGTCATGAGCATCGGCGACATGATGACGACGGCGAGAAGCAGCACCCCGGCGGCTCCGACCGCCAGGGCGACGCGAGCGCGGGAGGTGTTCACCCCTGGGTGTCTCCGTCCTGGCCCGCGTCGGCGGGTTGCAGGTCGAAGACCCGCCAGTCGGCGCCCATCTGACTCACTGTGACCGCGTAGTCGTCCACGACCTGCTTGTTGCCGCTCTTGGCGGTGATCTGCTGCGTGCCGGTCACCACGAAGATGACGGACGACTTCTCGACCTGCCTGATCTCCTTCATCTTGGCCGTCCCCGCCGCCACGAGCTCGTCGGCGCGGTCGCGCTCGACGGTGCCGGGCGAGGTGCGCGTCCTGGCGAGCACGTTGCCGAACTCGGCCGTGGTGAACACCTTGACCCGGTCCACATAGGCCGAGGGCTCCTCGTCGTAGCGGAACGTTCCGTACGCGGCGGTGAACCGCTCGGCCAGGTCGGACGCCGCGGCGAGCTGCTCCTTGGTCATCGGCAGGTAGGAGTAGATGTCGAACGGCTTGCCGCTGGCGGTCGCCAGCGGCTTGCTCGGCGCGGCCGGTGAGACGGTCGTGGTGTGGCCGGCGGGCGCCTTCCCTGCGTCCGGTTCGCCGGAGTCCGGCCACATCGTCAGGTAGATGCCGACGGCGGCGATGACCACCACGATGGCGGCGAAGGCGACGCCCCGCCTGTCACCCGGCTGCGCCATGATCAGTCCCTGTCCGGATTGCTGGGCTTGAGCCAGAACGGCACGGACGGCTCGCCCTCACCGGAGCCGCTGCCACGGCGGCTGCTCGGCAGCCAGAGCGGCGGCGCCTCCGAGGAGCGGCCCTTCGGCTCGTCGGCCGGGCGCCGACCGCCCGAACCGCCACCACCGAACATCCCGCCGCCCGACGACCCACGACTCGCCGACCGGGACCCGCCAGAACCACCGGAACCCCCCGAACCGCCCGAGCCACCCGAACGACCGGAGCCACTCAGCCAGGATCCACCCGACCCTGACCCGCCCGACCTGGAGCCGCCAGAACCGCCAGAACCGCCGAACCGCGTGCCACCCGACCTGGAGCCACTGGAGCCGCCCGCGCCACGACGTGACGCCCAGCCACCCCCGGAACCTCCACCGAACCAGCCACCTCCACCGGCCCCGCCACTCCCCGCACCGGCGCTCCCGGCACCGGCACCGGCACTCCCAGGACCGGCGGCGGACCCGCCTGACGGCCGCGCTCCACCAGGCGATGGAGTACCACGGGTGCGGGTCGGCGTGCCACTCAGGTTGAGCGGCGGCGCGGCCCCGGCCCGCGGCGCGGGAACCTGCCGGCCTGCGGCCTTCCCGTCCTGCTTGTCGGTGTTCAGCGGCGCCGCCGTGGCGGGGACCCGGGTGCCGGAGGCGGCCACGCCCTCCGCGGCCTCCTGCCCACGGGCCCGCCCCTGGGCGACCGTGGACGCCGCCGCCGCGGTGCCCGCCGACGCGCCCATCGCGGCCGCCTGGATGAGCGGCTCGGCCTTACGCGCACCCCAGCGGCCGATCCTGGCCGCCGCCACCGGCGGCAGCGCCGAGGACGACCGCTCGAGTACGGAGGAGGACGCGGCGTCGCCGAGCATGCGCGTGGTCAGGGTGTGCCCGTTCATCGAGGCGAACAGGTGCTGGAACGGCCGCCGGTAGAAGAACACCGCGATCGTCAGCAACGCCATGAACAGGATCTGCAGCCCCCACGGCATGGCGGTCGAGATGATCAGCGCATAGCCGTAGACCAGCACGCCGAGCACGAGCGCGAGCACGGCCTGCCGGAGCAGCGTGCCGATCAGCATCTCCACCCAGCGCATGGCGATGATCCGCCCGCTGCCCGGATGCACGCCGATCAGCAGGAACACCGGCCCGAGTATGAGCAGCAGCAGGAAGCCGACCTTCAGCACCAGCAGCGACACCGCGACCAGGAAGATGAGCACCCCGGCGACCAGGGCGGCGATCAGCGCGCCGATGGCCACGCCGAGCCTGCTGGTCCAGTCACGGCCGGAGAAGATCATGTAGCGGGAGTCGTTCTTGAGCTTCTCGGCGATCTCGGCGTACTTGGCCTGATGCGCGCCGACGTCCGGCGCCGGTTGGTTGGCCGTCGCGGCGGGGATCGACTGGGTTTCCAGCATCGTACGGCCGAAGTCTCGCACGATCGGCTGGTTGGGGTCGGCGGTGCCGAACAGGCCCATCAGCCACGGCTTGCAGACCAGCGTGGACCACAGCGCCTCGGCGTTCTGGTCGACCCCGGGCGTGCCGGTCTGGCCGTAGCCGCCCGCCTTGACCTGCGGGTTCGTCTGGCCGGGGCCGGGCAGGCAGGAGGCGCCGCCCGCGCCGGGCAGGCCGGAGAAGGCGGAGTTGACGACCTCGCCGGTCTTGTCCGTGACGATCGTGCCGAGGCCGGTGAAGTCGCCGGGCCGGCTGAAGAACCAGGTCGCGACCGTGACCGCGAGCACCATCCAGATCACGCCTTCGGCGGTGGTGGTGGCCCGCTTGCGGATCAGTCCGTACCAGGCCAGCCAGATCGCGCCGAGGATGACGAGCGGCCGGAGCAGCGGCCAGTACATGGCGTTGGACAGGTTCGTCACGATGTCATCGACCACGTCCTTGATGGACTGCAGCGGTCCTTCCGTGGCCGCCGCCTGGTAGGTGGTGATGGTCACCCGGTCGATCGCCTTGGCCCACAGGAAGATCGTGTTGGCCCAGGTGTTGCCGAGCACCGCGGCGAAGTCGGAGCAGCCCAGGTCGTAGGTGTGCCAGAACTGGCCGCTCATGCCGAACTGGGCGTAGTTGGTGGTCGGCGCCGCCGGCGCGCCGCCCTCGGGGACGGGCGGCTGCATCATGCCGTCGGAGCCGCTGCCGATCACCTCGGGAGCGAGCGCGCCGGACAGGTCGCAGGGAGCCGCCGCGGCGGGTGAGAGCGAGCCCACCACGATCGGCACCACGAGGATGCCCACGAGCAGGGCCAGAGCGAGCGCGAGCCGCCTGGGTAGCCGGATCTTCATGACCGCACCTCCTGCGCTCTGCCGCCCACTCCCCCTTGAAGATCATGATGCCCGTTGTCGCTGGGTTTGTCGTGTGTCGGATTGGTGTCGAGCCAGCGGAGCAGGTCTTCGGAGATCAGGTCTACTCCGATGCGGCCCGCCCTGCCATCCAGATCACGGAAAATGCATTCGCCGTTGCCGAGCGATCTCAGCACCGCCTTGTGCTCTTCCGATGCCTCCACGCCCAGCAGGGACATCACGTGATCGACCTCCACCCGCTCGGTGGACCTGAACGCGAAGACCGAGGACAGACAGTTGGTGACCTGCTCGTTCAGCAGGTCACCGGCATTCTGTGAGACGAGCACCAGCGCGGTGTTGCGAGAACGACCCATGCGGCTGACCTCCGGCACCAGCTTCGCACCCTCGGGCGTGGACGTGATCGCCCATGCCTCGTCCAAGAAGATCGCCTTGGGCGCGCGGCGGTCCAGGCTGTTCATCAGCCGCCGGGCGAACTGGGAGACCAGGTAGAGCAGCGCTACCGACAGCCGTTGCTCGTAGGAGTAGTCGTCGCGGCCCGTCGCCACGTCGGGCAGCGTCAGGCCGCCGAGCGTGAACACGGTCGTCCAGCCCTCGGTGTCGACCTGGTCGCCTCCTGAGGGGTCGAAGCAGAGTTTGGCCAGCCGCATCTCCGACATGGAGCGAAGCACGGCGCCGAGGTTCTTGGAGGCGGCGTCCGTGGACTGCTCCAGGAACTCCACCACCTTGCCGAGCGACGGGTCCACGCCGTTGGACACGGCCGCGACGGCCTGGATCATGGCCGACTCGCGTTCCTCCGACATTCGGGGCAGCAGCAGGCGCAGCGTCTCGGTGGCCATGGTCTTCTTGGCCGCGATGTCGTCGCCGAACGAGAACGGATCGAGCAGGCCGGGCGCGGCCGAGCCGAGCGGGATGACGCGGGCCTTGCGCTCGCGCTTCTGCAGCAGCTGCACCAGCGACTCGGCGTCGCCCTTGGGGTCGATCACGGCGACGGTGACGCCACGTAGCGCCATCTGGTAGATCATCAGCAGCGCGAGCGTGGTCTTGCCGCCACCGGGCTCGCCGGTGATCGCGATGGCCGTCGGCCGGTTGCGAGTGGCTGCGACCAGCGGGTCGAAGTGCACGATGCTGCGGGCCCTGCCGACGGTCTCCCCGATGTACGGCCCGAGCCAGCCCTCGCTGCCGTCGCCCAGCCGGTCGCCCAGGTCCACGGTCGCCGTGGCCATGCCGCCGGCGATCGTCCGCAGCGGCTGCCGCTGGGCATAGGCGTTGACCCTGACCTTCTCGCCGGGCAATGCCTCGCAGAACAGCGAGAACTGGTCGCCCGTCGAGTTGACCACGTCGATGCCCATGTCACGGTAGTGCTCGACGACCGCTTCGACCCGTTGTACGCACATGTCCTCGGTCGGGGCCGACACGATCAGCCGGTGCCAGCCGTACACGAAGGGCAGCCGCTCCTTCGTGATGCCGTGCTCCAGCATGCGGGCCGCGTCGATCTGCTCGGCGAGCGCGAGCGGCGCCTCCGCGCCGGCCTCGCGGATGTGGATGTCCATGTCGCGCGCGTGCGCGAGCTTACGCGCGACATCCTTCGACGCCTTGACCGGCGGGATCAGCCGCATCCTCGACGAGACCTCGACGGGGAAGGGCAACTGGTCGGCGAAGTGCAACCACGGCTCGCCGTCCGGGAACGGCATGATGTCCGGGAAACGGGCGAACGACAGGTGCGCGACATAGGAGTCACCCTGCGGCTGCACGATGCGCAGCAGTGACCTGCCGTTGTGGATCTCGCCTTCGACCAGCGACTCGATCTCGCCCTTGCCCCAGCGCCGCTTCGGGCTCGCAGACGGCGGCGGATCGCCGAGCGCGCCCGCGGCCGAGTGCTGGAACAACCACGCCACCTCCACGGAGGTGGCATGCCTGGCATAGAGGGCGCTGGAGGCGAGTGCCCGGCCCAGCCGTTCGGCCTGCTCGGTCCATCTGCCGATCTCGCCCTCCGGCACATGGTCGTCCTCGAGCCCGAGTGCCTTCTCCGTACGCTGGTAGAAGCCGAACAGCTGCCCCAGCACGCCCGCGCCCACCTGCTTGCCCCGGGGGCCGAGGCGGACACCGATGTAGACCTCCTTGGACCAGAAGTCCTTGGCCCAGACGTGCCGGTACATCTCCTCCAGATAGTCGCGCCAGCCCGACCCCTCGTCGGAGGTGGCGTTGAGCGCCATCGCCCATTCGGCCGCGGGATAGGTGCGGTGCGCGACCCTCAGGTGTACCTCGGCGTCGGGCATCCGGATCGTGGCCAGCGCGATCGTGATGTTGGTGGCCAGCGCCTCACGCTCTTCGGGCGTGACGAACTCATAGCTGATCGTCGGAAGTCGGAAATACGCCCATGCGCAGGTGTTGGTGAGCAGGATGCGGTCGTCGAAATAACGGACCGCCAGGCGCTGATGCGCTCGGGACCCCCTGCTCATGCCGCCCCCTCGGCGCATGAACAAGTCAGACCTGCTCGCATGTTCACTTATCGCTCACCGATTCTCGTGCCCGGGGGGTCACTCGCCAACTCCTCTTCGCTCGGACGGACCGTCTGTGCCGCAAAGCCCGCGACCACGACCCCGGCGAGGGCGAGGTACGCCCGCCGCCCAGCCGGGCGCAACTGCCCAGGATCGACCACCCCGTCGCCGCCCGGCGCCAGGTCGTCCTCCCAGGGGACCCTGACGATGGCCCGGCACCTGCCGCTGGCCACCGACTCCGCCTGCTCGACATCGGCCATCGAACGCCTGCTCACGCCGTTGACCACCATGACCGCCCGCCTGCGCAGGTCCGCGCAGCCGTGCCCGTCGAGCCACTCGTACGTCATCGCCACCGCCTCGGGCGCCTCCTCACTCGCGGGCACCACCAGGACCAGCTGGTCGGCGTACGGGAGCACGCGAGCCGCGAGCGCGGCGGCCGGGTCCATGACGGCCAGCTTGTAGTGCCGGTCGAGCAGGTGCATGGCCTGGCCCAGCCGGTGGTCGGAGAACAGCGTCCGGTCGGACAGCCGCTGCTCGGCGTCCGCGTCGGTGTCGGCGCCGATCACCTCGAGCCCCGACCCGGTGCGGGTGGTGTAGCCCCGCATGGTCAGATAACCGCTGACCCGCTCCAGCCCCGCCAGCAGCGAGGCCAGCGTCTCGGGGGTCTCCGGGTCGATCCTGCTGGTCAGGGTGTTGCCACCGATGTTGGCGTCGATGGCCACGACCCGGTCGTCGCGATATTGGGCGAAGGTGTGCCCCAGCATCAGCGCGGTCGTGCTCTGCCCGGCGCCACCGGTGCAGCCGAGCACCACGACCCGGCGACTGCCACTGAACACCGCCCTCGTCCGGGCCTCGTCGATCTCCGATCCGTCGGTCCGCACGCTGCCGCCGCCGACGACCACCTGCGCGATCCGCCGCCAGCCACCGGAGTCGCGGCCGACCACGGACTCGACCCGCCGCACCCGCTCGCCCGGCGTGGGCCCCTGGGTGATCTGCCTGGCCGCGGGCGGCCGCACGGCCTGCTCGCTCTGCCCGCCCTGCCCGCTCTGCTCGCTTTCGAACCGCCCGATGCCCACCGCCTCGTCCGCGTACGCCCTGCTGACCGCCGCCTCGTCCGCATACGTCCCGCTGTCGCGGTCGCTTGCCGACGCGGCTCGCTCGCCCTTCGCGGGGCCGGTCCCTTGACGGCCTCGCTCGCCCTTCGCCGGGCCGTGCTCCTGACGGGCCCGCTCACTCTTGGCGGGGCCGATCTCGTGAACCGACGCGGTGGTCTCGGGCCCTTGGAGGGACGCGGTGGTCGCGGGCTCGTCGCGTCCCACGGGAGCCGTCCCGGCCCTCGGGGCCTCGTCGTCGCGCGTCACCGGCCGGATGAACCGCACCGGCTTGCTGTCGGGGCTGAGCGGCGGCCAGAGCCGTTGCACATCCGGGAACACGAGCGGCGGGCTCTGCCTGGGCGGCTTCCCCTTCCTGTGCTGGTCACGTGCCACCTCGTCCACCCCGGCCGCACGCACCTCCTCGGGACCAGGCGCACGCACCTCCTCGGGACCGGCAGCGCGCACCTCCTCGGGCCCGGTCGCGCGCTCGTCCTCGCGACCGGCGCCGTCGGCCGATCGCGATACCTCACTCCGGCCCATCCCCGAGGACCCGCCCGCCTCCGCCGCTCCACCGGCCATCGCCTCACGAGAGGCGGTTTCGCTGTGCGGCGCCTCAGCGCGGGTCACGTCTTCGGAGTGGATCACGTCAGAGGGGGTCGCGTCAGAGGGGGCCGCCCCAACGCGGGTCACGTCGGAGGGAGCCGCCTCGGTGCGGGCCGCCTCGGTGGACGCCGTCGTGTCGGCGCTCACCGCCTCAGACGGGACCGCCCTGGCGCGGGTCGTCTCAGCCCGACTCGTCTCAGCGCGAGTCGTCTCAGCGCGGGTCGACTCGCTGGACACCGTCGTGTCGGCGCTCGCCGCCAACCTGCGCAGTCGCCGCAGCGCCTCCGTGTCGATCGGCTTTCCGGCCGCACGGGCGATGTCTTCCCCACTCCTGTCGACCGGCTTTCCGGCCACCCGGGCGACCTCTTCCCCACTCCTGTCGACCGGTTTCCCGGCCGCCAGGACGACGTCTTCGCCGCCCTCGTCCCCCTGTACGGCGATCAGCGGCCGCTCCGTAGGCCGTGAGCCGCTCTCAGCGGCCCTGCCCGCTCTTGGCCCCACACCCGATGTCTTGTCCGCCGACGACCCCGCCTGGGCCGGCCGTGAGCCCATCGCGAGTGTCTTGTCGGGGCGTACGGAGGGCTCAGGCTGAAGTGCCGGCGGCTGGACCGCGAGCTCGGCGCCCAGGGCGGGCGCGGTGCCGCGGCGCGTGACCGAACCCCAGCCGGGACGGGCGGGCCTGGGCTCGGCGACCGGAGCCTGGGCGGCCGCCGCGGCGGCGGCCGCGACCGCGGGGCGGACCTGGCGCGGGCCGGTAACCGGCTCGGCGCCGACGGCCCGCCTGGTCTGGGTGGCGAGCTCCAGCTCGGCGCGGCGCTTGCGCTGGGGCTGGCGGGCCTTGCGCGGCGCCTTGACCCGCTTGGGCGTGACCCGCCAGACGCGTCCCGCGAAGGTGACCGTCTCGGGCTCGGAGGTCGGCGCCATCCGGCACCAGGCCCGCGGCTCGCCCACGTAGCGCAGCTGCGACTGCAGGAGCTCGGTCAAACGCTTACTCTCGATCACCGGGCGGGTGGACAGCCAGGTGACGACACCCGGTGGCACCAGGTAAAGCACGTGCCATGGTGCGGCGAAAGGGATGTGCAGGAGCATGAGGAGCAGGGACCATGGAGCCAGCACGCCGACGAACACGCCGATCCACACGATCGGGAGGGGCATCGGCAGCCGTAGGTCGTACAGCTTGTAGAGCCGCTTCTCAATTCGCCAAATATTGGTATACGTGGGCAGGTCCACGCGGTCCTCCTCTCCACCCGCTCGTACAATGACCGCCCTTGAGCGGTCTCAACCCTTTACTTGATGCCCAGTGCTCCCGCGATCGCCTTCGCCGTCACCTCAATGATGTTGGGCACGTAGAAGATCACGCCGATGGCGATGGCCAGGATGAGGAACTGCACGAACCTCGTGATCTCGCGCGTGAAGAGGAAGAAGAGCGCGACCACGGAGACGACGACAAGGAAGAGCGGGGCGAAGAAGGCCCGCAGGAAGTTGGCGAGCCCCTCGGAGTCGATGCCGGTGGGGGCGGGCGTTGGCGTCATTTCGATCAGGTTGAGCACTATCGTTTTCAAGATCACTTCTTTGTCCTCCCGGGGGTACCGATCAACAGGGCGTTCGTGCGTCTACCCAACGGCCCGACCGGCACCGCGGATGTCGTCGACGTACCATTTGTCGCCCTGCTTCTCGACGGTGAGGCGATATGCCTGCTCCAGGCGGGCGCCGACCGCGTTGGCGTCGGCGGCGTCCGGTTCGGCCGACGGCGTCGCGCCGCTCGGCACGCTCCACACCACGACCACCTGGATCTCTCGAGTGGCGCCCCCCACAGGCACCACGATGTCCTTGAGCTCGGCGAAGGTGAAGGCGCCGCCGAAACTCGTGATGCTCTTGCCCGGGGCGACATAGCGCTGCAATCCCGTCGTGTCGCCTGAGCCGTAGTTCTTGAAGAAGTCCTCCAGTTGCGGCTTGAGCTCGGCGGCGACGGCGTCGTCGTTCTCGGGCTTGGCGAGCTGGGGCAGATCCGCCCGGCCGGGCGCGGGCAGTATGGCGGGCCGGCCGGAGACGACGAAGCTGCCGCCGTCGTCGGCCGAGTAGTAGATCGGGACCGACAGCATCATCCGGCGGGAGCCCGACTGGAAGGCCACGGTGACGATCGCGTCGCTGGCGCTGGTGGCCTCGATGTCGTAGGGCTGGATCGCGACGGCGGCCAGCTTGCCATTGCCGTCCCAGCCCATCTGCTGATCCATGCCGTCCGCCAGGAACGCGGCCAGCTTGCCCGCCCTGCTCTGCGCGTCGGCGGGAGTGAAATTCAGATAGACGCCGGCGAACTGGGCCGCGAACGCCATGCCGCGGTCGGCCGGGAATCCGTGATTGGCCACGGGCGCCTCATTCGGAGCCGCCGCGCCACTCTGAGTAAACCTCTCAAATGGGGCACGGACCCCATTAACCACGATAACTATGATAAGCGCCCAAAGAACGATTCGGCCGGTCCACACCAGCCATCTCCCGCCGGCGCCAGACCAGCCGCCACGGCGCGGCCTGCGGGCAGGCGACACGTCGAAGTCGGCCATGTCATGGCGAGCCGAAAGCTCGGGGTCGCCAGGGATCCGAGGACCCTGCTGGACGGTTGACCTACGAGCCATCACGCCTCCGCTCGCGCCGATCCCCCGGGCTGGCGCGGTGTCGTCCGTTGCCGATCCCCATCATCCGCGGTGAAGCAGTCACCCTACCGGTCTCCGCCATTGTTCCAGGAAAGCCACGCCCATGCTGCAGGCATCGCCGTCCATGGGCAAACCAGGTTGTGTATGCCACGCTGGAGTGCCAACTCTTGTCACTTCCCCTGCCAAATGGGCATTTGACCAGGCCAGAGGCCGGTAATGGCATAGCCCTGCGGCCACGGATTCCTGTCCAAACCAGCCATGGACTCTCTTTGACCTGCGGAATTGGTATAACACGCGAACGGCCGCATGCCCGCCAAGGGGCCTGCGGCCTGGTGCGTGGCGCGCCCTCAGGCAGGCTCTGGGTCCTGTCCCAAGTCGCGCCGTCTCCTGCTACGTAGATCGACCACCGTGGGCGCCACCGACCGCTCCAGCGAACCACGCAGGCCTTCGAGCATGGCGGCGGCGTCCTGCCCGCGCACCCGCATGGCGAGCTCTTCGCGCTCGTCCACTTTCCTGCGCAAGTACGCCTCGCGATTGACGCGCAGACCGTACATGAGCTCGACCCGCAACAGTGCGAGCTCCTCTTCGAGGCTGATGCCCGCCAGTGAAGGTGCGGGACGTCGTTTCCGGATGATGCGACGGATCATGAGGGCCCTCCCGAGTCAGCGTAAACGCTGTGACGATTCGACGCGTAGGGGCCCAAAGTGGTTGACAACTCACTTATCCAAGAATCAGCCGTTGACGCAGAACTCCCGGCCGCGGTTCGTCCACCCCCGGCCGGCCATCGACCAGCGGGGCGTCGTCGTGTGTCCGGCTCAGGCCGACCGGCCACTCACCGCCAGGGCGCGCAGTTCCCGTGCCGAAGACAGAGCGCGGGCCTTCTCCGGCAAGGCGTCGATGATCAGATGGGCCGCTGAGATCACTCGGGTATCGCGTCGCTCAGGGGGTATTGCGTCGAGGAGTCGCAACCCCCGACGCGTGCCCTCGGCGGGATCGGTGCGGGCGTGGAGCGCGGCGCCATAGAGCGCGAGCAGGGTCGCTGTGCGATGCCCCGCCGGATAGAGGCTCTCGGCCGTATGGCGGGCATCCTCGGCGCGCTTGGCGTCCCCCGCGAGAGTGTAGATGAGCGTTCGGTCGTACCACAGCGTACGGCCTTGATCTGAGCCTCCCGAGGAAGGCAGCCGCTCGTATGTCTCCTCAGTGCGGCGTAGCGCGGTGATCGCCTCAGCGTGGCGCCCGACCATCGAAAGGATCATAGCCTCGGTTGCGAGAGCGGCCACGAGTGGCGCGCTTGGGGCATCTCCCGCGAGACGACGTGCTTCCCCCGCCACGAGAAGCACACTGTCGAGATCCTCACCCTGATCATATAGCCGGTAGCCCGCCTCCCAGCCTCTCAGCCACGACGCCAGGAGGTCATCACCGGACCGTTCGCTCAACTGCCGGGCTTGTGCCCACCAGCGCTGCGCCTCGCGGCGGTTACCCAGGTCGAACCACTTGCCACCGATCAGGGCCGCGTGACGCGCGGCGGCATGGGAGAGGTCACGTTGTACGGCATCGGGTTGAGCGCGGCCCAGATGAGGGGCCATGTCGGTGTAGTCGACCGCGAGCGCGGCGAGAACGACGGCGGGCGGATCGAAGCGCGCTCGCTGCTCGTGGACATCGGCGGCATCTTCCCAGTCGTCGATCATCCCGCGTGACACGCTCGCGCCCGGCAGCGGCCGTCGCGTGATGGCCAGCGCATCGGTCAGCGAGGTCAGCACGGGAGCCAGCGCACCTACAGCGGCGACGGCAGCCGCATTCCGCATCAGTCGTCTGCGCTCCACATCCTCACCCTCATCCCGCGTTGAGGCGTTTGCTTGGACGGTACCCCTTCGTAGCCGATCGGTCTCGGCCATGGCCGCACGAAGCGCCTGGGTCACCAGTTCGCCCCCGGCGCCGAGTTCGGCGTCAAGGGCCGTGATCGCCTCGGCGGGCGGGCGGTTCTTCCCCTGCTCCCACTTGGCGATCAATGAGTAGTCCCATCGAATCCGCCCGGCAAGGTCACGCAGGCTCAGTTCGTTCCGTTCGCGCCATGTCCGCAGAGCACGGCCGAACTCCTGCCAGGTCGTCGAAACGGTCGATGTCGATTGTCTGATCACGTCTGCCTCGCGATCCGTTGCACGCGTTGCACCGACCTCGGAGCAACGCTACGTGTCTTGTCCAACACGCTGAGTCGCTTCAACTATGGCACCAGTCAGCGCTACGTAAAGCGGAACCCCGCAGGCGGGCAGGCCATACGGGGTTCCTTGATCGCAAAGGAGTTGCGATCCATGGACGATGCTAAGACCGCTACGCCAGAACCGACGATTCCCGGTTGGCGGCTGATCCTCAGCGACAGGGGCCGCTTCTGGGCCGTCCGCCGCGAGGCGTTCCCTCCGGACGCGTTGCGCGCAGGGGCGGAACCCACTGTGGACGCCGACACCTTCGACGCGCTGAAGGTCGAGGTCGCCCGGCAGGAAGAGATCGCCGAGCGGGTGATCTCATGATCCGGCGACGCCCTGCCCGCGCCCCCGGCCGCCACCGTAAGGGCCAGGCTCACACGAAGGCGTACCGCCGCCTGTGGGATGGCCCGGCCCGCGCCGAGGCCGAACTACTCGATCAGGCATGGCCCGGCTGGAGCGTGCTCTACAGTCTCGGCAACCGCCGTTTCTACGCCATAGCGGCCTGGCCGGCACCGAGGCCGTTGATCGTCGAAGACGACACTCCAGAGGGCTTGGAGGAGCGGATGCGCGAGGCAGAGTCGGCCTTCACCTGGTACGCGCCCCCCATCCCTCCCCAGAGCAGGCACGTCCGAAGACCGGCCACTCTGGAGCTCAGCTGCCATAGAGGGTGAGCAGATCGACCAGGGGAAGGCCGTCACGGCGGTCGGCCAGGGTGGCGATCCGCCGCTCACAGCGGCCAAGCGGTCAGAATTCGCCAGGGCCGTAGGCGGCATCGAGCCCCGGACAGTCGACTCCGCTGCGCGAGACAGCCACGACTGGAACGGGTTCGTCAGTGAGCACGGCGCGGTGCCGGCGAAGAGCTGCCAGGCCGACCTCCACACAGGTTACTAACATCGATGTTAGTAGAGCAGCCCCGCCAGTTGTCGTTCAGGTCACGAGTCATAAAGGTCAGGCATCTCAGCACGGGAAGAAACCAGAGGCCCAACCCCGGAGAGTCGGACTCCTTCTGACCACCATATTTGCCGGATAAGCGACATGGTGGTGCGTCACCCGCTACACGTTGAAGCGGAACTCCACCACGTTCCGTGGGAGGACATGAAACGCTACAAAACACCCTCAAAAACCAGCGCAAATTAATGTTTCCGCATGTCAGGCGGCAAACCCATCAAAGGTTGAACCGGAACGCGACTCTGGAATTTTCAGCCAAGGAGCGTGCCAGCGTCGGGCGCAGCGAGGGAGCCAGCTCAGTCTGTCCATGGGTCGAGCAGTTCGATTCCCGTCTGCACGAAGTCCTTGATGTTGCGGGTCGCGCACGCGGCCTTGTGGGACCGGCAGATCGCAGCGATCTGGGCGTCTGCCGTGCTGATGGGCAGTCCGGCCTGTTCGCGCACAACGAGGACGTCGGCGTAGTGCGCTGCCGCCTCTTCGTCGAACGACAGCACTGCTCTGGTCTCCCGGTAGGGCTGCAGCGCGAATTCAATCGTCGCGCTTAGCGCCGACCTGCGCTTGCTGTCTGGGAGACGGCGCACGCCGGCCAGGAGCTCGGCGAGCGTGACGGAGGTGATGGCCACATCGCCGGCGAGAGACTCCAGCCATGCCACGACGCGGGCATCGGGCTTCGGTCGGAAGATCTCCGAGATGACGTTCGTGTCGAGGACGATCACTCGAAGTCCACCGCTCGCGCGACGTCGCTGCGCTCAGGGATAACGAGATCGTCGATCCCGCCAGCCTCCTGCGCGGCCCGCATGAGCGCCAGGCCGATGTGGGGCCGGCGCGCGGCCTTCGTTAGGATGTCGCGGACCTCGGCTTCCATGGAGCGGCCATGCTCCTTCGCCTGAACGGCGAGCTGCTTCTTTACGGACTCCTCGAGCCCGCGGACGACGATGGATGACATCAGAACCACCTCCTCAGCCGATATCAGCCATGATAGCACTCGGGTCGTATCAACCAACAGTGAATCGGCTGACCGCCGCGCGGGCCCCTCTCAGTGGCGAGCGACCGGACTCAGGAACCGACTCCGCGCGCGACCAGCCACTCCCGTGCGCTTCTGGCCGTGGAGCGGAGCTGCGGATGCTCCTGCACGAGTGAGGTGGAAGACCACATCCCGGCCGCGTGCAGCGGATGCGGGAAACCGCTGTCGGCCGAGGAGAGTGTCGGCTATTCGCGCCGTCAGGTGCGTGACATTCCCCTGGTCACCGTGACGGTGACCGAGCACCGGGCGCATCGCTGCCGATGTGGCGGGTGCGGCCACCTCACCGGCGCGGACCTGCCGCGGACGGTGGCGGGCGCGCCGTCGTCGTACGGGCCGAACCTGCGCGCGCTGGCTGCCTACCTGCTGGTGTTCCAGCTCACCGAAGCAGCATAACCCCTAAACCCGCGCGCTGACCGAAGTCAGCACGCTGCGGACCCTGCGCCGACCGCAAAGGCCGCCCAACCCACTCCGCCACAGGTCAGACGGACTTTCGCCACACGTATTAGACGTTGAAGCGGAACTCCACGACGTCTCCGTCACGCATGACGTAGTCCTTGCCCTCGATGCGGGCCTTGCCCACCGAGCGAGCGCTGGCGATGGAGCCCGCCTCGACCAGATCGTCGAACGAGACGACCTCGGCCTTGATGAAGCCGCGCTGGAAGTCGGTGTGGATCACGCCGGCGGCCTCGGGCGCGGTGGCGCCCTTACGGATCGTCCAGGCCCTGGTCTCCTTGGGCCCGGCCGTCAGGTAGGTCTGCAGGCCGAGCGTCTCGAAGCCCACTCTCGCCAGCTGCGACAGGCCGGACTCCTCCTGGCCCACCGACTGCAGCAGCTCCAGCGCCTCCTCGTCGTCGAGCTCGACCAGCTCCGACTCGATCTTGGCGTCGAGGAAGACCGCCTCGGCCGGGGCGACCAGGGTGGACAGCTGCTCCCTGAGCGCGGAGTCGATCAGCTCGTCGGCGTCGAGGTTGAACACGTAGAGGAACGGCTTGGCCGTCAGCAGGTGGAGCTCACGCAGCTCCTCACGGTCGAGGCCGCTCTCGAAGATGGTCTTGCCGGTCTCGAGCACGGCCAGAGCGGCCTCCGCGGCCTCCAGGGCGGCCTTCTTGTCCTTGTTGTGGCGCGCCTCCTTCTGCAGGCGCGGCACGGCCTTCTCGACGGTCTGCAGGTCGGCCATGATCAACTCGGTGTTGATGGTCTCGATGTCGCGCTTGGGAGAGATCTCGCCGTCGACGTGCGTGACGTCGGGGTCGGTGAAGACCCGGATCACCTGGCAGATCGCGTCGGTGTCACGGATGTTGGCGAGGAACTGGTTGCCCCGCCCCTGCCCCTCCGAGGCGCCCTTGACCAGGCCGGCGATGTCGACGAACTCCACCTTGGCGGGCAGCACCTTCGCCGAGGAGAAGATCTCGGCCAGCTTGGGCAGCCGGTCGTCGGGCACGCCCACGATGCCCACATTGGGCTCGATGGTGGCGAACGGGTAGTTCGCGGCTAGAGCGTTGCCGGTCTTGGTCAACGCGTTGAACAGCGTGGACTTGCCGACGTTGGGCAAACCGACAATGCCGATGGAGAGGCTCACGTTCGCCGAGTTTACTTGCTCACAAGACTCAGGCAGGTCACGGGCCGATAGGCGCCCCGAGCCTCCAGGTAGCGCTCGGAGCTGCCCGGGCAGCTCGCGGCGGACTCGGCGAAGGCGGTCACCCGGGCCCAGGCCCTCGGCGACGCGCAGGCGACCCGGTCGATCGCCGACCTGGTCACCGCGCCGGGGCCCGGCTCGGCCACGCACATCCCCCGGCCGAGCACCTTGCCGCCGCGGCCCAGGCAGATCACGGCGTCGCCGAATGGCGTGCCGGGTGCCGGACCGTCCAAAGTCAGCGTGTCGAGCGTGGTCGCGGGGCAGCTCGACGGTGAACGGACGAGGGCGACGGCTCTGCCGTACCAGCCTGATCCCGAACACGGCCGCTCGCGGCCGTCGAGCGCGACGCAGTCGCCCGGTCTGAGCACTCCCCCGCCACCGCCCGGCGCGCCGGGGTGCGGTTCGAGGAAGTTGCGTACGCAGGCGGCGCGCCCTCCGTCGATGCGCAGGACGTCGTCGACGTCGTCGGGACAGGCGCCCGGCCCCGGTGGGTCGGCGGACAAGGCGACCACCTCCGCGTCGCCGCCGTTGCAGGGCGTCAGGTCGTAGCGTTCGGCGGATCGGCGTACGCACGCGCCGGCCTCCCACCGCAGCGCCGGCCGAGGGTTCAGGGCGGCGACGGGGCGCGGGGAGCCGGCGCGGACGACCACCACCGCCAGCGCGACCACGCCGGCCGCCACGGCGAGCGCCGCCACGAGCGACAGCGTCGGCCGCCATCGGGTAATCATACAAGTACTGTGGGTGACTGATGATGAGGCGCACAAGCGGAATGCCCAAGCGTGTCGGAGAGATCCGCGATCGATGACCTGCAATCATCGTTGGAGTGGACAGCGAAGGAGTGGATGTCGTCTCGCTTCTCATCGGCCTCGCCGTTGGGTTGGCCATCGGGTTCATGATCGCCCGCACCCGGGCGGCGGTGCGGCTGGCCGAGTCCGACGCCAAGGCCAGATCGGCCGCCGACAAGCTCGTCTACGTCGAGGAGCAGCTCGCCGAGCGCTTCCAGGCGCTGTCCACCCGGGCGCTAGACGTCAACAACCTCCGCTTCCTGGAGCTGGCCGAGACGCGGCTGGCCGCCAGCCGCGCCGAGGCCAGCGGCGACCTCGACCAGCGCAGGCAGGCGGTCGAGCACCTGGTCGAACCACTGAAGGACGCGCTCACGCGGGTGGAGGCCCAGCTGCGCGACACCGAGTCGGCCCAGCGCGCCGGCCGGGCGGAGCTGGCCAAGCAGATGGAGTTCGTCCGGCAGAGCAGCGCGGAGCTGCGTTCGCAGACCACGGCACTGGTCCGCGCGCTGCAACGGCCCGAGGCCCGTGGCCGGTGGGGCGAACTGCAGCTGCGCAGGGTCGCCGAGATCGCCGGGATGCAGCGCTACTGCGACTTCGACGAGCAGGTCACCGAGGGCGCCATGCGGCCCGACATGATCGTGCGGCTGGCCGGCGGCAAGAACATCGTGATCGACTCCAAGGTGTCGCTGGCCGCCTATCTGGAGGCCGCGGAGGCGTCCGACGACTCGCTGGCCACCGTGCGGCTCGACGCGCACGCCAGGCACGTACGCGAGCACGTCGACCGGCTGGCCGCCAAGGCGTACTGGCAGGGGTTCAACCCGTCGCCGGAGTTCGTGGTGCTGTTCATCCCCGGTGAGGCGTTCCTGGCGCCCGCGCTGGAGCGGGATCCGGCGCTGCTGGAGTACGCGATGACGCGCCGCGTGCACATCGCCACCCCGACCACGCTGATCACGATGCTGCGCACCGCCCAGTACGCCTGGCAGCAGGCCGCGCTGAGCGAGAACGCGCGTGCGGTGTTCGAGCTGGGCAAGGAGTTGTACGAGCGGCTCTCGTCGCTGGGCAGGAATGTCGAGTCCCTGGGCAAGTCCCTGACCCGGGCCGTCGAGGCGTACAACAAGACTGTGGGATCGCTCGAAAGCCGCGTACTGGTCAGCGCGCGCAAGCTGCACGATCTGGGCGTCGTCGACGGCGAACTCGACGCTCCGGAGATGCTGGAGGGCCTGCCCAGGCCGCTGGCCTCGCCCGAACTGCTGGAAACCTCGTCTCTGATCTCGCACGCGAACGGTAAGTTGGCCAACGGGTCGCAGTAAGGGGGCGGGGGCCAATGAGTGAGAGAGGCAAGCGATCAGCCGTCAGGCTGACCGCTCGCGGTGCCATCGCGCTCGCCCTGATCGCCACACTGGCGGCCTATGTCGTGGCCGCCGTGATCAACCTGCCGATCGTGGTCGGGCCGGTGTTCGTGGTGGCGAGCCTGCTCGGCGTGCTCCTGGTCAACCCGCGCGAGCTGTTGTCGCTGGTGGTGACGCCGCCGCTGGTGTTCTTCGTCGCGACGTTCTTCGTCGAGCTGGGCCGGGCGTTCGGCGCGCTGTCGATCATGCAGTCGCTCTTGGTCGGCCTGTTCAGCTCGTTGTCGCGCGGGGCGCCCTGGCTGTTCGCGGGCTCGGCGATCGTGCTGGTCGTCGCCTGGCGTCGCGGGCTGCGCGACAACGTACGGGATCTGCGCGAGGAGCTGCGGGCGGGCGCCGAAGCGCCACGCCCGCGCCAGTCGTTCGTACCGGAGCCTGAGGGCTACTTCGAGCCCAAGGTGTACGGCACGGCGCGCACCGAGGAGTGACCAGGCCCCCGGGCACGCCCGGGGACGCTGACGAGGCTACGCGCGCCCGAGGTCAGGAAGCCCGGAGGTCCTTGCGGAGCTCGTGCGGCAGTGCGAAGCGCACGCTCTCGTGGACCGGCTCGACCTCCGCGACGTCGTCGAACCCGTGCTCGGCCAGCCGGGCCAGCACCTCGGCGACCAGCTCCTCCGGCACCGAGGCGCCACTGGTCACGCCGACCGTGGTCACGCCCTCGAGCCACTCGTCCCGGATGAAGGTGGCGTTGTCGACCAGGTAGGAGGCGTCGGCGCCGTAGTCCTTGGCCACCTCGACCAGGCGCTTGGAGTTGGAGGAGTTTTCCGACCCGACCACGATGACCAGCTGCGACTCGGCGGCGATCTCCTTGACCGCGACCTGGCGGTTCTGCGTCGCGTAGCAGATGTCGTCGCTGGGCGGGTCGATCAGCGTGGGGAAGCGTTCCTTGAGTTTGGCCACCGTCTCGTTGGTCTCGTCGACCGAGAGCGTGGTCTGCGACAGCCAGACCAGCTTGGACGGGTCCTTGACCTGGATCCGGTCGACGGAGTCGAGGCCGTCGACGAGCTGGATGTGGTCGGGCGCCTCACCGGCGGTGCCCTCGACCTCTTCGTGCCCCTCGTGTCCGATCAGCAGGATGTCGTATTCCTGACCCGCGAACCTCTTTGCCTCGTTATGCACCTTGGTGACCAGCGGGCAGGTAGCGTCGATCGTGCGCAATCCGCGTTGCCTGGCCTCGTCGTGCACCGCGGGCGAGACACCGTGGGCCGAGAACACCACGATCTCACCCTCGGGCACTTCATCGGTCTCCTCGACGAAGATCGCGCCTCTGGCCTCCAGCGTCTTGACCACGTGCGTGTTGTGGACGATCTGCTTACGCACGTAGACGGGCGCACCGTACTGCTCCAGGGCTTTCTCGACCGCCACCACGGCTCGATCGACTCCGGCGCAGTAGCCGCGTGGCCGGGCAACGAGCACTCGGCGGGAAGTGGGGGTCTGGGGCTCCATACTTCTTATGCTACGTGGAGCGGCCAACAGGCCCGCGCGTGCGTGGTTGCCCGCCGTGCCAGACTGGCCGTCCAATACAGACCTCCCAGGGAGACGTCATGTCCCTCAGCGACGTGATACGCAACATCACGAAGACCATCACCAACAAGGACGAGCTGAAGGAGAAGGCCAAAGACCTTCCCCTCCTCGTGATCCAGACCACTTTGAGCGCGGCCGGTCAGGCGCTGCTGCTCGTCGACCGGATGAAGAACTCGATCAAGGGGATCGGCGGCAAGGAGGACAAGGAGGCGGACCACGACTCCCGCCCGTCCGCCGCCGACCAGGTGACGCCGCCCGTGACCGCAGACGAGGAGGTGGCGAAGCCCGCTCGCAAGGAGCCGGTCATCTTCGCGCCGCGCCCCACGCCGTCCGACACCCCCGCGTCCAACGGCTCCCCCAAGACCAAGCCGGACCCGGTCATCTTCGCCCCGGCGGCCAAGCCGAAGCCCGAGGCAACCACCACCGAGACCGCTGCCGCCGCGCCCGCCCCGGTGACCACTCCCGAGCCGGTGGCCGCGCCTGAGGCCGCGACCGTTGAGCCCGCTGTCGTGCCCGAACCCGTCGCCGTCCCTGAGCCCAAGATCGCGCCCGAGCCTGAGGCCGCCACCGTCGAGCCTGCGGTCGCCCCCGAGCCTGAAGTCGCCACCGTCGAGCCCGCTGTCGCCCCCGAACCGGTGGCCGGGGCGGAGCCGGTCGCGCCGGAGGCCGTCGAGGTCAAGCCCGCGCGGGCCACCAAGCCCCGGACCCCTGCCAAGCCTCGGGCCGCCGCCAAGCCGAAGGCCGCCCCCAAGGCCAGGGCCGCCACGGAGACGGTGACCGCCACCGAGACCGAGGCGACCACCGAGGCGGAGGCAAGCCCCGAGGCAAAGACCACCCCCAAGCCGAAGGCGACTCCCAAGGCGAAGGCCACCGCCGAGGCAGCGGCCGTCACCGAGACGAAGGCCGCCACCGACCTGGCCGAGCCGCTGCCCGGCTACTCCGAGCTGACCGTCGCCTCCCTGCGCGCCAGGATGCGCGGCAAGTCCGCCGAGCAGATCACCGAGCTCATCGCGTACGAGCAGGCCACGAGCGGGCGGCCCGAGGTTGTCCGGATGTTCGAGAACCGCCTGGTCAAGCTGCAGGCCGGGGAATAAGTCGTCCCGGCACCGTAGTCTTCCGCCATGACCTCGAAGACCTCGCCCGAGTCTCCGCTGCCGATCCGCACCGTCCTGCAGATGGTGGGCGGCTGGATCGGCAAGCTGGGCACGGTCTGGGTCGAGGGCCAGATCACCGATCTGAGCGCGCGTGGCGGCACGGTGTTCATGACGCTGCGCGACCCGGTGGCCAACGTGTCGGCCCGGGTCACCGCCCCGCGCGGCGTCTACGAAGCGACCATGCCCCGCCCGGCCGACGGCGCGCGGGTCGTGGTGCACGTCAAGCCCGACTTCTGGGTCAACAAGGGCTCGTTCGCCTTCACCGCGCTGGAGATCAGGCCGATCGGCGTGGGCGAGCTGCTCGCGCGGCTCGAACGGCTGCGCCAGCTGCTGGCCGCCGAGGGCCTGTTCAACGCCGACAGGAAGCGGCGGCTGCCGTTCCTGCCCGGCACGGTCGGGCTGATCTGTGGCCGCGACTCGGCGGCGGAGCGTGACGTGCTGGAAAACTCCAGGCGCCGCTGGCCGGCCGTGCGGTTCAAGGTCGAGGAGGTGGCCGTCCAGGGCCCGTACGCCGTGGGCGAGGTCACCGAGGCGCTGCGTAAGTTCGACGCGGACGCCGAGATCGAAGTGATCGTCATCGCCCGTGGCGGCGGCTCCCTGGAAGACCTCCTGCCGTTCTCCGACGAGACGCTGGTGCGCTCCGTGGCCGCCTGCCGCACTCCTGTCGTGAGCGCGATCGGCCACGAGCAGGACAGTCCGCTGCTCGACCTGGTGGCCGACGTACGGGCCTCGACGCCGACCGACGCCGCCAAGAAGGTGGTGCCCGACGTGGGCGAGCAGCTCACGCTGGTGCGTCAGCTGCGTGACAGGGGTCGCAGGGTGCTCGGCGGCTGGCTCGACCGGGAGATGTCCTGGCTGACGTCGGCGCGCTCCCGGCCCTCGCTGGCCGACCCGGTGCGCGAGCTCGAACGCCGGGCCGAGCAGGTCGAGGCGCTCCGCGACCGGACCAGGCGCTCGCTGGGCGGCTCGCTCGACCGCGCGGAGGACTCACTGTCGCATCTCCGCGCCCGGCTCGTCGCCCTCTCGCCCGCCGCCACGCTCGAACGCGGCTACGCCATCGTCCAGGATCCGTCCGGGGAGGTCGTCCGGCTGGCCAAGGACGTGGCCCCCGGCTCCCTACTGACGATCCGGCTCAGCGACGACCGCCTGACCGTCCGTACGGAAGACCCCGCCAAACCCCGCAAGCCCCGCAAGAAGGCTTCCGACGAAACCGCCTCCTGAGCCGGCTTTCGGGGACGGCCCGCTCCCGACCTGGCTTTTTAGCGGGCGCTTGGCTCTCGAAACCGCTTGAACCGGACTTCGAGGGCGACCTGCCTTGCCTCATGTTCTGATCGCCTGGGTCAAGGCGTCGAATCCGGCCTTGATCTCCTCGATCGACATGCCACGTTGGTCCCGCTGGTACTGGAGCAGATGGGCGTTGATCGGCGCCAGCAGCGCGTCGGCCAGGAAACTCGCGCCTTCCGGGCGTACCTGGGTGAGGAGTCCGGCCAGGTGGGTGTGATGCGCCCTGTACGCCCCACTGAGCTGTGCGGTCGGCGGCCCGAGCAGCAGGAACAGGTCCATCTGCGCCACCACCCGATCGATCAGCGCGTGCAGGAACGCCCTGATCCGCTCGGCAGGAGGCGCGCCCGGCCCGATCGGCGGCGGCCCGCGCAGGAAGTCTTCTTGGAAGCGCCGCTCGCGATCGTCGATCAGCGCCAGCACCAAACCGGCCCGATCCCCGAAGCGACGGTAGACGGTGCCGACCCCCACGCACGCCTCACGGGCGACCTCGTCGAGGGAGAGCCGGCCGAGACTTCCGTCGGCGACCATCTTGGCGGCCACTTCGATGATCTTCTGCCTGTTGCGGGCCGCGTCCGCCCGTTCGGGCTGGGGCTGCCCGATGATCGGCAGAGATCGACGCTCGCACACAGACTGAGCATAAACGTGGTAAACGGAAATATCTCCGGCTAGGCTTTGGCTGCCATAAATGGAGAAATTTCCGATTCGAGGAGCGATCATGGCGAACGACTTCAACGAGCAGATCATCGCCGAGTTCCGTGCCAACAAGGGCAAGGTCGGGGGCATGTTCGAGGGTGCCAACCTGTTGCTTCTCACGACCACGGGCGCCAAGAGCGGCAAGCGCACGACCAGCCCGGTGATGTACTTCGAGGACGGTGACCGCTACATCGTCATCGCCTCGTACGCCGGCGCGGACCACCACCCGGCGTGGTACCACAACCTGGTCGCCAACCCCGAGGTGACCGCCGAGATCGGGACGGAGACGTACGAACTCACGGCCGAGGTCGTGGGCGAGGAAGAGCGCGACAGGCTCTATGCCCACGTGGTCACGATCGCCCCGGGTTTCGCGGAGTATCAGGAGAAGACCACCCGCCGCATCCCGGTAGTGGCCCTCCACCGCTCCGCCTGACGGGCATCAGCGGCCAGAACGAGCGTCGTCCGGCTGTGGGACGTCGTCCGGCTGTGGGCGACTAGAACGGGGCGTCGTCCGACTGGTTGGTGGTGGGGTCGGCGCGGCGGGCCATGGCGGCGGCGAGCTTCACCCTGGCGCCCTGTAGCCACTCCTCGCAGATGGCGGCCAGCTTCTCGCCGCGCTCCCACAGCTCGATCGACTGCTCCAGGGTGAGCCCGCCCGTCTCCAGGCGGCGCACCACCTCGGTCAACTCCTCGCGGGCCTGCTCGTATGAGGGTGCCTTCTCTTCTGCCACGGGCACCACCCTAGAGTCAGGCACCGACATCCCGCGCCCTGGCCCGCCGAGGAGCCCCGGCGAGGAGCGGGTCAGACTCTCGCCTCCGGCCGCCGCCTCCGGTCGGAGGCGTGGGTCAGCTTGTCGGCTTCGGTCGCTGTTGCAGGATGGCGGCCAGTTCGCCCAGCTCGGTCCAGTCGGCCGTGCCGGTGACGACCAAGGTGACCTCCGGCAGCACCCGGATCAGCGAGCGCTGGTTCTTGTCCTCGCGGAAGCGCTGTTCCCAGGGTTGCCCGGCCACCTGCTGGGTGCCCACGGCCCGGTTGGAGTTGGCCATCCGGTCGGCGAACCCGGCGGCCGGCTTCTCGTCGCTCTGCACGAACATGGCGTGCTGCCTCTTGGCCGTCGCATAGCCCAGGTAGAGGACCTGGGCCCCGCCGGAGCCCTTGGCGATCTTGTTGCTGTTGGGGATCCAGCCCGCCGGGTCCTTCGCGGGCGCCCACACCTGGTAGGGCACGTCATGTGCGAAGTTGGCGACGGTGATGGAGTAGTTGAGCTTGGGAATGTGCTCCTCCCGGCTCTGCGGCGTGACCAGCAGGAACAGCCCTACCCCCACAAGACAGACGAGCAGGGCTACCGCGTAGCCGTAGAAACCTTCCGTGAACCGTCGCACAACTGGCGAGATTACCCGCTGGTGATGCCGCCCGACGAAGCGGCCGGGCGGATCTGGCCGATGATGGCGAGCACGTCCTCGGCCAGCGCGGGGTCGTCCGACAGCACCACCTCGGAGACGGCGGCCGCGAGCGCGCCCGTGAGGACGACCACCAGTGCCCCTTGGTCCTCGAAGAGCGCGGCGTTGCGCTCGGCCCATTTGCGCAACCGGGCGCGCATGACGAGCTCGAAGCCGGGCGGCCCGTCGCCGCGCAGGAACAGCGCGGCGAGCTCGCGTTCCTCGATGCACCCGTCGAGGTAGGCGCGGGCGGCGCGGATGAAGACCCGCATCGGGTCGTTCTCTCCTTCGGCGCGAGCCTCGCGGGCGGCCTGCTTGGTCCGCTGGGCCTGCCTGCCCTGCCACTCCTCGAACAGCGTGAGGTAGAGGTCGGCCTTGCCGGAGAAATGGTGGTAGAGGCTGCCCACGCTGGCATCGGCCTTGGCCACCACATCGGTCACTCCGGCCTCGGCGAAACCCTTGGAGACGAAGACGTCTCTGGCGGCCTTGAGTAGCGCGCTGCGCGTGGCCGCGCCTCGCCCGGAGGTGCGGGCTGTCGCCGGTTGTTCCACATCGCTGCTCATGGCAGGCACATTATCCTCCGGTGACCGGGGATACAGGGACAACTACGATCGAGACAGTTTGTCCACGAGGAGGCCCTTCATCATGTCCGATCAGACGTCCGTACCCGCAGCGCTGGCCACGGGAGAGCGCGCCCCTGATCGCAACCTGGCTCTGGAACTCGTACGCGTCACCGAGGCGGCCGCGATGGCGGCGGCCCGCTGGGTGGGCAGGGGCGACAAGAACGGCGCTGACGGCGCCGCGGTCAACGCGATGCGCCAGCTGATCAACACCGTGTCGATGAACGGGGTGGTGGTCATCGGGGAGGGCGAGAAGGACCACGCCCCGATGCTGTTCAACGGCGAACGCGTCGGCGACGGCAGCGGCGCCGACTGCGACGTGGCCGTGGACCCGATCGACGGCACCCGGCTGACGGCGCTCGGCATGCCGGACGCGGTGTCGGTGATCGCGGTGAGCGAGCGCGGCTCGATGTACGACCCGTCGGCCGTGTTCTACATGGAGAAGCTGGTCACCGGCCCCGACGCCGCTGACGTGGTCGACATCGAGGCTCCGGTCGCCACGAACATCCAGGCGGTCGCCAGGGCCAAGGGCTGTTCGTCCTCCGACGTGACGGTCGTCGTACTCGACCGCCCGCGGCACGAGCAGATGGTCAAGGAGATCAGGGAGACCGGGGCGCGGATCAAGTTCATCGTCGACGGGGACGTGGCGGGCGCGATCATGGCGGCCCGCGCCGACACCGGCATCGACCTGATGCTGGGCATCGGCGGCACGCCCGAGGGCATCGTGGCCGCGTGCGCGCTCAAGTGCCTGGGTGGTGTCATCCAGGGCAAGCTGTGGCCGCGCGACGACGCCGAGCGGCGGAAGGCGCTCGACGCCGGGCACGACCTCGGCCAGGTGCTGACCACCAACGACCTGGTGCGTTCTGAGGATGTGTTCTTCGCGGCGACCGGCATCACGCAGGGCGAGCTCATGCAGGGCGTACGGTTCAGGGGCGGGGTGGCGCTGACGCACTCGCTGGTGATGCGCGGGCGTTCCGGCACCATCCGCAAGGTGGACAGCGAGCACCAGCTCACGAAGCTGCGCGCCTACAGCGCGATCAACTTCGACACGGCCGGATAGGGGATCAGCGGCGGCGCTTGCGGCGGGGCGGCTCTTTGACCTTGACGTCGCCCACGAAGTTCGTGGTGCGCACCTCGACCACCGGCGCTTCGGGCTCGGTCGGCTGCTTGGTCAGCCGGACCGTGCTGCCCTTCGCGACGCGGATCACCTCAAGGCCCTCGGGCACGTGGATCTCGAGACCGCCGAAGACCAGCGTCGCGTTGATGATGACGCGCCGGTTCTGCAGGATGGCTTCGCGGAGGTCCAGCTTGGTGGTGCCGAACATGGCGGTCACGGTCAGCTCGGCGGGCACCACCCAGCGTCCGCCGCGCTGCTCCTGCTTGAAGAACGCCGACACCGGCCTGCCGTCGAGGTTCAGCGGTTGCTGCTCCGCCGGCAGCAGGTCGGCCGTCACCGCGGCGAGCTCGCCCAGTGTCCGGGCCGCGTAGACGACGCCGAGCCGTTCCTCCAGCTCGTCGAGCATGAGGCGGCCGTCGGCGTGGGCGTCCTGGAGCACCTGGACGAACCGCTCGCGATCGTCGTCGGAGGCGCGTAGTTCGTCCGGGCGCGGGCCGCTGTCATCCTCCTTGGGGCGGCGTGCCGAGACCCATTCCTCGGCCAGCCGTTCTCCGACTTCCTGCAGGCGTGGCAACCAGGATCCCGGGCGTTCATTCACACTTCTGACGATATCCGGCAGGCGGCCACTTCGCTCGCGCCTCGGTCGCCGCGCCAGCCGAAAGTGCCCCGAAAGTCAGCCGAGCCGCGCGACCAGGGCCGCTATCTCCTCCGCGAGCCTCTCGTCGACTTCGGCGTGGCGGTTGAGCAGGCGGTACCACATGGCGCCGAAGATCAGATCGACCGCTAGCTCCACGTCCACGTCGGCCGGGAGCGCGCCGCGTTCCAGCACCGAGCGCAATGCCTGCCGGCGCGGGCCGATGAGCTTGGCCCGCAACTCCTCGGCGAACCGGGGGTCGGCCTGGGCGTCGGCCATGAGACCCACGACCACGCGCCCGGCCACGCCATGGGCCACCGCGAACGTCTCGCGCAGGAACACGACCAGGTCCGTCCCCGCGTCCCCGCTGATGGGCGGGGGCCGCATCTCTGCCCCCACCAGGTCGGTCATCGCTTCCAGCAGCACCTCGCGCTTGGTCGGCCACCAGCGGTAGAGGGTCTGCCTGCCGACGCCCGCCGCGGCGGCGACGCCCTTCAGGGTGACGTTCGGGTATCCGTCGCGCTCGCACAGGTCGAGCGCGGCCTTGAGGATCGCCTTCCTGGCCACCTCGCTACGCGGTCTGCCTACCATGCCCGCCACTTTACAAGACACGGTGCCTCGATATAGTTTCGAGGCAAGATGTCTTGAATTAGGAGGAAACGCGATGCGAGTCGTGATCATTGGCGGCACCACGGGCATCGGGCTGGCGACGGCGGCCCGGCTGGCGGCCGACGGCGCCGAGGTGGTCATCACCGGCCGGTCCGCCGAGCGGGTGGCGGCCGCGGTGAAGCTGCTCGGCGACCGGGCCTCGGGCGAGGCCGTGGACGCCCGTGACACCGAGGCGATGCGCGATCTCTTCGCCCGTACCGGTGCCATCGACCACCTGATCATCACCGTGACCGGCCGCGGGCCCGCCGGGCCGCTGCGCTCGCTGACGCGGGAGGCGCTGGTCGAGGCCGTACAGAACAAGCTGATCCCGCACCTGCTGGCCGCGCAGGCCGCTCTGGACGTACTCGGTCCCGAAGGTTCGATCACATTCGTGACCGCGGCGTCGGCGGGCTCGGCCTTCCCCGGCGTCTCCGCTCTGGCGGCGGTGAACGGCGCGATCGAGGCCGCGGTGCCCGGTCTGGCGGTCGAGCTCGGCCCCATCCGGGTGAACGCCGTCTCCCCCGGCGTGATCGACACCGAGTGGTGGTCCGGGCTCCCCGACGACGCGCGGGAGGCCCTGTTCGCCCACGCGGCGGGGAGCTCGCCGGTCGGCCGGGTGGGCCGGCCGGAGGACGTGGCGGCGACGATCGCCTACGTGGTGGGCAACTCGTTCGTCACCGGAACGGTGCTGACCGTCGACGGAGGGGGCAGGCTGAAGGCATGAGGACGATCCTGATCACCGGCGCGACGGATGGGCTCGGGCGGGAGCTGGCACGACGGCTCGCCGCCGACGACCGCGTCATCGTGCACGGACGCGACCCGGAGCGGGTACGGCGGGCGCGGGCCGACGCAGAGCGGGCCGACCCGGAGCGAGTACGGCGGGAGCAGGCCGACGCGGGCGGCACTACCGAAGGCGTTCTGGCCGATCTGGCCGATCTGCGCCAGGTGGACCGACTGGCCGACGAGGTGCTCGACCGGTTCGACCGGCTCGACGTGCTGGTCAACAACGCCGGGATGGGCGGCGGTCCGCCCGGCTCCGGCCGCGCGGAGAGCCGGGACGGCGTCGAGCTCCGCTTCGCGGTCAACTACCTGGCCGGATACCACCTGACCCGGCGGCTGCTCCCGCTGCTCGTCAAGTCGGCGCCGTCGAAGGTGGTGAACGTCGCCTCGGCCGGGCAGCAGGCGATCGACTTCGCCGACCCGATGCTGACCCGCGGCTACGGGCGCCAGCGCGGGTACAACCAGAGCAAGCTCGCGCAGATCATGTTCACCTTCGACCTGGCCGAGGAGCTGGCCGGGCAGGGGGTGACGGTCAACGCCCTGCATCCGGCCACGTACATGGACACCACGATGGTCCGTGAGGCGGGTGCGCCGGTGATGAGCACGGTCGACGAGGGCGTGGCGGCGACGCGGCAGTTGATCGACGAGCTCGACGGTGTGAGCGGGCGTTACTTCAACGGGCTGCGGGAGAGCCGGGCCGACGCCCAGGCATACGACCTCGCGGCGCGGAAGCGGTTGCGCGAGCTCAGCGACGATCTCGTACGGCGAGCGCTGGGCTGATCCCACCACCGACATAGGCGGCGTCGGCACACGGGCGGCGGTGTCACGGGGTTGTGACGTCACACTGGCATGGTGGCGAAAGAGCTGGCCAAGCGGCTAACCTGACCCCGCCTCACGTTCCCCCCATCAGGAGGCCGCCGTGCCGACTCCTCGTGATCGCCAGGCCCGTATAGCCACGTTCGTCGTGTACGCGGTGCAGGGCCTCTCGTTCATCACGCTGCTCGCCCAGGTCGCGAACCTGCAGACCAAACACCGGCTCGACGAGGGCGCCCTGACGATCCTGCTGCTCATCGTGCCGGTCTTCGCCGGGCTGGGCAGCGTGGGCGCCGGGTGGTTCGCCTCGCGCAAGGGGAGCAAGCCGCTGCTCCGCCTCGCGCAGCCGGTCGTGGCCGTCGCCGTGGTGCTCATCAGCCTCGCGCCGAGCGTGCCGCTGCTGGTGCTCGCGTTGCTGCTGTTCGGCCTCGGGCTCGGCGCGGTCGACGCGGGCATCAACATGCAGGGCGTGGCGGTCGAACGCCGTTACGGGCGGGCCGTGCTGAACGGTTTCCACTGCATGTGGAGCGTGTTCAGCACGGCCGGGGCGCTGTGGGCATCGGTCGCGGCCGAGCTTCCCTTGATCGTCACGATGACGGTTCCGATGGTCGTGGCGGTGGCGGGCTCCCTGTACGCCGGGCCGCAACTGTGCACCGTCGAGGAGGAGAAGGTCGAGGAGACCACCGCTACGGCCGCCGGCGGGTTCCCGTGGAAGCCGATCATCCCGCTCTGCCTGGCGATGGCCTTCCTGTACGTCGGGGACGCCTCGGTCTCCAACTTCAGCACCGTCTACATGCAGCAGGTGCTGGCCGCGAGCCCCACCGTCGTCCCGCTGGCCTACGCCGCCTACCAGGCCACCACGCTGCTGATCAGGCTCGGCGGCGACGCCGCCGTCAGGAAGTACGGACCGGCGGCGATCGTCAGGATCGGCGGCGGGATCGCCGCCCTCGGCTTCCTGGGCATCGTCCTGGCGCCCAGCCAGCCGCTGGCCATCCTGGCGTTCGGCCTGACCGGGGTGGGGCTGTCGGTGATCGCGCCGCAGTCGTTCTCGGCGGCGGGGCGGCTCGACCCGGCGGGGACGGGGGTGGCCATCGCGCGGGTCAACATGTTCAACTACGTCGGCTTCATCGTGGGCGCGGCGCTGGTCGGCGGCATCGCCAGCGCCAGCGACATGCAGGTGGCGTTCGCCGCGCCGCTGGTGCTATCCGCCGTGATCATCGTCCTGGCCAGGGGCTTCGAGCCGCGACGGGTCAAAGAGATCGCATGACAGTCAGCCGACCCCCAGGTAGGCGAGGCTCCGCCGTACGTCGTGGATCGGCTCGTCCCCCGGACCGGACAGGACCACGTCCTGCTCCATGACGTACCAGCCCTGGTAGCCGCTGCTCTCGAGGCCGGAGACGATGCCCGCGATGTCCACGTCGCCCTGCCCGAGCGGCCGGTAGACGCCCGCGCGCACGGCCTGCGTGTACGTGAGCTCGCCGCGGGCGACCTGCCGGGCGAGCGACGCGTCGACGTCCTTGAGATGGACGTGCGCGACGCGGCCGGGGTCGGCCGCGGCCAGGGCGGCCGGGTCGGTACCGCCGATCAGCAGATGACCGGTGTCGAGACAGAGCGGGATCGAGCTGCCGCCGAGCACCCGGTCGACCTCCTCGCGGGTCTCGATCATGGTGCCGACGTGCGGGTGCAGGGACGCTCCACGGCCGTACGCCGCGGCGATCCGGTCGAGGTTGGCCAGCAGCGTCGCCCAGCCCTTCTCGTCGAGGACCGGCCGGGTGTCGTAGCCGTCGGCGCCGGTGGCCGCCGCCAGCACGAGCATGCCCGGCGGGTCGGTGGGCAGCCCGGGGAGCGGATCGTGACCCGGATCGTGCAGCACCACGGGCACGAACCCGCCCGCGACGCTCAGGCCGTACTCCTCGATGAGGGCGGGTGTCAGGAAGCCGTCCGGGCCCAGCTCGGTCGCGGTGAGGCCGAGGTCGCGCATCTCGGCGAGCACCCGCTCGGGCGGGAGCTGGAAGCCCCAGCCGGGCACCTCGCACACGCCCCACGAGATGGGCGCTCCAGCCAGGTTCATCCGGTCACCTCCGCGACCTCGACGGGGCGGTGTTCGCGGCGGGAGAGCTCGGCGGCCTCGGCGACGTACAGGGCCGCCAGGGCGTCTTCGATGGAGCACAGGCTCACGTCGCTGCGCAGGAAGCAGTCGATCTCGGCGGCGTACGCGTCGGCGAAGCGGGTGACGAAGTCGGGCCACGGCTCCCCTGGCGGTTGCAGGCCCTCCGAGCTGCTCAGGGGCGCGCGCGGCCCGAGGCCGACGGCCCGGGTGCCCTTGGTGCCGGCCAGTTCCATGCGCACGTCATAGCCGGCGCCGTTGTAGCGGGAGCCCTGCAGGGTGGCCAGCGTGCCGTCGTCGAGTGTGAGCAGCGCGGCGCTGGTGTCGACGTCGCCTGCCGCGCCGAAGAAGGCGGCGCCCCGGTTCGCGCCGGTCGCGTACACGGACACCACCTCGCGTCCTGTCACCCAGCGCAGGATGTCGAAGTCGTGGATGTGGCAGTCGCGGTAGAGGCCGCCGGACAGCGGGATGTACTCGGCGGGCGGCGGCGCCGGATCCGCGGTAATGAGGTGAACCCGGTGCAACTCCCCCAGCTCACCCCCGCGCAGCGCCATCGCCGCGTCGATGTAACCGGGGTCGAACCTGCGCTGGAAACCGATCTGCACCCGGTTGCCCCGGCTGGCCGCGAGCACCTCCACGGTCTCCTTGACGCTCCCCGCGACCGGTTTCTCGCAGAACACCGGGATGCCCAGCCCGCACGCCTTCAGCAGGAGCTCGGCGTGCGTGCTGGTCGGCGAGGCGATGACCAGCGCGTCCGCCTCGAAGGGGTCGCCCGGCCTGCCGTACGGCGACTCACGTACGGGATCCGAGACGATCAGCTCGTCCACCAGCGGATGTGCGGCCAGGGTTGCCGCGTGAAACGCGCCGATCCTGCCCAAGCCCAGCAGTCCCACGCGCATGGCGCCTCCAATGAGATGGGGATTTCTTTCTAAGCGTGACCTTCTCCATCAGTCAATATTTTGTCCTGACATTCTGACCTTTAAGCCTTGGATGACCTCTGCGGCGCGGTGGGCGGGGAGGCGGGCGAAGCCGACTACGACCCCGGGCGGTCCTGGCGTGAGACGCGTCGGGCCGACCGGGTCGGCGGCCAGGCCCAGCTCGCGCGCCGGCCGTACGAAGGCGTCCTCGTCCGAGCCCGGCGGCAGGTCCAGGTAGGCGTGCAGGCCCGCCGCGATGCCCCGGACGCGCACCTCAGGCAGGTGCTCGGCCACCGCCTTGACCAGGGCGTCCCTGCGGCGCCGGTACTCCCGGCGCATCCGGCGCAGGTGCTTGTCGTAGCCGCCGGTACGCAGGAAGTGGGCCAGGGCGTACTGATCGATGACCGGCGAGCCCAGGTCCAGCTCGCCTCTCGCCTGCCGCATGGACTCGGCCAGCTCGGCGGGAGCCGCCACCCAGCCGAGCCGCAGGCCAGGGGCCAGCGCCTTGCTGACGCTGCCGGAGAGGACCACCCGGGCGGGGGCGAGGCCCTGCAGGCAGCCGACGGGGTCGCGGTCGAAGCGGAACTCGGCGTCGTAGTCGTCCTCCAGCACGACCGCGCCACTCTCGGCGGCCCACTCCATGAGGGCGGCCCGCCGAGCCGGGGAGAGCACGACGCCGGTGGGGTACTGGTGGGCGGGGGTGACCAGGACCGCGTCCGCGCCGCGCGCCCGCAGCTCCGTCACGACGAGACCCTGGTCGTCCACCGGGACGGGGACGAGCTCGGCGCCCGCCCGGCGGAGGAGGGGGACCTGGCGGTGGCTGTTCGGGTCCTCCACGGCCAGCCGCAGGCCGCGGGTTCCCTGGGTGAGTACGTGGAGCGCCAGGCTGATCCCCTGGGCCACCCCGCCGACGATCACCAGGTTGTCGGCGCGTACGTCCGCCGCCCGGACCCGCCGCAGGTAACCGGCCAGCTCGTCGCGCAGCTCCGGGACGCCGCCGGGGTCGCCGTAGTCGAACACGTCCGAGGGCATCGTGGTGAGCACATGGCGTACGGAGGCCAGCCAGCGCTCCCGGGGAAAGCAGCCGAGATCGGGAGAGGTGGGGCGGTGGCCGTAGTGAGGGCTGTAGACCGGGCCACTCGCGGGGACCACGTCCATTGCCGAGCGGGCCGAGGTGGGGGCCACCTGGGTGCCCGCGCCGACGCGGGAGATCAGGAAGCCCTCGGCCACCAGCTGCTCGTACGCTTCCACCACGACGCCCCGCGAGACCTGGAGGTCGGCGGCCAGGTCTCGGCTGGCGGGCAGCCGGGTGCCCGGAGCGAGGCGGCCGTGCCGGATGGACGCGCGAATCTCCGCCGCGATCTGCCCGGCGATGCCCCCTTGATCACGATTTATCGGGACATGTAGGTCAGCCACATTGGTCCATCCTTTTAGCGGGACATTGGACTGCTGTTATGAGCCATTATGTCCCTAGTCTTCTTTCATCTGAATGGTGGCGCGGAGACCTGATCCTTGAGGGCGGGAGGAAGCGCCACCCCTCCTTTCGAAAACAGTATGGAAAGGCTCGGTCACGTTCGGTAATGTGTGCGGTGGGTGAGGGTCCTGTGGCAGGAGGTGCACGATGGCGATCCGCCGCTCCGCCACCAAACGCAACGGCCTGCCGACAATCGTGCAGCTCCGGCTCACAGTCGCCCCGAACCAGGCCGACGCACTGGCAGCGGCGGTGCAGGTGTGCAATCAGGCGGCCACTGCCGTGTCCCGCCTGGCCTGGCAGCACCGCGTCTTCGCGGTGGTGGAGTTGCATCGGCTGGCCTATTACGAGGTGCGGGCGCAGGTGGCCGGGCTGGGCGCGCAGGCGGCCGTGCGGGCGATCGCCCGGGTCGCCGGCGCCTACGCCAACCGGCGCGCCAGCAAGAAACGCGCTCACATCTTCCGCCCGCACGGCGCCGTCCCCTATGACGCCCGGCTGATGAGCTTCAACCGGGACGCCCGGACCGTGTCGCTGTGGACTCCCACCGGCCGCGTCACCGTCCCCTTCACCGGTCGGCCAGAAGACCTCAAAGCCATCGACACGCTGCCGCTCGGGGAGGCCGACCTGATCTGCCGACGCGGCGTGTGGCTGCTGCAGGTCACCCTCACCCTGCCCCAGCCGGTGGTTCGGGAGCCGGTCGGCGGCTTCGTCGGAGTGGATCAAGGAGTGGCGAACCTGACGGTCACCTCCGATGGCGCAGTGCTGCCCGGCCCCGCCCTGAGCGGGCCGATCGGCGGCAACGGGCACGTCCGCACCCTGCGCGAGCGGCGCCACCGCCAACGCCGACGGCTGCAGAAGAAGGGCACGGCGGCGGCGCGGCGGGTGCTGCGCCGTCTGTCCGGTCGTGAACACCGGATGATGACCGACCTCAACCACCAGATCAGCACGTTTGTGGTGCGTGAAGCCGAACGCACCGGCCGCGGGGTCGCCCTGGAGGATCTGCAGGGCATCCGCGATCGGGTAAGGGCTCATCGGTTCCAGCGGCGCACCCTGCACAGCTGGGCCTTCGCCCAGCAGATCACCTTCACCCGCTACAAGGCCGCCCGCGCCGGGATCGCCTTCGTCCTGGTCGACCCCGCCTACACCTCCCAGGCCTGCCCGGACTGCGGGCACATCAGCAGGGCGAATCGGCCGGCGCGGGGCCGGTTCGTCTGCACAAGGTGTGGCCTCGCTGGGCACGCCGACCACATCGCGGCCCGCAACATCGCCGCACGCGGCATCGCGGGCTGGGCTGCCATCAACCAGCCACACGCTACCGGCCTCCCCTCAGCCAGACGGGACCGCGAGAGCAAACCACCAGCTTCACCCGGTGGTAGTTGATGAGAAGCGGAGTCGCCGGCGCCGCCACCGCCATGTTCCTCGTGGGGACGCTGGCGGGCGTGTCCGGCCTGATCCAGGGCTACCCCGTGTACGGCGGGCAGGCCGTGCGCTACCTGGTCGCGGCGGTGATCTGGCTCGTCGTCATCCGGGCGCTCGGCCTGCGGTTCGTCCGGCTGACGCGTCGCGAGACGTTGTTGCTCGTCGGCCTGACGCTG
The DNA here is from genome assembly GCF_040649695.1 of Nonomuraea sp. NPDC048901. Classification (NCBI taxonomy): domain Bacteria; kingdom Bacillati; phylum Actinomycetota; class Actinomycetes; order Streptosporangiales; family Streptosporangiaceae; genus Nonomuraea; species Nonomuraea sp. NPDC048901. Next base: position 583,067 of record NZ_JBEZFW010000004.1, on the reverse strand, counting down.
CTCGGGCTGGTGCTGTTCAACATGTGCGTGATCGAGTCGACCCGTACCTCCGGCCCCGCGCTGGTCGGGACCGTGCTGGGCACCGTGCCGCTCGCCCTGGCCTTGCTCGGCGGCCGCCCCGCGCCCCGGTTGCTGACCGGCGCGGTGGTCGTGGTGGCGGGCGCGACGCTGGCCACCGGGCTCGGCAGCGGCGACCTGCCCAGCCTGCTGTGGGCGCTGGGCGCGTTGGTCGGCGAGGTCAGCTTCTCGATGCTGGCCATCCCGCTGCTGCCGACGCTGGGGGCGATCCGATTGTCGGCGTACTCGGCGGTGCTGGCCGTCCCCATGCTGGCCACGATCGGCCTGGTCAAGGAGGGCACCGGCATGCTCCAGACGCCTACCCCGGCGCAGGCGCTCGGCCTGGCCTACCTGGCGACCGTGGTGACCGTGCTGGCCTTCTTCCTCTGGTACACCGCGCTGCCGAAGCTCGGCCCCGGCCACGCCGGGCTGTTCGCCGGGCTGATTCCGGTCGGCGCGATCATCACCGGGCTCGCGCTGGGCATCGCCACCCCGACGCTCTTCGATCTGCTCGGCGCGGCACTGGTGATCGCGGGCATCCTTGTCGGCCTGACCACCACACGGAAGCGGGAACCGGTCACCGTCGGCTGACAGACCACGACTTCGTCTCACAGACCACCCAGACGGCCGACGTCGCGCACGTCACGGCGGCCCGCCACCTCCACCGGAGGAGCGTGTCCCTGGACAGGGCCCGGCCATGGTCGGCGGGTGGGGCCCACCGGGCTGGCCGTAAAGAAGACTGGTAGAAAAGATAGGCTCTGTGCGGCGAATGGGGAGGATCATGGGCGAGTTCGATTACAGCGAGTTGCTGCCGCTGGGGGCCGACGAGACGCAATACCGGCTCATCACGCCGGACGGCGTGCGGCGGGTCGAGGCCGCCGGGCGCAGCTTCCTCGAAGTGGAGCCCGAGGCCCTGCGGCTGCTCACCGAGACCGCGATCCACGACATCTCCCACTTTCTCCGTCCTTCGCACCTCGCCCAGCTGCGGAAGATCGTCGACGACCCCGAGTCCAGCGGCAACGACCGGTTCGTCGCACTCGACCTGCTGAAGAACGCCTCCATCTCGGCCGGCGGCGTGCTGCCCATGTGCCAGGACACCGGCACCGCCATCGTCATGGGCAAGCGCGGCCGCCACGTCCTCACCGACGGGCGCGACGCCGAGCACATCTCGCGCGGTGTCTACGACGCCTACACGCGCCTCAACCTGCGCTACTCGCAGATGGCGCCGCTGAGCATGTGGGAGGAGAAGAACACCGGCAGCAACCTGCCCGCCCAGATCGAGCTCTACGCCGAGGACCCCTACGGCCACGCGGACGAGTACAAACTGCTGTTCATGGCCAAGGGCGGCGGATCGGCCAACAAGTCGTTCCTGTACCAGGAGACCAAGGCCGTGCTCAACGAGAAGCGGATGCTGGCCTTCCTGGAGGAGAAGATCCGCTCGCTCGGCACCGCGGCCTGCCCGCCGTACCACCTGGCGATCGTGGTCGGCGGCACGTCGGCCGAGTACGCGCTGAAGACGGCCAAGTACGCCAGCGCCCGCTACCTCGACTCGATCCCCACCTCCGGCTCCCCCTCCGCGCACGGTTTCCGCGACCTGGAGCTGGAGGCCAAGGTCTTCGAGCTGACGCAGAAGCTCGGCATCGGCGCCCAGTTCGGCGGCAAGTACTTCTGCCACGACGTACGCGTGATCCGGCTGCCCCGGCACGGCGCGTCCTGCCCGGTGGCCATCGCGGTGTCCTGTTCGGCCGACCGGCAGGCCCTGGCCAAGATCACGCCGGAGGGCGTCTTCCTGGAGCAGCTGGAGACAGATCCGGCCCGCTTCCTGCCGGAGACCACCGACGAGCACCTCTCGGACGACGTCGTCACCATCAACCTCAACCGGCCCATGCCGGAGGTCCTGGCCGAGCTGTCGAAATATCCGGTGAAGACGCGGCTCTCGCTGACCGGCCCGCTCGTGGTCGCCCGCGACATCGCGCACGCGAAGATCGCCGAACTGCTCGACGCGGGCGGCGAGATGCCGCAATACCTGAAGGATCACGCCGTCTACTACGCGGGCCCGGCCAAGACGCCGGAGGGCTACGCGTCGGGTTCGTTCGGCCCCACGACCGCCGGGCGGATGGACTCCTACGTGGAGCGCTTCCAGGCCGCCGGCGGCTCGATGGTGATGCTGGCCAAGGGCAACCGGTCGAAGCAGGTGACCGACGCCTGCAGGGAGCACGGAGGCTTCTACCTGGGGTCCATCGGCGGGCCCGCGGCCAGGCTGGCCCAGGACTGCATCAAGAAGGTGGAGGTCCTGGAATATCCGGAGCTGGGGATGGAGGCGGTGTGGAAGATTGAGGTGGTCGATTTCCCCGCGTTCATCGTCGTCGACGACAAGGGTGACGACTTCTTCACCGATCGCACCGGGCCGGTCCTGTCGATCGGCCGCCGCTGACGCTCTCGCGGACCGGTCGCCGAAAGGGTGCCGGGTGAGCCGTCTCCGGCCGCTCGGCCCCGGCGGTCGGATGGCGCTCAGGCGGCACCCGTTAGGTGAAGCTCAGACGACACCGGTCAGGTGACACTTAGACGGCACTGGTCGTTAACGGATCAAGCGGCCACGAGACCTCGGTGGGGCGCGACGACGGAGCCGTCTGGAAGGAGCAACCCGGTGTCCTCGAACAGCACCACGCCATTGCACAGCAGGCTCCAGCCCTGATCAGGGTGAGCCGAGATCACGTGTGAAGCCTCACGGTCGGGTGAGTCGGCGGTGGGACAAAGCGGGTAGTGACTGCACATCGTGCACCTCTCAGGTGGCGCTCCTGTTGTGGGTTTCAAAAGGGCAGCTGTCGCCCCGACGGCGTGCGAAGGTCCAGTGCGGGTGCGACCGGCCTCTTTGCCGGTCGGCGACGAACCTGACTCTGGCGCATCCTCATCACGTCCCTCAACGAACTCGTCTCGGTTATTGGTTCCGGTAAGCACCAGGGCGTTTGTCCCCAGTGTGACCGCCGCCACTGACAGTTTCGGCCGTCTCCGGGTTCATCCGATCCCCTTAACTTCAGTCTGCCCCTGGGCCCTTACGACACCCTTACAAACTGCTGACGGCTGCGTCAGGCCCCTATGAGCAACCCTGCCGGACGCCTGCGAACTTCTTGCGGGCATCGCGCACAATCCTGGTGACCAACTTGGGCCGATTGCTATATCCGCAGGTCAGCGACCAGAGGCAGATTCGGACTGGCACCCTGCCGAGGCCCTCGGGCGCGACAAGGGCGAGCTCGGCGGCCATGGAACTTGGCGCGTTCCCGAAGCGGACGGCGGTACGCGGGGGTAGGGAGCCGGGGTGTGGGGCCGGGGAACCGCTGGGCGGACGGCTGGCCATCGAGCGCGTTTACCACCATGATGGGAACACCGCCGGTGTTCGACGCCTGGGAGCACGCCTACTCCCTAATCAACTGGACCGATGCGGACGGCAGGTTTGCTGACGGCACGAGTCAGACCAGTTGACTTAACTTCGCAACAATTTATCGGCCCCGCCTCTACTGGTCGGTTTAGACAAATAGGTAAGCTGCCTGCCATGCGTGCGCCCTCCGGTTACCTACTAGCCGCGCGCTACCGGCTTCTGGAGCCGGTCGGCCGCGGCGGCATGGGTACCGTTTGGCGAGCGCACGATGAGCTGCTCGACCGGCACGTGGCGGTCAAGGAGGTCCGGCTGCCGGCCGTGCTCGACGAGGAGCTGCGGGCCGAACTGTGCGCCCGCACCGAGCGCGAGGGCAGGGCGACCGCGATGGTCGCGCACCCGTCGGTCATCACCGTGTTCGACGTGGTCACCGAGGACGACCGGCCGTGGATCGTGATGGAGCTGCTTCAGGCCAAGTCCCTTGAGCAGCTGATCCTTGAGGGCGGACCGCTCCATCCCCGCAAGGCGGCCGAGATCGGGCGGCAGATCCTCGGGGCGCTGCGGGCCGTACACGCCAAGGGGATCCTGCACCGCGACGTGAAGCCCAGCAACGTGCTGGTGATGGAGGACCGCGCGGTCCTGACGGACTTCGGGCTGGCCGCACTGGAAGGTGACGTTTCTATTACCCAGGCGGGCATCGTGCTGGGTTCGGCGGGATACATCGCTCCAGAGCGGGTGCTGGGGTCCAAGGCCAGTCCGGCCGGTGATCTGTGGTCGCTCGGCGCGACCCTCTACACCGCCGTCGAGGGCCGGGGCCTGCACGGGCGCCGCACTGCCGCCGCCGCGCTGGCCGCGCTCACCAGCGGCGAGCCGATCCCGATGACGAAGGCCGGGCCGCTGGCGCCGGTTCTCGACGCGCTGCTGCGCATCGACCCGCAGACCAGGCTCGACTCCGTACGCGCCTCGTTGATGCTGGCCAGGGTCGCGGCGGGCGGCTCCGCGGAGGAGCCGCTGGCCCCGACCAGATCGGTACGGCCGGCGCCGGTGATCACCACTCCCTCTTTCGCGCGCAGGCCCGCACACCGCGGGCTGCACCGAGCAGAGGCCACCGCGGCCGCTTTGGCGGTCCCGCCACCACGTCAGGAACGTAAACCGGGTGAAGGCGTCCATCGGAAACGGGTCGAGCCCCGACCTACACCATCCGCTTATGCCCGTTTCAAAGCGACGGTGATAAAGTTGTGCCTTCCTCGACGGTTCTGGCCAAGAGAACTTCGCAAGCGAGGGTAAAGCACTTCCCAAGCGAGAATCGATATCTTCTTCTCATGCCGGAACAGCAGACACGCCTGCTCGCGGAGCGCTACGAGCTCATCGCGCCCCTCGGCCGAGGGACCATGGGCACCGTATGGCGCGCCCGCGACCGCGCGCTCGGGCGCGAGGTGGCGGTCAAGGAAATCCGCCAGGACCCGGGTCTCACCGAGGAACAGCGGTCTGAGCTGCGCGAACGCATGGTCCGGGAGGGGCGCATCGCCGCCCGGATCCAGCACCCGTCCGTCGCCGCGATCCACGACGTGCTCATCCACGACAACAGCCCGTGGATCATCATGGAGCTCATCGAGGCCCGCTCCCTGGAGCAGGTGATCGACGAAGAGGGCCCGCTGCCGCCCCGGCTGGTGGCGGAGATCGGCGTCGACCTGCTCGGCGCGCTGCGCGCGGCGCACTCCCAGGGCATCACGCATCGCGACGTCAAGCCGGGCAACGTGCTCATCACCGAGAACGGCCGCGTGGTGCTGACCGACTTCGGCATCGCCAAGGCCGAGGGCGACTCCCGGCTCACCAAGACCGGCATGGTCATCGGTTCGCCCGGATACACGGCGCCGGAGCGGGCCAGGGGCGAATACACCGGGCCCGAGTCCGACGTCTGGTCGCTGGGCGCGACGCTGTACTTCGCGGTCGAGGGCCGTCCCGCGTACGAGCGGTCCACGATCGCGGAGACGCTCGCCGCGCTGCTGAGCGAGAACGCCGACCCGCCCACCCAGGCCGGGCAGCTGCGGCCGGTGCTGACCGGGCTGCTGGACAAGGACCACAAGCGGCGACTGTCGGCGGCCAAGGCGGAGACCTTGCTCAGGATGATCGCCGACACGCCCACGAGCGAGATGCCGGCGATCACGGCGGAGGCCCTGATCGCCCAGGAGGCCGGCGTGCCCGACTCGAACGACACGGCGCCCGCCGTACAGCCCCCCAGGGCGGCCGGCACGTGGGGTCCCCCACCCGGCCGTGGGGCGCAGGCTCCGGCCGCGGCGGCCGGTCGGGACGCGCGGTCCCCGCACGCCGCGACGGACTCGAGCGGAATGACGCCGGGCGGAGCGGGTCCGAGCGGCCAGGCGCCGGGCGGGGCGTTCGGTCCCGGTGGGCAAGCCGATCCGCGCGGGCAGGGGCCGATGGGCGGGTCACAGGGGCCCAGGCCCGGTCCGAACGCGTTCGGCACGCCCCCGCAGGGCCCCCAGACAGGAGCACAGGCCGCGCGGGCAGGCGGGGCGCCTGGCGCGCAGGCCGCCGGTCCGGCGACCGGAGCGCGGCCGCACGGGCCCGCAGGTGCCGCTCCCGGGTCTCCGGGATCCACGGGCGCGCCATCCGGCCCTGTGGGCGGCCCGCACGGCTCCACGGGTGCCCCATCCGGGCCCGGTGGCCCTCAGCGTGGCGCCGGAGGGCCTGGCGCCCCGACCGGGCCTCGCCAGAGCGGTGCGTACGACCCCGAGCGGACCATCAGCGTGGCGCGTCCGAAGACCCCCATGCCCCAGGACCCGTCTCGGGGTGGCTCCGACGAGCAGAGCACCGTCACCACCCGCATCCACCACCCTCCGGGGCAGCAGGTCTACCCGGTGCCCCCGCCCCAGCAGAACCCGCGCGGCCCCCAGCCCGGTGGGCCACAAGCAGGGCCGCCCTATATGGGACCGCAGGCTGGACCTCCCATGGGACCGATGGGGCCGCAGCAGGGGCCGCCGACCGGCCCGCACCCAGGCCCGTCACGCCCGGCAGGGCAGTCGGGGCAGGAGCGCCAGGCCGGGCAGGGGCTGGGAACGGACCTGTTCGCCATCGCGAAGGAGCCCGAGCAGGGCCCCACGGGCAACCGCAACGGGATGCTGGTCCTGATGGCCGTGGCCGCGGCCGCCGCCGTGGTGATCGCCGTCCTCATCGTGGCGCTGCTGTCCAGCTGAGCCGAGACAGCCGCGTCCTGTCGTGAGCTGGCGCGGCCTCGTCGTGGCGCCCCTTTCGGGCTGTTCCGGGATGCGTGAGCCAGACTGGGAGGCATGAGCGAGTTCCGCATTGAACATGACTCCATGGGTGAGGTGCGCGTTCCGGTCGGAGCCAGGTGGCGCGCGCAGACGCAGCGGGCGGTGGAGAACTTCCCGGTGTCCGGACGGCCGCTGGAGCCGTCGCACATCGCCGCGCTCGGCCTGATCAAGGCGGTCGCCGCCGAGGTCAACGGAGAGCTCGGCGTGCTGGAGAAGGATCTGTCCGAGGCCATCGCCCAGGCCGCGGCCGACGTCGCGGAGAACGAGCACGACGATCACTTCCCGATCGACGTCTTCCAGACCGGTTCCGGCACCTCCTCGAACATGAACGCCAACGAGGTCGTCGCGACGCTGGCCGAGGAGCGGCTGGGCCGTCCCGTGCACCCGAACGACCACGTCAACGCCTCGCAGTCGTCCAATGACGTGTTCCCGACCTCGATCCATGTGGCGGCGGCGACGGAGGTGACCTACCACCTGCTGCCCTCCCTGGAACACCTGGCGGCGGCGCTGCGGGCCAAGGCGATCCAGTTCGACCAGGTGGTGAAGTCGGGGCGGACGCACCTCATGGACGCCACGCCTGTGACTCTGGGGCAGGAGTTCGGCGGCTACGCCACGCAGATCGAGCACGGCTCCGTACGGGTGAAGACGGCGCTCGGCCACGTACTGGAGCTGCCGCTGGGCGGTACGGCGGTGGGCACCGGCATCAACACCCCGCCGGGCTTCGCGAAGCTGGCGATCGAGAAGCTGCGCGAGGCGACCGGGATCCCGTTCAGGGAGGCGATGGACCACTTCGAGGCGCAAAGCGCCCAGGACTCCATCGTCGAGCTGTCGGGGCAGCTGAAGGTGGTCGCGGTCTCGCTCAACAAGATCGCCAACGACCTGCGGTGGATGGGCTCCGGGCCGCGCGCCGGGCTGGGCGAGATCAACCTGCCGGACCTGCAGCCGGGCTCGTCCATCATGCCCGGCAAGGTCAACCCGGTGATCCCCGAGGCCACGGCCATGGTCGCGGCGCAGGTGATCGGCAACGATGCCGCGATCACGTTCGCGGGCGCGTCGGGCAGCTTCGAGCTGAACGTGCAGCTGCCGGTCATCGCGCGGAACATCCTGGAGTCGATCCGGCTGCTGGCCAACGTCTCGCGGCTGCTGGCCGACCGGTGCGTGTCGGGGATCACGGCGAACGTGCCACGGCTGCGGGAGTACGCGGAGTCGTCGCCGTCGATCGTCACGCCGTTGAACCGGTACGTGGGCTATGAGGAGGCGGCGAAGATCGCCAAGCAGGCGCTGGCCGAGCGCAAGACGATCCGCGAGGTGGTCATCGAACGCGGCCACGTGTCGGCCGGCCGGCTCACGGAGGAACAACTCGATGCCCTGCTGGACGTACTCTCCATGACCCGGCCCGCCGAGTGACGACGACCTCAGAACGCTCGCCGAGTGACGACGGGCCTCAGGCCGCCCTGTGGGTGGCCTGGGCCCAGCGGGTGAGCAGGGTCTCGGCGGCCCCTGAGTCGACGGCGTCCCCCGCCCGCTTGTAGGCGTGGGCCAGGGCCCCGGTGAGGTCGGCGGCGGGCGGTGTGCCGTCGGCCGCGACCAGGGCGGCGGCCGCGTTCAGCAGGACGATGTCGCGGACCGGCCCCCGCTCGCCCGCGAGGACCGCCCGTGCCACCGCCGCGTTGTGCGCCGCGTCGCCGCCGGCCAGGTCCGATGGGCGGGCTCGTGGGATCGACAGGTCCGCCGGGTAGAAGCGGGTCGGGGTGACCGTGCCCTTGCGGACGAGCCAGATGGCCGAGGGGCCGGAGGTGGTCAGCTCGTCGAGGCCGTCGTCACCGCGGAAGACGAGCGAGGAGCCGCCGCGCTCCGCGAGGACGCCCGCGATGACCGGCGCCAGGTCGGGGTGGAAGACCCCGACCGCCTGGGCGGCCGGCAGGGCGGGGTTGGTGAGGGGGCCGAGGAAGTTGAAGACCGTGGGCACCCCCAGCTCCCGCCGCGCCCCCGAGGTGCGTCTCAGCGCCGGGTGGAAGGTGGGCGCGAAGCAGAACGTGATGCCGACCTCCTCCACGACCCGTGCGACACCGGCCGGCGACAGGTCGATGACCACGCCGAGCTCTTCCAGCAGGTCGGCGGCTCCGGTGGCCGAGGAGGCGGCCCGGCCGCCGTGCTTGACGACCTTGGCTCCGGCCGCCGCCGCCACGATGGCCGCCATGGTCGAGACGTTGACCGTGTTGGCCCGGTCGCCGCCGGTGCCGACCAGGTCGACCGGGTCGCCGGGGATCCTGATGGCCGCCGATCTGGCGAGCATGCCGTCGGCCAGGCCGGACACCTCCGCCACGGTCTCGCCCTTGGCGCGCATGGCGATGGCGAACGCGGCGATCTGGGCGTCCGTGGCGGCGCCCGACATGATCTGGTCCATGGCCCAGGCGGCCTGGCCCGAGGTGAGCGAGGTGCCGTCGAGGAGGGTGCTGAGCAGCGCTGGCCAGGTTGTCACTGGACGCCCTTTCGTCTGAGGTGCTCGACAAGGGGGTCCTGACATGACGACGGCCGCCTCGTCGAGGCGGCCGGGATGCGTATGCGCTAGGAGGACCGCCTAAAAGGCGGGCCACCAGGAGTACGAATACGCGTGCATGGGAGAAACCGTATCAGGCACGCGGGTGCCATGGCCGCCGGGACACACCACATAAGGGGCCAGCGATCTATGTCGTGGACACCCATGCCGCCCTCGGCCCGCGAGCGCTTAGGCTCGAAGACATGGCGAACGAGCTGACGGGGCGGACGGCGCTGGTCACGGGGGGCGGAGCCGGCATCGGGGCCGCCTGCGCGAGACGGCTGGCCGCCGGCGGGGCGAAGGTGCTGGTCGTCGACCGGAGCGCGGAGTCGGCGGAGAAGGTGGCCGCCGAGGTCGGCGGGGTGCCGGTGGTGGCCGATCTGAGCGATCCGGAGTTCGTCGGCGTGCTGCCGGACGGGCCCGTCGACATCGTGGTCAACAACGCGGGGTTCCAGCACATGGCGGCGATCGAGGAGTTCCCGCCCGAGGTGTTCGCCACGATGCTGCGGGTCATGGTCGAGGCGCCGTTCCGGATCGCGCGGCACGTGCTGCCGGGCATGTACGCGCGGGGGTGGGGGCGGTTCGTCAACATCTCCTCGGTGCACGGGCTGCGGGCTTCGCCGTACAAGTCGGCGTACACGGCGGCCAAGCATGGGCTGGAGGGGTTCTCCAAGGCCCTCGCGCTCGAAGGGGCGCCCCATGGGGTGACCTCCACCTGCGTGTGTCCCGCTTACGTACGGACCGGGCTGGTCGAGGGCCAGATCGCCGACCAGGCGAAGATGCACGGCATCGACCCGGGCGAGGTGGTCGAGGACATCATGCTGCAGCCCGCGGCGATCAAGCGGCTGATCGAGCCCGACGAGGTGGCCGAACTGGTCGCCTACCTGTGCGGCCCCGCCGGGTCGTTCATCACCGGCGTCTCCGTGCCCCTCGACGGCGGCTGGACGGCACGCTAAAGACGCCATGATGAGCAGACAATTCCTCGAATTGCTGGCCAGGGAGGCGTCGGCCGTCGAGTTCGAGGGGCCGATCATCCAGGCCAGGGCCGCCGGTGCCGACGCGGCGACGGTCGAGGAGCTGGAGCTGGCCAAGGTCGATGCCCTCAAGGTGCGCGACCTCCTGAGACGCCGGGCCAGGCGTGAAGCCGAGCTGTCGGCCCTCTACGACACCGCCAACGACCTGGCCGCGCTGCGCGACCTGGACGCGGTGCTGGAGGCGATCGTGCACCGGGCCAGGCAGCTGCTCGCTACCGACACCGCCTACCTCACGCTGCACGATCCGGCGCGCGGCGACACGTACATGCAGGTGACCGACGGCTCGATCTCGGCCAAGTTCCGGGCGCTCAGGCTGGCGATGGGGGCGGGGCTCGGCGGGCTGGTGGCGCAGAGCGCCACGCCGTACGCGACCGCCGACTATTTCGACGACGCCCGCTTCCACCACAAGAACCACATCGACGAGGCCGTCACCGAGGAGGGCCTGGTCGCGATCCTCGGTGTGCCGCTACGGCTGGGGCAGCGGGTGATCGGCGTGCTGTTCGCGGCCAACCGCAGCCGCCGGCCGTTCCTGCAGGAAGAGGTGTCGCTGCTGGCGAGCCTGGCGGCGCACGCGGCCGTCGCGATCGACAACGCCAGGCTGCTGCAGGAGACCAGGAACGCCCTCGAAGAGCTGTCCACCGCGCACCGCACCGTCAGGGAGCACGGCCAGGCCGTCGAGCGGGCCGCGCTGGCCCACGACCGGATGACCTCGCTGGTGCTGCGCGGCGGCGGCATCGAGGACGTGGCCGCCGTGGTGACGGACGTGCTCGGCGGCTCGCTGGCCGTACTCGATGACCTGGGCCGGCCGATCACCGGAGACGTGGGCGAGCTGGACGCGGGCGTGTTCGAGGCCGCGCAGGCGTCCAGGGCGCTGGGCCGTACCGTGCGCAGGGCGGATCTGCTGATCGCCTCGGTGGACGTCGGCGGTGAGCCGCTCTGCACGCTGATCCTGCGCAGCGACGACGCCGACGAGCGCATCCTGGAGCGGGCGGCGCTGGTCTGCGCGTTGCTGCTGCTGTTCCGCAGGAGCGTGGCCGAGGCGGAGGGCCGGGTGCGGGGCGAGCTGCTCGACGACCTGATCTCCAGGCCCGGCTCCCCCGGCCTGGCCGACCGGGCGCGGCGGCTGGGCGTGGACCTGACCGCGCCGCACGTCGTGGTCGTGGTCCGGCATGACGGGCAGCGCGAGCGGGCCGCCTTCTGGGCGTCGTCGCAGGCCGCCGTACGCCATGGGCTGGCGGCGGGGCGGGCCGATGAGGTCGTGCTGCTGCTTCCCGGCGGCGACGCGGGCGCCATCGCGCAGCGCGTCGCGGCCGAGCTGAGCACGTCGCTGCACACGCCCGCCACGGCCGGAGCCTCACGCAAGAGCGACGTGGCCGCGGCCTACCAGGAGGCCCGGCGCTGCGCGGAGGCGCTCATCGCGCTGGGCCGGGCGGGTGACGGCGCGAGCGCGAGCGAGCTGGGCTTCGTCGGCCTGCTGGTCGGCGACGGCCGCGACGTGCGCGGCTTCGTCGGCTCGGTGCTCGGCCCGGTGGTCGAGTACGACGCCCGCCGGGGCACCGTCCTGGCCGACACGCTGACCGCCTACTTCGGCTCGGGCGGCTCGCCCTCCCGTACGGCCGAGGCCATGCACATCCACGTCAACACCGTCACCCAACGGCTCGACCGCGTCGGCAAGCTCCTGGGCGACGGCTGGCTGGAGCCGGAGCGGGCGCTGGAGATCCAGCTCGCCCTCCGCCTGCACCGGCTCGGCCACACATCCGCACCACAGACTGTGGGTCGCGACGCCATATGAGTGACGCCGGTCACTCCCTAGCGTGACGGCATGGCCACTTCCATCAAGAAGATCGTCGCCGCGAGCCTGATCGGCACCACCATCGAGTGGTACGACTTCTTCCTGTACGGCTCGGCAGCCGCCCTCGTCTTCAACAAGCTCTTCTTCCCCACCGCCGACCCCCTGACCGGGACGCTCCTCGCGTTCCTCACCTACGCCGTCGGGTTCGTCGCCCGCCCGCTCGGCGGCCTGATCTTCGGCCACTTCGGCGACCGGCTCGGCCGCAAGCAGTTGCTGGTGGTCAGCCTGCTGCTGATGGGCGCCGCCACGTTCCTGATCGGCTGCCTGCCGACGTACGCGGGCGTGGGCGCCGCCGCACCGCTGCTGCTGACCCTGCTCCGGCTGGTGCAGGGCTTCGCGCTGGGCGGCGAGTGGGGCGGCGCGGTGCTGATCGTCTCCGAGCACGGCGACGCGGCGCGGCGCGGCTTCTGGGCCTCCTGGCCGCAGGCCGGCGCGCCCGGCGGCAACCTGCTGGCCACCGGCGTACTGGCGGTGCTGGCCGCCACGCAGTCGGACGAGGCGTTCCTGGCGTGGGGCTGGCGGGTGCCGTTCCTGCTGTCGGGCGTGCTGGTGCTGATCGGCCTGTGGATCCGGCTGTCGATCAGCGAGTCGCCGGTGTTCCAGCAGGCCGAGCCCGAGGAGACCGCGCCGATCATCGGGGTGCTGCGCCACCACTGGCGTGACGTCGTCGTCGCGATCGGCGCGCGGCTGGCCGAGAACATCTCGTTCTACCTGCTCACGGTCTTCGTCATCACCTACGCGAAAGCGAACAAGATCGAGAACACCACCGTGCTCAACGCCGTGCTGATCGCCTCGGCCATCCACTTCGTCACGATCCCGATGTGGGGCGCGCTGTCGGACCGGATCGGCCGCCGCCCGATGTACCTGGCCGGGGCGGCCGGCATCGGACTGTGGATCTTCGCGTTCTTCCCGCTCGTCGACACCGGCAACTTCCTGGCGATCACGCTGGCCATCACCGTGGGCCTGCTCTTCCACGGCATGATGTACGGCCCGCAGGCAGCCTTCTTCGCCGAACTGTTCGGCACCAGGATGCGCTACACCGGAGTGTCGATCGGCGCCCAGCTGTCGGCCATCGTGGCCGGGGCGCTGGCCCCGATCATCGCGGTCGCGCTGTTGAAGAGCTACGGCAGCGGCCTGCCGATCTCCGTCTACCTCGGCCTGGCGGCCGTCCTCACCCTGGTCGCCGTCTACGCCGCCAGGGAGACCCAGGGCCGCGACCTGGCCGAGAAGGTGAACGCGTGAAGGTCACTACGCCCCGGCTCACCCAGCACGTCCTGACCGTGGCGGGCAGGGACAGCGGCGAGCCCGTGCTGTTCGTGCACGGCAACGTCTCCTCCGGCGCGTTCTGGCGGGACACCATGGCCGCGCTGCCCGAGGCGTACCGGCCGCTCGCGGTGGACCTGCGCGGGTTCGGCGAGACCGACCCCGAGCCCGTGGACGCCACGCGGGGCCTGCGCGACTACTCCGACGACCTGATCGAGCTGATCGACCGGCTGGGCCTGGAGCGGGTTCACCTGGTCGGCTGGAGCATGGGCGGCGGCATCGTCCTGCGGCTGCTGCGCGACCGTCCCGGCGCGGTCAGGAGCGTCACGCTGGTCAACCCCGTATCGCCGTACGGCTACGGCGGCACGGAGGGCGCGGACGGCCGGCTCACCCACGCGGACGGCACCGGAGCGGGTGCCGGGGCCGCCAACCCCGACTTCGTGTCCCGCCTCAAGGCGGGCGACATGACGGACGAATCCCCCACGTCCCCTCGCTCGGTGTTCCGGACCACGTATGTGAAGAACCCGGTCCCCGACGAGGACTTCTACGTCCGCTCCATGCTCACCACCCGCGTCGGCGAGGCCCACTACCCGGGCGACTCCGCCGGCTCGGCGCAGTGGCCGGGCGTGGCGCCGGGCAAGCACGGCGTGCTCAACGCCCTGGCCCCCACCCATTTCCGGCTCGACGACCTGCACGAGATCGACCCCAAGCCGCCCATCCTGTGGATCAGGGGCGCCGACGACGTGATCGTCTCCGACACCTCGCTGTTCGACCTGGCCCACCTCGGCCAGTTGGGCGTGGTGCCCGGCTCGCCCGGCACCACCGCGCAGCCCATGGTGACCCAGACCAGGGCCGTGCTCGACCGCTACGGCCGCTACCGGGAGGCCGTGCTGACGGAGTGCGGCCACAGCCCGCACCTGGAGCGTCCCGCCGACTTCCAGCGCCTGCTGGCCGACCATCTCGCGGAGTCCTGATGTTCGTCGCGTTAACCCTGGTGGCCGCCCTGCTGACACCCGCCCAAAGCGGCATCACGGTGCCGGGCGCCGAGCACACCATCAGCGCCCGGCTCGACGACCTGACCACGGCGGGCACCGTCGGTACGGGCCACACCGATCCGGCCGACTGGGCCGGGCTGCACTCGGCGGCCACCGTCAACCCCACCGGCGTCCCCGGCGTCCAGATCGACGGCTACTTCCCCGACACCTCGGCAACCAACACCAACCACGGCTGGAACCACGACTCCCAGTTCGTCATCAGGCTCCCCGAGAACTGGAACGGCGGCCTGGTCGTCACCGGCACCCCGGGCAACAGGGAGCAGTACGCCAACGACTTCACGATCTCCGACTGGGTCCTGTCGAAGGGCTACGCGTTCGCCGCCACGGACAAGGGCAACACCGGCCTGGAGTTCTACGCCGACGGCCGCCGCCCGGGAGACGCGATCGCCGAGTGGAACGAGCGCGTCACCCAGCTCACGGTCGCCGCCAAGGCCGTCGTCAGACAGCGGTACGGCCGCCAGCCCCGGCGCACGTTCATGGCCGGCATCTCCAACGGCGGCTACCTCGTCCGCTGGCAGCTGGAGAACCGCGGTTGGCTCTACGACGGCGGCGTCGACTGGGAGGGCACGCTCTGGCGGGTCAAGGGCGACAACCTGCTCAACTTCCTGCCCCAGGCACTGAAGGGGTCTCCGGAGCAGGCCGGCTTCGCCGCGGGCTCGGAGTTCCTCTGGCCCTTCCACCGGCAGTACTACTGGGAGATCACCCAGCGGCTCTACCAGAAGGAGCTCGACCCCTCCTACGAGGGCGCCCCGGCGGACTACGACTACAACGCGCGCAAGCCGTACGCGGCCGTCGCCAAGATCGCGCTGACCGGCCGGATCACCAAGCCGCTCATCACCATCCACGGCACACTCGACTCGCTGCTGCCGATCTCGCGTGACTCCGACGTCTACGCCAAGATGGTCGGCCCGCACCGGCCGTTCCGCTATCACCGGGTCGAGGGCGGCAATCACCTCGACAGCCTGGTGGACGTCTACCCCGACAAGCTGAAGCCGATGCTGCCGGTCTTCAGAGACTCCTTCACCGAGCTGGAGGACTGGGTCAGTCCCTGAGGTAGCGATGCCTGCCCGCGCGCGCCAGCCGGACGATGTGCCGCGCGCCGGGCAGGCGCCGGCCGATCCGGTGCAGCAGCGTGTCCGTGCCCATCGCCGAGCGCCGCTCGGGGTCCACGGCGGCCGACGGCCGCACCTCGATCCTGCCCCTGCGCACCTCCAGCCCGAACCGCAGGCCGATCTCGTCGTCGGCGGTACGCAGCGAGGAGAGCCAGGCTCCGGGGCCGAGACTGTCCTTTCCCGGCATCATCCGCTTGACCGGCACCTTGGCCACCAACTGGCCGGCGATCTTGCCCGGCACCCCCGGCTCTACCAGCGCGGGCGCGCTCACCTCGCGTGGCCGCCGCGCGGTGTTGCGCAGCACCAGCTCCAGCGCGGGACCGCCGCTCGGCGGCACGTACGGCACGGGCAGCACGACGTACAGGTGCCCCTCCTGCCGCCGGATGATCACTCCGGGTGACACCAGCGCGATCGACTCCGAGAACGAGCGCGGCTCGACGGCCAGCCCGAGCTCGCCCGCGTCGCTCCAGCAGGGCACCACCAGGCGCATCCTGGGCCGCTGGGCGAGCACGCCGAGGCAGTTCAGCGGGCCGTCCGGGCGGCGGACCCGGCTCCTGGCCTGGTGCGCGCCGCCGAACATGCGGACGTGCACCTCCCACTGGCCGGCCTTGAGCGGCTCGCCGTGCGCCGCGGCCGTCACGTCGACCCTGGCCTCGCCGACGATCCGCACGCGGACGTGGCGGCGCCCGTCCTGGACCCGTTCGACCCGGTAGGCGACCGGCAGGTAGTGGATGACGCTCGTCTCGCTGTGCCGTACGTACACCTCGATGCGGGCCCGCTCGATGGCGGCGGTGACGTCCAGGACGCTGTCGGGCAGCAGCCTGGCGTCGACCGATCGGGGTGGCTGCCAGAGCAGCCGCTCGCCGTCCGTACGGAATCTGGTGGGCCACCCGTCACCGCCCAGGACCTCCACGGACAGGCCGAGCACCAGCACCTGAGCGTCCCAGCGGACTTCGCTCAGGTCCGCCCGCAGCCCGGCCCGCCCGGAGGAGTTGGCCAGGACGACGAGCTGGTCCAGCCGTCCGGTACGGACGAAGGTGGCCACGGCCCGCAGCTGGACCGGCAGGTAGCGGTCGAGGCGCTCGGGGAAGCTGTCGAGCACGAGCTGCCTGATCAACCTGAAGTGCATGCCCCGGTCCACGGACGAGGCGAAGAACCGGCTGCTCAGCAACGGTTTGAGCACGGTGGTGCGCAGCCAGTGGCCGTACATGCGGTCGCGCTGGCGCCCGTCGCTCACGTAGGCGTCGATGTCGGCGAGCAGGATCCGCAGCTCGGCCACGGTGGTGCGCGGGTCCTCCACGACCTCCTCGCGCTCGCCGATGTGGCAGCAGATCTGATCGGCCAGCACGGCGACGACCTTGGCCTGCAGGTAGGCCCGTACGGCGAATGCCTGCTCGGCCACCTGCCCGCCGGGCACGGCGAAGCCCAGCTCGTGCTCCTCCAGGAAGGCGCGGCGGTAGAGCTTGTGCGGGGTGAGCAGGCTGAGCAGCCGGTCGCGCAGGATGTCGGCCCGTCCCCTGCTGCGCACGAACGCGGTCACCGGCGGCCCCACGTCCCGCACCAGGCGGCCGACCAGCACGTCGGCGTCGGTCTCCACGGCCCGCTCGTGCATGCTCAGCAGGGCGCCGCGCTCCAGCCGGTCGCCCTGGTCCATCAGGTAGATGTAGTCGCCCTTGGCGGCGGCCATGCCGACGTTGCGTCCTCGCATCGGTGAGCCGGTGTGTGGCAGGTGCAGCACTCGGACGTTCCTGCGGACCGCGGCGACCGTGTCGAGCCGCTCCGCGATCCCGTCCATGGAACCGTCGTCCACGAAGATCACTTCATAGTCGTCCGCGGGCATGCTCTGCTCCAGGACGGAGCGGATGCACGCGTCGGCGCGGCTTCCCGGGTTGTGGACATTAACGATCACACTGACCTTCACACCCATGTGGTCAGCGTGCGCCGACCTATCTCATGGGGCGCGGCGGCTTGCCGATTGCAGAAGAAAAGATGGCTCGTTAATACCATCCACTGGCCTGCGAGTGCCCCCAGGCGCCGCAGGGCGTGCCGTAGCGGCCCTTGATGTAGCCGAGACCCCACTTGATCTGCGTGGCCGCGTTGGTCTGCCAGTCGCCGCCCGCGCTGGCCATCTTGCTGCCGGGCAGGGACTGCGGGATGCCGTAGGCGCCGGAGTAGCGGTTCATGGCCCGCTCGTTCCAGCCGCTCTCCTTCTGCCAGAGCCGCTCCAGGCAGCCCCACTGGTCGGCGCCGAAGCCCGCCCCGGCCAACATCTGCTTGGCGACGGCCTTGTTACTGCCCGGCGAGGGGTTGCTGCCCGGCGGGAAGTCGGCGGGCGGGAACCCGTCGCCGCCCGGTGACTTCTTCTTGACCACGATCCAGTCGAGGTCGTCGGCCTTGCCGCCCTGGCGGCTCTCCTTGAGCTTGCGCGCCTGGTACGCCTTGACCCCCGCCTCCTTGAGCGCGTCGCTCTCGGGGTCGGGCGCGTAGAGGTCGCCGCTGGCGATCCGGCCGAAGTCCTCCGCCGAGATGGGCGTGGGCGGCGTGTTGGCGTTCTGGATCGCTCGGTAGGCGACGAAGGCACCGCCGCCACAGACGACCACGACGGACAACCCGATGACCACCACGCGCTTCACTGTCCGCGAGGACGAACGGGCCGGTCGACGTGCCGAGCGGGGGGTTTCCGGCGCGGGGCGCTCACTCAACTGCGGACCAGGGCTCACGACCCATGAGCTTGCCCTGTCATGGGGGGTGGTTCGCAACCGAAACGGGATATCCGATTGGCGCCACATTTACTAACGGGCTGGTTGGCGCACAGATTTACCAGCGGTGTGATTTTCGTCACATCATCCGGCCCGCCCTTCGGGCGCCCGTCACCGAAGGGAGGGCCGCTTCTAGCGTGCCTGGCGTTGTTTTGGGTCTTGTGCGCGCCATGTCACAGTTTCATGACAGAACGCAGATAGTCGCAGCTGGGAAGAATAATGTCCGCGTGGCTGGCATCCTCCTCGTCGAAGACGACCCCTCCGTCCGCACGGCTCTAGAGCTGGCGCTGACCAGGCAGGGGCACTCCGTCACCTCGTACGCGACCGGCGAGGAAGCCCTCGAGCACGTCAGGTCCCGCCGCCCCGAGATCGCGATCCTCGACGTCATGCTGCCCGGCATGGACGGGGTCGAGGTGTGCCGGCGCATCCGCCGGCTCGACCAGCTCCCGGTCATCCTGCTCACCGCGCGCGGCGACGACCTGGACGTGGTGGTCGGGCTGGAGGCCGGCGCCGACGACTACGTGGTCAAACCGGTCGAACCCCGGGTCCTGGACGCCCGCATCCGCGCCATCCTGCGCCGGGCCGAGTCCGCCGCCTCCGACCGGATCTCCTTCGGCGACCTCATGATCGACCGGGGCGCGCTGAAGGTCACGCTGGACAGCAAGGAGATCCACCTGACGCCGACCGAGCTGCGGCTGCTGCTGGAGCTCGTACGGCATCCCGGCCAGGTGCTCAACCGTCGCTACCTGCTGCGGGCCGTCTGGGACCACACGCACGTGGCCGACTCGCGCCTGGTCGACGCCTGCGTGCAGCGGGTACGCGCGAAGATCGAGCCGAGACCGGCGGAGCCGGTGTTCATCCACACCGTGCGCGGGTTCGGTTACCGGTTCAGCCCTCCGTGATCCCGCTGCCCACCGGGCTGCGCGCGCGCCTGGTCATCACGTTCACCCTGGTCGCCGTCACCGCCTCCTTCCTCGTCGCCACCATCGGTTTCGAGCTGGCCAAGTCGGCGCTCATCAAACGGGCCGAGGACACCTCCATCGACCTGGTGACCAGGGAACTGGGCCGCATCACCTTCCCGGTCGGCACGCTCCGGCAGGGCGAGGCCCCGCCCACCACCAAGAACCTGGAGAACGTCGCCCAGTCCCTCAACGGCCCCGGCCGCAGCGTCGTCGTCGAGTACAAGAACCTGGCCTACGCCGAAGGCCCGCTCAACATGAACGACGTGCCCAACGAGCTGTACGGCCGCGCCAAGCGGAACGTCGTCACCCAGCGCACCCTCATCCACGACGAGCTCTGGCTCATCGTCGGCGCCGAGGTCTACCGCAGCACCGACGCCGGACCCGAGGCCACCGGCCTGCGGGCCTTCGTGTTCTTCCCGCTGCGCGACGACGAGCGCCAGCTGTCCACGCTCAGGGGCAAGCTCACCCAGGGCGGCGCGGTCATCCTGATGATCGCCCTGGTCGTGGCCTTGCTGTCGGCCAGGCAGGTGCTGCTGCCCGTCAGGCGGCTCAGCGCCGCCGCGCAGGCGCTCGGTCAGGGCCGCCTGGACACGCGCCTGCCCGTACACGGTCAGGACGAGCTGGCCGAGCTCACCTCCAGGTTCAACGACGCGGCGGCGGCGCTGGAGCTCAGCGTGTCGGAGCTGCGCGCGCTGGAGGCGCTGTCGCGCCGCTTCGTCGCCGACGTCTCGCACGAGCTGCGCACCCCGCTCACCGCGATGACCGCCGTGGCCGACATGCTCTCCGAGGAGGCCGAGCGGCTGCCCAGCGAGCCCGCGGAGGCGGTACGCCTGGTGCTGCGGGAGATCGAGCGGCTGCGCGGCCTGGTCGAGCACCTCATCGAGATCAGCCGCTTCGACGCGGGCACGGCGACGCTCAACCTGGAACCGGTCAACGTGTGCGACGCCATCCACGACTGCCTGGAGGTACGCGGCTGGAGCGAGCAGGTGGAGGTGCACACCTCCCGCATCCTGACGGTCAATCTCGACCCGAGGAGGTTCGACGTCATCGTGGCCAACCTCGTCGGCAACGCGCTCAAGCACGGACTGCCGCCCGTGGTGGTCAACGCCAGGGCCACCAAGAACGGGCTGGAGGTCAAGGTACGCGACCACGGCAAGGGCATCCCGGTCGAGGCGATGCCCCATGTATTCGACCGCTTCTTCAAGGCCGGCGCGGGGCGGGCGCGCAGCCAGGGCAGCGGTCTCGGTCTGGCCATCGCGCGGGCCAACGTACACCTGCACGGCGGCACCATCTCGGTGCGCCGGCAGGAGCCGGGCACGCTCTTCACGGTCTGGCTGCCTCATGGCTGACCGTCGGGCCCTCGTAGCCGCGCTCCTCGCTCTCTTCGCGGTGGCCGCC
This sequence comes from Nonomuraea sp. NPDC048901, assembly GCF_040649695.1. NCBI lineage: Bacteria > Bacillati > Actinomycetota > Actinomycetes > Streptosporangiales > Streptosporangiaceae > Nonomuraea > Nonomuraea sp. NPDC048901. The sequence goes on along the minus strand of NZ_JBEZFW010000004.1, from coordinate 562,370 downwards.
TGCGGCATCTCCCCCACGGACGTCGAGGAACGGGCCGCGCCGCCGGTCATCGAGGTGCCGCCGCCGTCGAAGACCATCTACCTGCTCAAGAACGGCAAGCTGACGCTGGAGCCCGCCGACGTCGACTCCGACACGGTCAGCAGCCTGCTCACCGCCCTGTTCGACGCCTCCGGGATGCCGCTCGGCGACCGGGACACCGCCCTGCGCGGCTTCACCTTCGAGCGCATCGAGGACTCGCTGAACCCCATCCAGCGCGACGAGGTCCAGCTGCCGCGCACCTCGACGCTGACCGTCTTCATCAGGGGCGAGGGCACGCTGAGCAAACTGGCCAAGGCCCAGATCGTCTGTACGGCCCAGCAGGACGCCGCGTTCGAGCAGGTCAAGATCGTCCACCAGTACCCGGACGACCGCCCCTCCAAGACGGAGGGACGGTTCATCTGCGGCGACCTGAAGTGACCTACCTGAAGGGCCTTACAGGGTGATGTCCTCCAGCATCTCGGTCACCAGTGCGGCGATCGGCGAGCGCTCCGACCTGGTCAGCGTCACGTGCGCGAACAGCGGATGGCCCTTCAGCTTCTCCACCACCGCCACGACACCGTCGTGCCGGCCGACCCGCAGGTTGTCACGCTGGGCGATGTCGTGGGTGAGCACCACCCGGGAGTTGGCGCCGATCCTGCTCAGCACGGTCAGCAGCACCCCGCGCTCCAGCGACTGCGCCTCGTCCACGATCACGAACGCGTCGTGCAGCGACCGGCCGCGGATGTGCGTGAGCGGCAGCACCTCCAGCATGCCGCGGTCGAGCACCTCCTCGATCACTTCGGGCGAGCTGACCGCGCCCAGGGTGTCGAAGACCGCCTGGGCCCACGGGCCCATCTTCTCGCCCTCGGAGCCGGGCAGGTAGCCGAGCTCCTGGCCGCCGACGGCGTACAGGGGGCGGAAGACGACGACCTTGCGGTGCTGGCGGCGCTCCAGCACGGCCTCCAGGCCCGCGCAGAGTGCCAGCGCCGACTTGCCGGTGCCCGCGCGCCCGCCCAGCGAGACGATCCCGATCTCCGGGTCCATCAGCAGGTCGAGCGCGATGCGCTGCTCCGCGGAGCGGCCGTGCAGGCCGAACACCTCCCGGTCGCCACGCACCAGCCGCACCGACTTGTCCGGCAGCACGCGGCCGAGTGCCGAGCCCTTGGCCGACAGCATCCGCAGGCCTGTGTGCGTCGGCAGGTCTCTGGCCTCCTCCAGATCCGCCGTGCCGTGCTCGAAGAGCGTTCCCACATCCTCCGTGGTCACCTGGACCTCGGCCATCCCGGTCCAGCCCGACTCGACCACCAGCTCGGCGCGGTATTCCTCCGCGGACAAGCCGATCGAGGCGGCCTTGACCCTCATGGGCAGATCCTTGGAGACCAGCACGACATCGCAGCCCTCGGCGGCGAGCGAGCGCGCCACGGTCAGGATGCGGGTGTCATTGTCGCCAAGGCGGAACCCGACGGGCAAGATGGATGGATCACTGTGGTTGAGCTCAACCCTGATCGTGCCGTCTCCCGTGGGCATCGGCTCGTCCAGCCGGCCGTACTGAACTCGTAGATCGTCGAGGTAGCGCAAAGCTTTCCTCGCGAAATAGCCGAGTTCGGGGTGGTGTCGCTTGCCCTCCAGTTCGGTGATGACCACGATCGGGAGGACCACGTCGTGCTCAGCGAACCGGGTCATGGCCGCCGGGTCCGCTAGCAGGACCGAGGTGTCCAGCACATACGTGCGCTTGGCCGGGTTGATCGAAGGGTTGCTCGAGGACACTGCCACACGTTCTCCCCCGGGCGCCCATCGAAACGGGCACCCTGCAGACGAGGTGGGAACCGGACCGGACCCGCGTCCCCGACCAAGACCTGTCGGCGGCGCCGGATTCCGGCCCCCCGCGGCAGGTGTTGGTGCAAAGGCGGGCCCTCTCCGGAGTGTCCGGCCTGTGACCGGACACTTATCACGTTACGTCCTGGATACCCAGTTGTCCCGTCAGGAACCGTAACGTCGGTGTCTCGCGGCGTAGTCGCGCAGCGCCCGCAGGAAGTCCACCCTGCGGAAGTCGGGCCAGTATGCCTCATGGAAGTAGAACTCTGAGTGAGCGCTCTGCCACAGCATGAAGCCCGACAGGCGTTGCTCGCCTGAGGTCCGGATGAGAAGATCCGGGTCGGGTTGGCCGCGAGTGTAGAGATGCTCCGCGATGTGCTCGACATCGAGTACCTCGACGAGGTCCTCGATGCTGGCACCCTTGCTGGCGTGCTCCTGGAGGAGTGAGCGCACCGCATCGGCAATCTCACGCCTTCCTCCATACCCAACTGCAACGTTCACAATCAGGCCGGGACGGTGCGATGTGACTTCTTTTGCGTTTTTGAGGACATTCGCCGTCCGGTCGGGGAGCAGATCCAGCGCGCCGACCGGGCTGATCCGCCAGCCCGCCTCCACCAGCTCCCGCGTCACGTCCTCGATGATGCGCAGGAGCGGCTCCAGCTCCTCGCTCGGCCGGTTGAGGTTGTCGTTGGACAGCATCCAGATGGTGACCACCTCGACGCCGGTCTCGCGGCACCAGGTGACCAGCTCGGCTATCTTGTCGGCACCCTTGCGGTGACCACTCGCGACATCACGCATGCCCATGGCCCGCGCCCAGCGCCGGTTGCCGTCGATGATGACCCCGACGTGCCGGGGGACGCTGTCCTTCGACAGCTTGGTCTCCAGCCGGTGCTCGTACAGCCGGTAGACCAGATCGCGCAGGCCCACGGAGTCCTCCCCATCGGTGCCGTGCCTATGGTCGAATGACCCAACAGGCAATTATCACCGCGTTTCACCCCCGCCTGCCCCCTCAACCGGAATCCCGGCCGCCCAGGCAGTCCTCCGCCTCGTCGACCAGACCGTGTACGAACGCGGCCAACTCGGACGATGTCAGGACCGCCCGCATCCCCACGCCGCTGGAGCCCCAGGCTTCGACGTAGGCCCTGCGGGTCACCCGCCACTCGCCCTGGGCGGGTAGCCAGATGGGGATGGTCCTGAGCTGGCAGCGTAGCTCCCCGCCGTTCACCGCGCCGGACCTCGCGCGATATCGGAACGAGAACAGCTCGCTCCCGCCTTCGTCGCCGGGGAACCTGTCATCAGGATCCGGCCATTTGCCCGCTTCGCCCTGCTCCTGCTCCTCGCGTGCCCGGCTGACGCCGCGCGCCAGCCGTTCCAGCAGCCAGCCGCAGCGCTCGCCGACGATCCCGTATGGCGCGCCGTCGCGGCGGAGTTCCAGGGTGATCTCGTACGGCATGCCGACGCTGTCCGTGCACGCGACGGGCGTGACGGTCAGGTATGAGCCGTCAACACAGCGGAGTCCTCCCATGTCAAGAGGGTATCCCCCGTCAAACCCCGGCAAACCCGTAGAAATACCCAGCTGTGCCACCGAATACCTGGTCGCGATCTGTGCCGCCGAGCAGGGCCGTGGCCACCTCCCAGACCGTCCGGTAGTCGGCCGCCAGCAGGGCCACAGGCCAGTCGCTGCCGTACATCAGCCGCTCGGGCCCGAACGCCTCCACCGCGTGCTCCACGTACGGCCTGAGGTCCTCCACGGTCCACTCCTGGTGATCCGCCTCGGTGACCAATCCCGAGACCTTGGCGTACACGTTGGGGCACGCGGCGGCCCGGGTGAGCTGGGCGGCCCACGGCTCCCACTCGTGGTCCTTGATCCGCGGCTTGGACAGGTGGTCGATGACGATCTTCAGGTTCGGATGCCGCTCGGCGAGGGTGACGACGTGGTCGAGGTGGCGCGGCAGCAACGACGGCACATCGAGGGTCAGACCGGCCTCGGCCAGCAGCCCCAGCGACTCCAGGACGCGGTCTTGGACCACCCAGTCGGGGTCGGGCTCGTCGTGGATGAGGTGGCGGACACCGGCAAACTTCGGATGTCTCCCGTAGCGGTCGATGGCCGCCGCGGCCTCCTCCGGGCGCTCCAGCGGCACCCAGCCGACGACCGCGGCGATGAAGTCGTGCGCCTCGGCCTGGGCCAGCATGGCGTCGGTGTCCTCGTAGCAGTCGGCCGCCTGCACCAGGACCGTGGCTTCTATGCCGGTGGCGGCGAGCTCCGGCTGGAGGTCCTCGGGGGCGTAGGTGCGGTGCAGGGGGCCTAGGTCGGGGGTCAGCCAGGTGTACCAGCCGGTCTCGACATTCCAGAAATGCTGGTGCGCATCCACTATCACCCGGCAAACCTAGGATGTCTGGATATATCAGATCAAGAGGCAGCAGCCATGCGGTCGCCCGGCCTGACGCGCGACTGAGCGCGCCGCCCGGCCTGACGCGCGACTGAGCGCGCCGCCCGGCCTGACGCGCGACTGAGCGCGCCGCCCGGCCTGACGCCCGACTGAGCGCGCCGCCCGGCCTGACGCCCGACTGAGCGCGCCGCCCGGCCTGACGCCCGACTGAGCGCGCCGCCCGGCCGGACGCGCGACCGCGCCGGCCGTCTTCGTGACGGCCGGCGCGGTCGGTGCCGATTGGTTCCGGTGGCTGCCGGTTGGCGCAGATCGGTTCCGGTGGGTCAGCTCAGCCGGTCGAGGAGGGCGTTGTACTCCTCCCACAGCTCCTTGGGCAGGTGCGAGCCGAACTTGTCGAAGTGGGCCGGGATCAGCGCCGCCTCCTCCCGCCACACCTCGCGGTCGACCGTGAGCAGCGTACGCAGGTCCTCTTCCGCCAGGTCCAGGCCCTCGACGTCGAGCGCGTCCGGCAGCAGGCCGATCGGGCTGGACACGGCCTCGGCCTCGCCGTTGAGCCGGTCCACGATCCACTTGAGCACGCGGCTGTTCTCGCCGAAGCCGGGCCAGATGAACTTGCCGTCGGCGTTCTTGCGGAACCAGTTCACGTAGTAGATGCGCGGCAGCCTGGCGTTCTTGCGGCGGCCGATCTCCAGCCAGTGGGCGAAGTAGTCGCCCATGTTGTAGCCGCAGAACGGCAGCATCGCGAACGGGTCGTGACGCAGCTCACCGACCTTGCCCTCGGCGGCGGCGGTCTTCTCGGAGGCGACGTTGGCTCCGAGGAAGACGCCGTGCTCCCAGCTCAGCGACTCGGTGACCAGCGGCACCGCGGTGGCGCGGCGGCCGCCGAACAGGATCGCCGAAATGGGCACGCCCTTGGGGTCCTGCCATTCGGGGGCGATGGTCGGGCACTGCGCGGCGGGGGTGGTGAAGCGCGCGTTCGGATGGGCGGCAGGCTCGTCGGACTCCGGCGTCCACGAGCGGCCCTTCCAGTCGGTCAGGTGCGCGGGCGGCTCGGCGGTGAGCCCCTCCCACCACACGTCCCCGTCGTCGGTCAGCGCGACGTTGGTGAAGATGCTGTTGCCCCAGAGCGTCTTGACCGCGTTGGCGTTGGTGACCTCGCCGGTGCCGGGCGCGACGCCGAAGAAGCCGGCCTCGGGGTTGATGGCGTAGAGGCGGCCGTCGTCGCCGAACCGCATCCAGGCGATGTCGTCACCGACCGTCTCGACCTTCCAGCCGGGGATCGTCGGCTGGAGCATGGCGAGGTTGGTCTTGCCGCAGGCGCTCGGGAACGCGGCCGCGATGTAGCGGGTCTCGCCCGAGGGCGGGGTCAGCTTGAGGATGAGCATGTGCTCGGCCAGCCAGCCCTCGTCGCGGGCCATGACGCTGGCGATGCGCAGGGCATAGCACTTCTTGCCGAGCAGCGCGTTGCCGCCATAGCCGGAGCCGTAGGACCAGATCTCGCGGCTCTCCGGGAAGTGGCTGATGTACTTGGTCGAGCTGCACGGCCACGGCACGTCCTCCTGGCCGTCGGCCAGCGGCGCGCCGACGGAGTGGACGGCCTTGACGAACTCGCCGCGTTCCTCGATCAGGCGCAGCGCCCGCTCCCCCATGCGGGTCATGACCCGCATGGAGACGGCCACGTACGGCGAGTCGGTGATCTCGACGCCGAGCTGGGAGATCTCCCCGCCCAGCGGGCCCATGCAGAACGGCACGACGTACATGGTCCGGCCGCGCATGCTGCCGGCGAACAGCTTGTCGAACGTCCGGCGCATCTCGGCGGGCGCGACCCAGTTGTTCGTCGGCCCGGCGTCCTCCTCGCGCTCGGAGCAGATGAACGTGCGGTCCTCGACCCGGGCCACGTCGGTCGGGTCGGACTTGGCGTAGAAACTGTTGGGCCGCTTGGCCAGGCGCGTGAACGTGCCCTGCTCGACGAGCAGGTTGGTCAGGCGCGTCCACTCCTCCTCCGAGCCATCGCACCACTCGATCCGGTCGGGCTGGGTCAATGCGGCGATCTGGTTCACCCAGGCGACCAATTCGGCATTGCTCGTCGGGGCGGGTACTTCCACGGAAACGGACACGGCGGCGGCTCCTCCACTCTTCAGGGCCCAAACATCATTCACGACGACGGCGCGAAAAAGCCAATTGGCATAGACCTATGCCTGGATCCGGCCGTCGCCGCAGGCTGCGGCCTCGATGATTGGGGGAGCCTACCCCGAAGAAGCGGTTTCAAAAGAAAGTGACTCGCTCCCTGCCGGCGAATGGAGTTGGTCTAAACCAATTTCGCAAGAGGTTTAGTCCATTCGCCGGAGAGTTTCTCCTGCGTACTCTCAGGAATTGACGTCCGGCCCGGCGGAGCGAACTCGGTCGACGTGTTGCAGCGCGTCTCGCAGTTCGGACAGCCAGGTGTCGGTGTTCTTTCCGACCAGTCGTACGCACCAGGCCAGCGCGTCACTGCGGCTGCGGGCCACACCCGCGGCGACGAGCGTGTCGAGCACCTGGCGTTCCTGCTGTCGCAGGCGTGTCATGACGGGCACCGAAAGAGTGGTGAACATCACAGTGGTGTCGCCGCAGACGACGCCCCAGGACACCTTCTGCCGGAACCGCCGCTCCGCCTCCTTGGCGATCTCGATGCGGCGCTCGCGCGTCTCTTCCCTGAACCGTCCGATGAGCCCCTCGATCAGGGCCGCCCGCTCGGCGTCCGATCCCTCGGAGCTGGGCTCCGGCAGTGTGCCGAGCACCGCGATCTCCTCGCGGTCCCGGACGATCTCCGGCGCCTCGGTGAACCATTCCTCGGGCAACCGCCCGGTGAACCAGCCCTTGATCTGGGCCGCTGCTTCGTCACTTGCCATGTAATTAGAATTACACGGTTGCGGGGAAAAAGCACGTACGGAAGGGCTGTCTATTGATGAATGAAGCCGTCAGCGAACGCGGGCCGCGAGCGTCGGGCTGACCCTGACGATCCCGGCCAGGTTCCGGGTGCTCATCGGGGCGATCTTGACCACGTCGCCGGTGCGCGGGGCCACCACCATCTTGCCGTCGCCCCAGTAGATCGCCACGTGCGAGATGTAGCCGGGATTGGTCGGGTCCAGGCGCCAGAAGATCAGGTCACCTGGCTGGATCTGGGCGAGGGGCACCTGCGGCCCGGCCATCCATTGCTGGTGCGTCACCCGCGGCATGCGCACGCCCGCCTGCGCGAAGGCCCACTGGACCAGGCCCGAGCAGTCGAACGTGTCAGGGCCTTCCGCGCCCCACACGTACGGCCTGCCCAGCTTGGTGGCGGCGGCCCTGAGCGCGACGGTGATCTGCTCGCCGCTCATGAACGAGCCGGCCGCCCAGGTACGGGCCTTGGCCTGCGCGGGGGGCAGCACCGGGTTGACCATGGCCGTCTGTGTGCCCTTGGGCAGCACCTTGAGCAGGGCCTTGCGCAGCTTGTCGGAGTTGGCCTTGGGCGCGCTCACGATCAGCGCGTTGTCGCGTGGCAGGCCGAGCGTGCGTCCGACCTCGCGGGAGACGACGGCGTCGACCGCCCCGAAGCCGGTCGTGGCGTAGGCCCCGATGCGCAGCGGCCCGGCGGGCCCGCGCACCCGGCTGTGCAGACTGAGGCCCCCGTCGCTGCCGAGCACGAACGAGACCGCCACGTCACCGGCCGCCACGTTGTTCCACAGCGCGTCGGAGGCCGCCGTGACCTTGGGCGTGTAGGCGCGGAAGGTGGAGGGATCGACCGCGAGCGTCTGCACCCGCTTGTCGTCGAGCATGATCGAGGCCGCGTCGGCGAGTTCGAGCGCGGTCACCCCTCGCAGCCGCGCCACCTTGCGCAGCAGTTCGTTGGTCAGCGGCTTGCGGGTGACCACGAAGAGGTTGGGCTTGTGTAATTGGCCCAGCGGCTTCACCGGCTGCGCGGTCTTGCCGGCCTCGGCCGCCAGGGTCTGCTGGGGCGCGGGGCGGTACTGCGGTCGTACGGCGGCCGCGGGCAGCTGGCCGCCCACCTGCCGCTGGCCCACCTGCGCGAGCAGCAGCAGGTCGACGGTCAGCACCGCGACGAGCGAAACCACGATGAACGGGACCAACTTGTGGTGGTCACGCCGCTTCCTGGAGCGGACCAGGAAGCTGAGATCCTGCCGGATACCGGAGGAACGCGAAAAATCCGCCGGACCGTCGTGGGCCCGGCGGGTTGTGTCTTCGGAAGTCAGTTGCCGATGTACGGAACGGCCTCGAGGATCTCGACGGTGTTCTGGCGACCGTTGGGCATGGAGTAGGTCGCCTTTTCGCCGATCTTTTTACCATTGATCGCCGCGCCAAGGGGCGATTTCGGCGAGTACACGTCGATCGGGGCGCCGCTCTCCTCACGGGACGCCAGCAGGAAGGTCACCTCATCGTCGTCACGGACGAACCGGATCGTCACGGTCATGCCGGGGCCGACGACCCCTTCGGTCTTCGGTGCCTCTCCCACCTGGGCGTTGTCGATGATCTGCCGGAGGTGGAAGATGCGGGCCTCCATCTTGCCCTGCTCATCCTTGGCCGCGTGATAGCCGCCGTTCTCCTTCAGGTCACCTTCCTCACGGGCGGCCTCGATCTTCTTGGCGATGTCGACGCGCCCTGGGCCCGAGAGGTATTCGTACTCCGCCTTGAGACGGTCGTACGCCTCCTGCGTCAGCCATGTGACGTTCTCATCGCGAGAGTCGGCCACGGGTTCTCCTTGCTTGCCTAGGGGGCCCTGAGATCACTAGAGGTTGCGTGCGGTTGAATTGCGAAAGGCTAACAACTCAACAGCTCGTACGCTTCCTCAAACGTCTCATTCTACGAGATTGCAGTACTGGATGTGGACGGACGTGGCCTGGGCACTCGTGTCCAGGCGCTCCTTGAGCTGCTTAGTACCCCCACCAGCCGGAATTCTTACTTCCCTGCTGCCCACTTCTGCGTGGTTGACATCTGTGGCCCTGATACGACATACGGCGACCCGGTCGGCCGGCTTGCTCACCTCGAAGGTGATCTCGGCCTCGTCCGGGCGATTGGCCTGGAACGACACCACCTGGGGGATGGCCCCGGTGTTGCCGCCGGTCATCGACCACATCACGTAGCCCCAGCCACCTGCGATGATGGCCACCAGCACGCCGATGACGACGTGCACGACGAAGCGGCCCCGGCGCTCAGGACGGTCGGGGAAGTCGTCGGGTGTGCCGAGAACTGGACGGCTCTCGACATCTTCGGTGGCCATGGCGGAATCTCCCTGCACTCCCTCAGCGTTATCCGAGACAATTGTTCCCTGCGGGGGTCACGCCCTCGCGACCGCCCAGCTGAACCTAACCTCTCTGGGCAAGTGATCGGTCCAACTGAGGAGACATCGAGCCCGTGAGTGCACCGTTGAGGCTGATGGCCGTCCACGCCCACCCCGACGACGAGTCGAGCAAGGGCGCCGCCACGATGGCGCGCTACGTCCGTGAAGGCGTTGACGTGCTGGTTTGTACGCTCACGGGCGGTGAGCGAGGCTCTGTGCTCAACCCCAAGATGGACCGGCCGGAGATCGTCGACAACATCGGCGAGGTCCGCAAAGCGGAAATGGCCCGCGCGCGGGAGATTCTTGGAGTTCAGCAGGAGTTCATGGGCTTCGTCGACTCCGGCCTGCCGGAGAACGAGGAGGAGGAGCTGCCCGAGGGCTGCTTCGCGGTGCAGAAGCTCGAAGACGCCTCCGCGCCCCTTGTGGCCGCCGTGCGCGCGTTCAGGCCGCACGTCATCGTCACCTACGACGACGACGGTGGCTACCCGCACCCCGACCACATCATGACCAACCGGGTCTCGGTGGAGGCGTTCGAGGCGGCCGGCGACCCCGACCGCTACCCGGGCACCGGCGACCCGTGGCAGCCGCTGAAGCTTTACTACCAAATGGGCTTCACCAAGGAGCGGTTCGAGGCGCTGCACGACGCGATGACCTCGCGCGGCATGGGCTCCCCCTACTCCGACTGGATCTCCCGCTGGGAGGACCGGCCCGCCAAGTGGCCGGTGACGACCCGGGTGCCCTGCGCCGACTACTTCGAGCTGCGCGACGAGGCGCTGCTCGCGCACGCCACCCAGGTGGACCCCGACGGCTTCTGGTTCGTCTGCCCGCGCGAGCTCCAGCAGGAGATCTGGCCGACCGAGGACTACCACCTGGCGCGCTCCCTGGTCGACACCGAGCTGCCGGAAGACGATCTGTTCGCCGGAATCCACGCCGACGAGGTCTCCGCCGCCTGTCACTGACCCGAATCCACGCCTGCCGCCTGCCACTGACCGGAGCATGACCCCCCGGTGGCAGACTGGAGGAGTGATAACTCTCGCAGCGGGTGATGTGAGTCCGGGCCTGCTCGGCTTCGTCGTCGTCGCCCTCATCGGGGTCGCCCTGTACGTCCTGATCAAATCGATGAACAAGCAGATGTCGAAGATCCAGGTGCCCCGGGCGGCCGACATCGACGACAAGAAGGCCGAATAGATGCCGGTCGAAATAGTCGACAACGTGGCGGAGAGCCGGTTCGAGATTCTCGTGGACGGCACGGTCGCCGGGTTCGCCGACTACCGTCTGCTGCCCACGAAGATCGTCTTCACGCACACCGAGGTGCTGCCCGAGCATGAGGGGCAGGGCCTGGCGGGCAAGCTGGTCGGGCACGCGCTCGACGCGAGCAGGGACACCGGCCTGCGGGTGGTGCCCCTCTGCCCGTACGTCGGCAAGTACATCGAGCGCCACCCCCAGTACAAGGACCTGGTCGACGGCTCAGCCGCTGAGTGACCAGGCGCGTCAGTCGCTAGGGGACCACGCGCGTTCGAGGGCCTTGGGCAGGCCCCACCAGCCCAGCGGGGTGAGCACGTCCTCGGTGTCGACGATGCCCAGATAGCCCCACAAGGTGACCACCGGCACGAACAGCCGCTCGGTCGCGTCGAGGTCGTCGGCGTCCTGGTCGTCGATGTCGATGTCCTCCGACTCGGCGATGAGCCGGGCCAGCCGCTCGGGCGAGGCGAGCACGCCAGGCCCCAGCCTGGTCAGGGCTGCCACCGCGGCCAGCCAGTCGGCGTGCTGGATGGCGCACAGGTTGGCCAGCACGGTGTCCTCGTGGCTGAGGTCGCCGTCGAGGTCCGCGAACTCCTCCAGGCTGTCGCCGGCCTCCGACAGGTCGGAGATGGGCCCGGCGATGCCGGCCGCCACCGACAGCCAGAGCTCGCCGTCGTCCTCGGGCATCGGCCGGTCGTCAAGCCCGGCGCAGGCCCGCAGCACGTTCGCCGGATAGCCGGGCAGGACCAGCAGCTCACGCAGCAGTGTCCCGGCCCGCCGCAGCTCGTCGGCGGGCAGCTCGGGCGGCTTGGGCAGCTCGCCGACGATCCGCCGCAGCTCGGCCAGCGCGAACGCCTCCTCCTCGTCCCAGGCGGCGAACAGCTCCTCGTCCTGCTCATCACTGACCGCGAACCCGGGCACCCGGCCGTCGGGCTGCGGCTCGCTCAGCCAGCGCTCCTGAAGCTCCTCGTACGTCCTGCGGGCCCCCGAGTCACCGGCGACCAGCGCGTCGGGATCGATCTCCCCCGCGCTGACGCGTTCCTCCAGATACCGCACGAGCAGCGAGAACATCTCCTCGGCCACCGGCCCGCGCTCGTCCTCCTCCGGCCAGACGAAGTAGCCGGGCGTCATCAGCATGGGCTCGGTGCCGGTCGACTCGACCCAGCGCTGCACGTCGCCGACCGTGGCGACACCCGACTCGATCGCGCCCAGTGTCGCCCTGGCCGACTCCCAGAACGCCAGGGAGAGCGGGTTGCCCGCGGCCATCAACGCGCGCCGCAGGTCGGGCAGCGCCACCAGCGCCACCCCGGAGGGCACGGCGAGCAAGGCGCGGGCCACGTCCCTGCGGGTGAGGGCGGCGGCGGGGCGGCCGGCATGCGTGCACACGAAGTCCAGATCCACGCTCCGTAACCTACGCCCCCGCCGTCCCCACCACACGCGTGTGCGCGTGACCGATCTCCGTCGGCCGGCTGTTGATGATGCCGCCCAAGCGAATGCTGGTTGTCAGGTGGCTCCCAGATCCACGGTGACGGAGAAGGGGGCGGCAGTCTTGATCACTCCGGTGAACATTTCGCCGTCCCTGTAGGCATTGGTGGCCGGGTCGAGAACGTAGGTGTAGATGATGGGGACACCGGTTGCGGCCTGTTCGATACGCCAGTAGAAGGGGATGCCGGCCTTGGCGTACTGGTCCACCTTCACGATTCGGTCGGTGGTCTCTGAGCCGGGCGATACGACCTCGACTACCAGGAGTACGTGTTCGGGGCGGGTGGGCGTGAGGTCGATGGTCTCCGCCCGGTAGACGATGACGTCCGGACGGCGGTTGGTGAGGTGTGTGCCTCCTTCGAGGAGCCTCGACAGTTCAGCGCTGCCGAGCTCAGTTTACTGTCTGCGATGCCGAGGCGCCTGATCTCGGAAGAGCGCGATTGCCTTGCCGACTGAGCGGGGCAGAGCCCGTGCGGGGCCTCACCGACGGGATGGGCATTGTGAGAGGCTGAATCGTATGAACCGGCTAGCTGATGCAACGTCGCCGTATCTGCTTCAGCACGCTGACAATCCGGTCGACTGGTGGCCCTGGACGCCGGAGGCGTTCGAGGAAGCGCGACGGCGCGATGTACCCGTTCTGCTGTCGGTCGGCTACTCTGCGTGCCACTGGTGTCACGTGATGGCGCACGAGAGTTTCGAGGACGCCGACACCGCGCGGCTGATGAACGAGCACTTCGTCAACATCAAAGTGGACCGCGAGGAGCGGCCCGACGTCGACGCCGTCTACATGAGCGCCACCCAGGCCATGATCCATCAGGGCGGCTGGCCGATGACGGTGTTCGCCACGCCCGAGGGCCATCCCTTCTACTGCGGCACCTACTTCCCGCGGCTCCAGTTCCAGCGGCTGCTGCGTGGTGTGCGCGACGCGTGGGCCGGTGACCGGGCGAGCGTGACCGAGCAGGGGTCGAAGGTGGTCGAGGCGCTCAACGCGCACACGACGCTGCCCACCGGGCCGCTGCCCGGCGAGGAGACGCTGGCGCTGGCCGTACGGAATCTGCGGGAGTCGTTCGACAAGGTCCGCGGCGGGTTCGGCGGCGCGCCCAAGTTCCCGCCGTCGATGGTGCTGGAGTTCCTGCTGCGCTCCGGCGAGACCGAGATGAGCGGCCGCACGCTGGAGTCGATGGCGCGCGGCGGGATGTACGACCAGCTCGGCGGCGGCTTCGCGCGCTACAGCGTCGACGCGGGCTGGGTGGTACCGCACTTCGAGAAGATGCTGTACGACAACGCGCTGCTGCTGCGGGTCTACACGCACTGGTGGAAGGCGAGCCGGACGCCCCTCGCCCGGCGGGTGGCGCTGGAGACGGCCGAGTGGCTGCTGCGTGAGCTGCGTACCGCCGAGGGCGGTTTCGCCTCGGCGCTCGACGCCGACAGTGAGGGCGAGGAGGGCCGGTTCTACGTCTGGACGCCGGAGCAGCTGCGTGAGGTGCTCGGCGAGGAGGACGGGGACTGGGCCACGCGGCTCTTCGAGGTGCGGGGGACGTTCGAGCACGGCACGTCGGTGCTGCAGCTGCTCACCGACCCTGACGCGGATGATGCGGCGCGGTTCGACGACGTACGGGCGCGGTTGCTCGCCGCCAGGGAGCGGCGGGTCCGGCCGGGTCGTGACGACAAGGTCGTGGCCTCGTGGAACGGCCTGGCCATCGCCGCCCTGGCGGAGACCGGCACGGTGTTCGACCGGCCGGACCTGGTGGCGGCCGCCCGGCGGGCGGCGGAGCTGCTCGAAGACGTGCACATGGACGGCGGCAGGTTGCTGCGGACCTCGCGCGACGGGCGGGCGGGCCGCAACGCCGGAGTCCTGGAGGACTACGCGAACCTGGCCGAGGGGCTGATCGCCCTCTACGGCGTGACCGGGGAGACGCGCTGGCACCGGCTGGCGGGCTCGCTGCTCGACACCGTGCTCGACCGGTTCGAGGACGGCGAGGGCGGGTTCTACGACACGGCCGACGACGCCGAACGGCTGTTCCAGCGGCCACAGGATCCCACCGACAACGCGACCCCGTCGGGACAGTACGCCGCCGCCGGGGCGCTGCTGTCCTACTCGGCGCTGACGGGGTCCACACGGCACCGTGAGGCCGCCTACGCTGCGCTGGGCACGGTGTCCGTGCTGGCCACCGGGCACGCGCGGTTCGCCGGCTGGGGGCTGACCGTGGCGCGGGCGGCGCTCAGTGGTCCCGTCGAAGTGGCGGTCGTCGGGCCGATGGACGATCCGCGTACGCGGGCGCTGCACCGCGAGGCGCTGCTGGCCGACGTTCCCGGTCTGGTGGTCGCGCTGGGCGACGGCGAAGGAGTGCCGCCGGGCGGGCCCGAGCTGCTGGAAGGCCGCGGACCAGTCGGCGGCGCCCCCGCCGCGTACGTGTGCCGGGGCTTCACCTGCCGGATGCCCGTCACCACACCCGAGGAGCTGCGGGCCGAACTAGCCGGCCGATGACCGGCCCAGCCGGCCGACGATCGGCCTAGCCGGCCCATGACCGGCTCAGCCGAGGCCTAGCCGACCGGTGATCGGCCGGTGTCGCTCCACCGGCCGGTGTTGTTCTCGTCGGGGCCGGTCGTAGGGGCGTCCGGCTCGCCGGTGGGCGGGCCGCCGGTGTCGTTCTGCCGGGGCGGGTCCTGCTGCGTGTCGGGGCCCTGCGTGGTGGGCTGCTCCGTGCTCGGCTGCTCGGTGACCTCAGGAGTGGGCGAGGACCACGGGTCGGGTGCCTGGGTGTGCTGCGGTTCCTGCGGCATGTCCTGGCGCTGGTCGGTGCGGCCCCAGTCGTCGGAGCCATAGCCGTAGTCCGACGGCTCGGGGAACTCCATGACCGGCTTGCCCGCCATGGCCTCGGTCATGAACGCCCGCCAGATCTGCGCGGGCAACTGGCCGCCGAACTGCACCCCGTAGCCGGGGATCTCCACCGGCTTGTTGTCCTCGCGGAACATGTCGACCGCGACGGCCAGTTGCGGCGTGAAGCCGTTGAACCAGACCGCCTGGGAGTTGTCCGTGGTGCCCGTCTTGCCGGCCACCGGACGGTCGTACAGCCTGGCCGCGGCGCCGGTGCCGTACTTGACGACCTGCTGCATCGCGTACGTGGTGTCGGCGGCGGCCTGCTCGCTGACCACCTGGGTGGACGCGCCCTTGATCACGTTCTTCTTGCTGC
Organism: Nonomuraea sp. NPDC048901; assembly: GCF_040649695.1. Taxonomy (NCBI): domain Bacteria; kingdom Bacillati; phylum Actinomycetota; class Actinomycetes; order Streptosporangiales; family Streptosporangiaceae; genus Nonomuraea; species Nonomuraea sp. NPDC048901. Next base: position 546,915 of record NZ_JBEZFW010000004.1, on the reverse strand, counting down.
CGGGGGCGGTCACCGACTTCACGACGTGCGCCTCCATGTGGACGCCCTTGTTGGCGAAGGAGGAGAAGCCGGAGGCGTTCTGCACGGCGCTCAGCGAGGCGACGCCGAGCGGGAACGTGGCGGCCGACTCGTGCTGCTTGAGCTGCGCCTCCGGGATGCCCGCCGCGACCGCGGTGGCGGCCACCTTGTCGAGACCGACCTTCTGGCCGAGGTCGACGAAGGCGGTGTTGACGGAGTTCTGGGTGGCGCTGATCAGGTTGATCTCGCCGTACGAGCGGTCGCTGTCGTTGGGGATGGGCTTGCTGGCCGAGGCCACGCGCATCGGCGAGTTGCCGTTGACCCTGGTGGACAGGTCGAAGCCGTTGTTGAGCGCGGCGGCCAGCGTGTACGGCTTGAACGTGGAGCCGGCCATCACCTTGGCCGAGAAGGCGTTGTCGTAGTACTCGGAGCGGTCGGGGCGGCCGCCGTAGAAGGCGACGACCTCGCCGGTGGCCGGATCGACGGCCGCCAGCCCGGTGCGGACCTTCTTGGGCGTCGAGTCGGGCAGCACGGTCTTGACCGCGTTCTCGGCCGCGAGCATGAGCTTCTTGTCGAACGTCGTGACGATTCTCAGCCCGCCGCCGTTGATGTCCTCGTCGGTGTAGCCGCGCCGGTTGAGCTCGGCGGTGACCTGGTCGAGCATGTACTGGGCCTGGCCCTTGAGCTCGAACGGCTTCTTCGGCGCCTTGAGCGCCGGGAACGTCTGGGCGGCGGCCTGCTCGGCGGTGAGCTTGCCCGTCTGCCGCATGGCGTCGATCACGGCCTGCCAGCGGGCCTCGGCGGCGTCGAGGTCGGCGCCCTTGGGGTCGGCGAAGCGGCTGGGCTGCTGGATCACCGCGGCCAGGTAGGCGCCCTCGGCCACGCTCAGCTTGCCGACGTCCTTGCCGAAGTACGCCTGCGCGGCCGCCTGGGCGCCGTTGGCGCCGCGGCCGAAGTAGATCGTGTTGAGGTACTGCTCAAGGACCCAGTCCTTGGACTTGGACTGGTCGACCTTGATGGAGATCATGATCTCCTTGAACTTGCGGGTGATGGACCGTTCCTGGCTGAGGCCGCTGTAGTAGTTGCGGACCAGCTGCTGGGTGATGGTCGAGCCGCCCTGGAGCTGCTGCCCGGAGATGGTGGACCACACGGCTCGCGCGGTGCCTTTGACCGAGACGCCGCCGTCTTGGTAGAAGGAGCGGTTCTCGGCTGCTATCACCGCGTCACGTACGTGCTGGGGAACCTTGTCCAGCGGAACGTTCCTGCGGTCGATGCCCTTCTTGGCGAGCACGCTCTTGCCGTCGCGGTAGTAGATCACCGACCCCTGGGCCGTGGCGTCCTTCTGGGTGCTGTCGGGGATCGGGGTCATCGCCCACGCGACGGCGAAAAGCCCTATGGCCAAGAGGATCCCGGCGCCGAAAACGATCAACAGCCGTTTAAGGATTCGCCGCTTTCGCATGCCTTTTTCACCACCGATCCGCACCCACAACCCCCTATCGCGCCTCACCAGACCCCCGTCAGCTGGGCGAATGTCAAGGTTAAGCGATCGATAACGGTGCCTCGTCCCCTCCCGCGATAGTACGGCTAGCGCGTTTCGCGCTGGGGAACATTCGCCACCAATGGCAAAACGCGGTAGGGAACAGGTGTGTCGAGGGCGATGATCGAAGAAGTCCTGAGAACACCCTGAACTTCGACGATCTGGTCGATCACCCGCTGCAGATCGGCGTTCGTCCGCGCCACCACCCGGCAGAGCAGGTCGCTGCCGCCGGTGATCGTGTGGACCTCCAGCACCTCGGGGATGTGGGCCAGCCGGTGCGCGACCGGGTCGTGCCCGGCGACCTGCCTGATCTCCATCGTCACGAACGCGGTGACGTCGTAGCCGAGCGCCACCGGCGAGATGTCGGGTCCGAACCCGGTGATCACCCCTCTGGCGATCAGCCGGTCGAGCCGGGCCTGCACGGTGCCGCGGGCCACGCCCAGCCGGCGCGAGCACTCCAGTACGCCCAGGCGCGGCTCGGCGGCCAGGAGGGCGATCAGCCGGGCGTCCAGTTGGTCGATCGTCATGGTGTACAGATCTCCTCCTCTACATGGGGGTGGGCCGTACATATTGTCTAGTCAAAAAAGTAACTGTTGCTCAACTCGTCCAGGGAATCCAAATATTGATGCTATGACTGATGTCTTTCCGGTTAACGGGATGCACGCCGTGGTGTTCGCCGTGGGCAACGCCAGGCAGGCGGCTCACTACTACTCGACCGCGTTCGGCATGCGACTGGTGGCCTATCGCGGGCCGGAGAACGGCAGCCGCGACGAGGCGGCCTATGTCCTGACCTCGGGGAGCGCCAGGTTCGAGTTCCGGGCCTCGATCCGGCCGGGGACCGACCTGGCCCGCCACGTCGCCGAGCACGGTGACGGGGTGATCGACCTGGCCATCGAGGTGCCGGACGTGGAGGCCGCCTATCGGCACGCCGTGGAGCAGGGGGCCCGCGGGCTGGCGGAGCCGTACACGCTGGAGGACGAGCGGGGCAAGGTGGTGCTCGCGGCGATCGCCACGTACGGCGAGACGCGGCACACGCTCGTCGACAGGGCCAACTACAGCGGCGCCTACCTGCCCGGGTACGTGCCCGCCGAGCCGCTCGTCGCCCCGCCCACGACCAAGTCCGGACGACTGTTCCAGGCCGTCGACCACTGTGTGGGCAACGTCGAACTGGGCCGGATGGACGAGTGGGTGGAGTTCTACAAGCACGTGATGGGCTTCACCAACATGGCGGAGTTCGTCGGCGACGACATCGCCACCGAGTACTCGGCGTTGATGTCCAAGGTCGTGGCCGACGGGAGCCGCAAGGTCAAGTTCCCGCTGAACGAGCCGGCCGTAAGTCGCAAGAAATCGCAGATCGACGAATATCTGGAGTTCTACCGCGGGCCGGGCGTACAGCACGTCGCGCTGGCCACCAACGACATCCTGACCACGGTCGACCACATGCGCGCGGCCGGAGTGAGCTTCCTGGACACCCCCGACTCCTACTACGACGACCCCGAGTTGCGCTCGCGCATCGGGCGGGTCAGGGCGCCGATCGAGGAGCTGAAGAAGCGCAAGATCCTCGTCGACCGCGACGAGGACGGCTACCTTTTGCAAATCTTCACCAAGCCGGTGCAGGACCGGCCCACGGTCTTCTTCGAGCTCATCGAGCGGCACGGCTCGCTCGGCTTCGGCAAGGGCAATTTCAAGGCGTTGTTCGAGGCCATCGAGCGGGAGCAGGAGCGAAGGGGCAACCTTTAGCTCGCGCCGCCGTTGCCCTGACGGCGCAGGGGGAGTCTGCTCGACCTAGGCTGGATTCGTTCGGCCCGCGCCAGCAGGCTCCGCATGCCAAAGCCGCGAAGACGGTCGTGGTCCATGCCTGACTCCGCGTAGAATTCCTGTCACTTAGCGAAGGGAAGAGCGCAGCCTATGGGGTTTGACCAGCGCAGGGCCGCTTCGCTCGTGGCGCTTCTGAGCATCCTCGCCTGCGCGCCGTCCAACGGCGCCATAGCGCCCACAGCGGCCCGGCCGGTGAGCGGAGACACGGGCGCGTCCGGCATCGGTGACCCCGACTTCCCCCTTGACGGCAACGGCGGCTACGACGTCTCCCACTACAGCCTCGAGCTCGGCTACACGCCGAGCAGCAAGCACCTCGACGGCGTGGCGACGATCAAGGCCACGACCACGCAGGCGCTCTCGCGGTTCGACCTCGACCTGTCCGGCCTCGACGTGAGCGAGGTCACGGTCAACGGGGAGAAGGCCATCTTCTCGCGCAACGGCACCGAACTCGGTGTGCTGCCCACCACGCCGCTGGCCAACAAGGCCGACTTCACCATCAAAGTGACCTACTCCGGCGTGCCCAAGCCGATCAAGGACTCCACCAACCTCGGCACGTTCGGCTTCGTGCCGACGCCCGACGGCGCCTTCGTGGCCTGTGAGCCCGACGGCGCCAAGACCTGGTATCCGGTCAACGACCACCCAGCCGACAAGGCGGCCTACGACTTCGCGATCACCGTGCCCGACGGCGTGACCGCGCTGGCCAACGGCGAGCAGGTCGGCGAGCCCACGACCACCGACGGCAAGACCACTTTCCGGTGGCGCGAGCGGCATCCGATGGTGAGCTATCTCGCGACGGCCACGATCGGCAAGTTCGAGCTGCGCAAGGGCCGCACGCCGGGCGGCATCCCCAACTTCGCGGCGGTCGATCCCAAGCACCGCGCCTCGCTCGACGATCTCTACAACATCTCGGGCGAGGTCACCGACTACTGGAGCAAGGTCTTCGGGCCCTACCCGTTCTCCTCCACGGGCGGCATAGTCGACGACTTCTCGGCCGGCTACGCCCTGGAAAACCAGACCAAGCCGCTCTACGGCGGCTTCGAGCCCGACCAGAGCATCATCGCGCACGAGCTGGCCCACCAGTGGTTCGGCGACAGCGTGAGCATCAAGCGCTGGCGCGACCTGTGGCTCAACGAGGGCTTCGCCACCTATGCCGAGTGGCTCTGGGCCGAGCACAAGGGCACCAACACCGCCGACCGGCTCTTCCAGACCTTCTACAACCGCGCCGCGAGCGAGCCGATGTGGAAATATCCCCCGGGCCGGGCCCAGCCCAAAGACCTGTTCAACGACTCGGTCTACACCCGGGGCGGACTGACCCTCCACGCCCTGCGCAAGGCCATCGGCGACGAGACCTTCTTCACGCTGCTGAAGACATGGACGGCCGACCACAAATACGGCAACGTCACGACGGACGAGTTCATCGCGCTGGCGGAGAAGCTCTCCGGCAAGGATCTCACGCCGCTGTTCGACGCCTGGCTCTTCCAGCCGACCAAACCCGCCGCCTGACCGCCTGCCCGATCACCTGACTGCCCGATCGCCTGAGCGCGAGGCTCACGGGGCGCCGGGCGTGCCCGCGGGCGCTGAGAAGACCAGGACGGACGCCGTGAAGCCGTGCACGTGGTTCTGGCCGCCCACCGGGCCGACCTCGCCCGCGGCGAAGAAGCCCGCGAGCCCGATCGGCCCGAGCGTGTCGCGCAGCGCCACCGGATCGTGGTCGGCGGTGCCGAACATCGCCGACCCCCGGCCGTTGCAGGAGAACAGCAGCGCGCCGTCGATCCGGCCGAGCTCCTCCCGGTGCGCGTCGAGCAGGTCGTAGAGGTCCTCGTCCGCCGTGGCCGCGTCGCGCACGTGGAAGCGTACGGTCCTGCCGACGTCCACGACGTCGCCGATGGCCACGGCCTCGCGTTCCGGGTCGATGCCGATCACGCCTCTGATGAGGAAGTCGCCGCGTTCGTGCCGTTCGGCGTACTCGTCCATGGCCACGCCGATCTGCAGGCCGGCGGCGACCAGTTCGCGGTCGTCCTCGTCGAGCTCGCTGACGATGTCCTCCAGCCGGGCCAGGGCCGGTTGGCCGGCCAGCTCCAGCAGCAGGTTCTCCTCGGAGCGGGTGACGACCATGGTCGGGCCGATCGGCCGGCAGCCCTGGCTGACCACTGTGCTGACCCGTACGGAGCCGCTGAGCAGCACGCCGATGGCGCCCTCGGTGTAGATCTCGCCGTCGGCGAAGAGCCGGACCGACCCCCGGCCCCGCATCCCGTTGGCCAGCCCGCCGATCAGCGGCAGATTACCGAGCACGTCCACGGAACGCTCCACGAACGCGTCCGTGGGGAAGGTGTACGGATCGGCCAGCAGGATCGCCACGTGATCATCAGGTGTCCGCTCCGGCAGCCCCACCACCACGAACCGGTCCTCGGCGGTCAGCGTCTCCAGCGCGAACGTGGTCAGCTCGGCCCCGTCCAGCGTGGCCGCCCACGCGCTCACGGCGGACGTCAGCTCGATCCCCTGCCCGTCACCGATCACGCCGGTGGCGCTGCAGCCGATCACGTGGGCCTCGGGGGCCAGCCTCATCGCGCACTCCCCCGCCCTGGCGACCTCGTCCGGATCGTCGCCGCAGATGAAGAAGCACACCAGGTCCGCCTCGCCGCTGAGCCTCGACAGGGCCTGACCGACAGCACGCTCCGCGGCCTCCACCAGGTCGGAACCCACGGCGAGGCCGTCGGCGAAGCGGCTCGTCATCACAGCCACGGATCTCGCCTCCTCAGCGGGTCGAAGTTCCCTAGGAACCGATTCTCCCCATAAAAGGAACAAGCACGCGCACGAACCGTCACGCAATAGTCAAGATCCGAAATCTCCGCCAGATGCGAAAGTGTCTGCCGCAGTGGTCCCAGGGGACGTAGTCTCGTTCCCGTGCATCAGCCTCTAAATATCCGCGAGCTGCGAGAGAGCGGTCACGTTCATCGCACCGTGAAAGCAGAGGTCCGCGAAAACCTGCTGGCCAAGTTGCGGGCAGGTGAGCCCCGTTTTCCAGGCATCGTGGGCTTCGACGACTCCGTCCTGCCCCACTTGGAGCGGGCGCTACTCGCCGGGCACGACCTCGTCCTGCTCGGTGAGCGGGGCCAGGGCAAGACCCGACTCATCCGCACCGTCACCGGGCTGCTGGACGAGTGGACCCCGGTGGTCGACGGGTGCGAGATCAACGACCATCCGTACGCACCGGCCTGTACGCGCTGCATCACGCTCGCGCGAGAGTTGGGCGACGAGTTGCCCGTGGCGTGGAAGCATCGCGACGAGCGCTACGGCGAGAAGCTCGCTACCCCCGACACCTCCGTCGGCGACCTGATCGGCGACGTGGACCCGATCAAGATCGCCGAGGGCCGGACGCTCGGCGACCCGGAGACCGTCCACTACGGGCTGGTGCCGCGCACCAACCGGGGCGTGTTCTCCGTCAACGAGCTGCCCGACCTGGCCGAGCGCATCCAGGTGTCGCTGCTGAACGTGCTGGAGGAGCGCGACATCCAGGTGCGCGGCTACAACCTGCGCCTGCCGCTCGACATCCTGCTCATCGCCAGCGCCAACCCCGAGGACTACACCAACAGGGGCCGGATCATCACCCCGCTGAAGGACCGCTTCGGCGCCGAGATCCGTACCCATTACCCGTTGACGGTCGAGGACGAGCTGGTGCTCATCCGCCAGGAGTCCATGCCGGACATCGGGGCGGACCTCCCCGAGCACCTGGTGGAGGTGATCGCCCGGTTCACCCGCCTGGTCCGCGAGTCCACCGCGGTCGACGCCCGCTCCGGCGTGTCGGCGCGGTTCTCGATCGCGGCCGCCGAGACCGCCATGGCCTCCGCCGTACGCAGGGGGGCGATCGCCGGCGAGGAGCAGGCCGTCGCCCGCGTCTGCGACCTGACCAGCGTCGTCCACAGCCTGCGCGGCAAGGTGGAGTTCGAGGTCAGCGAGGAGGGCAGGGAGACCGAGATCCTCTCCCATCTGCTCCGCCGGGCCACGGCCGAGACGTTCAGGAGCCGGTTGGGCGGCATGGACCTGTCGCCGCTGACGGACAAGTTCGCCGAGGGCAACCAGGTGGAGTCCGGCGAGCTGATCCCGGCCGCCGAACTGCTGCGCCGCATCGGCCCGGTCAGCGGACTGGCGAAGGTCATGTCGCGGCTGGGCATGGGCGAGGGCGAGGAGTCGCCGGGACACGCGGCGGCCGCGCTGGAGTTCGCCCTGGAGGGCCTGTATCTCATGCGCCGCCTGTCCAAGGACGACGTGGACGGGGTCTCCGTCTACCGGACGTGAACATTCGGGCGGTCTCACACGTCGAACGTGATGAATTGATCACGCCGTCGGGGGAGACCGCCCATGCGTCTGCTTGTCTGTGCCACCGCCCTGAGCGCCACCGCCTTGTGCGCTCTCGCCGTCCCCGCCGATGCCGCGGACACCAAGATCGTGTACGGGTACGCCTGGGCGGCCGGTGCGACCGAAATCCGCATCACGCCCATGACCGCCACGTACCGCAAGCCGCTCCACACGTTCAAGGCCGTCTCCGGCGCGAAGGAGTTGCGGCTCGACTACGCCAAGGCGGCGTTCCGGCGGGTGACCGTCGCCTGCGACCTCAAGGAGACCGAGGGGCGCGTGGCGATCGACCGCAAGGGTCTGGGCACCACCGTCTGCCAGGCCGACGCCCTGACCGACAAGCTGGCGGCCGGGCCCGCGCCGGTCCGCGTCGAGTATCGCGGCGCCGAGGCCGTTAAGATCAATGAAGTGCTGGCCAAGTGGCCCTCACCGCGCACGGCCCGAGGCACGGTCAAGCGGGTCGACGACACGACGGTCCTGTTCACCGGGGCGGGCAGGACGTTCAAGCTCGGTTACACGAACCTGATGTCGTTCGCCAGGACCACCAAGCGCTGCGGCGACGGCTGGCTGGCCGGCAAGCCGGTCAACGCCGACAAGCACGGCCTCGGCAAGAAGGCGTGCCAGAGCCGCGACTTCACCAAAGCCCTCAAGACGGTCAAGCATCCGGTGCTCGTACAGGTCGATTACGTGCCGGACGTCAACGAACTCTCCGGTGTGCGTGAGGTCTTCGGGGACGCGTAGCCCTCGTTCTCGGGTTAGCGTGTGTTCGTGATGGCCTACCGCTATGGCGAGTACAACGATGGCCCCGACCCCCTCGCCCCGCCGTACGACGTGCGCGCCGCGCTCGACGAGATGGGCGACGCCATCCTGTCCGGCTCCACTCCCGTGCACGCCCTGCGCGACCTGCTCAAGCGCGGGCTGCCCGGAGCCCAGGACCGCCGGGGTCTCGACGACATGCTCAGAGAGGTACGACGGCGCCGCAGGGACCTGCGCGAGAGCGGCCGGCTCGACGGCACGCTGGAGCGGGCGCGGGCGCTCCTCGACAAGGCCATCGGCCAGGAGCGGGCCGAGCTGTTCCCCGACCCGTCCGACGACGCGCGGCTGCGCGAGAGCGAGCTCGACTCGCTGCCCGACGACACGGCCAGCGCGATCCAGCAGCTGACCCCCTACGAGTGGCGCTCGGCCGCCGCCAGGCAGACCTTCGATGAGCTGCGCGACCTGCTGCGCCGCGAAGTGCTCGACAGCCAGTTCAGAGGGCTGCGTGACGCGCTGGCCCAGCCGGACCCGGCGGCGATGGAGCGCGTCCGGCAGATGATGTCGGACCTCAACGACATGCTCGACAAGGACGCCAGAGGTCAGCACACCCAGCAGGACTTCGATGCGTTCATGAAGGAATACGGCGATCTCTTCCCGGAGAAGCCGCGCGACCTCGACGAGCTGGTCGACGTCCTGGCCCGGCGGGCCGCCGCGACCCAGCGCATGCTCGCCTCGATGACCCCGGCCCAGCGCGAGGAGCTGGCCAACCTGATGAGCCAGACGCTCGACCAGGCGGGGCTGTCCGACGAGATGCGCCGGCTCGGCGAGTCCCTCCAGGCCCGCCGGCCCGACCTGGCCTGGGACACCCCCGAACGGCTGACCGGCGAGGAGCCGCTGGGCATGGGCGACGCCGTCACCGCCCTGGAGGAGCTGGCCGACCTCTCACAGCTGGAGACCTCGCTCCGGCAGGACTACCCGGGCGCCAGGCTCGACGACGTCGACGAGTCCGCGGTCCGCCGCGCGCTCGGCCGCTCGGCGGTCGACGACCTGGAGGCACTCAAGCGGATCGAACGCGAGCTGGAGGAGCAGGGCTACCTCCTGCGCCGCCGGGGCAAGCTGGAGCTCACCCCCAAGGCCGTCAGGAGGCTCGGTGAGACGGCGCTGCGCCGGGTGTTCGCCTCGCTCGACGCGGGCCGGCGCGGCGACCACGACCAGCGCGACGCGGGCTCGGCCGGGGAGCTGACCGGCTCGTCGCGGCCCTGGCGCTTCGGCGACGAGCAGCCGATCGACGTGGTTCGCACGCTGGTCAACGGCGTCCGCAACGGCGGCGTCCAGTCCGAATCAGGCGCCGTACACCTCTCCGTCGACGACTTCGAGGTGGCCGAGACCGAGCGGCGCAGCGCGGCGGCCGTCTGCCTGCTGGTCGACCTGTCCTACTCGATGGCCCTACGCGGGACCTGGGCGGCGGCCAAGCAGACCGCGCTCGCCCTTCAGGCGCTGGTCGCCTCCAAGTTCCCGCAGGACGCGGTGCAGATCATCGGGTTCTCCAACTACGCTCGGGTGCTGCAACCGGACGAGCTGGCCGGGCTCGACTGGGACATGGTTCAGGGGACGAACCTGCACCACGCCCTGCTCATCGCGGGCCGGCACCTGGACCGCCATCCCGACTTCGAGCCGGTCGTGCTCGTGGTCACCGACGGCGAGCCGACGGCTCACCTGATGCGCAACGGGCACTCGGCCTTCGAGTGGCCGCCGTCGCCCGAGACGCTGGAGCTCACGCTGGCCGAGGTGGACAAGATGACCCGGCGGCGGGCGACGCTCAACATCTTCATGCTGGCCGGCGACGACCGCCTCAAGGAGTTCGTGGACGAGGTGGCGCGGCGCAACGGCGGTCGCGTGTTCTCCCCCAGCGCGGATCGGCTGGGCGAGTATGTGGTGAGCGACTTCCTACGGGTACGCCGGTCCCGCTGAACGCGGGCTCAAGGTCCGAACGGGGCCTGGCTGTCTGAACGCGGGCTTGATGTCGTACGACGGCGTTGATGTCCTACGACCGGCCCGCGACTTCAGGCGGTCAGCCGCTCAGGCGTCGACGAGAGACGCGTAGAAGTCGAGGGCGACGTCGAAGCCGTCCCGGCAGTTACGGTACGAGCGGTAACAGGGGCGCCAGGCGGAGCTGGCGCCCACACCCGTGCGGGCATCGCTCAGCGCCGACGGCACGCGCTCGGGCCGGGGCAGCAGGCCGCCGCCCAGGTAACGGACGCCGTCGAGTTGGGTGTGCTCGCCGCGGCCGCCGGAGACGAAGCCGCCCAGCCGCCACCCGCTCTCCTCGTCCCACACCAGCGCGCTGCCGTCCGTCAGTCGGACGGTCGCGCCACGCGGCTCGCAGGGGCCCTCCCACCAGTCGGCGACCTCGGATCCGAGCAGGTCGACGACCCGCTGCACGTAGCCGGTCGGCTGCTGCAGCCACTCGTCGGTATACGGCTCGACATGCCTGATGGCCACGGACGGCACCCCCTTGTGCCCAGACGGTAAGGAAAAAGCGACGGTGGTCAACCATACCCGCGCTGAACTTATTCCGTTGCCAGAGCGTCTAGTCATTACGGACGATATTTACGTCCGACACGGGGAAGGAGGGGGGCTCCATGATTGCCATGATTCTTCTGATCGTGCTCATGGTGGTCGCGATCGCGGCCACCGAGCTGATCATGCGCTGCTCCTCAGAGGGTAAACAGAGTGTCGAGTCCGCGGGCGAGATCGTCGGGGACTAGTCTCCTACGCATGTCGCCCCTGCTTCTCTGGCTGCACATCGGCTTCGCGATCTTCACGATCGGCCCGCTCACAGCGGCCACCATGGCCGCTCCGCGAGCCATCCGCGGCAAGAACGTGCCCGTCCTGCAGAACATCCAGCGGACCACCCGGATCTACAGCATCGGTTCGCTGGGCGTGCTGATCTTCGGGCTGGCCGTCGGCATGTCGATCGGCGGCGGCGTGCTCGGCAAGTGGTACATGACGGCCTCGATGACGCTGTTCATCGTGGCCGTCGTGCTGCTCGTCATCATCGACCGCGACCTGCGCGCCGCCGTCAAGGTCCTCGAGACCGAGACCCCGGACGACGACGCGAAGGTGCAGAACGGCAGGATCGCCGCCATCAGCGGGCTGCTGTCCCTGATCTGGCTGGTGATCCTGTTCCTGATGGTCGTACCGGGTTCCTAACCGAGCGTCCTGATGGTCGTACCGGGCTCCTAGCCGAGCGCCTGCGTGAGGTCGGCGAGCAGGTCGTCGACCGTCTCGATGCCGACCGACAGCCGCACCAGGTCGGCGGGCACCTCCAGCGGCGAGCCGGCCGCCGAGGCGTGCGTCATCCTGCCCGGGTGCTCGATGAGCGACTCGACGCCGCCCAGCGACTCGCCCAGCGTGAACAGCTTCGCCCGGTTGCACACCTCGACGGCCTCGGCCTCGCCGCCCGTGACGCGGAACGACACCATGCCGCCGAACCGCTTCATCTGCTTGGCGGCCACCTCGTGCCCGGGGTGGTCGCCCATACCCGGGTAGAGCACCTGCGTCACGCGCGGGTGCGCGAGCAGCAGATCGACGATCCGTTCGGCGTTGTCGCAGTGCCGGTCCATCCGTACACCCAGGGTCTTGAGCCCGCGCAGCGTCAGCCAGGCGTCGAACGGCCCGGCCACCGCGCCCATCGCGTTCTGGTGGAAGGCCAGCTCCGCGCCGACCGACTCGTCGGCCGCGATCAGCGCGCCGCCGACCACGTCGGAGTGGCCGCCGACGTACTTGGTGGTGGAGTGCACGACCACGTCCGCGCCCAGCGCGAGCGGCTGCTGCAGGTAGGGCGAGGCGAAGGTGTTGTCGACGACCAGCAGCGCCCCGTTGTCGTGGGCCAGCTGGGCGAGCGCGGCGAGGTCGGCGATGCCGAGCAGCGGGTTCGTCGGCGTCTCCACCCAGATGATCCGCGTCTTCTGGGTCATCGCCGCGGCCACGGCGTCGAGGTCGCCGAGCGGCACTGGGTCGTAGTGCAGGCCCCAGCGCTCGCCGACCTTCGCGAACAGCCGGTATGTGCCCCCGTAAGCGTCGTTGGGGATGACGACGTGGTCCTGCGGCTTGCAGAGAGCTCGCAGCAGGGTGTCCTCGGCCGCCAGGCCCGACGCGAACGCCAGCCCGCGCGCGCCGCCCTCGACCGCGGCCAGCGCCTCTTCGAGCGCGGTCCTGGTCGGGTTGGCCGAGCGACTGTACTCATATCCGGAACGCAGGCCACCCACACCGTCCTGCTTGTAGGTGGACGTCGCATAGATCGGCGGCACGACCGCGCCGGTAAGCGGGTCAGGCTCCTGACCTGCGTGGATCGCCAGGGTTTCGAAACCGTTCGTCATAGGCCCACGGTAACGGAAGCGGCCCGCGGTCCGTTCCCCAACGGACCGCGGGCCGAAGCGGGCGCCGTCCCCAACCGCGCCCGCGCGGCTCGCGCGTCATGCCCCGCGCGAGCCGGTCTCAGGCTGCCTGAGGCTTCTTCCTGTCGCCGCCTGCCCGCGACGCCAGCGGTATAACGTCGGCGTCGCGTACGGGCACCTGGATATGGCGGCCGCTGCCGCCCTCCGCGTGCTCCCCGTTGATGCGGGAGAGCAGCACCGGGTCGGCCAGCGCCAGCAGCAGACCCACGACCAACCCGATACCCAGCAGTACGAATCCAAGGACAATCATTTTCCCGTCCCCCTTCCGGACATGTACCAGCATCGTCGACGGCCCCCTGCCGCCGCCTCCACTGAAGGGCCGGTCCTCGGCGAGCCTCCTCAGCCGAACGGTCGATGCCTGCCATCCGACTTGCGGCTTAGGCTCCTAGGGGTGGGGGAAGCCAAGCACGTCGTCTATTGGATCCGCCGGCTGAGCGACATCGCGGCGATCGGCTGGCTGGCCATGATGCTCCTCATGGACCTCGCCATTGCCGCCACCAGGGGCGGCGTCCAGTGGCTCGTGCCGATCTGCGGGGTCGTGGGCGTCGCGGCCGCCATCCTGCGGCGCCGTTTCCGGGTCGAGACGTTCGTCGTCATGCTGGCCCTCTCGCTCGTCTCCTCGCTGGTGATCGCCATCAGCGGGTTCGTGGGCGTGCCCGGCGCGGCGGAGACCGGCGCGCTGATGATCCTGACGATCGGCGTGCTGCGCCACGTCGAGCCGGTCAAGCGGGCCGCGGTGTTCGGGGGCACCGCGCTGGTCGTCCTCATGGCGGAAGGCGCCTCGCGCGATCCCCAGAACAAGCTGGCCTTCTCGTTCATCCTCTTCACCGCGTGGACGATGATCGCCGCCGTCGGCGGCTACCTCCGCTTCCAGCAGGAGCGCCGCAAGGAGGCCGTCCATTCCGTACGGCGTGCGGAGCGCCTGGAGCTGGCCAGAGAGCTGCACGACCTGGTCGCCCACCACATCACCGGCATCGTCGTACAGGCCCAGGCCGCCCGCACGGTCGCCGACCTGAAGCCCGACGCCGTGCTGCCCGCCCTCGACGCCATCGCCAGTGCCGGGACGGACGCGCTCACCTCGATGCGACGCCTGGTCACCGTGCTGCGGGCCGAGGACGAGGCCGCCAGGACCCCCGGCACGTCGCTTGCCGATCTACGGCTGCTGACGGAACGGTTCTCGGAGAACGGGCCGCGCGTCGCGTTCGAGATCGGGTCCGGCATCGACGACCACACTCTGGCGCCGGAGGTCATGACGACGGTCCACCGGGTGCTGCGGGAGGCGCTCACCAACATCCGCAAGCACGCGCCGGGCGCCAGCTGGGTCGAGGCCGAGCTGCGCCGCTTCGACCAGCTCGTGCTGCTGCGCATCCGCAACTTCGGCTCAGCCTCCGACCCCCGGCTCTCGCGCCTGGGCGGCGGGTTCGGGCTGGTCGGGATGGCCGAGCGGGTGGAGGCGCTGGGCGGCCGCCTGTACGCCGGGCCCGGTTCCGACGGGGCCTGGGAAGTGGTCGCGGAGTTTCCCACGTCCTGAGGCGTACGCCGGGTCGAACTCGGCACCCATCGCCGCGCGCAGCCTGGCGATGATCCGGTCGACGTCGGCCCGCTCGGGGGCGGGCAGCGGCACGCCCACCGCCTCTCTGAGCGCGGCGGCCACGCCGAGCATCCCGGCCGCCTCCCGGTACCCCTCGGGCTCCCGATGCCTCTCGGGAAGGCCCCATCGGGCCTGGCGTCCCCTCCCGGTCTGCTCAGCCGGTTGTCCCGTCCCGGTTCGCTCGGCCGATTGCCCCGTCCCGGTCTGCTCGGCCGTGAGTGACAGCGCGCCCGCCAGCCCTTCCAGGGCGAGCGCGATCGCTCTCGGGTCCCCGGTGGCCTGGGCCGCCTCGTAGCCCTGCCGCTGCCTGGCCAGCGCCGTCGCGGCGTCACCGCGCTGCTCGGCGGCGAACCCCAGCTCGGCCAGGACGAACGCGATGCCGGGCGTCCCCCGCACCTCACGCAGCCAGCCGAGCCACGGCGTCAGGAGCCCTTCCGCCCGTACGTAGTCGCCCTGCCGCCTGGCGCTCAGTGCCAGCCCGAGCACGGCATGCTCCTCCGCGGCCTTGTAGGACTGCTCCACGGCCAGCAGTCTGGCCCGCTCGTGGTAGTGGTCGGCTCGCTCGTACCGGCCCGCCAGGAGCGCCACACGGCCCAGCCCGGCCAGTTTGAACGCGACCTCGAAGCCGAGCTCCTCCGCCAGCCGCAACTGCTCCTCGCGCAACCTGGCGGCCTCGGCGTAGTCACCCCGTATCTCGGCCAGCCGGTCGAGCGCGTCCATGGCCTCCAACCGCCCCCACGCGTCACCCAGCTCGCCGAACAGCTCGAGGCTCCGCCGCCCGTCCCGCTCCATCGCGGCCAGGTCCCCCCGCCCGACGGCCAGCTTCGCGCGCAGGCTGAGCGCGGCGGCGATCCCCCAGCGGTCGCCGAGCGCCTCGTACGCGGCCAGCGCCCGGCTCGCCGCCGCTTCGTGCGCACCATGATCGCCGTACGCCCAGCGCACGTGGGTCAGAAACCAGTCGGCCAGTGCCCGCCCTCGGGCGTCGAGCCCGGCCACCCGCACCGGCGGCGCCACCTCCCCGACGGACAACGCCATCCCCGCCAACCACACCGACGCCACAGCCGCCCGCCCGGCGGTCAGATCCGTGACGGGCACAGCCGAGGTGGCTATGGACCCCGAGATAGCTCCGGACCCCGACACGACCCCGGACCCTGGCACGGCGCTAGACGTCGGAGCGGCCCCGGACATCGGGGCGACCCCGGACGCCGAGGTGGCGCTAGACGCCGGAGCGGCTCCGAAGGTCGAGGGGACTCTGGACGCCAGAGCGGCACTGGGCGCCGGGGCGGCTTTGGACAGGGCGGTGGACAGGGAGCGGCGGGCCTCGCCCATGCGGCCGCGTAGGAACCAGTACCAGGCCAGCGCGTTGACCAGGCGGAGCGGCTCCGGACCCGACAAGGCGAGCCGCAGGTTGGCGGTCTCGGCGTCCAGGCGTTCGAGCCACTGCCTCTGACCCGGGCCGCGCAGGTCCGCCCGTTCGGCCAGCGCCGTGTAGTAGCGGGCGTGACGTGCGGCGATCCTCCCGTGCTCACCCGCCTCCGCGAGACGCTCGGCGCAGTAGACCCCGACGGACTCCAGCAGCCGGTACCTGGGCCCGGTGGACACCACCACCAGCGAGCGATCGACCAGACCAGCCAGCACGTCCACCACGTCCACGCCGGGCTCAGCGCAGACCTCCTCGGCCGACTCCAGCGCGCACCCGTCCGCGTGTACGGCCAGCCGCCGCAGCACGACCCGCTCGTGGTCGGACAGCAGGTCCCAGCTCCAGTCGATCACCGCCCGAAGCGTGCGCTGACGTGAGGGGGCGTCACGCATGCCAGAGCTGAGCAGGCGGAACCGGTCGTCGAGCCGCTCGGCCACCTCCCGCGCACCCAACGCCCGCACGCGTGTCGCGGCCAGCTCCAACGCCAGCGGAAGGCCGTCGAGCCGCCGGCAAATGGTCGCGACCGCCTCACCCACCTCGTTCGACTCACTCCACCTGCTGGTCGCGTCTGTGGGGGTGGCGTTCGGCTCGTTCGGCTTGATTCCGGCGCGGATGGTGAAGAGGCGTACGGCGTCGGGCTCGGTCAGCGGCGGTACGGCATGTATGCGCTCACCGGTCACCCGGAGCGGTTCCCGGCTGGTCGCCAGGATCCGCAGCCCTGGAGCGGCCCGTAGCAGTGCGGAGATCAGCTCCGCCGCTTCCTCCACCAGGTGTTCGCAGTTGTCGAGTACGAGCACCGCGCGCTTGGTGGCCAGGGCGGTCGCCAGCCTCGGCGGCAGTGGCGCGGCGTCGTCGTCGCGTACGCCGAGCACGTCCGCGACCGCTGCGGCCACGTCCGTGATCCCGCCCAGCTCGACCAGCCACACCCCGTCGGGGAAGGCGGAGCTCTCGTCGGGGAGGGCAGCACTTGCGTCGGGGAAGACGGTGCTGTCGTCAGGGAAGGCGGTGCTTTCGTCGAGGAGGGAACGGGCGGTTTCCAAGGCGAGGCGGGTCTTGCCGACGCCGCCAGGTCCGGTGAGCGTCACCAGGCGGGCGACGTCCAGCAGGTCGCGGGCCTGGGCGACCTCCGCGTCCCTGCCGATCAGCTCCGTGAGCGGCGACGGCAGGTTGGAACGGGGCGGCTGGGCAGCGGGCGGAGGGTCCTGCCGGACGAGCGAAGGATCCTGCCGAAGGATCGCCTCCTGAAGTGCCGCCAGCTCGGGCGTGGGGTCCAGGCCCAGCTCCTCCGCCAGCCGCTCGCGCAGCTCCCCGTAGCTGGCCAGGGCCTCGCTCTGCCGACCGGCCCGGTACAGGGCCGTCATGTGCTGGGCGCGCAGACGCTCGCGCAACGGGTGCCGGGAGACCAGGTCGGCCAGGTCCACGTCCTCGCCCAGGGCTAGCCGTACCTCCGCCTGCTCTTCGAGGGCGGCCAGGCGCAGCTCCTCCAGACGCGCGATCTCCGGACGGAGGAACTCCTCGTCGGCGAGGTCGGCGTACGCGGGACCGCGCCACAGGCTCAGCGCCTCGTGAAGCTGGGCGGCCCGCTCACGCGGATCCGCGGCACGCTCGCCGACGAGCTCACGGAACCGGTCGGCGTCCAGCGCGACACCGAAGCGCCCCTCACCCAGCGCGGCACCGGAGTGTCCCACCTCCCGTCGGCCCCCGGCCCGAGAAGGGTCGGCGAACGCCAGGCGGTAGCCGGCCGGGGTGTGGACGATCGAGCCGGGGTCGCCCAGGGCGCGGCGGAGCTGGGAGACGCGCGCCTGGAGGGTGCCGACGGGATTGCGGGAGGGCCGCTCCCCCCACAGGTCGTTGATCAGCCGGTCCATCGAGACCGGCCCACCCCCGTGAGCCAGGAGGTCGGCCAGCAACGCCCGCATCCTGGGCTCCGTCACCTGGATCGGGCGGCCGTCGTCCGTCCAGACCGCCAGCGGCCCGAGCACCCCGAAACTCACCACGTCAGAGACAACCCGTAGTGAGACGGAAGGATTTCCGTAGGGGGACGTTCGATGGTGGGGCTCATGAGTCGAGTGACAGTGATCGGAATGGGCCCGATGGGGTCGAAGATGGCGGAGACGTTCCTCGCGGCGGGTCACGAGGTGACCGTCTGGAACCGTACGAAGAGCAAGACGGACCCGCTCGTGGCCAGAGGCGCCCGGCGAGCGGACGAAGCGGCCGAAGGCGAGCTGCTGGTCATCAGCCAGGTGAGCTACCAGGCCATGTACGACAGTCTGAGCGACGCGCGGCTGGACGGAAAGGTGTTGGTCAACCTCAGCTCGGGCACGCCCGAGGAGTTGCGCGCGGCGGCGGAGTGGGTGGCCGGGCGGGGCGGCACGCTCGTCACCGGAGGGATCATGGTGCCGCCGCCGGGCATCGGCCTGCCCATGGCGTACACCTTCTACAGCGGCCCGAAGGAGGCCGTCGACCGGCACGCCGAGACGCTCAAGGCGCTGGCCACGATCACCTATGTGGGCGAGGACCAGGGCCTGGCGATGATGTACTACCAGGCGCAGCTGCTGATCTTCTGGTCCAGCCTGACCAGCTACATGCACGCGCTCGCGCTGCTCGGCACGGCGGGGGTGCCGCCCCGGGACTTCCTGCCGTTCGCCAGGGAGACGTTCACGCAGCTCGGGGGCGACGGGCCGATGGGCTTCGCCAAGATCCTGGCCGAGGAGGCCGAGGCCCGGGTGTATCCGGGTGAACTCAACTCCCTGCATATGCAGGCGGTCGGCATCGGCCACGCCGTCCACGCGCTGAAGGACGCCGGGCTGGAGACCACGGTGCCGAACGCCCTCAGGGAGCTGTTCGAACGCGCCGACGCCGAGGGACGCGGCTCGGAGGGGCTCGGCACCGTGATCGAGTCGATCAAAAAGCCCTAGTGGTCAAGGCCCTAGTGGTTGGCGAGGAAGGCGAGCAGGTCCTGGCGGGTCAGTAGCCCGGCCGGCTTGCCCTCTTCCAGCACCACCGCGGCGTCCGCCTTCTCCAGCGCCTCCACCGCGCGCGCCACCGACTCGCCGCTGCCGATCATCGGCAGCGGCGACGACATGTGCTCGGCGATCGTGTCCTCGGAGGAGAGCCGGCCGCGGTAGAGGGCTTCGAGCAGGTCGCGCTCGACGATGGAGCCGACCACCTCGGCCGCCATGACCGGCGGCTCCTCCTTCATCACCGGGAGCTGCGACACCGAGTATTCGCGCATGATGGCGATGGCCGTACCGACCGACTCGTGCGGGTGCACGTGCACGAACTCCGGCAGGCCCGCCCCCTTACGAGCCAGTACGTCACGGACCAGCCCCTCCTCGGACGAAGTGGTCAGGAAGCCGTAGTCGGCCATCCAGTCGTCGTTGAAGATCTTGGACAGGTAGCCGCGCCCGCCGTCGGGCAGGAGGACGACCACCACGTCCTCGGGCCCCGCCTTGGCCGCCACCTCCAGCGCCGCGACCACGGCCATCCCGCACGAGCCGCCGACCAGCAGGGCCTCTTCGCGGGCGAGCCGCCGGGTCATGTTGAAGGAGTCCTTGTCGGACACCGCGATGATCTCGTCGCAGATCTTCGTGTCGTAGGTGGCCGGCCAGATGTCCTCGCCGACACCCTCCACCAGGTAGGGACGGCCCGAACCGCCCGAGTAGACGGAACCCTCGGGGTCGGCCCCGATGATCTTCACGCGGCCGTCGGAGATCTCCTTGAGGTAGCGGCCGGCGCCGCTGATCGTGCCCCCGGTGCCGATGCCCGCCACGAAGTGGGTGACCCGGCCCTCGGTCTGCTCCCACACCTCGGGACCGGTCGAGTAGTAGTGGGAGTCGGGGTTGTTGACGTTGGAGTATTGGTCGGGCTTCCAGGCGTTGGGCACCTCACGGGCCAGCCGGTCGGACACCGAGTAGTAAGAGTCGGGGTGGTCGGGCGACACGGCGGTCGGGCAGACCACGACGTCGGCGCCATAGGCGCGCAGCACGGCGATCTTGTCCTGGGCCACCTTGTCGGGCACCACGAACAGGCACTTGTAGCCACGCTGCTGGGCCACGATGGCCAGACCCACGCCCGTGTTGCCGGACGTCGGCTCGACGATCACGCCACCGGGCCGGAGCTCCCCCGACGCCTCCGCCGCGTCGATCATGCGGACCGCGATGCGGTCCTTGACCGAGCCGCCCGGGTTGAAGTACTCGACTTTGGCGAGCACCTGGGCGGGTAGGCCGGCGGAGACCTTGTGCATCCTGACGAGCGGGGTGTTGCCCATGAGCTCGACCAGGGAATCGTAAACGCGCACCGAGGTGTTCACCTTCTTTGCCGAAGCTTGGTCAGCTTGCCGAGGGCCGAGCTCCCGTGGGGGTGGCGGGCACTCGGCTAGTTTTCAAGGCAAACGCTACCGCCGTGTTCGGCCGAGAGGAGCACGCACGTGGTCTGGGCAGCGGGCACGGCGCGGGCAGCGCGCAAGATCGCGACGGCGGCGGCACTCGGCGGTGGCGGGCTGACGGCCCTCGGCGCCACCGCGTACGGCCTGCTGATGGCCGAAAGCCTGTTGGCCAGGAAGGTGATCGGCCGTCCGCACGGCATGGAGGGGCCGCCGTCCGACGGCGTCTACGGCGACTTCCCCGGCACCCCGGTCTCCATGGTCCTGCTGGGCGATTCCCTCTCCGTCGGCCTGGGGATGACCGATCCGGCCGGAACCCCGGGCGTGTTGCTCGCGCACGGCCTGGCCTCCGTCGCCGAGCGCCCCGTACGCCTCCGCGTGGTCGGCAAGTCGGGAGCCCCGTCGGCCGAACTCGCCGACCAGGTCGACCGGGCACTGACGGCGGAGCCCCAGCTGGCCGTGATCTTCGTCGGCGCGAACGACGTCACCACCCAGACCCCGCCCGCGGTTGCCGTACGCCACCTGAGCAAGGCCGTGCGCCGGCTGCGCGAGGCGGGCGCCGAGGTGGTCGTGGGCACCTGTCCCGACCTTGGCACCGTACGGCCCATCGCGCAGCCGCTGCGCTGGGTGACGCGGCGCTGGAGCCGCCAGCTGGCCGCGGCCCAGACGGTCGCGGTGGTCGACGCGGGCGGACGTACGGTCTCGTTCGCCGACGTCCTGGGGCCGGATTTCGCGACAAATCCGGGCGAGATGTTCGGACCCGATCGTTTTCACCCATCTGCCCGAGGTTACGCACAGGCAGCTTACGCAGTGCTACCTTCTGTATGCGCTGCGTTGGGATTGTGGCCAGAGCCTCGACCCGCGCGCGGCGAAGGACTGCAACCGATTTACCTCGCGGCGGCTACGGCCGCGGAGGAGCCCGGCACCGAGGTCTCCGCGACCACGGTCGCCGGGCGGGCGACGGGTCTCCACGGCAAGTGGGCGACGTTGTTCCGCCGCCGGCTGGGAGAGTCGCCCAACGACGCCTGATCCCGGTCACCCTCCGAACCGAAGCCGTCACTCCTCGTCCCTTTGGAGTGGATTGCTCGTGCTTCGGCCCCTCGCGAACGCCGCCCTCACTCTCGCCGGAATCCTGGCCCTGGCCGGCTGTTCCGACAGCGGCGCGGCCACGGTCCACTTCCCGACCTGGCACAACGACGAGATCGACGCGGTCAGCCGGATGTCCGCCGCTGGCGGGGTCGTCACGACCACCTCCATGAAGCCCGACGGCTCGCTGGAGACCGTCGCCGTCGACCTCACCCACGGCAACAAACTCTGGGCCCAGCCGGCCACCATGGCGGGCCGCCTGCCCGGCATGGGGGTCTCCGCGCCCGCCATCGTCGAGACGGCCCCCGGCCAGGCTGTCGTCGTGGCGGTCGACCCGGTCAAGAAGGGCCGCTGGAACGCCACCGTCGTCGCCCGCGACGCGCGCACCGGCGCGCAGAAGTGGGCGCGGCCGGTGCATTCGACGTTCGGCCCCCAGCGCTGCGGGCCCTACATCTGCCTGCCGGAGCACACCGCGCTCTCCACCGCCCGCGTGGTGGTGCTCGACCCGGTCAGCGGCAAGCAGATGTGGAAGCTGCCCGGCATCGCCGAGGTCGAGTGGTCGGATCCCGACCGGGTGCTGCTGCTCCGCCTGGCCGCCAACCCCATGATCGAGTCGTACGAGCTCAAGACCGGCAAGCTGCAGTGGCAGCAGCCGATCGAGCAGGCGCTCGGCCCTGGCATCGACATGTCGGGCGGGTGGGCCTTCGGCGCGACCAGCGACAACCTGATCGGCTACGTCGCCCCCTACACCAACCCGCGGACGAAGAAGGCCTCCACCTTCGGCCTGTTCTCCATCAAGATCGGCGACGGCACGATCAACTGGATGCGTCCTTCGGTCGTCCGCGTCTACCCCAGCGGCAGCCCCGGCTACGCTCCCGTCGTACGCCCGGTCGACCGGCAGGGCACCTACGGCGGCTTCGCCCGGCTCGACGCCGAGAGCGGCCGGGTCATCGGCCAGATCCCCGCCTCCGAGGTGCCCGGCTCCGGCTGGTGGCTGGCCTTCCCCGACCGCATGGAGAAGCTCGGCTTCCTCAAGCACGACGCCAAGGGCGCCGCCTTCGACCTGACGACGGGCGAGCCGGTCCCGGTCGAGGACCAGCGCGGCTGGTCCTTCTGCGTCACGGACCCCAAACCGCTCCCGCTCCGCGGCCAGGCCCCCGGCTTCTACTCGATAGCCGCCGCCTGCGAGTACGACCTCGCGACCGGCAAGCGGCTCGCCTCCACGACGACCCCGCCCCCCTGGTTCACCGGCAGCCAGGGCGGCTGGCGCCTCTGGCGTGACGAGAAGGGCGCCGTCCACGCCGTCAACGACGGCACGGCCACGGCGCCCGGCATGTACGGCTGACGCCCCACCCACCGTGCTCCGCCACCAGGACTGGAATATAGTTCTAAAGGCCGACACAGGAGGATGAAGATGGCTGAAGCTGTGATCGTCGCTACCGCTCGCTCGCCCATAGGGCGGGCCTTCAAGGGTTCGATGAAGGACATACGCCCTGACGACCTCACCGTGCAGATGATCCAGGCCGCGCTCGCCAAGGTGCCGCAGCTCGACCCGACGACGATCGACGACCTCATGCTCGGCTGCGGCCTGCCCGGTGGTGAGCAGGGCTTCAACATGGCCCGCGTGGTGTCGGTGCTGCTCGGCCTCGACAACGTGCCGGGCACCACGGTCACCCGCTACTGTTCGTCGTCGCTGCAGACCACCCGGATGGCCTTCCACGCGATCAAGGCGGGCGAGGGCGACGTGTTCGTGTCCGCGGGCGTGGAGATGGTGTCGCGGTTCGTGAAGGGCAACTCCGACTCGCTGCCCGAGACCCAGAACCCGGTCTTCAACGACGCCATCGGGCGCAGCAAGGCCTCCGCCGAGGGCGGGCACAGCTGGCACGACCCGCGCGAGGACGACACGATCCCCGACGTCTACATCGCGATGGGCCAGACCGCCGAGAACCTCGCCCAGATCAAGGGAGTCACCCGGCGCGACCAGGACGAGTTCGGCGTCCGCTCCCAGAACCTGGCCGAGAAGGCGCTGGCCGACGGCTTCTGGCAAAAGGACATCACCCCGGTGACGCTCCCCGACGGCACCGTGGTCAGCAAGGACGACGGGCCGCGGGCCGGGACCACGTACGAGGGGGTGGCCGGGTTGAAGCCGGTCTTCCGCCCCGACGGCACGGTCACGGCCGGCAACTGCTGCCCGCTGAACGACGGCGCCGCCGCCGTCATCGTGATGAGCGACACGCGGGCGGCCGAGCTGGGCATCACGCCGCTGGCGCGCATCGTCTCCACCGGCGTCACCGGCCTGTCCCCCGAGATCATGGGCCTCGGGCCGGTCGAGGCGTCGAAGCAGGCGCTGTCCCGCGCGGGGATGGCGATCGACGACGTCGACCTGGTGGAGATCAACGAGGCGTTCGCGGCGCAGGTCATCCCGTCCTACCGGGATCTGGGCATCGACCTCGACCGCCTCAACGTCAACGGCGGCGCGATCGCCGTCGGGCATCCCTTCGGCATGACGGGCGCGCGCATCACCTCCACGCTGATCAACAGCCTCCGCCACCACGACAAGTCGATCGGCTTGGAGACCATGTGCGTGGGCGGCGGGCAGGGCATGGCGATGGTCCTCGAACGCCTTTCCTAAGTCTCACGACCGGGCGTTCGACGCCCGGGCCGGTGGGCGCCAACCGCCATACGGGTTGGCGCCCACCCAGAAGCTCGCGTCAGCCGGGGCAGTGCGGACCGGCCTCAGCCGTGGCGGTCCGGGCCCGCCTTGGTCGGGGTCACGCGGACCAGGACCCGCTTGTCGCGGACCATCGCCGCCTCGTAGTCCGGCCAGTCAGGGTGCTCGCCCGAGATCCCCCGGTAGTAGGCGATCAGGTGATCCATGGCCTCCGGGAGGGAGATGATCTCCGCCTCGCCCTCCACCTGGATCCAGTTTCCGTAGAAGGCGTCCGTAAAGGCGCAGATCGTCACCTTGTTGTCGCGCCGGATGTTGCGTGTCTTGGCGGCCGTCTCCCTGGTGCTGATGACGAGGTAGCCCTCGTCGTCCACGCCCACCGTCACCGGGGACATCTGCGGGCGGCCGTCGCCGTGCTTGGTGAGGAGCACCGCGCGGTGGTTGTCTCGCAGGAAGTCGCGTGCCTTGTCTAGGTCCATCCACCCATGATTCCGCGCCCGTACCGAGGGCACGGGCGCGGGTCGGGTCGGCGTGTGGGCTCTACAGGAAGCCCATACGGTTATGGCGGTACCGCTCGTGTTCGTGCACGATGGCGGCGGCGTAGCCATGGGACAGCCCGTGCTCGTCGGCGAGCCAGTTGGCCCGCTCGTCACACCTCAGGAAGGACGGGCCGTTGTCGATGGCTTGAAACCACTCGGGGAGTTCGCGTCCCGTTATCGTTGGGACCCTTGCGATCAGCTTCGTCTGCGTCTCCGGTGAGTGGTTCAAGGACATGGGCACCTCCACGGATTAAGGTCCTTTGCTCGACACTGCAACACGTCCCCCCGAATGACAAGCCCCAACCTCCGAGGTTTTTGTAACGGCGGGTAGATTTTCGGTCGCGCAAAGAGAAGGACCCCGCCGGATCGGCGGGGTCCAGACGGGGTCCGGGAGGCGAACGGTCAGTCGCTACGCGTGAAAATACTGATGAACCGGAGCACCTCGAGGTAGATCCACACCAGGCTCAGCGTTAGCCCGAAGGCGCACTGCCAGGCGAACTTCTCCGGAGCGCCCTGCTGGACGCCCTCCTCGATCGAGTTGAAGTCGAGCAGCAGGAAGAAGCAGCCGAGCAGGATCATCGCGACGCTGAAGATCCACCCGATCGGGGAGTCGGTGCGCAGCCCGAGGCCGCCCGGGATGAAGATCCCGGCGATCAGGTTGACGAGCACCAGACCGATGGCCGCGAAGCCCGCGGCCACCACGAACCGAACGAACTTCGGTGTCACCCTGACGACGCGCAGCGCGTAGACGGTCAGGACTCCGCCGAAAGCGAACGCGGTGCCGAGCACCGCCTGGAGGACGATCCCGTTGTAGAGGGATTCGTAGGCGCTGCTGAGCGCGCCGAGGAAGATCCCTTCGAACGCGGCGTAGCTGAGGATCAACGCCGGGTTGGTGCTCATCCTGAACGAGGCGATCAGCCCCAGGACGAGCGCCACGATGGCCGCGCCGACGGCCACGCCCAGGGGGACGTTGAGGTACCAGGCGGCGGCCGCGGCCACGACGAGCGTGCCCAGGGTCATGAAACCGCGCACCACGACGTCGTCGATCGTCATCGTCCGGTAGGCGGACGGTGCCGGGGGCGCGTACGACGGGGAGTCGTACATGTTCTGCAGTTGCCCGGGGGTGGGCGTCGCGCCCTGCCACCCGCCGGCCTGCCGGGACCGGTTGAAAACGGGGTTCTTGCTCTCCATCGCTGCCTCCTGTGCGCCGAGCTTATTGGACGCGGCGTCACCTAGGTCAACACGCACTCAGATCTATGTGGTTTCGAGACTTCAGCAGGAGGACAACGAACGGATCCGTTCCTGAGTTCCCGCGGTTACTGAGGGTTGTTTAGCGAGGCATTTCCTCTGGTAGATGCGGGTGCCCCCGGCGGGATTCGAACCCGCACTACAACCCTTTTAAGGGGTTTGCCTCTGCCTTTGGGCTACGGGGGCGCCGCAATCATACGAAACGGACCATGCTTCCGAGGAGCACAACTTCGTATCAGGCGTCACAACTGTGAAGTCTGCGGTGAAGTGATAGGGCTCCTGACACTCTGTCCAGGAACAGAACGCCGTCGAGATGGTCCAGTTGATGCTGAATGCACCTAGCTTCGAATGCATCCGCCTCGATGGTGACGGGATCTCCCGTGCCAGGCAAGCTGCCGAGCACTGTGATACGCGTCGCTCGCCGTACGTCAGCGGTCAAACCCGCGATCGAGGCGCAGCCCTCCCGCCCGACGCACCAGTGAGACGCCTCAGCGAGCCGTGGATTGACCACCACGAGCTCGCCGGCCCACGACCTACCTCTTGGGTGCCCGGCGGCGTCGAAGGCGATCAGCCGCCAACTCAGCCCGATCTGGGGGGCGGCCAGACCCGCGGTCCCCGGCTCGCCGCGCAGAGTGGCGAGGAGATCGGCCGCCGCGGCCACCACGCGGGGGTCGGTGGGATCCACTTGCCGGGCCCGGGCGGACAGGAGCGGGTGCGGAGCGTCGAGCACTCCGCGGGCGATCCCGTCCGGCGGGGTCACAACAGGTCCGGTTCAACGGGCCGGAAGGTGATCTCGGACTCGAGGCCCGAGCCGACCGTGGCCAGCCCGCGCATCAGCCCGGCCACGTCGACCTCCTCGGGCAGCTCGACGTCGGCGATGAGGACGTACAGCCGGCCGGTGAGCCGGGTGCTCATGCCGGTGATGTTGCCGCCCACCGAGGCGAGCTCGGCGCTGATGGCCGAGATGATGCCCGGCCGGTCCGGCCCGTGGACGGTCAGGACATAGCCGAGCCCGGTCGGCCGGCCGCCGAAGTAGCGGCGGGCCTCGACGGCCGAGGCGGTCACCACCAGGTCCGGCGCGCACAGGTGCTTGGTGAGCTCGTCGGCGCTCAGGTCGCCCGAGACCAGCAGCATCATCGCGACATGGCCGCCGAGCAGCGTCATGGTCGAGTCCTGGATGTTCGCCCCGCAGTCGGCGAGCGAGCCGGTGACCGCGGCGATCACGCCGGGCCGGTCCACGCCGAGCACCGTCACCGCTGAGAGCCCCACTCGTGGATCCCCTCTCGATTGAGACCGAGAATGCCGAAACGCCCCGATGCGGCCGCACCGGGGCGCTGCTGTACGCGGGCTAGCGGCGGGTCGTCGCCACGGCGGCTCTGAACCCGTCGCGCGGGTGCTCCATCTCGCCCAGTGAGATGGTCTCCCGCTTGAAGAACAGGGCCAGAGTCCAGTCGACGACGACACGGACCTTGCGGTTCAGCGTCGGCACCCGCGACAGATGGTAAGTGCGGTGCATGAACCACGCAGGGAATCCGCGAAGCTTGACTCCATAGACGTTCGCGACCCCCTGGTGCAGGCCGAGACCGGCGACCGATCCGACATACTTGTGGCGGTAGTCGACCAGTTCCTGACCCCGGAGATGGCGGACCAGGTTGTCGGCCAGCACCTTGGCCTGACGTACGGCGTGCTGAGCGTTGGGCGCGCAATACTGGCCGGGGTTGGTCACGTCGGGGACACCCGCCGCGTCACCGGCGGCGAAGGCGTCCGTGACGCCCGCGACCGTCAGTTTCGTCGTGGTCTTGATCCGGCCGCGCTCGTCGAGGGGCAGGCCGCCGCCGTTGACCACCGGGCTGGGCTTGACGCCCGCGGTCCACACGAGGGTGTCGGCGTCGAACTTCGAGCCGTCGGAGAGCACCACGTGGCCGCCCTCGCAGGACTCCAGGCGCGTGTCGAGCTTCACGTCGATGCCGCGCTCGCGCAGCTGCTCCAGCGTCCACTTGCCCATCTCGGGGCCGACCTCGGGCAGCACCCGGTTCGTGGCCTCCACCAGCACCCAGCGGATGTCGGAGGGCTTGATGTTGCGGTAGTAGCGGGTCGAGTCCTTGGCCATGTCCTCGAGTTCGGCCAGCGCCTCGACGCCCGCGAAGCCCGCGCCGACGACGACAAACGTGAGCGCCCGGCGGCGCGCCTCCAGGTCATCGGTCGACTCGGCGACGTCGAGCAGGTGCAGGACCCGGTTGCGCAGCGCGATGGCCTCGCCCACGTTCTTGAACCCGATGCCGATGTCGGTCAGGCCGGGGATCGGCAGCGTCCGCGAGATCGAGCCGGCGGCCATCACGATCACGTCGTAGGCGATCTCGCGCGGCTCACCCTCGACCGGCTGGAAGGTGACGGACCGCTCGTCGTGGTCGACGGCGGTGACGCTGCCGTTGAGCACGCGCACCTTGGGTAGAACCCGGCGCAGCGGGGCGACCACGTGCCGCGGGGAAAGGTTGCCCGCCGCCGCCTCGGGCAGGAACGGCTGGTAGGTCATGTACGAGTGGGGGTCGATGATGGTGATGCGCACGTTGCCGTCGCGCAGCTCCGAGCGGAGCGTGCGCTGTAGCCGCAATGCCGTGTAGAGGCCGACGTAACCGCCGCCGACGATCAGAATGTGCTTGTTCATCCTCGGTTCCCCATCCCATGGGAGCGCTTGTGAAACTATTCACAAGGCTACGTCAAGGGCACCCCATAAAGCCAATCCCCAGGTGGTGCTACGCGTCACACCCCCAGCGCCCTGGCTCTGACGAAGACGTCGTCGAGCATCTGGGCGGTCACCCTGCCGGTGAAGGTGTTCTGCTGGCTGGGGTGATAGCAGCCCATGAGGGTCACCGGCGCCTGCCCGTACGTGACCTGGACCTCGACGCCGTGCCCGAACGGCGGCCTGACGCGCGGCAGCGTGTAGCCCGCGTCCTTCAGCGCGGGCCACATGGCCTGCCAGGCGAACCCACCCAGCGCGACGACCACCCGCACGCTCGGCGCGGTCAGCGTGAGCTCCCGCGACAGCCACGGGAAGCAGGTGGCCCGCTCCTCGGGCGTGGGCTTGTTCGCGGGTGGCGCGCACCGCACTGAGGCCACCACCCGGGCACCGATCAGCCGCTGCCCGTCACCGGCGTGCGTGCTCGTCTCCTGTACGGCCAGTCCGGCGCGATACAGCGAGGCGAACAGCCAGTCTCCGCTGCGGTCACCCGTGAAGATCCGCCCCGTCCTGTTACCCCCGTGCGCGGCCGGGGCCAGGCCGACGAGCAGGACGCGCGGATGGTCATCGCCCCACCCGGCGACCGGCCGCCCCCAGTAGGTCTCGTCCGCGAACGCGCGCCGCTTCACCTCGGCCACCTCCTCGCGCCATTCCACCAGGCGCGGGCAGGCCCGGCAGACGGACTGCGCGGCCGTGAGCTCCGCCAGGGTGCTGCCGGCGGCGGCGAGGCGGCGCACGTCCGCGGGGTCGTGGGCGACCGGGGTGTCAGCGGTCGCCGGATCGCCGGGCCAGCCGGTGCCTGGAGGTACGAAGCTCATGGCACCGATGGTGCCCCATCACCTGGTCGCCGAAGGACTCGGCGTGGGCACGCGCTCCTCGGCCCGAAGAGGCGAGGATTCCGGTAATTCGGGCAGGAAGCCCGTGAGGCCCCGGTAGGGCGCCTGGCGCAGGAGCCGCGAGTGCAAGGTCGCCATCCGCTCCTTCGTCCGGCGGCGGGGCTTCCGGCCGCTCGCAGGCCGGCCCCCGTAGGCGGCCAACTGCGATGGGGTCCCTCGTCCGAGGCCACACAGTAGTGGCAAACAGAAAAACCGGGCGGCGCCACGAGGGCACCACCCGGTTCAACTCAACTCAACTGATCAGGCGCCGGCCGGCTTCGGGCAGCTCACCGAGAAGCTGGTGGCCGCGGAAGCGGAGTCGGGGCTGAAGACCACGAGCTGGACGGAACCCTTGGTCTCGCTGGCGCTCTGCGCGCCCGCGACGCCCCAGGTCACGTCGACACTGCCGTTGACCTGACGCTCGAGGTCCGGGTTCTCCCGCTTGCCGTCGATCACCCAGTAGTACTTGACGGTGGTCGGGGCGGTGCTGGAGATCGTCGCCTTGAAGTCGACGCCGGGGCCGCGCTTGTCGGCGCAGAACTCGTTGCGCTGGCCGGAGACCGAAAGGCTCGAGACCGAGATCTTCGGCTTCGGCGCCTCGCAGGCGGCGTAGGACTGGCTGATCGAGTCGTTGTTCTTCGGCCCGGAGATGGCCAGGGTGATCCGGCCACCCTTCGTCGCGGAACCGGAGAGAACGCGGTCGGACAGCTCGACGGTACGCGAGCCCTCGCGGCCGAACCCGACCTCACCACGGTCAACGGACTGGCCGTTGACGTACCACGTGTACTCGACCCGCGCGCGGCCGGTCGAGTTGATGGTGGCGTGCGCGCCGACCTTGCAGCCGTCGTTGTTGGTCGCGGTCACCAGGTTGGTGGCCGACACCCGCACCGAGGGAGCCTCGTCCTTGCACCAGACCTTGTAGTAGGCCCGGTCGGAGGAGGAGCCGCCGCGCCCGACGACCTGCAGGTCGGCGTAGCCCCGCTGGCTGTCACGCGGCGAGTAGCCGAAGGAGACGGTCTTCGAGTGGTAGACCTTCGTCCGGCCATAGTCGACGACGCGACCGTTCAGCACCCAGCGGTACTTGACCCACGTCGGGTCGTTGACCTTGATCCGGCCAAGGAAGTTGACCTTGTCGCCGGGGGTACAGGGCCCGACGTACGAGCTGGGGTCGGCCCAGGCGCTGACCGAGATCCTCTTGCTGCCGCTCAGCTGATCCTTGTCGATGACGACGGCGTCCTGGCAGGTGACCGAGAAGTAGCCCTTCTTGGAGGTCACCTTGCGCGGACCGAGGATCTGCACGGCCTCCCAGCCCTTGACGTCCTCGTTGAAAGTGAGCGTCTGGCCGATCTTGACCGACTTGGTGCCGTGGCCCTTGAGCTTCAGCACCTTGACCTTGCCCTTGGAGCCGTCTCCGTGGAGCCAGCGGTAGGCGAGCTCGGTCTTGCCGTCGAGCTTGACGTTGATGTTGGCCGAGATGTCGACCTTCACCGGGCAGGAACCGTCGTTGTCGCGGCTCGACGCCTTGGGCGTGGACACCGAGACCTTGGGCCTGGCCTTGGTGGAGGTCGCCGCGGCGCCGGCCTTGCCCGCGGTGGCCTGGGTGGACGCCTGCGCGGGAGCGGCTGCCAGCCCCGCGACCATGGCGCCCAGCACGGCGGCGGAGGCGCCGAACGCCGCCGCCTTACGCGCTAATGGACGAGATGAGTTCATGTGAGAGTGCTCCATTCCGTTAGGGAAAAGATGCGCTCCGGGAACGGTCGCCACGCCGACACCACCCGTGTCCGGCAATATGACAAAGCCCCCGCAATGCCCCTTTACCTAAGCATAAAACTGATTGCACACTCAACACAGCCGAATCCCAGAATTGTCCGATTTTCGCCGGAAAAATCAGGCCATGGAGTAGGCGATTCCGTCGAGGATGTCGTGTTCGCTCACGACGACCTGCGTAAACGCGAAACGCCGCACGATGCGGTCCAGAATCAGGGCACCCACGCCAATCACGTCGACTCGACCTGGGTGCATCACTGGAATCTGTGAACGCTCACTATGGGTCATCGCGAGCAGCCGTCGCGTGACCTCGTGGACCTGCTCGGCGGTCATCCGCGAGTGATGGATCCGCTCCGAATCGTAGGCGGGCAGGTCCAGTGCGATGCCCGCCACCGTCGTGACGGAGCCGGCCAGACCCACCAGCGTGTGCGCCTCGTGGACGGGCACCGCCTCGGCGACCCGGTCGAGCGCGGCCTCGATGTCGGCCACGACGGCCTCCAGCGCCTCCGCCGACGGCGGATCGCCCGCGTCGCGCAGGTGCCGCTCCGTCAGGCGTACGCAGCCGATGTCGACCGACAGCGCGCCGATGACGTGCTCGGAGCCGACCACGAACTCGGTCGAGCCGCCCCCGATGTCGACGACCAGGTAGGGCGGGAGCGGCCCCTGCGGCACCCCGGTCTCCCGCGACAGCCGGACCAGCCCCCTGGTCGCGCCGACGAAGGACAGCTCGGCCTCCTCCGCGCCCGTCACCACCTCGGGCTCCACCCCGAAGATCTCGCGCACCCCGTCGACGAACTCCTGCCTGTTGGCGGCGTCGCGCGTCGCGCTGGTCGCCACCACCCGGGTCGCCGTGGCGCCGTGCTGGTCGATGAGCTTGCGGTAGGTGCGCATCGCGGTGAACGTCCGCTCCAGCGCCTCAGGAGCCAGCCGCCCCGTCTGGTCGACCCCCTCGCCCAGTCGTACGATCTCCATCCGCCGCTCGATCTCGGTGAGGTCGTTGTCGCCGACGTCGGCGATCAGCAGGCGTACGGAATTGGTGCCGCAGTCAACGGCGGCTACACGCATGGTCCGTCACTCCACCACTCGGGGAGGGCATCCAGCGCCTCCCGGCCGAACGGGTTGGATCCGGGCACGGCCAGCTCGTGCGCGACGAGCGCGTGCAGGCACTTCACCCGCAGCGGCATGCCGCCGGTGCTCTGCATGTCACGCGGCAGCGGCTCCGTGCCCTGCTCTTCCGCCGCCTTGTCGCGCCTGGCCACGTAGTCGTCGTGGGCGGCCTGGTAGGCGGCGGCCAGCTCCGGATCGGTGGCCAGCCTGGCCTGCATCTCGCGCATCAGCCCCGAGCCTTCGAGCGTGCCGATCGCGGAGGCCGCCTTGGGGCAGGTCAGGTAGTAGAGCGTGGGGAACGGCGAGCCGTCGGGCAGCCTCGGCGCGGTCTCCACCACGTCGGGGTTGCCGCACGGGCAGCGGTGCGCCACCTCGCGCAGCCCTCTCGGCGGGCGGCCCAGCTGCCGCTGCACCGCGTCGACGTCTCTGCTGTCCAACGCTCTCCCCTCACACGCCGCCGACGCCCCTCCGCGCCGGTGCTCATCCGGCCTTGCGGCCCTGGCCCGTGTCGGCGGCTTCGACCGATTCCCACAGCGTTTGGTACCACGGCGGCGTCGCGGCGGGCTGCTTGACCGTCGTCGTGGTCTTGTCGGGCTTGGCGTCCATGACCACGTAGCACTTCTCGCCCGGCCCGCAGTAGTGCAGCCGTTCCTTGGCCGTCCGTTTGATCCAGTTGGGATCGCGGATCCGCTGCGCCTGCTCGGCCAGCGCCTGGCGGTCGGCCTCGACCCGTGCCTTCTCCGCCCGCAACTCCGCGATGCCGCGGCGCTGCGCGATGTACTCGCGTACAGGGTAGGCCAGGCTCATCGCGATCGCGCACACCACGATCGCCAGGATGGCGGCCCGCCCGGTCAGCTGCGGCCTCTTAGCCAACGGTTCACACCTCCGTGTCCAGTTCGGTGGCCGAACTTAGCGGATGGTGCTATTTGCACCCTTCTGACCGGCTCGCGGCATACCCGCCATGCCGCGAGCCGTACCCGAAACTAGCGCTGGAAACGCGGAAAAGCGCCGCGACCCGCGTAGCGAGCGGCGTCGTCGAGAATTTCCTCGATGCGCAGGAGCTGGTTGTACTTGGCCACGCGGTCCGAGCGGGCGGGCGCGCCGGTCTTGATCTGGCCGCAGTTGACCGCCACGGCCAGGTCGGCGATCGTCGTGTCCTCGGTCTCGCCGGAGCGGTGGCTCATCATGCAGCGGTAGCCGCTGCGGTGGGCCAGGTCGACCGCGTCGAGGGTCTCGGACAGGGTGCCGATCTGGTTGACCTTGACCAGCAGCGCGTTGGCGGTGCCTTCGGCGATGCCGCGGCCGAGCCGCTCCGGGTTGGTCACGAACAGGTCGTCGCCGACCAGCTGGACCTTGTCGCCGAGGGCCTCGGTGATGGCCTTCCAGCCGGCCCAGTCCTCCTCGTCGAGCGGGTCCTCGATCGAGACGAGCGGGTAGTTGTCGACCAGGTCCGCGTAGAAGGCGATGAGCTCCTGGGCCGAGACGCCCTTGCCGTCGATCGTGTAGACGCCGTCCTTGTGGAACTCGGAGGCGGCCACGTCGAGCGCGAGGGCGACGTCGTCGCCCGGCGTGTAGCCGGCCCGCTCGATGGCGACCAGGATCAGGTCGAGCGCGTCGCGGTTGGACGGCAGGTTGGGCGCGAAGCCGCCCTCGTCGCCCAGCCCCGTGGCGTAGCCCTTCTCCTTCAGCACGCCCTTGAGCGCGTGGTAGACCTCGGTGCCCATGCGCACGGCCTCGCGGAACGTGCTCGCGCCGATCGGCGCGATCATGAACTCCTGGATGTCGACGTTGGTGTCGGCGTGGGCGCCGCCGTTGAGGATGTTCATCATCGGCACGGGCAGCAGATGGGCGTTGGGGCCGCCCAGGTAACGGAACAGCGGCAGGTCGGCGCTGTCGGCGGCGGCCTTGGCCACGGCCAGCGAGACGCCCAGGATGGCGTTGGCGCCCAGCTTGGACTTGTTGGGCGTCGCGTCCAGATCGATCATGATCTGGTCGATGATGCGCTGGTCCTCGGCCTCGATGCCGTTGATCTCTTCGAAGATCTCGTCGGTGACGGCGAGCACGGCCTTCTCCACGCCCTTGCCGCCGTAGCGCTCGTCTCCGTCACGCAGCTCCACGGCCTCGAACTGGCCGGTCGACGCGCCGCTGGGCACCGCCGCGCGCCCCCTGCCGCCGTCGTCGAGGATCACCTCGACCTCGACGGTCGGGTTGCCCCGGGAGTCGAGGATCTCGCGCGCGTATACGACCTCGATGGTAGCCACGGGTTTGCGCTCCTAAATCGAAAGGCAATATGCCTTCAGAGCCTATCGGTGCTCCGACTCCCAGCGGAGCACGCGGTCACGGTAGTCGCGAGCGGCGGCGCGGAGCTCGGATTCGGCGTCGATCCCCGCCTCCTGGGCGCGGCGGACGAGGTCGAACAGCTCGCGCCCCACCCCCTGCGAGATCGCGGCGGCCAGCCCGTCCGGCGCGCCCCCGCGCTCGGCCCGACGCATCAGCTGGGCGGCCAGCGACAGCGCGGGCTGCCCCATCGGCACCCCGTCGAGCACCGACGGACGCTCGTCCTTCGCCGCCCGCTCGGCCGCCTTGATCGCCTCCCAGTTGTCGTTCACCTCGTCGGCGGTCTCCGCCCGCACCGAGCCGAACACGTGCGGATGCCGCCGCACCAGCTTCTCGACGATCCCCTCGGCCACGTCGTCCATGTCGAACCCGTCGGCCACCCGCGCGTGGAAGACCACCTGCAGCAGCAGATCGCCCAGCTCCTCGCGCAGCGCCGGGTAGTCGCCCTGCTCGATCGTCTCCAGCACCTCGTAGGCCTCTTCGAGCAGGTACGGGACCAAGGTCTCGTGCGTCTGCTTGCGGTCCCACGGGCACTCGGTGCGCAACCGCTCCATCACCGCGACCAGGTCGAGCACCCGCGCGCCCGGCAGGTCGTAGGAGCCCGGCACCACCTCGATCAGCGGCGGCTCGGCCATCGCGATGGCCGCGTGGCCGACCGCCCGCATGAAGTCCTCGGAATCCTGGGCGGCCAGCCAGACCACCGTCTCCGTAACCGCCCGCCGCGCCAGGTCGGCGGGGACAGGCGTGACGACGGCCACCTCGACCCCGGCCTCGGCCAGGTAGGGCAGTTGCGGATGATCCGCGGACCCGGTCAGCACATGACCCGAGCCGAACGCCTGCCACGCCTGGTGGCTCAGCAGACCCGGCGCGACCCGCGGTGAGGTGGTGACGATGATCAGCGGCACGGCTAGCCCTGCGACTGCTGCTGTTGCTGTTGCTCGCCCTGGCCGGCCTGCTCGGTCGTCGCCGACGGCTTGCCGAACCGGCCGGCGTCGACGAAGCCCTGCTGGCTGATCTTGCCGTAGCGCGGGCTGAAGACCGGGGCGATCGCGTTGTAGGCGGCCTTGAACTTCTCCACGGCCTGCTGGTTCTGCGGCCCGCCGAGCTTCTCCAGCACCTTGTTCACGCCGAGCGCCGCCCGCAGGTAACCGCGCGGGTTGGCCGGGGAGACGGCCTTGGACAGCAGATTCATCTCGGCCGTCTGCTGCTCGCCCTTGTCCTGGGCCGCGGCGTCGATCTCCGAATCGCTGACCTGTACGCCGAACTTGTCGGCCAGCTGCTGCTGCCGGCTCTGCTCCGCCATCCTGGACAGAACGAACTGGTTGACCGACACACCGAGCTGCGACGGCTCGATGTTGACCTTCCGCAGCGCGGCCTCGTATTCCTGGACGTTCTTGTTCAGGTCGCGCGACGAGATCCGCTCACTGCCCACGACGGCCGCGGCTCCGGCCTCCATAGGCGAGGAGCAGGCGGTCAGCGCGACACCCACCACGGCAGCGGCCACTGCCACTCGAATCGACTTCACGTGCGTCCTTTCCCGACAAAACCGCGGCTAGCTTACCCTCGCGGGCTCCAAGAACATGGCCTCGACCAGGTCACCGCACCATTTGAGCAGGTCGAGGTCGCGCAACGGCTGCCCGCCCAGGGGCTTGGTCTTCGGCGCGGGCACCAGCAGCGTCTCCGCCGCCTGCTTGTAGATGGCCTTCTTGTACAGGCGGTCGAGGCGTACCTGCTGCGACTCCCGCAACCTGACCGGACCGAACTTGATGTTCTGGCCCTGCAGTGTGACATCGGTGAGCCCGGCTTGGCGGGCGCTGATGCGGAAGCGGGCGACGGCCAGGAGGTTCTCCACCTCGACGGGCGGTTTGCCGTATCTGTCCGTCAGCTCGGCGCGCACCTCGTCGATGTGGATCTCGGCCGAGATGGTGGCGATCCGCTTGTACGCCTCCAGACGCAGGCGTTCGGAGGTGACGTAGTCGTGCGGGATGTGCGCGTTGATCGGCAGCTCGACCTTGACGTCGGGGTGCTCCTCCGTCACCTCCACGCCCGACAGCTTGGCCTTCTGCTCCTGCACGGCCTCGGCCATGAGCCGGACGTACAGGTCGAAGCCGACGCCCGCGATGAAGCCCGACTGCTCGGCGCCGAGTACGTTGCCCGCGCCGCGGATCTCCAGGTCCTTCATCGCGACGTACATGCCCGCGCCCATCTCGGTGTGCTGCGAGATCGTCGCCAGCCGCTCGTGGGCGGTCTCGGTGAGCGGCTTCTCCGGCGGGTAGAGGAAGTAGGCGTAACCCCGCTCCCTGCCTCGCCCGACCCGGCCTCTGAGCTGGTGCAGCTGCGAGAGTCCGTAGTTGTCCGCCCGGTCGACGATCAGCGTGTTGGCGTTGGGCACGTCGAGCCCGGACTCCACGATCGTGGTGCAGACCAGCAGGTCGTACTCGCGCTCCCAGAAGCCGACCATGATCTTTTCCAGCTGGTGCTCGTTCATCTGCCCGTGCGCCACCGCGATGCGCGCCTCGGGCACCAGCTCCCTGATCCGGGCGGCGACCCGGTTGATCGAGGCCACCCGGTTGTGGACGAAGAAGATCTGGCCGTCGCGCATCAGCTCGCGCCTGATGGCGGCCCCGATCTGCTTCTCGTCGTACGGTCCGACGAAGGTGAGGATCGGGTGCCGCTCCTCCGGCGGGGTGAGGATGGTCGACATCTCCCTGATGCCCGTCAGGCCCATCTCCAGCGTGCGCGGGATCGGCGTGGCCGACATGGCCAGCACGTCGACCTGGGTGCGCAGGTGCTTCATGGCCTCCTTGTGCTCGACGCCGAACCGCTGCTCCTCGTCGATGATGATCAGCCCCAGGTCCTTGAACCGGACCTCTGGGCTGAGCAGCCGGTGGGTGCCGATCACCAGGTCCACGGCGCCCGTACGGAGGCCCTCAAGGGTGCCCTTGACCTCGCCGTCGGTCTGGAAGCGGGAGACCGCCCTGAGCGAGACGGGAAAGCTGGAGAAGCGCTCGGTGAACGTCGACATGTGCTGCTGCACCAGCAGCGTCGTCGGCACCAGCACGGCGACCTGCTTGCCGTCCTGCAGGGCCTTGAACGCCGCCCGCACCGCGATCTCGGTCTTGCCGTAGCCGACGTCGCCGCAGATCAGCCGGTCCATCGGGACGCCGCGCTCCATGTCGCGCTTGACCTCGTCGATGGCCTCAAGCTGGTCACCGGTCTCGACGTACGGGAAGGCGTCCTCCATCTCCCGCTGCCACGGGGAGTCGGCGGCGAAGGCGTGACCGGGCGAGGCCATGCGGGCGGAGTAGAGGCGGATGAGCTCGCCCGCGATCTCCTTGACCGCCTTCTTCGCCCTGGTCTTGGCCTTGGCCCAGTCGGCGCCGCCCATCCGGTTGAGCGTCGGGGCCTCGCCGCCGACGTAGCGGGTGACCTCGTCCAGCTGGTCCGTGGGGACGTAGAGGCGGTCGCCCTTGGCGTACTCGATGACCAGGTATTCGCGCGTCGCGCCCTGGACCGTGCGCTGCACCATCTCGATGTAGCGGCCGACGCCGTGCTGCTCGTGCACCACGTTGTCGCCGACCTTGAGCTGGAGCGGGTCGACCATGTTGCGGCGGCGGGAGGGCAGGCGGCGCATGTCCTTGGTGGACGCCTTCTGGCCGACGAGGTCGAGGTGGGTGAGCACGGCCAGGTTGGGGGTGATGAACCCGTGCTCGATCAACCCCGTCGACACATGGACAACCTTCGCCTCAGGCGACTTATCCAGATATTTCACCAACCGGGCGGGAACGTCCACGCCCTTGAGGACCTCGACCATTCGCTCTGCCGGGCCGTGTCCCTCGCTCAGCAGCACGACCGCCTTGTCCTCGGCCAGCCAGCCCTTGACGTCTTCGAGCGCCTTCCTGGTGTCTCCCCGGTATGCCTCGGAGTCCTGCGCGTCGAGCTCGACCCCGGCCCCGAACGGCGCCATCGTCCACCACGCCTGCCCCAGCACGTCGGCGTGGCCACGGATGTCGTCGAGCGAGCGGAACGCCGCCGCCCCGAGGTCGATCGGCGCCTCGCCACCGGCCGCCGCGTTGATCCACGACGCCTCCAGGAACTCCTGCGAGGTACGTACGAGCTCCTCGGCCCGGCCCCTGATCCGCTCGGGATCGCAGACGAACACCGCGGCGTTGCCGGGCAGGTGGTCGAGCAGCAGGTCCATCTCCCCGGCCAGCACGGGCGCGAACGCCTCCATGCCCTCGACCGGCGTCCCCTCGGCGAGCTGGTCGAGCACCTCGGCCAGCGCCGGGTGCTCCCGGCCCAACTCGCGCGCCCGCTCCCTGACCTCCGCGGTGAGCAGCAGCTCGCGGCACGGCGGCGCGAACAACCCGCCGTCCGCCGCCTCCAGCGAGCGCTGGTCGGCCACCTTGAACCAGCGGATCTCCTCGACCGTGTCGCCCCAGAACTCCAGCCGCAGCGGATGCTCCTCGGTCGGCGGGAACACGTCGAGCAGTCCGCCGCGGACCGCCACCT
The DNA here is from genome assembly GCF_040649695.1 of Nonomuraea sp. NPDC048901. Classification (NCBI taxonomy): domain Bacteria; kingdom Bacillati; phylum Actinomycetota; class Actinomycetes; order Streptosporangiales; family Streptosporangiaceae; genus Nonomuraea; species Nonomuraea sp. NPDC048901. Next base: position 507,702 of record NZ_JBEZFW010000004.1, on the reverse strand, counting down.
CGCCGCGCTTCTCCACCATGTCGACCCGGTGGTAGCCGTTGTCGACCAGCCGCCGTACGACCCCGTCGAGGTCGGCGTCGTCGCCCGCGCGCAGGCGGGTCGGCTCCAGGTCGCCCAGGCCCTTGACGATCGGCTGGAGCAGCGCCCTGACCGGCGCGACCACCACGCTGAGCGGCCCGGCCGCCTGGTCGTCCTTGACCGGGTGCGCGAGCCTCCTGAGCACGGCCAGCCGCTGCCCCACGGTGTCGCTGCGCGGGGAGAGCCGCTCGTGCGGCAGCGTCTCCCAGGCGGGGAAGACGGCCACCGAGCTGGGCTCCATCAGGCTGGTCAGCGCGCTCGCCAGGTCCTCCGCCTCGCGGCCGGTGGCGGTGATCGCCAGCACGGTCCGCTGATCGTGCCCGGCCAGCGCGGCCACCCCGAACGGCCGCAGCGCGGACGGCGCCACCAGCGCGATGTCGCCGCCCTCTTCGAGAGCGGCGGTCAGCTTGGGATCGGTGACGACAAGATCAAGCAGCCCGGACAGACTCATTTTCGACAGCCCCACGACGATTACCCCCAGCCGGCGGGCGTGGGGGTTGTGCTACAAGCCTATTCGCATCTAGCCCACGCCCCCGTCCGGCTCCGGGACCTTGCCTGGCTCCAGGAGTTCGTCCGGCTCCGGGACCTCGTACGGCTTCAGGACCTCGTCCGGCCGCCGGACCTTGTAGCCCGGGACGGACGGCCAGCGGACCGTCAGGACCACCGACTCCTCCTCCGCGTGCCAGGAGTGGTCCACGCCCTTGCCCCAGACCACGTAGTCGCCCCGCTCGGCGAGCAGCACGCTCCTGCCCGGTAGTTCGACGCGGAAGCGACCCGAGATGAGGATGAGCAGCGCCGTACGCTCCTCGCCCCGCACCCACTCGGCGCGTTCGTCACCCGGGGAGTGGGTGCCCCATTTGATCTCCACCCCGTCGCTGTGTCTCGGGTCGCCATAGGGTTTGAAATGGCCCAGGAGCCAGCCATGGTCCATCGCGGCGTCGACATTCGCGTTGCCCACGTACACGAGATCACTCACGGCGCAGGACGCTAGCAGGGAAATGGCTTACTAATTGGCGTCGATTGATTACTCTGGGTGACATGTCTGAGGTGCGGTCGGTAGCCCCAAGGGGCGATCTCTTTGGTCAGCGCATCCGCGAGCAGTGGGCCGGACGGCTCGGCAGGCGGCTCGACGTGCTCGTCGCCGGATGCGCGCACGACGAGCCACTGGTCCTGGACCGGATCGACACCAGGGCCACCGGCGTCGACGAGGACCTGCCCCCGATCAGGAGAGTGGTCGGCGAGCGAGCCGATCTCGCCATGTGGTCACTGGGCGACCTGCGCTGCGTCCCGCTGCCCCCGAGGTCGGTGGACGTGATCCAGCTGTCGTTCCTGCTGGAGCGGATCCAGCACGCCGAGCTGGTCTTCGACCGGCTGCTGCAGGCGCTGCGCCCCGGCGGGCTCATCCTGCTGCGCATGCGCGACCGGAAATCCGCCTACGGCCTGCTCGACCGGATCACCCCGTGGTGGCTGCGGCGGCTCATCTGGCGGCACCTGGTGTCGGCCGGCACGCCGGGTCCGCTACCGGCCGTCTACGGGCCGGTGACCTCGCGCGACGGGATCCACACCTTCTGTCTCACGCGCGGGCTCATGATCACCGACGACCACACGGCTACCAGCGGTCCGGCCATGGGGCGTGTCGGCCGGCTGGCCGTCCGAATGACGGCCAAGCTGACCCGCGACCGGTTTCCGTCGACGCATGATGAGATCGCCATGGTGATCAAGAAGCCGCAGAATCACTTCGCTCGGCTCATCTAGGCGTGGTTCGTCACGACCGTCTCGGGCACCGCGACGGTCTGTGGTGGCTGACGTCCTTGGGAGGGATACCCCCTCCGGGGGCGAGAGGAAGACGGTCCGTCGTGGCCGAGGTCCTTGGGTGGGCTACCCCCTCCGGGGGCGAAGAAGAAGACGGCCCGTCGTGACCGAGGTCGCCATAGAGGGCCCCTCCGGGGAGCGGAAGAAGTCCCCGTGGAGGGACGGTCCCGTAGTAGGCGGGCCGCCGCGACAGAGGCGCCCATAGAGGGACACTCACTCCGGGAGAGCGGAATGTCTGGCGAAGGTTCGGGGACACCGCACTAGCGACACACTTGTACCAAAGGCTAGACTCCTTTCCTACCAAGTCAATCGGAATAGTTGGGATGGCAGACCGTGGAGTGGACCCCAGGGGCGTACGAGCTGGCCGACCTGGAGCTGCTGCTCTCCGGCGCGTTCCAGCCGCTGAGTGGGTTCCTCGGGCACGACGACCTGCACACGGTGCATGAGCGCGGCACTCTCGCCGACGGCACCCCGTGGCCGGCTCCCGTCACACTCCACCTTCCGGAAGCGGCCACTCCCGGCACCGAGGTCACGCTGCTCGACCCCGAGGGCGTGCCGCTGGCCGTGCTCACCGTCGCCGAGCGCGAGCCCGACGGGCTGGCCTCCGGTCCGGTCAAGGGCCTGGGCGCCCCGGAGCACGGGCCGTTCGCCCGGCTTCGCCGTACTCCGGCGCAGATACGCGAAGAGCTCGATGGGCGGGCGGCGCTCGCCGTCACCATGCGGGGACCGCTCGACGACCTCACCGAGATCGTCGCCACCGCCAAGGAGCTCGACGCGGTGATCGTGCTGCTCCCCCTCTCGTACGGTGAGACGGGCCCGGCCGTCGTACGCGCCGCGCTGCGCGCCAAGGAGCAGCTGCCCGAGGGCACCCTGGTGGTCTCGGTGCCGCTGGCGCCGCGCGCGGAGCCCGAGATCGATCTGGAGCTGCGCGAGCACGTCGCCACCGCCTACGGCGCGACCGAGCACCTGGCGGGCCCCGAGCCGGTGCGCATCCCAGGACCGCCGCACCGGCGCGGGCTCGTGGTCTTCTTCACCGGCCTGTCCGGCTCCGGCAAGTCCACGATCGCCCGCGGCCTGCGCGACTCGCTGCTCGAACTGGGCAGCCGTCCGGTCACCTATCTCGACGGCGACGTGGTCCGCCACCTGCTGTCCAAGGGCCTGACGTTCTCCAAGGACGACCGCGACCTCAACATCCGGCGCATCGGCTTCGTCGCCGCCGAGGCCGCGCGCCACGGCGGGCTGGCGATCTGCGCCCCCATCGCCCCCTACGCCGCCACCCGCGAGGAGGTGCGCGAGATGGTCGAGTCGGTCGGGGCCGACTTCCTGCTCGTGCACGTGGCCACCCCGCTGGAGGAGTGTGAGCGCCGCGACCGCAAGGGCCTGTACGCCAAGGCCCGCGCCGGGCTCATCCCCGAGTTCACCGGTATCTCCGACCCCTACGAGGAGCCGGACGACGCCGATCTGATCATCGACACGACGCACATCTCTATCGAGGCGGCCGTCACCCAGGTGCTGGGGGCGCTGCGGAGCGGAGGCTGGGTTCGTTGATCGACTTCCCCCTGATCGCCGGGTCCTTTCTGGTCGCGATCGTCGTCGGGCTCACCGGCATGGGCGGCGGCGCGCTCATGACGCCGATGATGATGCTGTTCTTCAACGTTCCGCCGCTGGCCGCGGTCTCCAGCGACCTGGTCGCCTCCGCCGTGATGAAACCCGTCGGCAGCGCCGTACACCTGCGCAGGGGCACGGTCAACCTGCGCCTGGTCGGCTGGCTCTGCGTGGGGTCGGTGCCGGCGGCGTTCTGCGGGGTGTTCATCGCGCGCGCGTTCGCGGTCGGAGACGCGGTGAAGTACGCGCTCGGCGTGGCGCTGCTGCTCGCCGTCGCGGGCCTGGTCGCCAAGACGTGGCTGGCCGGGAAGGGCGGTACGTCGAGCGCCCACGACATTGTCGTGCGCCCAATCCCGACCGTACTGGTCGGTACGGTAGGCGGACTCGTCGTCGGCATCTCCTCGGTCGGCTCGGGTTCCCTGATCATCGTGGCCCTGCTGGCCCTCTATCCGGCGCTCAAGGCCAACCAGCTCGTCGGCACCGATCTGGTGCAGGCGGTGCCGCTCGTCGCCTCGGCCGCGCTCGGCCACCTGCTCTTCGGCGACTTCCAGCTCACCCTGACGGTCTCGCTGCTCATCGGCTCGATCCCGGGCGTCTACCTCGGCGCCCGGATCTCCTCCAGGGCGCCGGGCGGCCTCATCAGGGCGCTGCTCGGGATCGTCCTGCTCGCCTCCGCGCTCAAACTGCTCGACGTGAGCAACACAGTGACGGTGTGGGCGCTGGCGGGCGCCTCGGTCGCGACCGTCGTGGGCTGGCGCTGGCGCGTCAGGGCCGCGGCACGGGCGTCGAGTGAAAGTAAGGATCTCGTGCGAGCTCGCTGAACGCCCGCCCGGCGGCGGGATCGGAGTCGAAGCTCGTGTCGCCGCGCGGCGCGTGTGGCGAGTCGAAGTAGATCAGCGCCTTGATCTGCGGATAGCGCTGAATCTGCGTACGCACCGACTCGAAGAACGAGCGCTTGGCCGTACGGTCGTCGGCCCGCTCGAACACCCCCCATTCCGCGACCATGACCGGCTTGCCGGGAAAGCGCCACTGCATCCACCGGTAGAACCCCGGCCACTGGTCGAAGTCGGGCCGGGTCTTGTTGACCAGACCGTCGAAGTCGCGGACCCGGCCGTCGGCATAGGGGTCGAGGGCCACCCAGTCGACCACGTCGTCACCCGGATAGAGCTGCTCGAACCAGGGCTTGGCCGCCCAGTTGGGCGCGCCCATGTAGGTCATGACGGTGACCGCGTTCTTGACGCCCTCGTCGCGCAGCCTGAGCACGACATGGCGGTACATGGCCGCGTAGTCGGTGGCCTGCATGCCCGAGCCGGGGGCGGCGTCGACGTCGTTCTCCGGCTCGTGGTGGAGGGTGAGGAAGAACCGCTCGGGGAAGGTGCGCCTGATGTAGTCGGCCAGCCGGTCGATCCTGCGGTCGATGGCACCGCGGGCGATCTGCGCCCAGGTGTAGTCGAGCGACGGCTTCCAGTTGATCAGCAGCAGCCTGGGCCGGACCGGGTCGCGGGCCAGCGCGACCTCCTCGCTGGTGGGGAACTCCTCCTTGCCCCGGTGATAGACGTGCAGCACGTCGGCGGTGCCACCGATGCGGGACTCGGCGCCGTGGAGCGACCTTTCGATGCCCGCGCCGGTGAAGACCTCCGGGGCGATCCCCCACCAAGCGCCACAAGATGGGATGAGCCGGGCAGTGACCGCGCAAGCCGGCGAAGTTTCCACGTTCGGCCTGGCGCTCGGCTGGGCGACCTGCGCCGGACTCCCCGAACCCTGCACAGCTGAGCAGCCCGCGAGCACGGCGACGACCAACAGCGCCACACCTTTGACGCTGATATTTACCGCTTTATGAGAAATTCCCCACCGGTTCAAGGCCGTTCAACCCCCTCAACCAAGGACCCCCGTCCTATCAAACCTGAACCATGCCATGCCATTCCCAGAACTTCAGCCGGAGCGGGTGTATCGCCAGGTCAACAACCATCCGACCAGCCCTCTATTTCACATTATTTCGGGCTATCGTGGGATGAATTGCTGACCGTACCAGAGAAAATCTTCTGGATTCAGCCTGGGTAATATCTGTCCGGCCTATAGTGGGCGGACGCCGCGACTTGTGACGCACAGTCGCCGATCGGCGACACCGCGCACACACTCGAAGGAGATCCGCTCCAATGAGCCTGTCGCCGGACTTCCCGGGCCGCCGCCACGCCACCGACCTGGCGGACCACCTGTCGCTGGTGCGCAGGCGCTGGCTGCTGTTCCTGGGGTTCCTGTTGGCCGGCGGCACGGCGGGGCTGGCGCTGCTGCGGTTCACCCCGGCCGCCTACACCGCGACCACCCAGGTCCTGGTCGCGCCCGTGGGCGTCCAGGACCAGAACAACCAGGTGACCAACCGGCAGCGCGAGCCGCTCAATCTCGACACCGAGGCGCAGATCGCCCAGTCGTCCGTGGTGGCCGACAAGGCCGCCAAAGAACTCAAGACGGGCACGCCCGAGCCCGTCGAGGTCTCGGTGCCGCCCAACTCGGCCGTGCTGTGGATCTCGGTCACCGCCGCGGACCCCGCCGTCGCGGCGGCCCAGTCGCGGGCGTACGCGCACGCTTACCTGGCCAACCGCACCGAGAACGCGCAGGCGACGATGACCGCGCAGCAGAAGGCGATGCTGGTCAAGCTCAAGCAGGTCAACACCGCGCTCGACACCGTGATCAAGGAGCTCGCCCTGGCCAGCAAGGGCAGCATCGAGCACACGATCGCCGCGCACCGGCAGAGCGTGCTCAACCGGCAGGCCTACAGCCTCACGCTCAAGTACGACGCGCTGCGGACCGTCGCCATCACTCCCGGGTCGGTCATCAGCCAGGCCACGCCGCCGACCGTGCCCAGCTCGCCCAGCCTGCCGCTCTACCTCGGCACCGGGCTCATGATCGGCCTGCTCCTCGGCACGGCCACCGCCTACGCCCGCGACCGGCTCGACACCCGGTTGCGCACCGCCGCCGACGTCGAGCGGCTGACCGGGCTGCCCGTGCTCGGCGACCTGTCGGACCCGCTCCGCCAGGGAGTGCCGCACGACCTGGCCTCGGCCGTGCTCGCCGCCTGCCCGGGCAAGCGGCTGCTGGTCAGGGCGATCCCGGCGGAGCTTGGCGCGACGCCGGTGGTCGGGCCGCTGGCCGTCACTGCCCCGCTGTCGTTGCTGACCGGCTCCGACGTGGGCGACCTGGCCCGAGCCGACGCGGCCTTGCTGCTGGTGGGGCTGCGCCGGGCCACCTCAGCGCAGGTGGCCGCCGCCGTACGCCATCTGGGCAGGCACAACGTACCGATCATCGGTGTCGTGACGACGAGGGACCTGACCCCGCGGCCCGAGCCGGTCGACGGCAACCCGCTCGGCAAGCTGGTCGCCAGCGGCGAGCTGGAGCCCGGCCAGTCCGGCGAGGCGGCGCCCATGACCTCGCTCCCCCGCCCGCCGGGCACCTCGGCATGAGAGGTCCGGCATGGCCGATCGGCGCGCTCCTCATCGGCTATCCCGTGTGGTGGGCGCTCGGCTTCGGCGGGCTGTCGGTGATCGTCCTGGCGGTGCCCATGGCCATCGTGCTCTGGCGGCGCCGGCCGATCCGGGTGCCGCGCGGGTTCGGGCTGTGGCTGCTGCTCCTGGCCGGTTACGCGGTGAGCGCGCTGATGCTGGCCGACATGCCGCCCGACACGTACGGGGCGTTCAACGCCGGGCGGGTCATCGGCTACCTCATACGGTTCGCGCTCTACGCGGCGCTGTTGATCATGGTGCTCTACCTGGGCAACCTGACCGAGCGGGAGCTGCCGCAGCTCAGGCTCGTACGGATGCTCGGGGTGCTGTTCGTCACGACCGTGGCGGGCGGGCTGCTCGGCGTGTTCTTCCCCCGGCTGGAGTTCACCTCGCCGGTGGAGATGGTGCTGCCGGGGTGGATCAGCGACAACGCCTTCGTCCAGAACCTCATCCACCCGACGGCCGCCCAGACCCAGAAGGTGCTCGGCTACGCCTCGCCGCGCCCCGAGGCGCCGTTCGAGTGGGCCAACGCGTGGGGCAGCAACGTGTCGGTGCTGCTCATCTGGTTCGTGGTCGGCTGGTGGGTCTACGGCGGGGGCGGTCGCAAGGCGGTCGCCATCGCGTTGACCGCCGTGGCCGCCATCCCGATCGTCTACTCGCTCAACCGCGGCCTCTGGATCGGCCTGGGGCTGGCCGGGCTCTACCTGATCGTCCGGGTCGGCGGACGCACCAGGCTGGCCCTGTGCGCGACGGCGGTGGCGGCGGCGCTGGCGTTCGCGCTCAGCCCGCTCGCCTCGCTGGTCGGCCAGCGCCTGGACAACCCGCACTCCAACGACATCAGGGCCTTCACCGTGTCGGCGACCATCTCGGCGGCCACGCACTCGCCGATCATCGGCTACGGCAACACCCGCAACGCCATGGGCAACCACCGCACGATCACCACCGGCAAGACCGAGTGGTGCGGCGGTTGCGGCCATCCGCCGCTGGGCAGCGACGGGCAGCTCTGGCTGCTGATCATCACCCAGGGTTTCGTGGGGGCGGCGCTGTATGTGGCGTTCTTCCTGGGCGCGATCCGGCGCCACTGGCCCGACCGCAGCCCGATCGGGCTCGCGGGGGTGCTCGTCATGATCCTCGTGCTGCTCTACATGTTCGTGTACGACGGCCTGGTCACGCCGCTCAGCCTCTACCTCATCTCCTTCGCCCTCCTGTGGCGTAACACCGGGGAGAGCGCGTGAACGACGCGAAGGTGCGGCTGCGCTACCTCGACCAGACCGTGCGGGCGCTCTACCCCGGCCCCGGCTCGCCGCGCGCCTACAGCGTGCTGCCGCACCGGCTGCTGCCGCGCCGCCTGGCCCCCCGGCGCCGCTGGCACGGGCTCCTGGGCCGTCCGGTCATGGTGCCGGTCGAGGGCTCGATCGAGACGTACCTGAGCGACATCCTCGGCGTACCCGTCGAGACCGTCCTCCACGTACGGCCGGCTCGCCGGGCCAACCGCAAGCCCATCCTGGAGGCGTACGGCGAGGGCTCCCGCCTGGCCTTCGTGAAGATCGGCGACACCCCGCGCGCCCGCGAACTGGTCGACGGCGAGGCCGCCACGCTCAAGAAGCTGAGCAGTCTGGCGCTCAAGACGGTCGTCGCGCCGACCGTGCTGCGCCACGAGCGCTGGGGCGAGTACTCGGTCCTGGTCCTCTCGCCGCTACCGATCAGGCGCGGCCGGGTCCCCGCCGCCCTGCTCACCGAGGCCGTCAAGGAGATCGCGGGAACCGGCGGTTCCGAGGGAGCGGCCTGGCACGGCGACCTGTCGCCCTGGAACATCGCCCCTTCCGATGACGGGCGGCTGCTCGTCTGGGACTGGGAGCGCTACGCGGTCGGCGTGCCCTATGGGTTCGACGCCGTGCACCACTTCTTCCAGCGCGCGCTGCGGCGGATGGACCCGGCCACGGCCGCGCGGGCCTGCCTGGCGCAGGCCGTACCCGTGCTCGCCCCGCTCGGGCTATCGGCGGCGGAGGCCAGGCGGACGGCCCTGCACTACCTCATCGCGCTGGCCGACCGGCACGCCGCCGACGGCCACGAACCCCTCGGGCCACCGGGCATATGGCTCAATCCCCTCGTCGATCACCAGGAGCCGCTGACGTGAACACGATGAAGCAGTCGGTCCTGTCCGTCTCCCGGACCACCGGGAGGTTCACGTCGAGCGTACGGATGCTGCCGTCGTTCCTGATCGCCGGAGCGCAGCGGTGCGGCACCACGTCGCTCTACCGGGCTTTGGCGCGGCACCCGCTGCTGCTCAAACCGGTGCTGCACAAGGGCGTCCACTACTTCGACGCCGACTACGGGCGGGGTCTGTCCTGGTACCAGGGGCACTTTCCGCTCCGGGTGGCCGCCGCGCGGCTCGCTCGCCGCCACGGCACGCATCCGCAGGCGTTCGAGTCCTCGCCCTACTACCTGTTCCATCCGCTGGCCGGGGAGCGCATCGCGGCCGACCTGCCCGGGGTCAGGCTCATCGTGCTGGTGCGCGACCCGGTCGAGCGGGCGTGCTCCGCGCACGCCCACGAGCTGGCCAGGGGCTACGAGACCGAGTCCGACTTCGAACGGGCCCTGGAGCTGGAGGAGCGGCGGCTGGCGGGCGCCGAGCAGGCCATCCGCGAGCGGCCCCACACCGTCCACCACGCGCACCGCCACCACGCCTACCTGGCGCGCGGGCGCTACGCGGAGCAGCTCGACCGGCTGGAGCCGCTGTTCGGCCGCGAACGCGTCCTGGTGCTCGACAGCCACCGCTTCTTCGCCGAGCCGGAACGCACCTACGACCGGGTCCTCGACTTCCTCGGCCTGCCCCACCTGGGCTACCCGGTCTTCGAACGCCACAACGGGCGGCCGCTCCCCCGGCCGCTGCCCGACTCGGTCAGGCAGCGGCTCAGGGACCACTTCGAGGTGTACGACACGCGGCTGGCCCGCTGGCTGGGCGGTGAGCCGTCGTGGCGTCGCTGACCACGGGGCCGCTCGGTCAGGTGGCCAGGGGCGGCATCGCGGGCATCGCCGGGGCCGTCATCAGCGCGGGGGCTCAGTTTCTGCTGGTCGTGGTGGTCACCAGGGCGTTCAGCGCGCACCAGGCGGGCACCTTCTTCACCGCCACCGCCCTGGCCCTCATGGTGGCCGGCGTGGCCAAGCTCGACGCGGGCAACGGCCTCATCTATTTCATCGCCCGCGCCAAGACCTACGACTACCACGGCATTTCCGGATATATCCGGGTAGCTCTGGTCCCGGCGGTCCTGCTCGCCACCGCTTGCGGAGCGATCCTCTATCCGCGGCTCGGCCTGCTGGCGGCGGCCCTGCCCGTGATGGTCGCCACCGACCTCCTGCTCGCCGCCACCCGCGGCTTCGGCGCCATGCGGCCCACCGTGCTGCTCGACGGGATGGCGTTGCCGACGCTCCAGTTCCTGCTCGTCGCCGCGGCGGCCGTCGCCGCCAGGCCGCAGTGGCTGCCGTTCCTCTGGGCTCTGCCGTACGTGCCGGTGGCGCTGCTCGCCGCGATCCAGCTGCGCGAACGGCTGCCGCGTACGTTGTACCTGCCGGGCACCACCCGTGACCTGTGGCTTTACACGGCGCCGCGCTCGGTGGCGGGTGCCATCCAGGCGGTGTTCCAGCGGCTCGACATCGTGGTCGTCGCACTGCTCGGCGGCCCGGTCCAGGCCGCCGTCTACACCGCCGCCACCCGGTTCAAGGTCGTCGGCCAGCTCGCCAACCAGGGGCTGGCACAGGCCGTACAACCGCGCCTGGTCAGGGCGCTGGCCGACGGCGAGATGGGCCGGGCGCGGGAGCTGTACCAGGCGGCGACGATCTGGCTGGTGCTGCTCACCTGGCCGATCTGGCTCGGGTACGCCGCGCTGGCGCCGTGGCTGTTGCGCCTGTTCGGGCCGGGTTACGGCGCCGCCGTGCCGGTGGCGCTGGTGCTGGCCGGCACGATGATGCTGGCGACCGCGTGCGGCATGGTCGACGTCGTACTGACCGCCGCCGGGCACACCACGGCCAGCCTGCTCAACCTGGTGGCGGCCATCGCCTGCACGGTCGCGCTGGACGTGGCGCTCATCCCGGTCCACGGCGCGTTCGGCGCGGTGCTCGGCTGGGCGGGCGGGATGATCGCCAAGAACCTGCTCCCGCTCTGGCAACTGCACCACCGCTACGGCCTGCACCCTTTCGGCCGCCACAGCCTCCCCGCACTCCGCTTCCGCTCCTGGACCACAGCGTGACCGGCCGCACCCCGCGCTTCGCGAGCGCGCCCCTTCTCGCACTCCAGGACCACGGCATGAGCAGCCCCGTCCCGCGCCTCGCAAGCGCGCCCTTCCCGCAGTCCTCGGTCGTGGCATGAGCGGTCCCATTCTGGTGACGGGCCTGCCCAGGAGCGGCACGAGCTGGACGGGCAAGATGCTGGCGGCCGGGGGCGACCTCGTCTATGTCAACGAGCCGCTCAACCCCCAGCACCCGCCCGGCCGCTGTCCCGGCGTCCTGCGGGCCCAGGTCACCCACCGCTTCCAGTACATCTGCGACGACAACACCGCCGACTGGCTGCCCGCCTTCCAGGACACGGTCGCGCTCCGCTACCGGTACCTGGCCGAACTGCGTACCAACCGCTCGCCGTACGACCTGGCCCGCATGACCCGCTATGGCACGGCCTTCACCCTCGGCCGCCTGCTGGGACGGCGGGCCCTGCTCGACGACCCGTTCGCGGTGCTCTCGGCAGGCTGGTTCGCCAAGCGGCTGGGCTGCAAGGTGATCGCGCTGACCCGGGACCCGGTGGCGTTCGTGGCCAGCTGGCAGCGCCTGGGCTGGACCGTCTACTTCCACGAGCTCCTCGAACAACCCCTGCTCGTCCGCGACCACCCCGAACTCCTGGACCTCCGCGCCCTGGTCGGCTCCCAGGACCGCATCGCCAAGGCGGCGGCGCTGTGGCGGGTCACTCAGGCGATCCTCGCCCGTACCCCCGGCATCCTGCTGACCTCCTACGACGAACTGGCCTCCGCGCCGGTCCAGGGCTTCCGGCAGCTGTACGAGTACGCGGGCCTCGCCTGGTCACCCACGGCCGAGCGCCGCATCACCCGAGCATGCACGGCCCCCGTCGGCGTGGGGAGCGCTTTCGCCTGGTCGGGCCTGTCCCGCACGGCCTTCCGGCCCATGAACTCACGCCGCGCCCTCGAAACGGCCACCCTCGGCCTGACGCGGGCGGAAGCGGCCCGCGTACGGGAGCTCACCTGCGCTGAATGAGCCCACCGGCGAACTCGTCCCGCCGGAACCGTGGGCCAGCCAGCCACCGCTCCTGCCATTGAGCGGGCCTGGGCGGGTCTGGTCTGGGCCGGTCTGGGCGGGCCTGGTCTCGGCGAGTCTGGGCCGAACCAAGGTGTCCTGGACGGGTCTGCGCGGGACCGGACCGGGCGTAAGACGGGCCTGAAAGGTCTGTGCGGTCTGTACGGGTCCCTGAGGAAGCGAGACCGTCGCCTGGCCGACCTATTCGCGTGCGCTCCCCGACGAGTCGCGTGCGCCTCCCGACGAGTCCTGGGTATTTCCCGACGAGGCCCGTGCTCTCAGGCAGTCGCCCAGCAACCGGGCCGCGAACGGCAGGTCGTCGACCAGGTAGCGCCTGGCCAGCCGACCGGGCTCGCTCACCAGCCGGAACGCCCACTCCAGCCCCGCGCCCCGCATCCACTCGGGCGCCCTGGGCACCGTACCGGCCGCGAACGCGATCGCCGACCCGCACCCCACGAACCACGCCCCCGGCAGATCCTTGCTAAGCCGCGCGATCAGCCGGTCCTGCCGCGGAAACCCGAGCCCGACGAACACCATCTTCGGCTCCGCCCCCACGACCTTCCGTCGCACCCGCTCACGCTCACCGGCACCGCTCTCGAACCGGTAGGGCGGCGCGTCCACTCCGCAGACCTGAAGCGTGGGATAGCAGGCGGTGAGCTCATGAGCGGCGGACGCGGCCACCCCCGGCGGGCCACCCAGGAGATAGACGGGCCACCCTCGGCGAGCGGCCAGCTTGCTCAACGACCAGATCAGGTCGGCCCCGGTGACCCGCTCGGGTATCGGCGTGCCGAGCAGCCGCGACGCCCACACCAGCGGCATCCCGTCGGCCACGACGAGGTCCGCGGAGTTGACGAGGTGACGGAGTTTGACGTCCTTCGCGACGGCGCGGCAGATGTCGACGTTCGGCGTCACGATCCGCCCACCCCTCCCCGCGCCCAGCTCACCATCGACGTGCTCGACGACCTGGCGCTCGGTCAGCGGATCGACGGCAACACCCCCGACCAGCACCCGCACCGGCCTCGCCTGCTCCCCAACCATCCCCGGCCCCTTTCCCCGCGTCCCCATGAACCCCACCCGTGTCAAACCCCGATATCCGGCCCCCGTGTGACGGGGTCGACATCGGGACTCCCTGCACCGAGCCCCGCGCCGCGGCTCCCTGCACCGAACCCCACATCGCGGTTCCCTGCATCAAGCCCTGCGCCGGGGCTCTCTGTGACGACACCCGCCGCGGCCACGCCCGCCGAGAACACATCCCCCGAGAGGACGCCCGCCGAGACCCTGGCCGCCGTGACGACGCCCGCTGCAACGACGCCCGCCGTAACCGCGCTCAAATGCCGTGCCCCCGATCGTGGAGCAGGGCGAGCACCGCCGGCGCGGAGATCAGCCCGACGGCGACGGCGAGGGCGATCGGGGCGCGTGGTTCGCCGATGCGCTCGGCGAACGTGCGCAGGGCCCAGCGACCGGCCTCACGGCGCCGCCCCAGCGCGGCGTGGTGGAAGGCGAGCTGGCCGTAGACCCGCGCCGCGCCGCGCGGATCCACGGCCAGTTCGGGGTGTCGGGCGAGCATCCACTCCAGCCCGGCGATGCGGTCGGCCCAGCAGGCGACATAGTGGGAATTGCCCCAACGGATACGTACAAGTGGGCGATCGACGTTCGCGATCGGATGCCGCTTGGCCGCGCGCAGGGCCAGATCCCAGTCCTCGTTCTGGCCGGCCGGGGCGCTCTCGTCCACCCACAGGGCGCCACGCTTGAACAAGAACGTCGACGAGTGCACCATCACCATGCGCGAACGCACCAGGTCGGCCGCCGTGACCGTGTCGCTGCCCGCGAGCCTCGGCACCCGGCGCACGCCGTACTCGACCTCGATGCCGCAACTGACGAACTCGGCGCCATCCTCGATCGCCTGCTGCTGCGCGGCCAGCTTGCCCGGCAGCCACACGTCGTCGTCGTCGCAGAAGGCGATCAGATCGGTGTCGCACGCGGAGATGCCGGTGTTACGCGCGCCCGGCAGCCCGGCGCTGAGAGCGTTGGGCAGGACGAGTACGCGGTGGCGGGCGTTCGTGGCGGCGCCCGGCGTCACCACGTCGGCCACCTGCTCGGCGACTGCGGCGGGATCGCCACCGTCGACGACGATGACCAGCGAGATCCGGCCGGGGTAGTCCTGGGTCAGGACGGCACGGGCGGCCGCCCGCAGCTGTTCGGGCCGGTCACCCCGAGTGGGGATCACCACGCCGACGGACGCACTCATGCGACCCCCACTTCGAGAGGTACGGCCCACGCTGCCGCGTCGGCAACCAGTTCACGAGGCCCGACCATCCAGGGCTCGGCTTCACGAGACTCGAACACACGAGACCCGACCGCACGGGACCCGACCACCTGAGACCCGACCGCACGAATACCGACCACCCAAGGTCCGTCCGCACGAGACCCGACCGCACGAATACCGACCACCCAAGGCCCGTCCGCACCAGGCCCGCTCATGCCGCCGCCTCCCCATAGCCGTACCGAGACCTGAGCGGCCAGGTGAGGGCCGTGACCAGGTGCCGGTGGTGGCGCGGGAGGCCGGAGTGCCACGCGTCGTCCCGTCGCAGTTCGACCGGGCCGACGGTGAAGCGCATGGGGTTGCCCGAGGCGGTGTGGGCGGTGGTCAGGTGGGCGGTCGTGCCGGTCAGGAACGGCAGCGCCGTGCCCAGGCCCAGGATGTCGGCCAATGTCGCCAGAGCGGCCGCTGGGTCGGCCAGGAGGTCCTCGTAACGGAGTCTCGTCACCGGGACCCCGCGGGCGGCGAGGAGGTCCAGGGCGAGGTTCTGGGCCGTCCAGTGGGCTGCCGTGCGGGCGGAGCCCCAGCGGGTCATCGGGCGGCCGTCCTCAGGGCGTTCGACGGTCTTGCGCCAGGAGTGGGCGACGGCTCGCGGGTCTCTGACCACGTGGACCACCTGCACGTCCACTCCGGCCGCCGCCAGGCAGAAGGCCAGGGAGGCGTGTTTGCCGGAGTCGATCACGACCGTCGCGCCGGCGGTCTTGGCCGCTGCGTCGTAGAGGCGCTGGTAGGTGCCGGCGTACTCCGCCAGCTCCGGGTGAGCGATGCGGGGGATCCTGCGGGTGCGGTCGACGCGGTGTCGCAGGGTGAGGACGCGTTCGGCCAGGTCCTGCGTCCATCCGCCGAACGCGGTCTCGCCGACCTCGCGCCAGAACGGGCAGGCGGGGAAGGGCTCGCCACAGCCGCATGGCTCGCCGGCCAGTACGCCTCGGGCCCAGAGGTGTACGACCTCGCCGAGGGGTGCCACGCCGGGGATCTCGCCGAGCAGTCTCTCGAGCAGCGTGGTGCCGCTACGGCCGAGGCCGCCCAGGTAGACCACCTGGTAGGCGGTCGAACGGTGCGTCACGGGGGAATGGCCTTCACGTCACGGATACGGAACGTGGAGAGGCTAGCGCGGAGAGTAATCATCGCATCCGCGAAACGACAAAGGATCTACCTAAGCCCCCGAGTCACCTGCGCCAATCCGTCACAGCCCAGGCGGACACCCGCGTCAGCCCCTCAGCCACGGGCGCGGATGCGAGCGCCCGGCCCACCGGACGCTTGTGCCAAACCCTTAGCCGCAGGCGCGCCGACACGGGCGCCCAGCCCGCCGGACGCCCGCCATGAATCAGTCGGCTACCGCAGATCCATGATCATGCCGGCCCCGACGGTCGCGTTCGTGGACTCGTCCACCAGGATGAACCCACCGGTCAGCCGGTTACGCGAGTAGTCGTCCACGAACAACGGCTGGGTGATCCGCAACGACACCCGCCCGATCTCGTTGAGCGACAGCGAGGTGGCCGTCTCGTCGCGGTGCAGCGTGTTGACGTCGAGCCGATAGTGCAGGTCACGGACGAGCGCCCGAGCGGTCCGCGTCGTGTGTTTGATCACGAGCTTGGAGCGCGGCGCCAGCTTGGCGCTGTCGGCCATCCAGCAGATCATGGCGTCGATCTCCTGCGCGACCTGCGGCTGGTTGTTGGGCCGGGCGATCATGTCGCCGCGCGAGATGTCGATGTCGTCCTCGAAGCGGAGCGTCACCGACATGGGCGGGAACGCCTCCTCCACCGGCCCGTCGAAGGTGTCGATCGAGGCGATCCGGGTGGCCAGGCCCGAGGGGAGGTGGACGACCTCGTCGCCGGGCTTGAGCACGCCGCCCGCCACCTGCCCCGCGTAGCCGCGGTAGTCGTGGAAGGCGTGGTCGGTGGCCCGCTGCGGGCGGATCACGTATTGGACGGGGAAGCGCACGTCGACCAGGTTGCGGTCGGAGGCGATGTGGACGTTCTCCAGGTGGTGCAGCAGGGACGAGCCGTGGTACCAGGGCATGTTCTCGGACCGGGAGACCACGTTGTCGCCGTTGAGCGCCGAGATGGGGATGAACGTCAGGTCGGCCACGTTGAGCTTCGAGGCGAAGGCCGTGAACTCCTCGCGGATCTCCTCGAAGCGCTCCTCGGAGTAGTCGACCAGGTCCATCTTGTTGACGGCCAGGACCAGGTGGGGGACCCGCAGGAGCGTGGTCAGGAAGGCGTGCCGCCTCGACTGCTCAAGGACGCCCTTGCGCGCGTCGATGAGGATGATCGCCAGGTCGGCGGTGGAGGCGCCGGTGACCATGTTGCGGGTGTACTGGATGTGGCCGGGCGTGTCGGCGATGATGAACTTGCGGCGCGGCGTCGCGAAGTAGCGGTAGGCCACGTCGATCGTGATGCCCTGCTCCCGCTCGGCCCGCAGGCCGTCGGTGAGCAGCGACAGGTCGGTGTATTCGGTGCCGCGGTCGCGCGAGGTGCGCTCGACCGCTTCCAGCTGGTCCTCGAAGATCGCCTTGGAGTCGAAGAGCAGGCGGCCGATCAGGGTGGACTTGCCGTCGTCGACACTTCCCGCGGTCGCGAAACGCAGAATGTCCATGGGTTTAGAAGTAGCCTTCCCGCTTGCGATCCTCCATGGCGGCCTCCGAGGCGCGGTCGTCGGCCCTGGTGGCCCCGCGCTCGGTGATCCGGGTGACCGCGATCTCCTCGATGATCTCCTCGACCGTGGCGGCCGTGGACTGCACGGCCCCGGTGCAGGTCATGTCGCCCACTGTGCGATAGCGCACCACCGCCTCGAACAGCGGCTCGTCATCGCCCCGCTTGACGACCTCGGAGTCGGGCAGCAGCATGCCGTCGCGCTCGAAGACCTTGCGGGTGTGGGAGAAGTAGATGGACGGGATCTCGATGCCCTCGCGCCGGATGTAGTCCCAGATGTCGAGCTCGGTCCAGTTGGACAGCGGGAAGACCCGGATGTGCTCGCCCTTGCGGATCCGCGCGTTGTAGAGGTTCCACAGCTCGGGGCGCTGGTTCTTGGGGTCCCACTGGCCGAAGTCGTCGCGGAAGGAGAAGACCCGCTCCTTGGCGCGGGCCTTCTCCTCGTCACGCCGGGCACCGCCGAAGACGGCGTCGAACTCCTGGTCCTCGATCGCGTCGAGCAGCGTGGTGGTCTGCAGGCGGTTGCGCGAGGCGCGGCGGCCCGTCTCCTCGACCACGCGCCCGGCGTCGATCGAATCCTGCACGCTGGCCACGACCAGGCGGGCGCCCAGCTCCTCGGAACGGCGGTCACGGAACTCGATGACCTCGTCGAAGTTGTGGCCGGTGTCGACGTGCATCAGCGGGAACGGGATCGGTGCCGGCCAGAACGCCTTCTCGGCGATCCGCAGCATGACGATGGAGTCCTTGCCGCCCGAGAAGAGCAGACAGGGGCGCTCGAACTCCGCCGCCACTTCACGCATGATGTGAATGGCCTCGGCTTCGAGTACGTCGAGCTGCGACGTCGTGTAGTCGCGCTGGAGCATAGGGGCTTCCTCCGGCCTTCAGCGATGCAGGTCCCGAATCCCGGCGAGCAGGGCAGACGCCAAGTCAGGTAGGGAAACAAGGATATCTGGTAGTGAGGGGTCGGCTTGGTTGTAGGTCAGCGGCGAGCCGTCGATGCGGCTGGCGTGGGCCCCGGCCGCCTGCGCGACGGCGACGGGCGCGGCCGAATCCCACTCGTACTGGCCGCCGGCGTGCACGTACGCCTCGACCTCTCCGGTGAGCACGGCGGAGATCTTCGCCCCGGCCGACCCGATCGGCACGAGGTCGGCGCCGACCAGATAGGCCAGTTTCTGGACGAACTCGGGCGGCCTGGTGCGGCTGACCGCGATGCGGAAGCGGCCCTTGTCAAAGGTGGGCAGCGTGGGCGGCTCGGCGGTGGTGAGGGTGCGGCCCTGGGCGGGCAGCGCCACCGCGCCCGCGCTCAGCGCGCCCTGCTCCCAGAGCGCCACGTGGACGGCCCAGTCGGACCGGCCCTCCTCGGAGAACTCGCGGGTGCCGTCGAGCGGGTCGACGATCCACACCCGTGAGGCGCTCTGCCTGCGTGGGTCGAGGCGTTCCTCGCGGGTGGCCTCCTCGGAGAGCACGCAGTCGCTCGGCCGCAGCCGGGCCAGCGACTCCATCAGGAAGACGTGCGCGCTACGGTCGCCCTCGGCCCGCAACGCGGACGCGTCGGCGAAACCGGTACGCCGGCGAACCTCCAGCAACCGCTCGCCAGCCTCCGTCGCCAGATCGGCAGCGAGGGCATGGTCGTCCCGAATCGTCATCAATAAGCTCCTTGCCCGCGGGCGACGGCCGACCAGGTTTTCCAAAGAATCTGTAGATCCAGCATGAGAGACCAGTTCTCCACGTAACGCAGGTCGAGGCGGACCGATTCCTCCCAGGACAAGTCGGATCTTCCGCTGACTTGCCATAGACCGGTCAAACCAGGTCGGACCAGCAGCCTCCGGCGGACGTCGTCGCCGTAGCGGGCGACCTCCTCCGGCAGCGGCGGGCGCGGCCCGACCAGCGACATGTGCCCGAGCACGACGTTGATGAGCTGCGGCAGCTCGTCGAGCGAGTGCCGCCGCATCAGCGTGCCGAGCGGCGTCACCCGGGGATCGTTGCGGACCTTGAACAGCACACCATCACTGTCGCTGACGAGGGTGATCTTCTGCTGCTCCGAGCCGCGCCGCATCGTGCGGAACTTCACGATCATGAAAGGCCGGCCGTCCTTGCCGACCCTGATCTGCTTGAACAGCGCCGCCCCGGGACTGGTCACGCGTACGGCCAGCGCCAGCCCGCCCAGCAACGGAGCCAGGCACACCAGCAGCAGGGCGGCCACCACCCGATCGAAACCGTTCTTGACCAGCTGCCTGACCCCCGCCAGCTCGGGGTGCTCGACGTGCAGCAGCGGCAGCCCGGCGGCCGGCCGGATCATCGTGCGCGGCCCGGCCACGTCCATCAGCGCCGGGGCGACCACCAGGTCGGTGCGGGTGCGCTCCAGCCGCCAGGCCAGCCGCCGCAGCGCCTGGCCGTCCATCTCGGGGCAGGCGAGCACGGCCACGGTGTCGGCGCCGGACTGGTCGACCACGATCGACACGTCGCTGAAGCCGCCCGCGACGGGCACCTCCCCGACCCGTTCACCGGGCGCGTCGTCGGGCAGGCAGGCGGCCACGACCTCCATGCCGTGATAGGGCTCCCTGCGGAACAGGTGGACCAGCTCGGCGATCGCGGAGGCGTGCCCGACGGCCACCACCTTGCGCATGCACGCGCCCGCCGCCCGGCGCCGGTGGAGCGAGCGGCGCAGGGCGTACCTGCAGAAAAGAGTGAGGAGTGTCACCAGCGGCAGGGCGAGGACCACGTAGCCGCGGGCGATGTCGGTCTTGGTCACGTAGGAGCCGATGGCCGTCGCGGCGGTCAGCGCGACGCCGCACTGCACGACGCGGCGGAACTCCTCGGAGCCGATGCCGAGCATGCGCGGCTCGTAGGCCCGGTTGAAGGCGACCGTGCAGATCCACAGCACCGGCAGGATCATACTGACCATGAGGTACGGCGCGGCGTAGGCGGTGACACCGCCGAACCTGGCGAAGAACGCGAACCCGGACGCCGCCCCCGCGCACAGGAAGTCGCCGAGCATGGTGCGCACACGGTAGGCGCGTATCCAAGGGGGCAGGTGCGGACTGGGCCGCCCGGACCTGGCGTGGCCGGACCGGACAGCGGTCAGCAGCCCATCGCCGTCGCGCACGAATCCTCCACGTGACCGATGATCAACAGACAGTCACCAGATCGTAGCGCTGAGCGACGCGTGGGAAACCGCGAACGCCTCTATGCGATGGTCAGCGAGGAGGGCCGGAAATGTGCAGATCGGCGCGGTGGAACTCGTTCTGCGTGGTCTCGAGCCCACGCTCCATCAGCGACTCCACCACGTCGGCCGCCCGGTCGACCAGGAAGCCCAGGTCCTTGCGCTCGGCTGTGGCGAAGTCCTTGAGCACGTACGCGGCTGGGTCCATGCGGCCGGGCGGGCGCCCGATGCCGAAGCGGACCCGCAGGTAGTCGCGGGTGCCGAGCACCTTGGTGATCGACTTCAGCCCGTTGTGGCCGTTGTCGCCGCCGCCGAACTTGGCGCGCAGCGCGCCGTAGGGGACGTCGAGCTCGTCGTGGACCACGATCAGCCGGTCGGGGCCGAGCTTGTAGAAGTCGGACAGTGCCTTGAGCGGGCCGCCCGAAAGGTTCATGTACGTCAGCGGCTTGGCCAGCACCGCGCGACTGGACTCCAGGACCTCGGCCCGGCTCCGGTGCGCCTTGAACCGCCCGCCGGCCCTGGCGGCCAGCTCGTCGAGCACCATGAAGCCCGCGTTGTGCCTGTTGCCGGCGTATTCGGCGCCCGGGTTGCCGAGCCCGACGATCAACCAGCGGTCCATGTGTCTCCCTCAAGCGAAACGGGGCAGCCAACCGGCTGCCCCGTCGCCGAACAGCGGTGGTTACTCGCCGGCTTCCTCGGTGACCGTGGCGGTCGCGGCAGCCTCGGCGGCCTCGGCCTCGGCCTCGGTGGGCTCCTCGACCGGCTTGGGGATGACCTGGAGGATGACGGTCTCGCCCTCGGCGATCAGCGTGGAGCCCTCAGGCAGCTTGAGGTCCGCGGCGGTGATCACGGTGCCGATCACCAGACCCTCGACGTCGACCTCGACGCCGGTCGGGATGTGGGTGGCCTCGGCCTCGACCGAGACGGAGACGAGCTGCTGGTCGAGCAGGCCCTCGGAGTTGACGGCGCCGACCGTGGTGACCGGGATGTCGACGGTGACCTTCTCGCCCCGCCGGACCAGGAGCAGGTCGACGTGCTCGACGAAGCCCTTGATCGGGTCGCGCTGAACGCCCTTGGGCAGCGCGAGCTCGTCGACGCCGTCGCCCTTGAGGTGGATCAGCACGTTGGCGGTGCGCAGCGCGAGGAGCACCTCGTGGCCGGGCAGCGTCAGGTGCTTGGGGTCGGTGCCGTGGCCGTAGAGGACCGCGGGCACCTTGTTGTCACGACGGATCTTGCGAGCGGCGCCCTTGCCGAACGTGGTGCGCGGCTCGGCGGCGATACGTACTTCAGACACGACATCTCCTAGGGATGCTTTGCGGGATTTGCGTTCCCCCTCACCCGCCCTAGCGGAAGGCGTTACGAACGCAACCGTAAAAGTCTACCGGCTCAGGTGTCGCCCTCGAACAGGCTGGTGACCGACCCGTCGGTGAAGACCTCGGTGATCGCGCGCGCGATCAGCGGTGCGATCGACAGGACGGTGAGCTTGTCGAACCTGTTGGCCTGGGACAACGGCAGGGTGTTGGTGACGATGACCTCGGAGATCCGGGAGTTCTTCAGCCGGTCGACCGCGGGATCGGAGAACACCGCGTGGGTGGCGGCGGTGATCACGTTGGTGGCGCCCTGCTCGTAGAGGGCGTCGGCGGCCTTGCAGATGGTGCCCGCGGTGTCGATCATGTCGTCGATCAGCACACAGGTGCGGCCCCGCACCTTGCCGACGACCTCGTTGACCTTCACCGAGTTGGCCACGTCGAGGTCGCGGCGCTTGTGGATGAAGGCCAGCGGCGTGCCGAGCGTGTCGGCCCAGCGCTCCGACAGCCGGACCCGGCCGGTGTCGGGCGAGACGATCGTGGTGTTGGCCAGGTCGAGCCGGTTCTTCAGGTAGCTCTCGAGCACCGGCATGGCGAACAGGTGGTCGACCGGGCCGTCGAAGAAGCCCTGGATCTGCGAGGTGTGCAGGTCTATCGACATGAGCCGGTCGGCGCCCGCGGTCTTGAACAGGTCGGCCATCAGCCGGGCCGTGATCGGCTCGCGGCCCCGGCTCTTCTTGTCCTGCCGGGCGTAGCCGAAGAACGGCATGACCACGGTGATGCGCTTGGCGGAGGCCCGCTTCAGCGCGTCGACCATGATGAGCTGCTCCATGATCCATTGGTTGATGGGCCCGGTGTGGCTCTGGATCACGAAGGCGTCGCAGCCGCGGACGGATTCGAGGTAGCGGGCGTAGATCTCGCCGTTGGCGAAGTCGATCAGCTTGGTGGGCGTGAGGGAGACGCCGACGTGCTCGGCGACCTCCTCGGCGAGCTCCGGGTAGGCCCGGCCGGAGAAGAGCATGAGGTTCTTCTCGCCTGGCTGCTTGATGCTGGTCATGAGATCTCCTTCGTCGGTCTCGTGACCACGGTGCGGTTGTTACTGATGACCTCGGCAAGCTCGGTCATGCGCCACTCTCCTGCTGTTCTTGCTCGGCCAGCGCCTTTTCGGCCGCCGCAGCCGACTTCGTGCCCGCGCGCCTGCGCAAGACCCATTTCTCGATGTTGCGCTGTCGCGCCCTGGCCACGCCGATAGCGCCCGGAGGGACGTCGCCGTCGATGACCGAACCGGCCGCGGTGTACGCGCCGTCGCCCACGGTCACGGGGGCGACGAGCATGGAGTCGCAGCCGACGAACGCGCCGTCGCGCACCGTGCTGCGATGTTTGTTGACGCCGTCGTAGTTGACGAAGATCACGGCCGCGCCGATGTTGACGTCCTCGCCGATCGTGGCGTCGCCCGCGTACGACAGGTGCGGCACCTTCGACCGGTCGCCGACCTGGGTGTTCTTCATCTCGACGAACGTGCCCGCCTTGGACTTGTGCCCGAGCACGGTGCCGGGGCGCAGGTAGGCGTAGGGGCCGACGCTCGCTTCCGGGCCGACCACGGCGTGGTCGCAGACCGCGTTGCGCACGACCGCGCCCGCGCCGACCTTGGTGTCGGTGAGCGTGGAGCCCGGCCCGACCTCCGCTCCGGCCTCGATGACGGTATGGCCGTGCAGCTGCGTGCCGGGGTGGACGACCGCGTCGGGCTCGATCTCGACGCCGACGTCGATCCACGTGCTGGCCGGGTCGATGATCGTGACTCCGGCGCGCATGTGGCCCTCGAGCAGCCGCTGGTTGAGCACCTTGCGGGCGACGGCCAGCTGCACCCGGTCGTTGACGCCCTCGACCTCGGTGAAGTCGGCGGCGGCGTGCGCGCCGACCCGGTGGCCGTCCTCCCGCAGGATGGCCAGCACGTCGGTGAGGTATTCCTCGCCCTGCGAATTGTCGGTCGAGACCCGCTTGATGGCGTCGGCGAGCAACAGACCGTCGAAGGCGTAGATGCCGGAGTTCATCTCCGTGATGGCGCGCTGCTCCGGGGTGGCGTCCTTCTCCTCCACGATCTCCAGGACGGCGCCGCCGGAGTCGCGGATGATGCGCCCGTAGCCGGTCGGGTCGGGCACCTCGGCCGTCAGCACGGTGACCGCGTTGCCGTCACCCGTGTGCCGGTGGAGCAGCTCGGCGAGGGTCTCCGTACGCAGCAGCGGCACGTCTCCGTAGGTGACGAGGACGGTGCCGGCGATCGTGCCGAGCTCTTCGAGCACGGTGCGGACGGCGTGGCCGGTGCCGCGCTGCTCACGCTGGACGACGGCGCGCGCGTCGGGGCTCGTCTCCGCCAGGTGCGCGCCGACCCGTTCGGAGGCATGGCCGATGACGACGATGAGCCGTTCGGGACCGAGGTCGCGAGCGGCGGTGAGCATGTGGTCGACCAGGGTGCGGCCGCACATCTCATGCAGGACTTTGGGGGTCTGGCTCTTCATCCGGGTGCCCTCGCCTGCGGCGAGGACGATGACTGCGGCCGGGCGCGGCACACTCACGGACTGGGGCTCCCTGTGGCTGGGCGGTTCGGGGCGGCAGCTGTCGCACCGCCACCCTCCCGACACCGTGAGGATACCCAACCGACACTCGCGCGCTAGCGGCGGGGAGTGCCTCCAAGCTCCCGGAAGAGGACTCGAACCCCTACAAAGTGGACCAAAACCACTTGTCCTGCCGATTAGACGATCCGGGACTAAATCGGACACCTGAGCGTCCGACGCACTCCTACGATACCGATCCCTGGCCCACGCGCGCGCCACATAACAGACCGCCCGAAAAGCCGCAAGGCACAGAAGCTACTCCTCTCATAGGACAGAAGTCGCCTTCGCCACACTCGCCGCTTAGGTCTTACTAACTTACGATGGCGTAGGTTACGGTGGCGTAGCCAGGACATTCATCCTCATACATGTCGTGAGAGGTAGCCCATGACCGTTATCACCGAGCGCACCTCCCCAGGACCGAAGCCCGACGTCGAACCCGAGCCCCGGACCAAGGCCGAACTCATCACCTTCGCCCTCGTGGTGGGGCTCCCCCTCATCGCGATCGTGGCCGCGGTGCCGTTCGCGTGGGGATGGGGTCTCGGCTGGAGCGACATCGTCATCGCGTTCGTCTTCTATGTGGTGAGCGGGCTCGGCGTGACCGTCGGCCTGCACCGCTTCTTCACGCACGGCTCGTTCAAGGCCAAGCGGCCCCTGAAGATCGCGCTGGGCATCGCGGGCAGCCTCTCGCTGGAGATGTCCGTGCTCGACTGGGTGGCCACGCACCGCAAGCACCACAAGTTCTCCGACAAGGAGGGCGACCCGCATTCGCCGTGGCGCTTCGGCCCCGGCTTCAAGTCGCTGTCCAAGGGCCTGCTGTACGCGCACATGGGCTGGATGTTCGACGCCGACCGCACCAACCGCGAGAAGTACGCCCCCGACCTGGTCAAGGACGAAGACGTCGTCAAGCTGCACAAGTGGTTCGGCCCGCTGGCCCTCACCTCGCTCCTGCTGCCCGGCATCCTCGGCGGCCTGGTCACCTGGTCCTGGCAGGGCGCGCTGACCGCGCTGTTCTGGGGCTCGCTGGTCCGCATCGGCCTGCTGCACCACGTGACCTGGTCGATCAACTCGATCTGCCACGTGTTCGGTGAGGAGGACTTCCAGGTCCGCGACAAGTCGCGCAACGTGTGGTGGCTGGCCATCCCCTCCTTCGGCGAGTCGTGGCACAACCTGCACCACTCCGACCCCACCTGCGCCAGGCACGGCGCGCTGAAGGGTCAGATCGACCTCAGCGCCGGCGTCATCAGGATCTTCGAGCGGCTCGGCTGGGTCCACGACGTGCGCTGGCCGACCCCCGAACGCCTGGCGGCGAAGCGCATTGGCTGATTCCGGCTCGTTGATGACCAGTCCGTTGATGACGGGCTCTTCTTCGAGCACCGCCATTATGGAAACCGTGACCGAACCCAGATCTCGCAGGCGGATGACCGGCAGAGAGCGAAGAGAGCAGCTGATCCAGATCAGCCGCACCCTCTTCGCCGAGAAGGGGTTCGACGGGACCTCCATCGAGGAGATAGCGGCAACGGCCCAGGTCTCGAAGCCGGTGGTCTACGAACACTTCGGCGGCAAAGAGGGCGTCTACGCGGTCGTGGTCGACCGGGAGATGCAGAAGCTGCTCAGCATGATCACCGAGGCGCTCTCCGCCTCCCACTCGCTGATCAAGCTGGAGCGGGCGGCCCTGGCGCTGCTCCACTACATCGAGGAGAGCAGCGAGGGCTTCCGCATCCTGGTGCGCGACTCGCACGCCGCCTCGGGCACGGGCACGTTCGCGAGCCTGATCAGCGAGATCGCCAGCCAGGTCGAGGACGTACTCGCCGACGAGTTCGTCTCCCGCGGCTACGACCCCAAACTGGCGCCGATGTACGCGCAGATGCTCGTCGGCATGGTGGCCCTGACCGGCCAGTGGTGGCTCGACGTGCGCAAGCCGGGCCGCGAGGAGGTCGCCGCCCACGTGGTGAACCTGGCCTGGAACGGCCTGACCGGGCTCAACCCGCAGCCGGCCATCACGGCGACAGGACGCGCCCACCCCGTCGTCGCCGTGCCACGCGCCAGCGAGAAGGAGCTGCGCGAGCTGGAGAAGGCCCGCGACAAGGAGCTCAAGGAGGCCGAGAAGGCCCGCCAGCGGGAGCTCAAAGAGGCGGAGAAGGCCAGGGTCCGCGAGCTGAAGGAGCGCGAGCGGGTGCTGAAGGAGGCCGAGAAGGCCCGCGAGCGCGAGGAGAAACTGCGCCAGCGGGAGGCCCGGCTGGTCGAGCGCGCGGCCCGGTTGGAGCAACCTGACCAGGTGGAATAAGCCGTTGCCGCTTAGTTCACGTTCTGTTCAACCAAATGGGGCATATTTCTCATATGTCCGCGGAACCGCTTCACCCCGAGAGTGACCTTCCCCTGCCGCAGGAGAGGTTCCTCAACCGTGAGGAGAGCTGGCTACAGTTCAACGAACGTGTGCTGGAACTGGCCGAAGACTCCTCTCTCCCTCTCCTCGAACGGGTGCGGTTCCTGGCCATCTTCGCCAGCAACCTGGATGAGTTCTTCCGGGTACGCGTGGCCGGGCTGAAACGGCGGATGGCCACCGGACTGCTGCTCAGGACGAAGAGCGGGCTGAAACCGCGCGAGGAGCTGGCCCGGATCGCCGCGATCTCCCACACGCTGGCCAAGCGGCACGCGGCCGTCTTCCACGAGCAGGTCTGCCCGCAGCTGGCCACCGAGGGCATCGAGATCGTCAGATGGGACGACCTGGGCCGCGAGGAGCGCACGGAGCTGCGCAAACTGTTCAGGGAGCGGATCCGGCCGGTGCTGACGCCGCTGGCCGTCGACCCCGCACACCCGTTCCCCTATATTTCGGGACTCAGCCTTAACCTGGCGGTCCTGGTGCGGAATCCGGCTAACGATCACACCGTGTTCGCCCGGGTCAAGGTGCCCTCGCAGCTGCCGAGGTTCGTCACCGCCTCCAAGGACAGATTCGTCCCGCTGGAGGATGTCATCGCGGCCCATCTGGGCCAGCTCTTCAAGGGCATGGAGATCGTCCAGCACCACGCCTTCAGGGTGACCCGCAACGAGGACCTCGACGTCGACGAGGACATCACCGAGAACCTCATGCAGGCGCTGGAGCGGGAGCTGAAGAACCGCCGCTTCGGCCCGGCCGTGCGGCTGGAGGTCGAGGACACCATCACGCCCGAGGTGCTCGACCTGCTCGTCGAGGAGCTCGAAGTCGCGCCGCACGAGATCTACCAGCTCGCCGGGCCGCTCGACCTGACCGGGCTGCACGCCCTCGCCGACCTGGACCGGGCCGAGCTGAGCTATCGGCCGTTCGTCCCCGCCGAGGCCGTGCTGGCCGACGACGACATCTTCGCCGCGCTGCGCGAGCGGGACGTGCTCCTGCACCACCCGTACGACTCCTTCGCCACCAGCGTGCAGCGCTTCATCGAGGCGGCGGCCGAGGACCCGAACGTCCTGGCGATCAAGCAGACGCTCTACCGGACCAGCGGCGAGTCCCCGATCGTCGACGCGTTGATCGACGCGGCCGAGTCGGGCAAGCAGGTCGTCGTGGTGGTGGAGATCAAGGCCCGCTTCGACGAGCACGCCAACATCGAGTGGGCGCGCAAGCTGGAGAAGGCCGGCTGCCACGTCGTCTACGGCGTGGTCGGGCTCAAGACCCACTGCAAGCTGGCCCTGGTCGTCCGGCAGGAGCCGTCAGGCGAGCTGCGCCGCTACTGCCACATCGGAACCGGCAACTACAACCCCAAGACGGCCAGGCACTACGAGGACATCGGCCTGCTCACCGCGGACCCGCTGGTCGGCGAGGACATCACGGACCTGTTCATCCACCTGACCGGCTACTCCAACCACTCGGCCTACCGCAGGCTGCTCGTCGCCCCGCACTCGCTGCGCGGCGGCCTGATGGCCAGGATCGAGCGGGAGATCGCGCACCAGGAGGCGGGCCGTCCCGCGCGCATCAGGATCAAGACGAACTCCCTCGTGGACGAGCCGCTCATCGACGCCCTCTACCGGGCGTCCCGGGCCGGTGTGCAGGTGGATCTGTGGGTGCGGGGTATCTGCACCCTCCGCCCTGGCATCCCGGACCTGTCGGAGAACATCCGCGTACGGTCGGTGCTGGGGCGTTTCCTGGAGCACTCCCGCATCTACGAGTTCGGGCTGGGCCGGCGGCCCGAGGTGTGGATCGGCAGCGCCGACCTGATGCGCCGCAACCTGGAACGCCGGGTCGAGGCCCTGGTCAAGGTGACCAGCCAGCAGCACCGGGCGTACCTCATCGACCTGATGGACCGCGCCACCGCCGACACGACGAGCGCGTGGCTGCTGAACTCCGACGGCACCTGGGTGCGACATCCGGGCGAGGACCTGCAGAGCATTCTGATCGGCACCCGCCGCTGGAGGAGCGTTGATGACTGACCCGCTCCGCGCGGCCGGAGCCGTGGTGTGGCGCGGTGACGAGCGCCACCCCGAGGTGGCGGTCATCCACCGCCCGGCCTACGACGACTGGACCTTTCCCAAGGGCAAGCTGAAGCAGGGCGAGCACGTGATCGTCGCCGCGCTGCGCGAGGTGCGCGAGGAGACCGGCCTGGTCACGACGCTCGGCCGCGCCCTGCCGCCCGTCCACTACCTGATCACGGACCGGCTCAAGCGGGTCGACTACTGGGCGGCCCAGGCCACGGACGAGAGCGAGGCGTTCGCCCCCGGCGACGAGGTGGACGAGCTGCGCTGGCTGCCGCTCGACCGTGCCCGCGAGCTGCTGACCTGGGAATGGGACGCGGGACTGCTCCACTCGCTGGAGGCGGCGCCGCTGGCCACCGTCCCTCTTGTCCTGGTCCGGCATGGCTCCGCCGGCTCCAGGCAGGCGTGGCAGGGTGATGACGCCCTGCGCCCCCTCGACACGGACGGCAGGGCCCAGGCGCAGACCATTGCCCGGGTACTGCCCGCCTACCGTCCCGAGGTCCTGGTCAGCTCGCCCAGCCTCCGATGCGTACAGACGCTCCAGCCGTACGGCAGGGACATCAGGACCGAGCCGCTGCTCAGCGAGGAAGATCAGGACTCGGACAAGACGCCCGCGCTGGTCGGGGAGCTCAGGACGGCGGCGGCCGTGTCCAGCCACGGCAAGGTGCTGCCCGAACTGATCCGCTCGCTCAGCGGCAAGGACGTGCAGCTGCGCAAGGGGGCGTTCGCCGTCCTGCACCGGCTGGGCGAGCGGGTCGTCAGCGTGGAGCGATACCCGACCTGACAGTCACCAGGTGACTGGCAGTTCGGCAACGCCTTCCGTGATCCGGCCCTCGTTGCGGCGGAGCTGATCCAGCGGCACGGCCACGCGCAGGTCCGGGAAGCGCTGGTAGAGCCGGCTGAACACGCCTTCGAGCTCGACCCTGGCCAGGCTGGCGCCGATGCAGTAGCGCGGGCCGTACCCGAAGCTCAGGTGCGGGTCCAGGGACTTCCGGCCGACGTCGAAGGTGTCGGGGTCGGAGTAGATCCGCTCGTCCCTGTTGGCGGCGCCGGGCATGATCAGCACGGCCTCGCCCCGGCGGATCGTTACCTCGCCGATCTCGATGTCGCCGTGGGCGTAGCGGGGCAGACCGTGCAGGCTGGGCGAGGCCATGCGCAGGATCTCCTCGACGGCGGCGGGCGCCCGTCCGGGATCGGCCTTGAGCAGCGCGCGCTGGTCGGGGTTGGCCTCCAGGAACAGTACGCCGTAGTCGATGCGGTTCACCGTGGTCTCGTGCCCGGCGAACAGCAGCCCGCCGGCCAGCTGCGCCACACTGCCGTCGTCGTCCAGCACCCCGGCCAGATCAGACAAGACGTCCTCGCCGGGCTCGTGCCGCTTGCGCTCGATGAGCCCGGCCATGTACGCGCCCAGCTCCTCGCGCGCCGCCATGCCCTTGGCCTCGTCCGCGACGTCGCCCATCCGGCTGGAGACGCCGCTGAAGTAGTCCCGGTCCTCGAAGGGGACGCCGAGCAGCTGGCAGATGACCAGCACGGGCAGCGGGAAGGACAGCTCGGCGTGCAGGTCGGCGGGCGGCGTCAGAGTGGCCAGGTGGTCCAGCCGCTCGTCCACCAAGGTGCCCACGTGGTCGCTGAGGGCCTTCATCCGGCGGGCGGAGAAGGAGGGCATGAGCAGCCGGCGCATCCGCTCGTTGTTGGCCTTCTCGGTCGCGCTCTCGCCCAGGGGCCCGCCGAGCAGCGCGGAGCCGGAGACGCGGGCGGCCTTCTCCGGCTCGGGGTGCGAACGCCCGAGCCGGGGGTCGGCGAACAGCTTGCGGGCGTCCTCATAGCCGCTGACCAGCCAGATCTCGTCGCCCACCCGGGTGCGTACCCTGGTGATGCCCTTCTCGGCCCGCAGCTCCCGATAGGCCGCGGGGACCTCCAGGGCGTCCTGTCGTTCGAAAGGTATGACTGGTAAGTCACTCATAGTAGTTTCCTAATGGCTCGCGCCGTCTCGGCCCAGACCTTGGGGAAGTCCGCGTGTGCTCGCTCCGCCGTGCCCCGTTCGAGGCCGATGAGCAGGCCATAGGTGAAGGTGTCCTCACCCGCCTGCCGCGCGGCCTCCGCCTCCTTGGCCAGCGTCTCCTGCGCCACCACACCGTCCTGATGGGTGCCGAGCACCTCCTGTACGGCCGCGGCGTGCTTGGCCAGCTTGACCATGCTCTTGCCGAGCGTGGGCTGGAGGGCCTCGGCGGTGTAGCGGGCGCGTTTGGCCGCCTTGCGGACATCGTGCATGGCGAGCTCGCGGCGTTCGAGGTCCGAGATCGCCTGGGCGGTGTCATAGATCTTGGCCACCCGGTCCCAGTTCTCGGCGGCCACGTCGCTGAGCTTGTCGTGCGCCGGCTCCGCCGCGGCCTTGGTCAGCTTCGGGGCGGCCGTCAACGCGTCGAGGGCGTCGAGCAGCGCGTAGTAGCGCTCGCCACTGAGCGTGTCCTTGATGCGCTCGTACGCCTCCAGCTCGCGGGCGTGCAGGTCGTCGCCGAGCCTGGCCAGGATGCGGCCGGTGACCAGCTCGGGGGCCAGCGCCGCCAGCTCGCGGGCGAACCTGGCCCTGATCACCTCCAGGTCACGCGCCTCGCCGAGGACCGTGGCCAGCCAGCGGAGCTCGTCCTGGACCCGCTTCGTGCCGGTGATGATGCCGCCGAACGCCCTGAGCGCGCTCCGCAGCCGCCGGGAGGCGACGCGCATCTGATGGACGGCGTCATGTTCCGCTCGCCGTACGCGGGGATCTTGTGAGAGGAGGGCCGTCACCTGGCCCGCCAGGTAGTCCATGACGGTCTGGCCGGCCGAGCCGTCCTTCGTGGGGGCATGGGCGACAGGTGGCGGTTCGAGGAGCCTGGCGAGCTTGCTGGCCGACTCCGACGGGGTGGCGCCGGCCTTCCTGAGCCGTTTGCCGACCTTGGCGAGCAGGGCTTGGTCGCCTTCCAGCAGCTCCGCCTCGACCTCACGCCACCGTACGACCCGCGGCCCGCCTGCTGATTCTTCGGCATCGAAGACCGTGCCCTTGACGCGGTCGTCGGCGATCTCGACGAGCCCGGTCGGGCCGTCGTGCAGCAGCGTCACGGTCCGGCGGGTGTCGAGCTCGGCCACCACCTGGAGCTCCGCGCCGCGGGTGTAGGCGCGGACGAGCTCGGCCAGCTCGGCGGGCACTACCTTCGTGCTCCGGGTGAGCGGGTGGGTGATCTCCTGGCGTACGCCCTTGGCCTTGGGCAGCTTCAGATGCCAGCCGGCGTCGTCACCGCCGCGTCTTCGCCGGAGCGTGATGCCCCGGGTGGCCAGCCGCAGGTCGGGCGTGTCGTAGTAGAGCGCCACGAGCTGGTAACTCTTCGGGCCCGCGATCTCTGCCAGCTTGCTCAGGTCGGGTATCGCGTAGTCGGAGGGAACGTCGAACTTGTCCTCGATTTCGATGCCCACAGCACCTCACAGCCTTGGCCGATTTGGACAATCATGCCACCGCTGGACGAACTTCACACGCCTTGGAGGAGCTCGATTCGATTCCCCACCGGGTCCATGAGGTAGATCCGGCGGTAGCCGGGGAACAGGTCGTCGGGTCGTTCCGTGCTGAAGGCGCCGAGGTCGTCCACCAGGAACGCCGGGTGCGCCTTCCTGGCGGGCCGAAAGTCGTCCTCGATGCCGAGATGCACCTCAACCCCGCGGCCACGAAACCAGACCCCGCCGCGTTTGTCCAGTTCAGGCGGTTTTGGCACCCCCTGGAGCCCGAGGACTCCGCCGTAGAACTCCCTCAGCAGCGGCTCGCTCCCCGCGGGCGCGGCGAGCTGGACGTGATGCAGGCCAGTGATCATTTCTGCGCCACCACGAAGACGCGTCGGAACGGGAACGGCGTACCGTACGGCCTGGCCGGATAGACCTCGTCGAGCCGCTGCCCCAGCTCGGCGGTGAACTTCTTCTGCTCGTCGGGGTCCAGCCGGTCGAAGACCGGGCGCAGGGCGGTGCCGGAGATCCAGTTCAGTACCGCGTTGTCGCCGTTGTCGCTCTGGAGGAGGTGGACGTATGTCGTCTCCCAGGCGTCGACCCGGCAGCCGCTCAGGAAGTCGACGTAGTCGATGGGGTCGTCCACCGGGCGGCCCCGGTTGAGGTCGCCGAGCCGATCGGACCACTCGGGCGCGGCGCAGAGCTCACGGATCGCCACGTGGCTGGGGGCGTCGAAGTTGCCGGGCACCTGGAAGGCCAGCCAGCCGCCGGGGTTGAGCGCGTCGACCCAGTGCTCAAGGACGTCGCGGTGCGTGGGCACCCATTGCAGGACGGCGTTGGAGACCAGCACGTCCACCGGCCGGTCGGGCCGCCAGGTGGTGACATCCGAGACCCAGAACCGCTGCTGCTGGTGCTGGCGCGCCTTGGTGATCATGGCTGGGGAGGCGTCGAAGCCCTCCACGGTAGCCTGGGGCCAGCGGCGGGCGAGTTCGAGGGTGAGTTCGCCGGTGCCGCAGCCGGCGTCCACGACATAATCAGGATTGTCGGCGCCGATTCTGGCGGTCAGCTCGAAGAACGGGCGTGATCGCTCGTCGGTGTACCTGGCGTATATGGTGGGATCCCAGATATCTCTCGACATAGAGATAATTGATATCGAGATATGTATCTCGATGTCAAGACAGTACACTCTGACCATGACGCAGGATGCGCTCCCCCCGACCTGGCGATCTCATGGCGAGGCGGTGTCATGAACGAGGAGCCGCAGGACGAGGTCGACCGGCTGGTGGCGGCCTGGCGGACAGAGCGTCCGGACCTCGACGTCGAGCCCCTTCAGGTGCTGTCGCGGGTGTCCCGCCTGGCTAAACATCTCGACCGGGCCAGGCGGGCGGCGTTCGCCGAGCACGCTCTGGAGCCCTGGGAGTTCGACGTGCTGACAGCGCTGCGGCGCGCGGGCAAGCCGTACGAGCTGAGTCCCGGAGCCCTGATCCGGGCCACCCTGGTCACGTCGGGCACGATGACCAACCGCATCGACCGGCTCGCCCAGGCGGGCCTGGTGCGGCGCCGGCCGGATCCGGAGGATCGGCGAGGGGTGCTGGTGTCGCTGACGGAGAGCGGACTGGCGCGGGTGGACGCGGCGTTCGCCGGGCTGTTGCGGCGCGAGCACGACCTCCTCGCCGGCCTGCCCCTGACCGACCAACGCACCCTCTCCGCCCTGCTCCGCACCCTCCTCGCCCCGTTCGACTCCTGACGCCGCATTGCGGTTCAGGCTGCTTCAGTCGCCCAGGCGGTCGGCGAGTTCGAGCCACTCGGCCTCGACCGTGTCCTTCTGGTCGAGGATCTCCCTGAGCTGGGTGTCCAGGGAGCCCAGTTTGGCGTAGTCGCTGGCCGCGTCCGCCATTGCCGCGTGGAGCTTGGCTTCCTGGTCGCCCAGCCGGTCGAGCTGGCGTTCGAGGCGGTTGAGCTCCTTGCGCAGCTCGCGTTCTTCCTTTGCCGACATGCCCTCCTGAGGGGCCGCGGGCTGGATCGGTGCGGGAGCCGACGACTGGGGTGAGGTCGTCCGGGCCGTCAGGGCGGTGCCTTGGGCCCGGCGGGACAGGTATTCGTCCACGCCCCCCGGAAGGAAGGAGAGCTTGCCGTTGCCCAACAGCGCCACACATTTGTCCGTGACGCGTTCGAGGAAGTAGCGGTCGTGGCTCACCAGGATGAGGGTGCCGGGCCAGCCGTCGAGGAGGTCTTCGAGCTCGTTCAGCGTCTCGATGTCGAGATCGTTGGTCGGCTCGTCGAGCAGCAGCACATTGGGGTCGTCCATGAGGAGCCTGAGCAGCTGCAGCCGCCGCCGCTCGCCACCCGACAGGTCGCCGACGACCTTCCACTGCGCCTCGCCCTTGAAGCCCAGGCGTTCGAGCAGCTGGGAGGCGGACCACTCCTTCTTGCCGACCTGGATGTACTTGCGGACCTCCTCGACCGTCTCCAACACCCGGCGGGTGGGGTCGAGCTCGGCCAGCTCCTGCGACAGGTGCGCCAGGCGTACCGTCTTGCCCCTGATCATCCGCCCCGAGTCCTGCTGGACCGAGTCGGCGAGCAGCCGGAGCACGGACGACTTGCCGGAGCCGTTGACGCCGATCAGCCCGACCCGGTCGCCCGGCCCGAACTGCCAGGTGCAGTCGTCGAGCACCAGCGGCCCGCTGCCGGGGCCACCGGCGTGCAGGGTGACGTCTTCGAGGTCGTAGACGGTCTTGCCGAGCCGCACCGCCGCGAACCTCAGCAGCTCCACGCTCTCCCGCGCCGGCGGCTCGTCGGCGATCAGCGCCTGCGCGGCCTCCACCCTGAACTTCGGCTTCGACGTGCGGGCGGGCGGGCCGCGCCGCAGCCAGGCGATCTCCTTGCGCATCAGGTTCTGGCGGCGTTCCTCGGCGGCCTGGGCGATGCGCGCCCGCTCCGCCTTCGCGAGCACGTAAGCGGCGTAACCGCCCTCATATCGCTCGACCCTCCCGTCCACGACCTCCCAGGTCCTGGTGGAGACCGCGTCGAGGAACCACCGGTCGTGCGTCACGACCACCAGCGCGCTCTTGCGACCGGCCAGATGACCGGCCAGCCAGGCGATGGCCTCGATGTCGAGATGGTTCGTGGGCTCGTCGAGCATGATCAGGTCGTGCTCATCGATGAGCAGCTGGGCCAGCGCGGTGCGCCGCCGCTCGCCACCGGACAGATCCCCCGCCTTGGCGTCGAGATCGAGATCGCCGATGAGGTTGCCGAGAATCTCGCGGACGCCCTGATCCCCCGCCCACTCGTGCTCAGCCTTCTCACCCAGCACGATCTCCCGGATGGGCATCGCCGGATCGAGCGCGTCATGCTGCGACAGCACGCCCACCCGCAGCCCCCGGGTATGGGTGACCCGGCCGCTGTCCGGGCGTACGTCCGCCGCGATCACCGACAGCAGCGTGGTCTTGCCGCCGCCGTTACGTCCGACGACACCTATGCGCTCGCCGACCTCGACCCCGAGGGAGACGTCGTTGAGCAGCGGTTTGGGCCCGTAGGCATGGGAAACAGACTCGAGATTTACCAGATTCATGGCCCTACCAGGGTATCGGCCTCAAAGGCGCTGTGGTGACGGCACCAGGCCGACCTCACACCCGTCACCCGCCCGACCTCACACCCACCACCCGGTCGACCTCACACCCACCACCCGCCGGGCGCAGCACCCGAAAACAGCCCTAATGCACTGATATCACCATGCCCGCACACCCCAGACCGGCCCGGTGCTCCCGACCTATGGGGCGAGCAAGTCAACGTGAAAGCCGACGAAGAACAGCGATCACGGACACACTCCCCCCATGTCCGCAGATATTCGGAACACTCGTCTAGCACCCACCCCGCGCGGACCTCCGCGGCGGGCTTCGAGGCGCTCGACGTAGCGCGGATCAGCGGGTCGAGAGCGCCTTCGGGCCCGGACCTCGAAGACAGGCCCAGGCCCGGTGGCTCAGCATTCGTCAGCCTTGTCGCATTGGTGCCTGTCCCACTCGCCGCTGTAGTAACCGTTACTGGTGGCCTTGCTCGTGCCGCCCATTCTGACCAGATTGCCCGGCTGCCACTGGCAGTTCGAGGTGGAGCAGAAGTAGCCGTAGGCCCGGAAGTAGGTCCCAAGCCCGCCGGTGCACTTGACGCTCACGGAGTGGTCGGTGCTCGCGGTCTTGGAGCAGCTGAGCGCCGCGGCTGCGGGGGAGGCGTTGACGCCGACGAGGGCGGCGGCCCCGAGAACGATGCCGATACCGGTGGAAATGATCTTTTTCGTCACGGGCGTTCATGATTGCGCGTCGGGATGATCTTGACAAGTTGGAGCGCGATTCTTTGACAGGCGCCTTCGGCTGCGCCACTTGCGGTAGTTGGCACGGTGCGACGGGACCAGGAGCAGGACGATGACGGCCGACGAGGCCGGCATGGTGAAGACGAGCGGTCGTTGGACACGCCCATCTCCGCAAGGGATATTGCCTGGCACCTGCGGGCGGCGACGTCACGTGCTCCGCCGCGTCACGACTTTCGGGAACCACGTGTCTTGGGAACTGGGTGACGCCCTTCGGGAGACAGCACGGTGAACCACCTACTCACGGAGGAGAGGCGTTGAGTGCTGAGACTGTCGAGATCGACGACGGAGAACTGATCCGTCGTTCGGCGCACGACCCAGAGCAGTTCGCCGCGCTTTTCGACCGCTACGCCAAGCAGATCCACCTGTACGCGGCGCGGCGGCTCGGCACGCAGGCCGCCGACGACATCGTGGCCGAGACGTTCCTGGCCGCCTTCCGCAGGCGCGGGACGTACGACACGTCGTTCACGCTGGCCAGGCCCTGGCTGTACGGCATCGCCACCACGTTGATCGCCAAGCATCGGCGGCAGGAGGAGCGACTGCTGCGGGCGCTGAGTCGTACCGGGGTGGACCCTCTGCCTGAGGAGTTGGCCGACACCGTGACGCGCCGGGTGACGGCGCAGGGCAGGGATCGTGAGCTGGCGGGGGCGCTGGCGTCCCTGCCACGTGGGCATCGGGACGTGCTGCTGCTGGTGGCATGGGAGGACATGTCGTACGAGGAGGTGGCGCGGGCGCTGGACATCTCGGTGGGGACCGTACGGTCACGGCTGCACCGGGCGCGGAAGAAGGCCAGGAACGTGCTCGGGGGCGAGGAGCTGTGATGAACGCGATCAAGGAGTTTCGCCGGAACACCCCGGCGATGACCGCCGAAGCCGCGGATGCGGCCAGGGCACGGCTGATGACGGCGATCCACGA
Organism: Nonomuraea sp. NPDC048901; assembly: GCF_040649695.1. Lineage (NCBI taxonomy): Bacteria > Bacillati > Actinomycetota > Actinomycetes > Streptosporangiales > Streptosporangiaceae > Nonomuraea > Nonomuraea sp. NPDC048901. The sequence continues at coordinate 470,173 of NZ_JBEZFW010000004.1, read as the reverse complement.
GCCGGGAGCCGCACGACCAGTGTCGGCGATCCACGAGCCGGGGGCCGTACGGAAGCCGACCGCGACCCGCGCGAGAAGGCTCGGCTGGCGGCTCGCTGTGGCCGCGGCGCTGGCCCTGGTCGTCGGCGGGACCGTCGTGGCGCTCAGGGACCAGCCGGCCATGGCGCCCGTGGCCGGTGTGGCCGAGCTGGGCGAGCGCGCCGCCCGTGCGGCCGAGAACGACCCCACGCCCGCCCCGGACCCCGGCCAGTGGCTCTACACCAAGGAACTGCAGCTGGCCGGCGTCGAAGGGGACGTCGACCGAGACCAGCGCGACACCTGGGAACGGTGGACCAGCGTGGACGGCAAGCGGTCGGCCTGGTACCAGGGCGGCAAGTTGATGTTCCAGGGCAGCGCGGTCATGAACCCGGCCGAGCTGGCCAAACCCCCTGTCACCCCGGCCGGAGTGATTACCAAGATCAAGGCGGCCATCCTCGACGAGGACCGCCGGGGGCCGCAGGAGCTGAACGGCCATGTCCCGCCCGAGATGCTTTTCATGGAGATCAATCAGCTCATGACCGAGCAGTGGCTCGCCCCCGATGTACGGGCCGCGCTCTTCCGCGCGCTGCCCACGATCAAGGGCATGACGGTGACCCAGGATGTGCCCGTCGCCGACGGACGGCGAGGCGTGGCGTTCAGCCTCACCGACGCCGAGGCGCGCAGCTACCTGATCCTGGACCCGGAGACTTTCCGCTACCTGGGCACCAACTCGACGCGGCTGAAGGACCGGACCTACAAGTGGGCCGGCGGCAGCAAGGAGACCTTCAAGGCGGGCACGGTGGGCCTGACCGCCCAGCTCGAAGCCAAGATCGTGAACCAGCCCGGCCAACGCTCCTGATCACCTCGGAAGCAGGCTGACGGCAGCGAGACCCAGGGCGGCGGTCCATCCGACCGCCCTGGGTCGCGGCACAGGCATCCGCCTCTCACCCCTGGCTCCCGACCTGAGAAAGTCATTACCAACAGCCCCGGACCAGCCCCGGACCAGCCCGGACCAGCTCGGACCAGCCCCGGGCCAGCAGCCGGCTAGGGGCGGGCCTGCATCCGCCGCACCTAGGGGCTGGAGGAGGAGGTTCTGGGTGACCTGGCCGTCGAGATCGAGCTGTCCAACGAACCGCCCGGCCGAACGATGACGTCAGACCACCACGGCGCCTGGGACAGGGCCGTGAGCGGGGATCGCGGTGCGGGTGATGCCGGACGTGGTGAGGGCGGCGGCCAGGCGGTCGGCGTGGGCGGCGTCGGTCGCGAGGAAGGCGCAGGTCGGACCGGAGCCGGAGACGATCGCGCCGAGCGCGCCGTACTGGCGACCGGCTTCGAGGGTGTCGGCCAGCTGAGGGCGGAGCGTCAGGGCAGCGGGCTGGAGGTCGTTGGTGAGGTACGCGCCCAGCTTGCGGGCGTCCCCGGCGCCGAGCGCCTCCAGCAGAGGGTCGCTCAGCTGCGGCCAGGGGGTCTCCGCACCGGTCGCGGCACGAAGCCGGTCGCACTCGGCATAGACGGCGGCCGTCGACAGTCCGCCCTCCGCCACCGCGAACACCCAGTGAAACCGGCCGCCGGTCGGCAACTCGCTGAGCTGCTCACCCCGCCCGATCCCCACCGCCGTGCCTCCGAGCAGCGAGAAGGGTACGTCACTTCCCAGGTCGCCGGCGATCTCCATGAGGTCGTCGAACGGCAGGCCAAGCCCCCACAACTCGTTGCACGCCACCAGAGCCCCCGCCGCGTCCGCGCTTCCCCCGGCCATGCCACCGGCCACGGGGATCGCCTTGTGGATCACCAACGCCGCGCCATAGGTGCGGCCCGCGTGCTTGGCCAGGGCTCTCGCGGCCTGAATCGCCAGGTTCTCGTTATCGATCGGGACCCGGTCCGCCCAGTTGCCCCCCACCGTGACAGTGATCGACTCGGACTCGTTGGCGACCACTTCGTCGAAGATCGATACGGCGTGGAAGACGTTGACCAGGTCGTGATAGCCGTCTTCCCGAAGCGGTCCGACGGATAGCTGCACGTTGACCTTCGCGGGCACCCGTACGGTAACCGAGCTCATCGATCTTCTGTCACTTTCGTCGTTTGCCGAGGTTGAGGACTCTTCTCGAGCTTGTCGAGGACACTCGAGCCTATAGGGGCTCGCTTCCCGCTCACATGATTCTCGGCAGAAGTGGTGACGCCTGTACGGGACCGATGCAACACCCGTACCCGAGGGGGCGATTCTCCGGCGCTGCGGTCGGCGATCCTGGTAGACCATCGCCATGGCGCGTGGAGACGTCGCCGATGAGGGATGGACTTTGATCGACGAGGTACGCGGCGATGGACCTCACCACGATGCTGCCTGCTGTCGGGCCGGTCAGGTCATCGACGGGCACGGCGAGCGTCTGGGCCACGCGGTCGGCGTAGCTGGACGCCAGGCAGGCGGCGTAACCGGACGCCAGGCAGGCGGCGTAGCTGGCGCATGCGGCGGCGCTCTGCTCGGATCGACGCGACATAGGCAGCTCTCCTCTGGCCTGGAACAGGACGACGATGCCGCCGCCGAGACCGGCTGGTAACGGGTGCGGCTCCAGCAGACGCGCGGCGGCCGAAATGTTCACTCGCGGGGCGGACGCCCGCGACCGCGGTGCCAGTCGCCGGCGTTGCCATTGCGCTGAGGGCTCCTCCGGCCCGCTTGGCGGAATGTCGCGCGAGTGCCGCAGACGAGAGGAGCTACGCGATCATGCGGGCTGCAGCCACCATGCAAGCGACATCTGATCAACTATCGACATCGGAACGGACAAGGCCGGCTGCCAGGCTCCGCCTCTCAGCGTGAGGAAGAACGATGCCATCGATCGTCTTCGGGACACTCGCCGTGATCGCAGTGATCGTGGCCGTGGTGTTGTTCCTCGTGTTGCGGCGAAAGCCGCACACCCGGGTCGGGGCGTACGTCAGCGCGATGTTCCTCCTCCTGGGCGCGGGGCTGCTCGCCATGGGCTCCATCTCGTTCGCGAGCATGGAATCCGCCGCGCTGCGAACCTTCACGCCGGAGGAGCGCGCGGTCGCGGTGCCGTGCAACGCGGCGGTCCTGAGGATTGAGGAGACGTCCAACAAGTTCAACGGACGTTACATCTGGCTGCTGCGGCTTCGCGTAACCCCTCAGGGCGGCAGCCCGTACGAGATCGAGCGCACAGCCCGGCTCAGCTCGTCCATGGGGGAACACCTGGAGCGGGGGAACGTCGTGCTGTCGTGCCTGGTGGACCCCACCGACCACACCCGGATCGAGATCTCGGCCCTGGCCTGAGGTGTCCATGCGGGCTTACAGCCGCAGCCGACTCAGTACCCAGCATCTGGCGCGATGTCCTGCCACTCTGACGAGAGCATGTCGAGAAGCGCGTGGCAAGATCGGGATAACGTGGCGCCCTCTGGAGGAGGTCGACAATGTTGGATGCGCCCAGACATCACCTTCAACCATCGCGCTGGCAGAACGTTCTTTGAGAAGGAGGACGCGTGACAGTGGCACAAGTACTGGTGGTCGGCCTCGATCCCGCCAAGATCCAGGGCTGGGATCCGGAGCCAGTTCAGGCGGCGATGGCACGCGGTCAGGCCCGTTTCGACGATCATGGTATCGAGGCCGACTGGTGCCTGTTGGCACTTGACGAGAACCCCGAAGGAGCGATCGTGGAGGCCCTGACCCGCAAAGACTACGTCTGCGTGGTGATCGGGGGCGGCATCCGCAAGCACGAGCCGTTGCTCGAACTCTTCGAGAAGGCGGTCAACCTGGTCCGGCAGCACGCGCCCAACGCGGCCATCGCCTTCAACAGCAGCCCCGAGGACTGCGCCGACGCAGCTCTGAGGTGGCTGCGCTAGCGGCAAGCCAACCTCGCCGACGGCCGTGCTCCGCGTCCTGCCCGACTCGGGCGCCCGCCGCCACACCGTCGACGTGGCCCAATGATCAGCGGGGACGGCTGAGGGCAGCCTCGGCCAGATCCGTCCATTTCTCGACCGAGGAGTGGGGCACGACCACCCAGTCCTTCATCACCCTGCCCTGCTCCGAGGGGTCGAACAGGAACGCCCCGGCCAGCTGGAGCGCGGCTGCGTGTTCGGGGGTGTCCCTGACCAGCCGGAACACCATCGCGCCGTCGCGCTGCAGGCTCGCGAACACCTTCCCCGCCTGATCTTTGAGCGCGGGACTCCCCATCATCCTGGAGATCCGTACACCTAGGTCGGCAAGCTCGGCGCCGACCTGCTTGAAATCCTCTTCCGCGCTCATCGTCAGTCGGTCCCGAACTCCATGGCGTCGTGGTCGAGCAGCTCATCGTGGTCGAGCAGCTCATCGTGGTCGGGGCTCTTCCCGCCCGAGGTGATCGCCTCGGCCCCGCCTTCCAGCAACTCGGCGATCAGGCTAGTCGTCCCGGCGGCACCGATCAAGGCCGGATGCGGGGTGCCGACCGTGCCGAATCCCGCCACCGGTCCTCAACTATGCGATAGATCACCATCAGCGCCGACTAAGAAGATGTGAAGATCAGAAGGTCGGGCGACCCAGGACATCGCAGCCCTGAGCTCCCACGGAACCGTGCGTAACAATCGCAGCCTTGAGCTCCCACGGAACCGTGCGTAACAGTCGCCCGTTACCGGGGTGAGCGCGTCGCGGGCGATCGCGGTCCCAGGTGTGTTCAGCGACCGAAAACCAGCCCCTCATGCGGCCTGGTAGATGACGTGTCACTACATCGTTGATTCGCTGCTCGGCGGGACACCACCCGGAAGGCACAGACCGCGTGAAGTATGGCGCCAAGTGACTCGACCTTGACGACGTTAGATTGGGGGAAATAAGGCCTTTTGGAGAGAAAGAGGGCGTTTTGTCGGAAGTGACGGTTGTTGAGGTGCCGCAGTGGCGGGGGTCGGGGTCTGCTACGGCGGAGCGGCTTCGGGAGGGGGCCCAGTTGGTGGCCGGGATGGTGCCTGCGAGGCGGCGACTGCGTGTGCAAGTCGATGATGATCTGGTTATCACGGCTTCTCGAGTGCGGGCGGTGATGTCGCAAGTGGGCGAGGGGCTCATGGTCACTGCTGGAGGTGATTGCGGGGTCGAGTTGGAGCCGGTGGCGGCGGCTCGGCGAACGTACGGGGATCGGCTGGTGGTCGTCTGGTTCGATGCTCATGGGGATCTCAATACGCCGTCCTCCTCACCCTCTGGGGCGTTTCACGGGATGGTGCTGCGGGCCCTCACCGGTGAAGGACCGGAGGGGCTGGTGCCAGAGGAACCGGTCCGTCCGTGGCAGATCGTGCTCGCCGGGGTGCGGGATCTCGATCCGGCCGAGGGTGCGTTCGTTGAGGCGAGTGGGGTGTGCCACCTGGGCATGCCGGACTCCGCGACGCTGGTCGATGCGATCGCTTCAGCTGGTTTCGATCGGGAGCGGGGCGGCTTTCCGAAGGAGCGTGGATTCGAGGAGAAGGTCGTCTATCTACATATCGATCTTGATGTACTGGATCCGGAGGTGTTCGCCAGCGTGGGGACGCCGGCGCCGGGCGGGATGCGACCTGATGGGTTGCTTGGACTGGTCAGCGCGGTGGCGGAGCGGTTCGAAGTGGCAGGGCTGGGGATCGTGGAGTATGAGCCGGGCAGGCCCGAGGATCAGGAGTTGCTCGCGCCTCTGGTCGAGAAGTTGGTCAAAGTCTGCGCTCGTGCTTGAGGAGCCGGGCCGCACCCGGCGAATCCGGGGGATGGGTGCGGCCCGAAAACAAGAACTGGTCCTCGTGCGGTGGTGAGGGCCAGGGGTGGCTCGGGGGTGCTCTCGGCTGTCGGGGTCAGCCTGGGCGTACGGCGCCTCGGTATAGGGGGCGATAGTAGGTGGAGGTCAGGAACGGGGTTCTTCTGACCACGTCGCCGGTTTTGGGGGCGTGGATCATTACGCCGCCCCCGAGGTTTAGGCCGACGTGTGTGGGGTCGCCGGTGCCGCCACCGAAGAAGACCAGGTCGCCCTTGCGTAGCTCGCCGAGTGTGACTCTGCGGCCCTGGCGGAACTGGGTGCCTGTGTAGTGACCGAGCCTTGTGCCGGCTTTGGACCAGGCGTAGAGGGTCAGGCCGCTGCAGTCAAAGCCCTTGGTGTGGGCTCCCCTGCCTATGCCTGTGGTGGGGCCTGACGGGGTGCCGCCGCCCCACGAGAACGGGGTGCCCAACTGGTCGATGGCGGCTGCCGCCGCGATGTCGCCCTTGGTCCGGGGCTTAGTCCTAGGCTTGATTCCAGGCTTGGTGGGTCTTGGCTTGGGCGGTGTGTCTCGGGGGTCTCCGGGGTCTCCGGGGTCTCCGGGGTCTCCGGGGTCTCCGGGGTCTCCGGGGATTGTGGCCGGAGGGTTGAGGGCGGGGCAGGCTTTTGGGGGTAGGGGGATGAGGACATAGATGGGCTGCTGGTCCGCGCCACCGGGATTGTCTGCGCCATCAAAATGGTCCACGCCCTCAGGAGGCAGGGCCAAAAGTGTCTCTGGCGCGACGTCCTGGGAGAGCCTCGTATCGTGTCCGCTGTTCGCGGGGCTCGTATTGCGTCCGCCGTTAGCGAGGCTCGTATCGCGTCCGGCATTCACGGGGCTCGTATCGCGTGCGCCGTTCACGGGTTTGGTGGGTAGGGCGATCAGGTGGAAGCACTGATTGGTTGGTGGCTTGAGTGAGGTCGCGCTGGTGCTCGCGGCGACAGCCGTGTTGGGGAATGCGAGGAGCGCCGCGAGCGTGCCTCCTCCGACCGCGAGCCCGGTAAGAACAGGGCGGAGAGTCAGGGCGGGGCGAGGGTCCAGGGCAGAGCGGGTGTTCAGAGCGGGGCTGGTGCTCGCGGCGGGGCTAGTGGCCGAGCTGGAGCGGATGTTCAGGCCGGAGTGGGTGGCTGGGCTGGAGCGGATTCCCAGGTCGGGGTGAGGGGTCGGGGCGGGGCGGGTGGCCGGGCTGAAGCGAGTACCCAGGTCAGAGTGGAAGGTCAAGCCGAAGCGGCGGGGCAGGGCGGAGCGGGGGGCCAGGCCGAAGCGGCGGGTCGGGGCGGAGTGGGGGGTCATGTGGGCCTCCTGCGACGTGCGGAACGGAGGCCCCAGGATCTTGCGATCGGGCTTGGGGGCGGGGAGCCGAGCGGGGTTCTGTGGATAACCGGAGTTGTGGAGGCGACCCTCTGTGGATAACCGGGGTGGCCGGGGATGGCTTTTGTGGCTTCCAGGCCCCGAAGTCCGATCGCCTAATGCTCTGACCGCATAGGTTCGCCGGGTCGATGGTCGCTTCGTTCACCCTGAGAGCGGATCTGTGTTTCTGGGTGGCGGTGTCACGCAGAAGAAAAGTGATTGCCTCGGGCACAGAGCTCATGTTGGCTGGGCTGCATGGCTGAACTGCGCACCGATCGCCTCATCTTGCGCCGATGGCGTGACTCCGACCTTGAACCATGGGCGGCGATGAATGCCGATCCCGAGGTCCGGGAGCACTTGGGTGACCTGCTTACCCGCGAACAAAGCGATGCCTCCGTGTCGCGATTTCAGGCCGAGTTCGACCAGCGAGGCTACGGGTGGTGGGCGGTTGAGGAGGAGGCCACGGGCGAGTTCATCGGCTTCGCAGGCTTGGATGAAGTGGACGACCACATGCCGTTCACAGGAGTGGAGATCGGCTGGCGGCTCGCCCGCTCGGCCTGGGGCCAGGGCTACGCTACCGAAGCTGCGCTGACAGTCCTGGCCCACGGCTTCGACGCTCTTGAGCTTCCTGAGATCCTCGCTGTCACAACGGCCACCAACCTTCGTTCCCAGGCGGTGATGCGCCGGATCGGCATGACCCGGAACCCGGCCGACGACTTCGACGACCCCACCGAGCCCGAAGGGCCACTGCGTCCGAACGTGCTGTACCGCATCGCCCGTAGTGCGAGGATCTGACGTTCTCCGCTGGGATCGTTTGATCAGGCTGCGGCGGCGACGGGGCGTCCGCCCCAGCGGATGCCTTTCTCGCTGCGGATGCGGGCGCGTTCCTTGCGTTGGGCGGCGAGTACGTCGGGGTGGCGGGCGTTGGTGTTGCGCCAGCGCAGATAGGCGTGCAGGGCCCGGGTCTGCGCGGGATGGCTGCGGTGGTTGGAGTTGGCCAGGGTGAACTGGCGCAGCGGACCGAAGTGGGGCTCGATCGGGTTGGCCCAGGAAGCGTAGGTCGGGGTGAAACACAGCTCGACCTTGTTCTTCTTCGCCCAGCGGCGGATGTACGCGCCGGTGTGGGCGGAGAGGTTGTCCAGGATGATGTAGATCGGGGCGCCGTCGGGTCGGGCAGCGCGGATCGACTTCAGCGCGGCCAGAGTGTTGGCGGTGCCTTGGCGGCGGTGGTTGACGCCCCAGAGGCGGTCGTCGCCGACGGAGTAGCAGCCGTGGAAGTAGGTGACGCCGTGGGTGCGGCGGTAGGTCGCCGGCAGGCGGTCGGGCTTGCCCTGCTTGGCCCAGCAGGAGCCCGCGGTGGGCCGGATCCCCAGCGGCCCGAACTCGTCGAAGGCGAAGACGCGGTCGGGGAAACGGTCCAGCACTTGCTCGATGCGGTCGAGCTTGGCGTCGCGATCCGGGTCGGGCGATTCCTTCCAGGTCTTGGTGCGCTGGAAGGTGATACCGCGGCGCAACAGCAGGCAGCGTAACGTTTCCCGGCCGACGCGGATGATGCGTCCGTGTATCTTCCGCAGGTAAGCGGCGAGCTTGCGGATCGACCAGCGGGTGAAGGGCTGGCCGAGCTTGGTGGGGCGGGTGGCGGCCGTCCGGACGACGAAGTCCTCGTCGTCAGGGCTGAGCAGGCGGGGACGGCCTCCCGCCCACCGAGGGTCCAGACAGGCCAGACCGATCTTGTTGAACCGGTGGATCACATCCCGCACCGTGTCCTCGTCAGCCTGCACCAGCTGGGCGATCACCGGAACACGGTTCCCGCCGGCCGAGGCCAGCAGCATCATCGCATGCCGATAGCGCACCGAACTCGCGCTGCCCCGCCGCACAATCTGCTGCAGCTTCTGCCCCTCCTGGTCGGTCAGTCTGCGCACACGGACAGGCTCAGCCACCGCGCCTCCAGCGGTTGAATGGACGTCATCGCACATCCAACCGCCACAACCGCCACCACGGCGAACCTATGCGGTCGGAGCACTAAGCACGCGGGCCCTCGGACACCAGTCCCCCCGGGCACCAGTCCCCTCGGGCACCTGTCCCCCCTCGGGCGCGGATCTCCACGGGGGCGGACCCTCTCAAGCGCGCCGATCGCCCGAGGCTTGCGAGCCGTACCCGCCCGCTCTACGAGGACTTGGCCTCGGCGATTCGGGCGAAGGCAGTCACGTCGAGCTGCTCCCCCCGCGCGGACGGGTCCACCCCGGCCGCCCGCAAGGCGATTTCGGCCTCCGCCGGACTGCCGGCCCAGGATGCGAGGGCGGCCCGCAGCGTTTTGCGGCGCTGTGCGAATGCGGCGTCGATCACCGCGAACACCTCCTCGCGCGAGGCTGAGGTCTCGGGCGGGTCCCGGCGGGCCATGGAGACGAGGCCGGAATCCACGTTCGGTGCGGGCCAGAAAACCGTCCGCCCCACCGGGCCTGCTCGCCGTACATCCGCGTACCAGGCGGCCTTCACCGACGGCACCCCGTACACCTTCGACCCGGGGCCGGCCGCGAGGCGGTCGGCCACTTCCGACTGGACCATCACGAGGCCCTTGCGCAGTGACGGCAGCACTTGCAGCAGGTGCAGGACCACCGGGACCGCGACGTTGTACGGAAGGTTCGCGACCAGGGCGGTGGGCGTGTGGCCCAGCAGGTCGGCGGAGGTGATGCGCATGGCGTCGGCCTCCACGACCGTGAGCTTGTCGCCGAGACCGCGGCCCGCCACAGTCAGCGGGAGCTGGCCCGCGAGTACGGGGTCGATCTCGACGGCCACCACATGCTGGGCCTCGGGGAGCAGTGCGAGGGTGAGAGAGCCGAGGCCGGGGCCCACCTCTATGATCACGTCGTCTGGGGCCAGTGAGGCCACTCTGACGATGCGCCGCACGGTTCCCGCGTCGATCACGAAGTTTTGGCCTAGCTTTTTCGTCGGACGAAGATTTAGCTTATCCGCCAAAATACGTATTTCTGCAGGGCCCAACAGGCTCATCATCCAACCAGTCTCCCGCATCGAAGAACCTGCGATGGCGGATGGGGGCACCACAGGGGAGGATGGGCGTGGAACAGGAAGGGACGTCCTTGATGGAGCCAACGGGCGCCGCGCCGCTCCGCCCGACGGATCTGCGGGAAATCGGCCCGTACCGGCTGCTCGGCCGACTCGGCGAGGGCGGCATGGGTACGGTGTTCCTGGCCAGGGCACCGACGGGGCGGTTTGTCGCGGTCAAGGTGGTGAAGGCCGAGTTCGCCAACCAGCAGGGGTTCGCGGACCGCTTTCACGCCGAGGTGGAGAACGCGCGACGGGTGGCATCGTTCTGTACGGCCCAGGTGCTGGACAACGGCAACACTGGCGACAGCCGCCCGTACATGGTGACCGAATACATCGGCGGCACCCCGTTGTCGGACCAGATCGCCAAGTACGGCGCGCTGGACCCGGGGCCGCTGCACGGCGTCGCGCTGGGAGTCGCGGCGGCGCTGGCGGCGATCCACGTCGCCGGGCTGGTGCACAGGGATCTCAAGCCGGCCAATGTCATATTGTCGCTGTCCGGGCCGCGAGTGATCGACTTCGGCATCGCCAGGGCGCTCGACAGGGAGACCGGGTTCACCATGTCCGGTGAGCTGCTGGGCAGCCCCGGCTGGTGGGCGCCCGAGCAGGTACGGGGGGAAACGGTCACTCCCGCCGTCGACATCTTCGCCTGGGGCTGCCTGATCGCGTACGCCGGTAATGGGCGCCACCCGTTCGGGCGCGGCGACCCCATCACGCTCGCGACGCGCGTACTGAACGCGCCGCCGGACCTGGGCGCTCTGCCCGCGCCGCTCGATGAGCTGGTCCGGCGGGCTACCGACATGGATCCGGCTCAGCGGCCCAGCGCCCAGGACCTGCTGATCGCCCTGGTCGGAGGCGCTGCGCCCGCCCCTGCGGCGACATCGGCGGCACCGGCGGTCGATCCGCCGACTCTGGTGGCTCCCGGGCTGCTCGACGACTGGGAGCCGCCGCAGAACGTGGTGAACGAGCCCGACATCACGGCCACGTTCGCCACGCCGCCGCCCAGCGACACCACAGCCAAGGGGCCGGCCGTGGCGACCGACCCGTCCCAGCCCCCATCTCGGCCGGAGGCGACGCCGGGGTCACAACCGGGGTCACAACCGGGCTCACAGCCTGGGTCACAGGCGGGGGCGCAGAGGCATCAGGCGTTCCAGGCACAGTCGTCGCCAGGGCAGGAGCAGCCCGATCTGCAGGAGTTGGCTCGCCGGGAGGAGCAGGCGGCTCGCGAGGAGCTGGCGCGCTGGGAGGTGCCCGCCCCTCAGCAGCCGACCGCCAAGAAAGCGCTGCTCAAGAAGCCGAGCGCCAAGAAGGAGCAGGCCCGCTTACCCGAGCAGACGCGGCAGCCGGACCAGGCTCAGGTCCAGGCCCAGGCTCAGGTCCGTCAGGAGGAGCTGAACGTACAGGGTAGCCAGACGAATCCGGGGCTCCAGGCAGAGGCGCTGTCCTCGGACGACACCCAGGCCCCGGCCCCCGGACGGTCCCTGAGCACCCGCTGGCTCATCGCGGCAGCCGCGGCCGTGGCGGCCATCGCCGTCACCTTCGCCGTCCTCATCGTGACCTCCAGCCGCAACACCACGCTGCCCGTCCAGTCGCAGACCCAGACGGCCTCCGCCTCGGCGCGGCCCAACGACCTCGGTCACCGGTTCGCCCTCGGCAAGTCCTTCGACGACCCGCAGCTCATCGTCGCGGCTGCCCCGCAATGCGGTCTGAAGGAGTACGAGGGCAAGACGCAGAGCCTGGGCCAGCTGTGCGTGGTCCGCTGGACGATGCTGAACCCCGGCGGCGAGCGCCAGGAGATCGGCGACCCGATCGTCTCGCTGCTCGACGACAAGGGCGGGCGTCACGACCCGGTGGAGCCCGCGTTCCCGGCGGCGATCACCGCGGGTGACCGCATCGACAACGCGTTCGTGTTCGACCTGCCGCTGTACCGCAAACCGGTACAACTCATCGCGACCAGGCTCAAGAACGGTAACCAGATCGAGGTCCGGTTGTGAAGATGATCGGTTCGGCGCTTCTGGCGCTGGCCGTCCTCATAGGCGGCATGAGCACCGCGGCGACGGCCGCCGCCGAGAAGGCCGCGTGCTCGGGTACGAGCGACTTCGACGGCGACGGCGTGGAGGACGTGGCGGTCGGCGATCCGTTCGCCAACGACGGCAAGGGCGCGGTGTACATCCTCTCCGGGGACAAGGTGATCCCCGTGCCGGTGCCCGCCATCGAGGGCGACGCGCTCGGCTGGTCGGTGACGCTGGCCAAGATCGACCCCGGCAATCCCTGCGCCGACCTGGTGGTGGGCGCGCCCTACGCCGATGTGGACGGTGTCAGGGACGCGGGTGCGGTCTATGTCGTGTACGGCGGGAACAGCAAGGGACCGGAACGCCTGACGGCTCCCGAGCCGCAGCGCAACGCCCACTTCGGCTGGTCTTTGGCCGCAAGGGGCGACGTGGTGGCGATCGGCGCGCCGTACGAAGACCAGGCCCAGATCGCCGACGCGGGCTCCGTCTACGTACGCCAGGGCCCGGGTCGGCTTATCCGGATAAATCAGGACTCGGTGGAGGTGCCGGGTAACGGCGAAGTGGGCGATCAGTTCGGCTGGTCGGTGGCGGTCGGGCCGGGCAACAGCCTGCTCGTCGGTGTCCCGTACGAGAACGACGACGGCGCCGGCCGCCAGGTCGACCAGGGCAAGTCCGACTCGGGGGCCGCGGTCCGCATCGACAACGCGCTGGCGCCGAGGCTCTCGGGGATCAAGGTCGACTCGCCCACCAAGGAGGCCGGAGACAGGTACGGCTACGCGGTGGCGTACGCCGAGGGGGCCGGGTTCGCGGTGACCGCGCCGGGCCGTGGCTACGTCCAGCTCTACGACCAGGCCATGCGCCCGACGAGGCGGGTGGGGCAGGGCGCCGGGTTCGGCTTCTCGCTGGCCGCCTCGGCAGAGGGCCGGGTGGCCGTCGGCTCGCCCTACGAGGGAGCTGTACGGGTGCTGTCGCTCAAGAACGAGGCCGAGGACAAGAGGCTCCCGACATCGGACGGCCTGTTCGGCTGGTCGCTGGCCTACAGCGGCAACAAGCTCTACATCGGCCAGCCCGACGCCGTCTCGACCGGCAAGGTCATGGTGCTGGCCCGCAACTCCGATGAGCTGCGGCCGCTCCAACCGCCCAAGGGAGCCGACTTCGGCACATCGATCGCCGGTTGATCCAGCCGACTTCCCCAGCGTCCCGAACGGCCGACCGGCCGAAACCAGCCGGGGCCTGGGGAAGTGGTCAGCCGAACAGCCGGGCCCCGCACTCCCGCCACTGCCCCTGCCACCGCCCGCCGACCAGCTGGTAAAGGAGCTGTGCCCGATAGGTCTGCTCCTCCGGCGGCCAGGTGTGCGGTAGCCCGGTGCCGCCGACGGCCGTCCACATGGCCTGGCTGAACCCGTACATCCCGTAATAGGGCCCGGCGGGATTGACCGCCAGCGGGTCGCCGTTCGACATGCACTGGGCCAGCGCCGCCCAGTCGAGCGCCGCCACGGCCGCCGGCACGACCACGGTGTGCGGCGGCGCGGGCGGGCTGACCCTGATGACGGTCCCCTGCGCCGGGAAGCTGTCGAGCGGCGGGCGCACGCGGTAGCCGGGTCGCACCGGGATGCGGCGTTGCCTGAGCACCTCGCGGATGGTCCGGCCGGTGGTCGTGGTCGCCATCCGGAGACCGCCCGCCTCGATGTACACCTCACGCCGCGTGTACACCGAGAGCGACATCCCGGACAGCGGCACATGCTTGGTCGGCGGGGCCGACAGCCGGCCGCCCGCCGGGCTGATGTCGAGCTCGGCCAGTGCGTCGCCCACGTTCGTGGCGGTCACCAGGTGGCGGGTGGTGCGCCCGTCGAGGGTCAGCGTGATCGGGCGGGCGTGGCGTACCACGATCCGCGTCCCGTCGGCGATCTCCTCCTGCCCGGCCGGGCGTACGGAGTCACCGAACCCTACAGAAACCCCGGCTTCGCCGAGGAGCTCCTGCACCGAGCCGGCGAAGCTGCGCAGCGCCATCGGCTTGCCGTCGACGACCAGCACCACGCTCTTGACCAGCGCCGCGACGGTCCCGATGCCGCCCACGGCCACGACCGCGAGCAGGCAGATCACCGGTGTCCACGGTGATCGCCAGGCAATACGAGGGCGCGGGGCGCGCCTCTTTCCGCGCACGGACTACCTCCGGTAGTGGCTTCGGGCGGCACGACGCTAGTGGCGCCCGCGCCGCCGCCTCTACCGGTTCACGGAAAGATGGTCACCACTCTCCGAAGACCGTGACTCCATTGACACTGATGGCCTCGCACAGCTCATCCGGATGGACCCCCTTGACCTCCGCGAGACAACGCAGAGTGAGGGGTATGAGGTAGGGCGCGTTGGGCTTGCCCCGATAGGGCACCGGCGGCAGGTAGGGGGCGTCGGTCTCGACCAGCATGAGCTCCATCGGCGCCACCCGTGCCGCCTCACGCAGATAGGAGGCGTTCTTGTAGGTAACCGGCCCCGAAAAAGACATGAAATATCCGGCTTCGGCGCACTTTTTCGCCATCTCGGGGTCGCCCGAGAAGCTGTGGAACACCACCACCGGCGGCGCGCCCACCTCGGCCAGCACCTTCAGCACGTCGTCGTGCGCGTCACGGTCATGGATGACCAGCGCCTTACCGGTGCGCTTGGCGATCTCGATGTGCGCACGGAAGCTCGCGTGCTGGTCCTCTTTGGTCGCCCAGTCGCGGTAGTAGTCGAGCCCGGTCTCCCCCACCGCCCGCACCTCGTCACGCCCGGCCAGCGCCTCGATCTCGGCCAGCGTCTCGGGCGTGGCCGCGTGCGCCTCGTTGGGGTGGATGGCGACGCCGGCGTAGATCCCCTCGTGCTCGGCCGCCGCCTCGGCGTTCCACCGGGAGGAGGGCAGGTCGTAGCCGATCGTGACGAGCCGGGTCACGCCGACGGCACGCGAGTCGTCGAGGATGCTCCGTACGCTCGCCGCAGCCGCCTGCGCCGCCTGTGCCACGGGATCGCCCGAGGACGCCTGCCGGTTGCCGACCATGATGTCGAGGTGGCAGTGGCTGTCGAACACCGGTGCGGACAGCGGATCGGGCGGGCTGGGAATCTTGCTCACGCCCTCTAAAGTAACGTCCATGCGCTTCGGCATTCTCGGCAGCACCCGTGCCTGGCGCGCGGACGGCGCCGAGGTGCCGCTTGGCGGCCGGTCCCGGCGAGCGCTGCTGGCCCTGCTGCTCATCCGGCCCGGCGAGGTCGTCCCCCATGACCGGCTCATCGACGTCCTGTACGGCGAGCAGCCGCCCAAGAACGCCCAGCACGCCCTGCATTCCCAGGTGTCGAGGCTGCGCGGCGACGGCATCATGGTCGAGCGGGCGGCCACGGGCTACCGGCTGGCCGTCGATCCCGGCGACGTCGACGCGCACCGGTTCCTGCGGCTGGCCGAGGAGGGGCGGCGGGCGCTCGACACCGATCCCGACCGGGCCGCCGCGTTGCTGGGCGAGGCGCTGTCCCTGTGGCGCGGCCCCGCGCTCGCCGACCTCGACGCGACGCACGCCGTACCCCTCGAAGAGCGGCACCTGGCCGCCCAGGAGGACCGGATCGAGGCCGACCTACGGCGCGGCGCGCAGCGGGCGGCGATCCCAGAGCTCGGCGAGCTGATCGACCGCCACCCGCTGCGCGAGCGGCTACGCGGCCAGCTCATGCGGGCGCTCAGCGCGGACGGCCGGCCGGCCGAGGCGCTGGTCGCCTTCGAGCAGGCCAGGCGGCTGCTGGCCGACGAACTGGGCACCGACCCCTCGCCCGAGCTGTCCGGCCTGCACCAGCGCCTGCTACGCGGCGAACTCACCCACCTGACGCCACCCACCGCACAGACCACCACCCGACCAGCCGAGCAGAGGCCGACCATACAGAGGCCAGCCGAACAGGGGTCGGCCGGACAGGGGTCGACCGGACAGGGGCCGACCGAGCAAGACGGCAGGTCGGGGATACCGGCCCGGCTCACCACGTTGGTCGGCCGGGCCTACGACCTGGCCGCGGTCGACACACTGCTCGACTCGGCCCGCCTGGTGACGCTGCTGGGGCCGGGCGGCGCGGGCAAGACGCGGCTGGCGGTCGAGGTCGCCGGGCAGCGCCCCGACGCCTGCCTCGCCGAGCTGGCGGCCCTCACCGAGGGCGCCGACCTCCCGCGCGCGCTGCTCGCCGCGCTGGGCATCCGCGAAGGCGGGCTGCTCGGCCCCCGGTCCACCGCCTCCGACGGCTTCTTCGCCCGGCTGGTCACCGTGCTGGCCGACCGGCCGTTGCTGCTGGTCCTGGACAACTGCGAGCACCTGATCGCGGACACCGCCGCCCTCGCCGAACGGCTGCTCGAAGCCTGTCCCCAACTGCGCGTCCTGGCGACCAGCCGCGAGCCGCTGGGCATCACGGCCGAGCACCTCTGGCCGGTCCGCCCGCTGGCCGAGGCGGACGCCGTACGGCTGTTCACCGACCGGGCGAAGGCGGTTCGACCGGATTTCGTGGCTGACGAGGCGGTCGGCGAGATCTGCGCGGCGGTCGACGGCCTGCCGCTGGCCATCGAGCTGGCCGCCGCCCGCGTACGCACGCATGAGGCCCGCGAGCTGGCCCAACGCCTCGGCACCGACCGTTTCAAGCTGCTGTCGCGCGGCAGCCGCACCGCCGACGCCCGGCACCAGACGCTGCGCGCGGTCGTCGCGTGGAGCTGGGAGCTGCTCACCGAGGGAGAACGTGCGATGGCCGCGCGGCTCACGGTGTTCGCGGGCGGCGCGACGGCTGGGGCCGCCGCCGCGGTGTGCGGCCTGCCCGACGCCGAGGACCTGCTCGACTCGCTCGCCGACAAGTCACTGGTGACCGTCACGGACGGCCGCTACGGCATGCTGGAGACCATCCGCGCCTTCTGCGCGGAAGAACTGACCGGCGAACCTTCCGTACGGCGTGCGCACGCGAGCTACTTCCTCGCCCTCGCCGAGCGGGCCGACCCGCACCTGCGCGCGGCCGAGCAGCTCGACTGGCTGGAGTCGCTGTCCGCCGAGCACGACAACCTCCGGACGGCCCTGAGCTGGGCGGCCGAGGCGGGCGATGTGCGGCTCGGCATGCGGCTGCTGGCGGCGCAGTCCACCTACCTGTGGATGCGCGGGATGCGCGGCACGGCCACGGCTCCGGCCATTGAATTGCTCAACAAGGTGGAGCCGGATCCGGACCTCGGCGACGCGTACGTGCTCTGCCTGCTGACCACGGCCGGCGACGAGGCGGCCGGCGAGCTGTGGACCCGCCATTCCGCCGTGGCCGACGTGATCGTGTCGAGGGGCGAGGGGGCACGCGAGTTTCCCATTCTCACGTTCCTATGGCCGATGATCACGTCTGCCATGCACGCCCCCGAGGCGACGCTCACGGTGATCTCCAGGGCCGCGCACAGCCCCGACCCGTGGGAACGCGCGATGTCCCGGTTCATGTGGGCCTATTCGCTGATGGCCAGGGGTGAGCACGCCCAGGCGCAGGCCGATCTGGTCTCGGCGCTCGACGACCTGCGGGCGCTCGGCGACCGGTGGGGCTCGATGCTCTCGCTCGACGCGCTGGCCATGCTGGCGGGCATGCACGGCAGCCGGGAGGCCGCGCTGGCCCACACCGACGAGGCGATCGCGCTGGCCGAGGAGCTGGGCGCGACCGAGGACCTGGCCGATCTGCTGTGCAACCGGGGCGACCTCAACCTGCGCGTCGGGCCGGCCGCCGCCAGGGCCGACTACGAGCGGGCCGCCGAGCTGGCCCGGCGCGTGGGCGTGCCGACGAATGTTGCCTCCGCGCTGCGCGGGCTCGGCGACCTGGCGCTGGAGGAGGGCGACCTGGTCAGGGCCCGGGAGCTCTACGAGGGGGCGCTGCGGCGCTCGGATCCCGGGTGGCTCAGGAGCACCGGCAACAGGGTACGGATCCTGCTCGGGCTGGGCCGCCTCGCGGAGGCCAACGGCGACCGCGACGCGGCCAGGGCCTCATACCGGCAGGCCGTGGAGGTCGCGGTCGCGACGGGCCCGGCGCCGGAGAGCGCCGGCGCGTTCGAGTCGCTCGCCCGGCTCGCGCTCACCGACCTCGGCGCGGGCGACGGGCGGCCCGGCTCCAGCACGGGCGACAGGCGGCCCGACCTCGGCGCAGGCAATGGGCAGCCCGGCCCCGGCGACTCGCGAACGGCCACCGGCGGCGCGTGGCTGGCCGCCAAGCTGCTGGGGGCCGCCACCGTGATGCTGGGCGGGACCCATCCCGAGACCCCCGTCTCGGCGGACGTCTCCGCCCGGGCGCGGGCCGTCCTGGGCGCGGAGGCGTACGAGCGGGCCTGGACCGAGGGCGCGACGCTCACCCACTCCCAAGCGGCCCTCCTGGCGGGTGTGTCCGAGGCGGCGATCGCCGCCTCACCGTTGCGACTGATCACCGCTCTGCCCGGTGAGCTCGGGGTGAGCCCGCGGTGAGCGCGCCCGGCGAAGCTCGTCGGCATGGACATCCTGATCTCCGGCGCCAGCGTCGCCGGCCCCGCCCTGGCCTACTGGCTGAACCGCTCCGGACACTCCACCACGATCGTCGAACGGGCGCCCGCCCTGCGTGAGGGCGGCTACTCCGTCGACTTCCGCGGGGACGCCCACCTGACCGTGCTCCGCAAGATGGGCATACTCGGCGAAATCCAGCGGCAGCAGACCAACATGGGCGCCATGTGGAATGTCAACGAGGCGGGCAAGAAGCTGAGCGCCCTGCCGGCCGACCTGTTCGCCGGCGACGTCGAGATCCTGCGCGGCGACCTGGCCAAGATCCTTTACGACCTCACCAGGGACCACACCGAGTACGTCTTCCACGACTCCATCGCCGCGCTCGACGAGGACGCCGAGGGGGTCACGGTCACGTTCGAGCGGGGTCCGAGCAGGCGCTTCGACCTGGTGGTCGGCGCCGACGGCCTGCACTCGAAGGTACGTGAGCTGGCCTTCGGCCCCGAACGGGAGTTCATCTCGTACCTGGGCCTGTACTGCGCGGTCTTCACGACGGAGAACTACCTCGGCCTCGACCACAGCGGCCACGCCTACAACACACCGGGCAAGATGGTCGCCCTCTACAGCTCCAGGCAGAACACCGAGGCCAAGGCCATGTTCTGGTTCGGCTCGCCGGAGCTGACCTATGACCGCCACGACACCCGCCGGCAGCAGGATCTGCTGGAACAGGCGATGGCGGGCGTCGGCTGGGAGGCTCCCCGGCTGCTGCGGGACATGCGGCGGGCCGACGACTTCTACTTCGACGCCATCGCCCAGGTGCGCATGGACCGCTGGTCAAACGGCCGAATCGTGCTGCTCGGCGACGCCGCCTGGTGCCCCTCGCCGCTGTCGGGCATGGGCACCGGGCTCGCCATGGTGGGCGCGTACGTGCTCGCGGGTGAGCTGGCGGCAGCCCGCGACCACCGGGCCGCCTTCGCCGGGTACGAGGCGGCCATGCGCGACTACGTGCTCACCTGCCAGAAGTCCGGCGAGGGGGTCAGCAAGTTCATGGTGCCGGAGACCAGGTTCATGCGGTGGTTCATGAACCAGAACTACAAGCTGATGCCCTATCTGCCCTTTACCGGGCTGATGGCGCGGACCGCACGGAAGACGGCCAGCGCCATCACGCTCAAGGACTATGACCTCAGTCGGCCAGCCGGGCCAGCTCCTCGTCCACGACCTTCGGGTCGAGCTTCTTGAACAGCGGCACGGGCGGCGCGAGCGGCGTGCCCGGCTTGATCTGCCGGTGCTCCCACTGGGCAGCACCGTTGTAGTCGCCGGTGATCACCGGGTAGGGGGTGCCGCCGTCCTCGTCGACGTCGTGCATCTCCGGCATGCCGGACCAGACGCCCTCGCCGCCGAGCATCGCGTGGACCTTGTTGGACGAACCGGGCAGGAACGGCGTGAGCATCGTCTTGGCGTCGTCGACCACCTGGAGGGCGACGTGCAGGATCGACTTCTGCCGCTCCGCGTCGTCCTTGAGCTTCCACGGCTCCTGCTCGGCCAGGTAGCGGTTGGCGTCGCGGACCACGTCGAACGCCTCGGTGATGGCGTTCTTGAACCGCGAGCGGCCGAGCTCCGCCCCGACGGGCCCGAAGGCGTTGCGCGAGCGCTCCAGCAGCGCCCGGTCGGCGTCGGTCAGCTCACCGGCCTCGGGGATCGCGCCGAAGTTCTTGGCCGCCATCGAGATCGACCGATTGACCAGGTTGCCCCATGCGGCGACGAGCTCGCCGTTGTTGCGGTTGACGAACTCCTGCCAGGTGAAGTCGGTGTCCTGGTTTTCCGGACCGGCCACGGCGATGTAGTAGCGCAGCGCGTCGGCGTCGTAGCGGGCCAGGAAGTCGCGGACGTAGATGACGACCTGCCGCGAGGAGGAGAACTTCTTGCCCTCCATGGTCAGGAACTCGCTGGAGACCACCTCGGACGGCACGTTGAGCGCGCCCAACGCCCCCGGCGAGCCGCCCCTGACACCCTGGCCGCTGTAGCCGAACAGCATCGCGGGCCAGATCTCGGCGTGGAAGACGATGTTGTCCTTGCCCATGAAGTAGTAGCCACGGGCGTCGGGATTCTGCCACCACTGGCGCCACGCGTCGGGGTCGCCGGAGCGCTTGGCCCACTCGATGGAGGCGGACAGGTAGCCGATGACGGCGTCGAACCAGACGTAGAGCCGCTTGTTGGGCTGGTCGCGCCAGCCGTCGAGCGGGATCGGCACGCCCCAGTCGAGGTCGCGGCTGATCGCCCGCGGCTGCAGGTCACCGAGCAGGTTGAGGGCGAACTTGAGCACGTTGGGCCGCCACTCGCCCTGCTTGGACTGCAGGTAGGAGCCGAGCACCTCGGCGAAGGCGGGCAGATCGAGCATGAAGTGCTCGGTCTCCACGAAGATCGGCGTCTCGCCGTTGATCCGGCTCTTGGGGTTGATGAGCTGGATCGGGTCGAGCTGGTTGCCGCAGTTGTCGCACTGGTCGCCGCGGGCACCGTCGTAGCCGCAGATGGGGCAGGTGCCCTCGATGTAACGGTCGGGCAGGGTGCGTCCGGTGGACGGGGAGATCGCGCCCATCGTGGTCTTGGGGAAGATGTAGCCGTTGTCGTAGAGGCCCTTGAAGATCGCCTGCGTGACGGCGTAGTGGTTCTTCGTCGTCGTGCGGGTGAACAGGTCGTAGGACAGCCCCAGGCCGGTCAGGTCTTCGGCGATCACCCGGTTGTAGCGGTCGGCGAGCTCGCGGGCGGTCACGCCCTCCTTGTCGGCCTGCACCTGGATGGGCGTGCCGTGCTCGTCGGTGCCGGACACCATCAGCACCTTGTTGCCCGCCATCCGCTGGTAGCGGCTGAAGACGTCGGACGGCACGCCGAATCCGGATACGTGCCCGATGTGGCGAGGGCCGTTAGCGTACGGCCACGCTACGGCGGTCAAGATGTGCTGGGACATAGGCCAAGCCTACGGTGCGACCACGGTCGCCTCGTACCGAATACCGGCACGAGGCGGATGATCAGCGCGTCGTGGACTCCTCGCGGGACACGGCCTCGGCCGCCTCCTCGGCCACCTTGGCGGCGGCGTCGATCGAGCTCTCGCGGGTGCGGCGGATGCCCAGGATGCTGATGAACAGCGCCGCGAAGATGGTCTGGAAACTCATGATGAGCGCCGTCGCGGAGGGCACGACGATGCGCAGCGACTCGCGCGGGTCGAGCGAGCCGAAGCTGCGGACCTGCCAGTGCACCAGCGACATCACCAGGCCGACGAGACCGGCCAGGGCCAGCAACCCGCCGACCACCAGGCCCTTCTCCAGGGTGACGATGTCGATGAGGCGGCGGACGCGTGGCGACTCGGGCAGGAAGCCCTCCTCGGCCGCGTAGACCTTGGTGAACAGGGCGAACAACGCCGCCTGGAAGCCGATCACCACCGCCGCCGACGCGCCGACCAAGGTGTCGACGTCGAAGGCCAGCTCGCCGATCTCGACGGGGCCGAACGTCAGCGCCGTGCCCGCGACCAGCCCGATGATCATCAGCAGGATGCCGGGATAGAAGAACAGCCACTTGGGGCTGTACAGCAGCAGGAAGCGCAGGTGGCGCCAACCGTCACGCCAGGAACGCAGGTGCGGCGGCCGGGAGCGGCCGTCGGGCGACAGCGTCGTGGGCACCTCGCGCACGTCGAGGCCGGACAGCGTGGAGCGGACCACCATCTCGGAGGCGAACTCCATGCCGCCCGTCTGCAGATGGAGCCGCAGGATCGAGTCACGCCTGAACCCGCGCAGGCCGCAGTGGAAGTCGCCGATGGCCGACGGGAAGAACAACCGGCCGACGAACGACAGCACCGGGTTGCCCAGGTAGCGATGGAGCGGAGGCATGGCGCCGGGGGCGATGCCCCCCTTGAACCGGTTGCCCATCACGAGATCGGCACCGTCGCGCAGTTGTTCGACGAATGGGAGCAACGAGGTGAAGTCGTAGGAGTCGTCGGCATCGCCCATGATGACGTATTTGCCGCGCGCGGCACGGATGCCGCCCATGAGGGCGTTGCCGTAACCCTTCTCATCGATGTGGACGACACGCGCACCGGCGTCGCGGGCGAGCTGCTGCGAGCCGTCCGTGCTGCCGTTGTCGGCGATCAGGACCTCGCCCTCGATGCCGTGCTCTTCCATGCACGCCAGCGCCTTGCGCACACAGACTTCCACGGTCTCCGCCTCGTTGAGGCAGGGCATGACCACCGTCAGTTCCACGTCTCAACCCTTCAGTTAAGGCTCTTCCAGCCCACCATCATGCCCTGTGCCCGTGGATGGTCGGGTCAAGTCCTAAAAACGACTGGCATTCTTTACAGCATGGTGAGCGCTGCGGAGATGACCCCTGTGGACCCCTCCGCCCCTGGCCGGTTGGCACGCGCGCTGGCGTTCCTGGGCCGCCATCGGGTGTTCGCCGCCGCATTCGCCTTGGGCGGGGTGCTGCGGCTCATCACCATGCTCGGGTACGGCCCGGCGATGTGGTTCAACGACTCCTACGAGTACGTCTCCGTCGCGCTGCACCCCAGGCCACACCCCATCAGGCCGGACGGTTACGGGTTCTGGCTGCTGCTGCTCAAGCCGTTCCACAGTTTCTCTTTGGTAACTCTCTCCCAGCATCTGATGGGCCTGGCCACGGGCGCGCTCATCTACGCGTTGCTGCGCCGGAAATTCAGCCTGCCGAAGTGGGGGGCGACGCTGGCGGCCGTCCCGGTGCTGTTCGACGGCTACCAGATCCAGCTCGAACAGCTCATCATGTCCGACACGCTGTTCACGCTGCTGGTCGTGGGTGTGATCACGATCGTCCTGTGGAACCGGCGGATGTCGTGGAAGTTGGGCGTGGTCGTCGGGCTGCTGCTCGCGCTCACCGCGCTCACCCGCTCGATCGGCCTGCCGATCCTCGCCCTGGTCGTCGCGTACCTGCTCATCAAGCGGACCGGGTGGAAGACGATCGTGGCCGTGATCATGGCCTGCGCGGCCCCGGTCCTCGCCTACATGGGGTGGTTCTCGACAAATTTCGGT
Source organism: Nonomuraea sp. NPDC048901 (assembly GCF_040649695.1). Classification (NCBI taxonomy): domain Bacteria; kingdom Bacillati; phylum Actinomycetota; class Actinomycetes; order Streptosporangiales; family Streptosporangiaceae; genus Nonomuraea; species Nonomuraea sp. NPDC048901. Next base: position 446,503 of record NZ_JBEZFW010000004.1, on the reverse strand, counting down.
AAATTCGCGATGACCAACAGCGACGGGCTCATCCTTTACATGCGCACGGCGATCTTCGCCGACTGCAACAAGATGCACATCGACAAATATCGGGAGCTCCAGATGCTCCTCCTGTGCATCACCGATCCGGTCGATCAGCGCAAGGAGTACGCGCAGTGGTACCTCTGGGGCCAGGGCAGCGGCGGTAGCCAGGGCACGGGTGAGGTGCTGCACCGCTGGGGCGCGGGCAAGAAGTTCACCGGCATCACCAACGAGGCCGCCAGCGCGTTCGCCACGCGGGCGATCACCTCGCAGCCCGGCGACTACCTGGCGGTGGTGGCGCGTGACTTCTTCCGTGCCTTCAACTGGGGCAGGCCGCGCTTCCCGGACGAGAAGACGTACAACATGTATCGCTTCATCCCGTTCTACGAGCTGGATGACAGCGGCAACCCCAAGCGACTGCCCCAGTGGCCCTCCTACCAGGGCCGTACGGACACCGACGCCTACACCTACGAGCAGGGCCCGCCGGAGACGAAGATCGTCGCGCCCTTCGCGCAGATCATGAGCGGCTACCAGCAGGTGGTCTACCTGCCCGGCATCGTGCTGGGCGGCGTGATGCTGATCGGTCTGTACGGCACGGTGGTCCGCTGGCGCCGGTTCGGCGGGCCGGTGATCCTGCCCTGGCTCGGGGCGTTCGGCCTGCTGCTGGCGCCCGCCGCGACGGCGGAGTTCGACTACCGCTATGTCCTGCCGGCGGTCCCCCTGGCCTGCATCGCCGCGGCGATCACGCTGCGCCGCGGCGTCACTTTGGCGCGGGTACGACCCAAGCCCGCGTCAGCATCCGAGCCCACCACTGTGCCTGCGTGAGCGTCTCGGCCACCAGCACCGGGTAGAGCCACCAGAAGTTGATCAGGACGATCAGCGTGAACGCCCCCACGACCGCGGCACCCACCGCCCGGCGCGCGGGTGTGGCGCTCTCCTTCCCGATCACCAGCCCCGCGACCAGGACGAGCGCCAGCACCATGAACGGCACCACGGGGATCATGTAGAAGAGGTACATCGTCCGCTGGTCGGCGATGGCGTAGTAGAACCACGGCAGCCACCCGGCGGCGAAGGTCAGCAGCACCGCCCCGGCCCGCCAGTCGCGCGTGGCGACGTACCAGGCGATGAGTCCCAGCAGGGCGAGCATGGCGGCGTACCAGAGGGCGGGCGTGCCCACCCCGAGCACGGCCTGCGAGCACTTGTCCGCCCCGCACGCCGACGGCGGCAGGTTCGTCGGGTAGAAGAAGGAGACCGGCCGGAACAGGGCCGGCCAGGTCCACGGGTCTGACATGTACGGGTGATAGTCGTGCAGCCCGGTGTGGTAGCCGAGCACCTGCACCTGGTACTTCAGCCACGATCGCACCGAGTCGACGACGAAGAACAGCGGCCCCGACGACGTCGCCTGGTCCCAGTTGCGCCCGTAGCCGCCCGCGGTGACGAACCAGCCCGTCCACGAGGCCACGAAGGTCAGCGCGGGCACCAGCCCGAGCGCGGCCAGCCCCGACGGCACGTCCTTGGCGAAGGCGCCGGAGTAGGGACTGCGCAGCCCGACGGCCCGCCTGGCCCCCATGTCCCACAGCAGGCTCATGACCGCGAACGCGATCAAGAAGAAGATCCCTGACCATTTCACCGCGCAGGCCGCCCCCAGGCAGAGGCCCGCGGCGATCCGCCATGGCCGCAGGCCGAGCGGCGGCCCGGTCGGGGTGAGCGGCGAGCTGTCGTACCAGTCGGCCAGCCGTTGCCGTGACCAGTCGCGGTCGACCACCAGGCAGGCGAACCCGGCCAGCACCCAGAACATCAGGAAGATGTCCAGCAGCGCCGTACGCGACAGCACCAGGTGCAGGCCGTCCAGCGAGAGCAGTAGCCCGCCCAGGCAGCCCAGCATCGTCGAGCGGGTCATCCGCCGCGCCAGCCGGGCCAGGATGAGGATCGACAGCGTCCCGACCACGGCCGCGGCGAACCGCCAGCCGAACGGGTTCACGCCGAACAGCCACTCCCCCAGCCCGATCATCCACTTGCCCAGCGGCGGGTGGGCGACGAACGAGGCACAGTCGGTGGTGTTCGGGCAGTGCTTGAAGATGTCGAGGTTGCCGGCCATCAGCCGGTGGTCGGCCTCCGGGTTCTTGGAGTCACCGAGCGTGACCCGCTCGACGCCGAACCTGAGCAGCGAGTAGGCGTCCTTGAGGTAGTACGTCTCGTCGAAGACGATGGCCCTCGGCTCGCTTAATCTGACGAATCTCAGTATTCCGCCGAAGAGGGCGACCGCGATCGGCCCCAGCCACCCCCAGAGGGCGCCCCCTTGCATGGGCGGGACCAGCCGCTGTGCGGAAATCCCCCATTTCTTCACGATGCGCACCCTATGGCGTGGACGATCTCCTGTGAACCGCGTCGTAGAGCTCCCGCTTGGGCAGGCCCGCCTCTTTCGCCACGTCGGCGACGGCCGCCTTGCGCTGCTCCCCGTCGGCCACGCGGCGGTCCACCTCGGCGACCAGTGACTCGATATCGGGCTCGGTGTCGGCCGCGACGTGACCGGCGACCACGACGGTGATCTCACCCTTGACGCCCGCCGCCGCCCACGCGGCCAGCTCGCCCAGGCCGCCGCGCCGTACCTCTTCGTAGGTCTTCGTGAGCTCGCGGCAGACGGCGGCCTTCCGTTCCTGACCGAAGGCCTCCGCCATCGCCTCCAGCGCGCTCTGGAGCCGGTGGGGCGCCTCGAAGAACACCATCGTGCGCTCCTCCTTCGCCAGCGCCGAAAAGCGGCGAGCGCGCTCTCCAGGCTTGCGCGGAGGGAAGCCCTCGAAGCAGAAGCGGTCGCTGGCCAGGCCGGAGACGGCCAGCGCGGTGGTGACGGCGCTCGGGCCCGGCAGGGCGGTGACCGTGATGCCCTCCTCGACCGCGAGGTGCGTCAGGCGGTAGCCGGGGTCGGACACACCCGGCATGCCCGCGTCGGTGATGACCACCACCGTCTGCCCCTGCTTGAGCGTCTCGACCAGCTCCGCCGCACGTCCGGCCTCGTTGGCGTCGTAGTAGGAGACCACCCGCCCCCGGATCTCCACACCGAGGTCGTTGGCCAGCCTGCGCAGGCGCCTGGTGTCCTCGGCCGCCACCACGTCGGCGTTCTCGAGCACCTCGCGCAGCCGCGGCGAAACGTCGCCCGCCTGCCCGATGGGGGCCCCTGCCAGCACCAACCTGCCCTTTACTGTCACCCGGCCATTGTGGCAGGGCATCCCGATAAGACCCTGTTTCCTGGGTAAGCACTGGCTTGAGGCCCGTACGATGTCCGAATGGCGGTGACCGATTTCCCGTACGAAACCTTTGGCCAGTCAAGTGGCCAACCGGCGGCGGACGAGAGCAGTCCCGGGACGCGATCCATCCGAGATCGGATGGTCCCGCCGATGCGTGGCAGCGTGTTGTGGGGCTGGTTGGGGCCGCTGTTCATCACCGTCTTCGGCGGGGTGCTGCGCTTCATGGGGCTCGGCCACCCCAAGGCCGTCGTCTTCGACGAGACCTATTACGCCAAGGACGGCTATTCGCTGATCACGTGGCTCGTGGAACGGGTCACGATCAAGGATGCCGACAAGGCGCTCATCGCCGGCAACACCGACATCTTTCAGAAGTGCACGGAGGCGACGCTCGACAAGTGCGCCTCCTACGTGGTCCACCCGCCCCTGGGCAAGTGGATGATCGGCGTGGGCGAGTGGCTGTTCGGCATGAACCCCTACGGCTGGCGGTTCGCCGCGGCCGTGATCGGGACGCTGTCGATCCTCGTCCTGGCCCGCGTGGCCCGCCGGATGACCCGCTCGACCCTGCTCGGCTGCTTCGCCGGGCTCCTGCTCGCCCTCGACGGGCTGCACTTCGTGCTGTCGCGTACGGCGCTGCTGGACATCTTCCTGATGTTCTGGGTGCTGGCCGGGTTCGCCTGCCTGGTGGTCGACCGCGACCGGGCGCGGGAACGGCTGGTCGACTGGTACGAGACGTCGCCGCTGTCGCCGCAGGGCCCCTGGCTGGGGCTGCGGCCGTGGCGGATCGCCGCGGGCCTCTGCCTCGGTGCCGCCATGGGGGTCAAGTGGTCAGGGGTGTTCTTCCTGGCCGCCTTCGCGGTCATGAGCCTGCTCTGGGACTTCGGCGCGCGGCGGGCCGTCGGGCTGCGCAATCCCTACTCCGGCGCCTTCGCCAAGGACGTGCCGACCGGTCTGGTCGCCTTCGCGCTGGTCCCGTTCGTGACGTACATGACCACTTGGACCGGCTGGTTCGTCAGCGCGGCCGGCTACGGCCGCAACTGGGACCAGGCCACCTCGTCGGGGCCGATCTACTTCGTCATCGACTCGATGCGGTCGTGGGTGCAGTACCAGTGGCAGGTCTTCTCCTTCCACAGCGGGCTGGCGACCTCACACCCCTACATGTCGGATCCGTGGCAGTGGCCGCTGCTGCTGCGCCCGGTCGCCTTCTACTACGAGGGCAACAAGGGCGGCGCCTGCGGCGCGAAGGACTGCGCCGAGGCCGTGCTCGGCGTGGGCACCCCCGTGATCTGGTTCGGCGCGCTGGCCGCGCTGATCGCCCTGATCGCCTGGTACGTCGCCACGCGAGACTGGCGGGCGGGCGCGGTGCTGCTGGCCTACGCGATGGGCTGGCTGCCCTGGTTCTACTTCGCGATCACCGAGAACCGCACGATGTTCCTGTTCTACGCGGTGCCGATGGTGCCGTTCATGGTGCTGGCCATCACCCTGTGCGCGGGTTTGCTGATAGGCCCCTCAGCGAAGACACCGGGTGGGGCTGTACCGTTGAGGCGTACGCTCGGGGCTGCGGCCGTCGGCGCGTTCGCACTACTGGCACTGATCAACTTCTGGTGGCTGCATCCGGTTTTGTCCGCCGAGCTGATCCCCTACACCGAGTGGAAGGCACGGATGCTCTTCGACAAGCGGTGGATTTGACCCGGTCACAGTTCCATATTTACTAATTTCATAGGGTAGTCGCAGTGCAAGACCCAATACGCACCGGTTTCGGTCATCGTCAGGCCCGGGGTCGATACGGCAAACTTCGAGGCATGAGTGCACCAGACGTCACCGCCCTGCTCGCCGAGTTGGAGCGCTCCGAGCCGGACCTGGCCGAAGAGGCCAGGACCGCTGTGGAGTGGTTGACGGGCGGGGAGCCGCTGGAGACGGTTACGCAGCTCGACGTCTGCGAGTTCCTCTGGTACACACTGCCGCTCAAGGTCGGTGGCGACCATGAGCGGCTGGCCCGCGCGCTCGGGCGGCTGCTGCAGGTCGGCGGGCTGGAGCGCTATGCCGGGTTGTGTGAGTCGGCCCTCACGACCAAGATCCTGCGCACCTACGCCCGTGAGGGCGAGGACGCGGGCACCAGCGCCTACCAGGTGGCGCTCGAGGCCACCGGCGTGCTCCCGCCCGACGTGCCCGACCTCCAATGGAGCATGATCATGGGCCCCGAGGAGCTGGGCGCGCACGTCGCCTGCTCCGCGGCGCTGGAGCTGGCGATCGTCTCGGGCGACGACGTCGATCCCGGCGCGCTGACCAGGCGCTGGCTCACCGCGCCCCGGACCGAGCTGGGCGGCGACAGCTGGCTGCACCGCGTACACGGCGAACGGCTCAACCGCTGGGTGCTCGGCCGCGGCCCGGCCCGGCGCGAGCTGGCCCAGCCGTTCGAGGTGCGACTGCACGCTCCCGTCTCGGTCCAGCAGCTGCCCGCGCTGCACGGCCTGCTGTCGCTGGCCGCCTCGGAAGGCAGCCTCCCCATGCGCCTGGCCCCCTCACCGGAGGCACTCCGGCTGCGTGAGCTGGCCGAGCGCGAGCTGGGCGCGATCAGCCGCTCCGGCGTCCGGCTGTCGATCACCGACTACGGCCGACAGCTGCTCGACTCCCCCGAGGCCATGTGGGACGCGGTCACCAAGCTGCTCCTGGCCAGGGGCGAGCACGAGTTCGAGCTCTCGGCGCGCGAGGCCGCGCTCATGCTGCTCGCCGACGGCGCCCTGATGTCGCCTGCCGAGCTGCGCGAGCGGGTGGCCGAGGTGGTCGGCGGCGAGGGCTGGCATCCCGCGACGAGCCTTGAGGACGTCGCCACGCCGGTCACCGACCTGGTCGCCCAGCTCAAGGCGCTCGGCCTGGCCTTCGCCGACGACCTCGCCGTACGGGTGACCCGCTCCGGCCAACTCGCCGCCCTGGCCGCCCTCCGCGCCCACGCCCTGAGACCGAGGCAGTACGTGAGCGCAGGCTGACCCCCACGGACCCCGACCCTCCTCTCCCCCGAAGGGGGCTTCCCTCCCAGGAACCCCAACCACCACGGACCATCGCAGGGGCCGAGACGGTCGTGTGACGGACCTCCCTGGGCTCCTACGGGACGCTGACGCGGCGGATGGCCCGCTTGAAGTCCGGACACTCCACGAACGGGTCGTGGTCGCACACCGCCGCGTGGCGCAGGCTGTCGCGCAGCCGGGTGAGTTGCGCGATCCGCTCGTCCACCTCGCGCTCCTTGGCGGCCATCCGCTCGCGCAACACGGCGTCGGACGGCCCGGCGCGCAGGAACGCGGCGATCTCGGTGAGCGTGAACCCGGCGTCACGCGCGCAGGTGACCAGTGCCAGGCGTTCGAGCATCTCCGGCAGGTACGTGCGGCGCAGGCCGTTGCGCCCGTCGGCCGTGATGAGCCCCTTGCGCTCGTAGAACCGCAGCGCCGACGGCGCCAGCCCGGACCGCCGCGCCACCTCGCCGATGTCGAGCAACATCTCGTCCACAGCCCGCTCCTTGACTTGACTTGAACCGCGCTTCAAGTCGCAGTCTAGGGCACATGACAATCCATCACCTGAATCTCGGCTCGATGCGCGAGATCGATTCGACCGAGTCCCTGCCCTCCGCGCCCGCCGTCTGCCACGCCCTGCTGGTCGAGACCCCCGACTCGGGGCTCGTCCTGGTGGAGGCGGGACTGGGGCTGGACGACGTGACCCGGCCCGGCGAACTGCTCGAAGCCGAGTGGGTCGAGCTGGTCGGGCCCGAGCTCCGGCCGGCGGAGACCGCCGTCCAGCAGGTCGCCGCCCTCGGCTACGACCCGGCGGACGTACGGCACATCCTGCTGACCCACCTGGACGTCGACCACAGCGGCGGGCTGCCCGACTTCCCGCAGGCCGAGGTGCACGTCATGGCGGCCGAGCTGCAGGCGGCGCTGACCGAGGCGCCGAACCGCCGCTACCGCCCCGGCCACTGGGCGCACGGCCCGCGCTGGGTCACCTATCCCGGCACCGGAGACACCTGGAACGGGGTCGAGGGGGTGCGGCCTTCGACGTTCTCGCCGGACTTCCTGATGGTGCCGCTCGCCGGGCACACAGTGGGCCATGCGGGTGTGGCGGTCAGGGACGGCGACCGGTGGCTGCTGCACGCCGGGGACGCCTACTTCTACCACCGCGAGCTGTCGGCCGACGACCCGCAATCGCATCCGCTGCTGGACATCGTGCAGCTCGACTCGCAGGTGGACGAGGGGTCGCGGCTGACGAGCCGGGACCGGCTGCGCGAGCTGGCGAACGTGCACGGGGTGGAGGTGTTCTCCGCCCACGACCCGTGGGAGCTGCACCGCATGAGTTGAGGTCTGGTCAGTTGTCATTGAGCGCGCTCTACTGGGCATGAACCGGTTGTCGCCCGCGCGCGTATCTCTGGCTGCCCGGCCACCGCGGCGCGCAGAACGCGGTGGCCGGGCTCCGAGCCCGCCGCGCGCCGCCATCTCGCTCCCACCGAAGCCGAGCTCGCACCCTCTGAATCACTGTGAATCACGCCGCCTCCCCGCCGATGTGAGCGCCCCCGCGCGTGGACCAGCCATCTCTCTCTAGACCAGCGCAGGACCGGGCACCGCCCACCGGTTTGACGTGTGCGACATTAGCTGATTTAGTGCATCATCAATTGGCATCAAACTGGTTCGTAGAGAATGGTGCGCCGGATGCTGTCGAGGGTGCGGAGCGGATGAACGGTGACGGCGCGGAACAGCGCACCAAGCGTGAGCGTCTGGCCACAGAGCTGCGGCGCCTGCGCGACCTGGCCGGGATCTCCGGTCGCGACCTGGCCCACCGGGTCGGCATCAGCCAGTCCAAGGTCTCCCGCATCGAGTCAGGGACCGTGATCCCCTCACTGCCGGAGGTGACGGCGTGGGGCGAGGCGGTGGAGGCGTCGAGTCAGACCCGGGAATGGCTGACCGACCTGACCGAGGCGGCCTTCACCGAGATGCACAGCTGGCGGGCCGCGCTCCAGCGGCAGGCGCACCTGCAGGACGAGATCCGGGAGCAGGAGGACCAGGCGCAGCTGGTGCGGGGATTCCAGCCCACCGTCATTCCGGGGCTGTTGCAGACCGCCGAGTATGCCCGGCGCATCTTCGCGTTGTTCGACCCGCCGTACACCGAGGGCAATCTGTCCATGGCCGTCGCGGCTCGTTTGCAGCGGCAGCTCGCCCTGTATGAGGAAAGCCGGCGTTTCGAATTCCTCATTACCGAGGCGGCACTGCGGTGCCGTCCTGGACCGGCCAAACTCCTGCTCGCCCAATTGGACCGGATAGCCTCGCTGAGCACCCTGGAGAACGTCTCCATCGGCTTGATACCGCACAACACAGAAGCGCTTGTCTGCCCCCCGCACGGTTTCACCCTCTACGAGAGCGACGGCAGCGCGGCGGACACTTTTGTGGAGATAGAAGTCGCGCACGTGAGGCTGAGCGCCGGCCACGCCGACGACATCGCGGTCTATCAGCGGCAGTGGTCCCTGCTGAGCCAGATGGCGGTCTTCGGCGACGAGGCGCGGGACTTCCTCGCCACGATCAGCGCCGACGTCCGCGCCGCGGATCGGTGACCCCGCCTTGCGCACGGCCGTCCGCCCATCCCCGGGGAGCGGGCACCTCGCGCACTCCCCGAGGCCGTCCGGGAGGTCGCGACCCGCGCTCCCCGGACATGGACCCGGATCACCTCAGGTCGAACTCGCCCGCGTACACCCCGGCGAGGAACGCGCCCCACTCCTCACCGCTGAAATAGAGAACGGGCCCCTCGGGGTCCTTGGAGTCGCGCACCGCGACCACGTTCTCGCCCAGCGCGACCTCTACGCAGCCGCCGCCGTTGTCACTGAACGTCGCCTTGAACCATTCGGCGCGCCGCGACCGGCCTTCCTTGGCAGTACCCATTATTTCTCTCCTGTTCGTCCGGGGAGCCTTGTGCCGCCCGCTGTCTGGTCGGCCTGGGTATCGGCTCGGTGCCGCGCCGTCGGTCAGCCATAGGAATTCTATGAACGCCGTTAGTCATATCCAATACACGTAGTACGAAGGAGTGGACCGATGCAGTTTCGATTGTTGAACGGCGTGGAGGCTTACCGGGACGGTGTGCGGGTTTATGTCGGTGACCGAAAACAACGTTTGATGCTGGCTTTGCTCCTGCTCGCCGGGGCCCGGCCGGTCACCATGGAGGAGCTGATCGACAAGATCTGGGGCGCGGAGCCGATAAACAGCGCGCGCAAGGTCATCCAGCATTATGCGAGTGACCTGCGTGCTCATCTGGGACATTCCAGCGGACCGAAATTGGGCGACATGCTGCCTAAATACCAGGGCGGCTACCGGCTGCTGGCCGACCGGAACGAGGTCGACGTCTACCGCTTCCGCGATCTGGTGAACGAGGCGCGGCCGCTGATCGGGCGTGACGACGCGCAGGCCGTACCGATCCTGCGTGACGCCCTTCGGCAGTGGGGCACCCGCGGCCTGCGGCCCGGCGAGCCGCTCAGCGGCCTGACCGGCCAGTCCGCGGCGAACGCCCGCGCCAAGCTGCTGGCGGAGCACCGAGCCGCGGTGATCGACTGCCTGGAGGCCGAGCTGCGGCTCGGGCACCACGCGCTGCTCGTCCCCGAGATCCTGGACCTGGCCACCGCCGGGCCGCCCGACGAGCAGCTGACCGGCCTGCTCATGCTGGCCTGCCACCGCGCCGGCCGACCGGCCGAAGCGCTGGGCGCGTTCGCCGCCCTGCGGAAGCGGCTGGCCGACGAGCTCGGAGCCGATCCGGGGGCGGACATCGAGCGCCTCCATCAGCGGATCCTCAGCCAGGACCCCGCCCTCGATGATTCGCCGGGATTCGCGCCGTCCGGAGCACCAGGCGAGGCCGACAAGAGCGCCGTCCGCCGCGTGGCCGAAGCCGCCAGGAAGGGCGACGCGAAGCATCGGGATAATCCATAACGGAACTAATTGCTAAACTGGACGACATGACTGCCATGGCCCCTTCCCGCACCGCGCCGGACCTGTCGTACCTGCTGGACCACACCGGCCACATCCTGAGGACCCGGATGGCGGCGGCTCTGGCGGAGATCGGGCTGACGGCGCGGATGCACTGCGTGCTCGTGCACGCTCTGGAAGAGGAGCGCACGCAGATCCAGCTCGCCGAGCTCGGCGACATGGACAAGACCACGATGGTGGTCACCGTCGACGCCCTGGAGAAGGCGGGCCTCGCCGAGCGCCGCCCGTCCAGCACGGACCGGCGGGCCCGGATCATCGCCGTCACCGAGAAGGGCGCGGAGGTCGCCAAGCAGAGCCAGACCATTGTCGATGGCGTACACCGGGCGGCCCTCGCCTCGCTGCCCGAGGACGAGGCCGAGGTGCTGCTACGGGCCATGAATCGCCTGGCCACGGGGCATCTGGCTACTCCCGCTGAGGCGCCGCAAGGGGTGCGAAGGGCCCGACAGAAGGGCTAAAAGGTCCGAGACATATAGTCTGCAACGGAACTATCTGTTATGGTTCCTCTTGTTCGCCTTTTGAGCAGGAGATGGCCATGTCATATACCGCACCTTCCCCCCAACCATCGCGCTGGCTGGCGCTCATGGTGTTGTCCGCCGCGATGCTGATGACGGTCCTGGACGGCAGCATCGTGACCGTCGCGATGCCGGCCATGCAGCGGGATCTGGGCTTCTCGCCCGCCGGGCTCAGCTGGATCGTCAACGCGTACGGAATCGCTTTCGGCGGATTGCTGCTCCTGGCCGGTCGGCTGGGTGACCTCATCGGCCGTAAGAGCATGTTCCTGGCCGGAAACGCGGTCTTCACCGCCGCTTCGCTGCTGGCCGGCGCGGCGACCGGGCCCGGCCTGCTGATCGCCGCCCGGTTCCTACAGGGCGTGGGCAGCGCGATGGCCTCCGCGGTCGTTCTCGGGATCCTGGTGACGCTGTTCACCGAGCCCGCCGAACGCGCCAAGGCGATCGGCATCTTCAGCTTCACCGGCGCCGCCGGCGCCTCGATCGGCCAGGTTCTGGGCGGAGTCATCACCGATGCGCTCAGCTGGCACTGGATCTTTTTCATCAACCTGCCGATCGGCCTGGCCACCATCGCGCTGGCGATCCGGGCACTGCCGGGCGACCGCGGGGCCGGACTCGCCGCCGGGGCCGACGTCATCGGCGCCGTCCTGGTCACCAGCGGTCTGATGCTGGGCATCTACACGGTGGTCAAGATCGAGGAGTACGGCTGGCTCGCCGCGCACACCCTCGGCCTCGGCGCGGTATCCCTCGCTCTGCTGGCCGCCTTCGTCATCCGTCAGGCGACCGCCAGAACCCCGCTGATGCCGCTGCGGATCTTCCGTTCGCGTACCGTCTCGGGCGCCAACCTGGTCCAGATGCTGGCGCTGTCGGCCATGTTCGCCTTCCAGATCATCGTCGCGCTCTTCATGCAGAAGGTCCTCGGCTACAGCGCGCTCGGCACCGGCTTGGCGATGCTGCCCGCGGCGGTGGCCATCGGTGCCGTGTCGCTGTTCGTCTCCGCCCGGCTCAACACCCGCTTCGGTGCCCGCCGCGTCCTGCTGTTCGGCCTGGCGCTCCTGTTCGCGGCGATGGGCTGGCTCACCCGCGTCCCGGTGACCGCCAACTACGTCACCGATCTGCTCCCGGTCATGCTGCTCATCGCGGGTGGCGGCCTGGTCCTGCCGGCGCTGACGACGCTCGGCATGTCCGGCGCCAAGGCCGACGACGCGGGCCTGGCCTCCGGGCTGTTCAACACCACCCAGCAGGTCGGCATGGCGATCGGCGTCGCGGTGCTGTCCACGCTGGCCGCCTCCCGTACCGGGGATCTGCTGTCCGCCGGGCAGAGTCAGGCGGTCGCGCTGACCGGTGGCTATCACGTGGCCTTCACCATCTCCGCCGCGCTGCTCGTGGCCGCCTTCATCGTGGCGCTGACGGTGCTGCGCCGGCCCGAACGGGACACCACCGCCACCACCGCTCAGGACCCGGCTGTACTCACCTCAGCCTGACTTTCCCGAAACCAGCCTGACTTTTCCGAAAACATCCTGACTTTCGCCGACAACGGCCGGGCCGGTCCCGGCCGTTGTCGGCGAAACTCCGTTGCGACGGTCAAGGCGGTTCACCAAGAATGACGGCGATGAGAGCGACCAAGATGCACACCGACGAGATCGAGACCGACGTCGCCCTCGTGCGCCGCCTGCTCGCCGAGCAGTTCCCGCGCTGGGCCGAGCTGCCGATCGCGCCGGTCGACTCGTACGGAACCGATCACGACATCTACCGGCTCGGTGACCACTTGGTCGCTCGGCTCCCGCGCATCGGGTGGGCCACCAAGCAGGCGGCGAAGGAGGCGGAGTGGCTGCCGAAGCTCGCGCCGCACCTGCCCCTCGCGCTTCCGGTGCAACTGGCCATGGGCCGGCCGGGCGGGGGCTATCCCTACGACTGGTCGGTGTACGAGTGGCTGCCCGGCGCGAACGCCAACGGCACGATCGACGACCTGGACCAGGCAGCCGTCGACCTCGCGGCGTTCGTGACCGCGCTCCGTCAGATCAGTACGACCGGCGCGCCCCCGCGCTCCCCGCACAGCCGAGGCGGACCGCTCGCGGAGAGCGACGCGTCTGTTCGTCAGTCGATCGCCCAGCTCGGCGACCGGATCGACGGCGACGCCGCGCTCCGCTCGTGGCAGGAGTCGCTCGACGCCCCGGCCTGGGACAGCCCGGAGGTCTGGGTGCACGGCGATCTGCTGCCGGGCAACCTGCTCGTCGTCGACGGCCGTCTGTCGGCGGTCATCGACTTCGGCGGCCTCAACGTGGGTGACCCCGCCTGCGACCTCCAGCCCGCGTGGAACGTGTTCGCTGGTGAGAGTCGACGCCGATTCCGGCGCGAACTCGGCGTCGACGACGCCTCCTGGGTGCGCGGCCGCGGCTGGGCGCTCGCTCAGGCGGTGATAGCGCTGCCGTACTACTGGGAGACCAACCCCGGCATGATCCGCCAGGCATCCCATGCGCTGGCGCAGGTCCTCGCCGACAGCTAGTCCCGGGGAAGCAGCGTCCCGAGCGGTCCGAGGTCGATATTGAGGTCGGAGGGCGACAGACCGAACTTGTCGCACATTTCGGTCATCGCCTCTTCCAGGCGCATCAAGGTCACGCCCAATGCCTCGATCTGTTCGTCCGACAGGTCCCCTTGCTCCATCCGGCGCACACACTGACGCTCCACGAGTTGGCGTACGAGCTCGACCAGGGTGAGCACCAGGCGCGACAGGTCGCGCTCCACCGCCTCGGCGTCGGTCTCGATGCGCAGCCGTCTCGACGGCACCTTCCGCACCGATGACGACTTTTCCAGGTCATTCCTCATCGGTACTCCGGACCGACATGATCAGCGCGCGTACGGAGATGCGCACCAGGTCGATGTCCGCGATGGACAGGACGAGGTCCCCGCTCACCACGACCCCACCCGCCAGCAGCCGGTCGAGGAGGTCCACCAGCGCCACGCGTTCGGGCGGCAGCCGGTCCTCCCGGGCGAGCACGGCGCCGCGGGGCTGATCAAGCGTCATCGCCGGTCCCCCCTCCCGGCCTCTCCGGTGTCTCGGCGAAGGCGGCGAAGGAGTACGGCGCCCATGGACCGGTGAGCTCCACGTCGATTCCCTCGCCCCGCAGCCCGTCGACGACCCGCGCGAACTCCGCGCCGCGGTCGAGATCGACCAGGTAGGCGCCGTTGAGGATCATCCACTCCGCGCGACCGGACAGCTGCGGGTCCTGGGGGCGATGCCGCTGGCTGGCGACCGCCACGGACTTGAGGACGTCATGGATGTGCTCCCCACGCGCGGCGGCCTGGCGCCAGGTCTCCTCACGACTGCGCAGACTCGCCTGCCGTTTCTTGAGGTACGCCAGGCCCGGGCTGGTCGCGCTCTCCGCCCCCGTTTCGGCGGGCGGCGGCGCGGCCGGATCGACGTACGCTTTCACCCCCCACTCCTGGCGGTCGGCGATCCGCCCGAGCGTCTCGGCGAAATCGTCATGCCGCCGGTCCAGGAGCTCCCTGATCTGGTCCTCGCCGCTGTAGACCGTGACCAGACGGACCGGGGCCGTCGGCGTCGTCCGGGCCACCGCCTCCACCACGCGATGGTGCGCCCGAGCGGTCTCGCCCAGCCAGTCCAGGTCTTCCATGGACCGCCGCAGTGGCTCTTCGCCGAACCGGTCCAGCGGGACCGTGCTCACGTACGCGACGAGACCGGCATGCGTGATGGCGCGCACCCCTTCGCCGGCCACACCCTTCAAGTCTTCGGGAAGGGTGACTCCTTCGTCGCGGGTGACCGCGTACAGGTAAGTGCCCGCGTTATTCATCACACTCGTCATTCATCACGCTCGTCCACTTCGGGTGCTCGCTCATCGACGTACTCGACCTCCGCGGTCGGACCGCGCGGAAGTGCGGCGCCCTCCTCCGCCGCGGCGAGCCGTCGCCGGAGCCTGCGGTTCTCCTCGCGCAGCTCCCGGTCCTGCCCTTTGAGCCACGGATCGTGCTCCCACCAGTCGATCCCCATCTCCCTGGCGGTGTCGACCGAGGCGATGATCAGCCGGAGCTTGATGGTCAGCAGCTCGATGTCCAGGAGGTTCACGCGGATGTCTCCCGCGATCACGATGCCTCGGTCGAGAACCCGTTCCAGGATGTCGCCGAGGTTCGCCGGCTCGTGGTTGGAGAGCCGCCCGGCGGGGACGCTGTTCTGGCGCACCACGGAGCCCGGCTCGGTCATCGCGAATCGCCCTCCCCGGTGGTGCCGCTGCCCCGCCGGTACCGCTGGATCCGCCGGTAGGACAGCAGGTTTCCCTCCGGGTCCAACTCGGCCTCGTAGAGCGCGAGAATGTCACCGGAGGAGGGAATGCGGTGATCTTCCAGGACCTCCACGTTCACCACCCAGCCGCGCTCGATCGGCTTCACCATCGTGATGCCTTCCGGCTCGCCCGCGACCAGATCGGCGATGTGGGCCAAACCGGCTTCGCCGACGTCCGCCACTGACAGGCCGCGTGGGCGGCGTTTCTGACGTGGCTCCGTCCGTCTCTCGTCGGGTTCCTCCCCTGAGCACCTTGGTGCCTGGCTGCCGGCCGGCCGCTCTTCGCGGACACTGCGCCTGACAGGCATGCGATCACCCCTCCTCTTCCTCTTCCTCACCTGTCGGCGCGACAGCCTGGCCGGGCTTGCCGATCATCGATTCGAGCGTCTGCTTCATCTCCAGCGCCTCTTCCTCCTCGGAGATCAGGCCGGCGGCCCTGGACTGCTCGATCTCCTCCAGCCGGCGCCTGACCATCGCCGGGTCATGCGTCTGCCGCTCCACCTGCTCCTGTATCAGCTCGCCGAGCCGGATCACCCCTTTGACCGGCGCGAGCGGCCAGCCGAAGATCAGGCCGATCAGTCCCATCCGTCATCACTCCTGAGTCCGCGCGGTGATGAAGTCGTACGGTGCCAGCGGGCCCAATATGCGCATCTCAACCCGTCCGGACCAGCGATCGGCGAACTCGTTCACCACCCGCTCCAGCTCCTCCTGCCGGTCCGTCTCCATGAGCACGGCCACGTGAACGGCGTCCTGTTCGTGAGAGGGCTCCCGGATGACGGTGAGGACGGCGAGCGGGCCCACCTCCTCGGTCAGCGTCTGCGTGTCGGCTTCGCGTTTGGCCACGACCGACTGGTTGATCAGCTCCCCGAGCCGGATCCGCGCGTTCCGCGTCAGATCCTCCGGTTGCCCCTGGATCTGCTCTCGCAGCTGCTCGGCCTCCGGGACCTCACTCAGCACCTCACGGAACAGCGTCTGATCGACGTAGCGTCCTTTGATGACGTACTCGGCCCGTCCCTCCAGCTCGTCCAGCGCGCTGCGGAACTCGTCGTGATGGGGCGTCAGCAGCTCCTCGACGACGGCTTTCTCATTCGTCATCACCGAGCCGAAGCGGATCGGGATGACGGGCACCTCGGCGGCGGTGGCATCGAGCAGGGCCCCATGCCGGAACAGGTCGTCGGGGGTGCCGAGCGGGCGGTCGAGCGCGATGTCGCTCACCAGGGCGGCGATCTCGCCGTGCCGGATCAGCCTGATCTCCGCAGCTTCATCCCCTACGCCCTGCGCGTCGCTGGACACCTCGACGTCCTCGGGTACGAGACCATAGATGTAGACGCCGGTCTTCTTGGTGACCTGCTCGGGAACATCCGCCTGGGTGGCCTGCTCAGAGCCGGCGGCCTTCGCGGCTTCCGCGGATTGCGCCATTTCACCGCTCCTCTCGCTCTTGCCGCCGACTGCGCGTCTCTTGTTTCTCGCCGAGCTCGCCGACGAAGTCGCTCAGCTTCTCCCCTGCCGCTTCCAGGACTCCTTGGGTGACGTTCTTGCCCTTGCCCTGCGTCATGTTCTGCATGATCTCGGGCAGCCCTTCTCCCCCGGACTCCTCGAGGTCCAGCCGGTTCACGGCCTCGGCGTAGCGCAAGTAGGTGTCCACGCTGGCCACGACGATGCGCGCGTCGATCGTCAGCAGTTCGATGCCGACGAGTGAGACTCGGACGTAGGCGTCGATGACCAGCCCTTTGTCGAGGATCGTGTCGATGACGTCGGCCAGGCCCGACGGAGACGGACGGTCGGCTATTCCGCCTGTCGCGGGTTGCACGGTCATTACTTCTCCCTCGGTATTCGCGGACGCCGCCCGCCGCTCTTCGGGGACGCTGCCCCGCCGGTCTCTGGCGACGCTGCCCCGCCGGTCTTCGCGGACGCCGTCCCGTGTTACGTCGTCCGGGTACCGGCTCTGCGACGAACCGGCCGCGCCGGTGGCTCCTTGGCGCGCCCCCGTCTCCGAGAGGCCGCGCGAGGCGGCTCTTCTTCCTCCTCCTCTTCCTCTTCTTCTTCCTCCGGCTCCTCCTCTTCTTCCTCTTCCTCTTCGGGCTCTTCCTCCTCCTCGTACTCGTCCTCCGGCAGTTCCTCTTCCTCTTCTTCCTCCGGCTCCTCTTCCGGCCGTTCCTCTTCCGGCCGTTCCTCTTCCGGCCGTTCCTCTTCCGGCCGTTCCTCTTCCTCCTCCTGCGCGGCCTGCTCCTCCTGGACCGCGGTCTCGTGGTCCTTGACGACTTCACCGTCGTGGATCACGCCGCGCCACCCGCCGGAGGCGATCTCCTCGGGGTGCAGCATGATCTGCGTCATGACATGCCGCTTGAAGTGCTTGAACTCCAGCCGTACCCGCCTGCCCGGCGCACGCCAGACATTGCCGACGTGCTCCACCACCCCGCGCGGGTGATATTCGAGTACGAGCAGGACCCGGGTCAGGTTGGGGGTTAGCGCGTGGAAACTCACAGCGCCGTCGACGTAGCCCTTGGGGCCCTTGGAGCGCCAGATGATCCGCTCGTCGGGCACCTGCTCGACGATGTCCGACTCCCAGTTGCGATGGGACAAGAAGACCTGTGTCTTCCACGACAGCTTCTCGTCGCTCTCGTTCTCTACATGCTCCACCTTCTTCATGAAGGTCGGGAAATCCTGGAACTGCGTCCACTGGTTGTAGACGACCCGTACGGGAGCGCCGATGTCGAGCGTTTCGGCGATGTTGACGAACCGTAGCTTCTTGGTCCCCTTGCCCATGCCTCCGAACAGGCCCTTGAGTGCCCCCTTGGCCGCGCCACCCAGCATCGAACCTTTGACGGACTTGCCGCCAGATTTATCCGATCCGGTGAGCGCGCTGAACAGGCCGGAAACTCCGCCGCCTGCCGCGGGATCGGCGAGCCGGCCCGCCACGTCCTCGACCTTGTCACTCACGGACTGCAGCGCTCGCTCGATGAAGGCCTGTGCGAGGTTTTTGAGCTCTTGGGTGAGCGCTTCTGTCGGCAGGGCCTCCGCGACCTTCTTGACGTCTGCCGGCAGGGCCTCAGTGACCTTCTTGATGGGCTGAGTCTTCGATACCTGAGCCATCAAGCTCGCCTCCGTGTCCTGGTGACCGGCCGCGTAGCGCGTGCGGGCTCGGCCTTGGGATTCCTTCTCCGTGGTGCCGGCTTGGGCGGTTTCTCCTCAGGCGCCTCTTCCTCTTCCTCCTCGTAGCCCTCTTCGTAGTCCTCCTCGTCCTCGGCCGTTTCCTCAGGCGTGCCCGGATGGCGCAGACCCTCGGCCCGCTCGTGCAGCCTGGATGTCAGCGATTCGAGCTGCCTGCTCGTCATGGCCACGGCCGCCGCCTTGCCGACGTCCATCAGCTCGCCACGCAGGCGGCCGGTGAGCTTGTCCATCTCGGGCGACGAACCGAGCATCTTGATCCCCTGCGACAGCAGGCCGCCCTGGCCGCGCAGCCGGCTGAGCACCCCGGCCAGGGCCAACGTGGTCGCCCAACGCAGCTTGTGGCGTCGGCCGAGGTAGTAGCCCGCGGCGATGGCCAGCCCTATCTGAACTTTGTCTTTCATGACCAGCGCTCCTTGCCCTCCCGCTCGCCTGGAACAACCGGTCTCCACCTGCCCCACAAAAAAGACAAACAAACACATGATCGGAGAAAACGGACATACGAGGTGAATCAGGTGCCAGAGGCCCGCAGGGGCCGCACAAGGAGCGCCATATGCACTTCGTACAGATATAGTCAATAGTTCGCTTTTTACAGCGATTTGCACGCTTCCCGTGCGGCTAGAGAACCCGCTCCGCGCGCCGCCGGACCCGCATGCCCGCGACCAGCATGACGACCGCGCTCCCGTATCCGAGCATCGGCAGCAGGCGCCAGACCAACCACGGCAGCCTCCCCGCCCAGCCCGCGCAGCCGAGCATCATGACGTACGAGATCGCCATGAACGCCCAGTCCAGCGCGACCACCGCCACGACCAGGGCGGCCAGCACACCCACTACCGCGCCGAGCCGCCGCCCCGCCCACGCGGAGGCCACGGTCGCCAGCAGGACGCTGAGCGTCGGCAGACCGTTCAGGGCCAGACTCCCCCCGAACGAGTACGCCACGGGCTCACGGAGATGGAGCCACATTGATTCGAGCTCGGACCACACCTCCGCCAGGCCGAGCGGAAGAGGGCCGTAGCTGGTACAGCCGATCGCCGCGTCGGCCTTGAAGAACATCGGCAGCCACAGGGTCAGGAAGCTCAAGACGCAGGCCGCCAGCGCCGCCAGCCACCATCGCAGGTAACGCCACCGGGGCATGGGCCGCCTTCCTACGCCACATGATCGACTACGGGAGTGCGCCGCCTACCCTAATGGGGACTATTTCCGTGATCCACGCAGCCCGCGCAGGAAACGCCACAGCGCGGAGCGGGGCGACTCCGCTTCCACGGTGACCGCGTCTGCCGCCACTGGCGGTTCGGTGTTCGCCGGAGCCTGGGCGAGTTCGTAATCGACCGGCAGGGACCGCAGCGCCCGCATGAAGGGAGAGGAGCGCCACGGGAGCTGGTCGGCGGGCAGCGCGAGCCGCAGCCTGTCGAGGCGATCGAACAGCCGCTCCACGGCGATCGTGGTGATGCGGGTGGCCAGCAGTCGCGCAAGGCAGGCATGCGGCCCCGCGCCCCATGCCAGGTGGGCGCGGGTGCTGCGGATGGCCTCCCGGTCGATCGCGCTGCCGAACAACGGATCGCTGTGAGCTCCGGCGACGGACAACATGACGGGATCGCCCGCGGAGATGGCGAAGCGCCCCAGCCACACATCCGCCGTCGGGAACCGGAACGTGAGGTTGGCCATCGGCGGGTTGGCCAGCGCGACCCGGTTCACGGTCTCCTCGATCGTCCCCGCGGACAGGCCCGACCGCACCTCCGGATTGGTCATCACCTCGAGGATCGTGTTGCAGATCAGGCCCCCGGTCATGTCGCCGACGACCCCCGGCAGCATGAGGAGCTCCCGGGACAGCCCTTCGACGGTGAAGTCGGGATTGGCCGCGAGCATGTAGGAAGGCAGGTCCTTCCCGGGGCGGCTCATCTTGGCGCTGGACAGCTCCATCATCGCGGCGAACAACCGCTGCGAGGCCGCGGCCGCCTCGGGACCGGCGTCCAGCACCCGCCAGGTGTCCATGACCACGTCATCGCCACGCGCGGTCTCGAAGCCGAAGAGCCGGTTGGCGACCATCAACGGGAGCGGTCGCGCGTACTGTGCGGACAGATCCGCCCATCCGGTACGGGATTCGCCTTCGGCCAGCAAACTGATGAGGTCGTCGGCATATCGCCTGATCGCGTCTTCCAGCAGCTGCGCCTGAGGGTGACCGCGGTCCTGGAAGGGGGCGAGCGCCGAGGTCCACGTGTCGCGGAGCCGGTGCAGCGTCATCCCGTCCTGGAAGGCCACGCTGTTGAGCTCGAACGCGGGAAGCACGGGCCAGTCCGGTGGCAACGCGCCTTCCGCCCTCGCCCGCCAGTTGTCCAGGTGCTTGCTCCAGATGTCGCCCTCGTTCTTCATGACCCGCAGCACTTCGGCGTACCCGAGGACCAGCCACACCGGCACCCCGAGCAGGTCCACCGGCGCGACCGGCCCGTACTTGGCGCGCAGGCGGTCATGGACGAGCGTGGGATCCGCGTCGTAGTCCCTGGTGAGCAGCGGTTCTACGGATACCGACGCCAGTGGTTCAGGGGTCGATGGGGGCCACGCGCCAGGCATCAAGGTGATGCACGACCTCTCTCTCGGTCCGCTGCTTCTGTGAGAGCGGTCGCATCCCGGCGCCCACGTGGAAGACCAAATTGGGGGTTTTGTATCACCACGCGGGCGCGAAAAGGATACTTTCCGGAAAAATCACAGCACAGCATGTGACGAGGGAGATTTGACTTCTGCTATGCGACCGATCCGTAGGAGGGCTTGCCCGCCCACTCGTAGGTGACGTAGATGACGCCGGCGTCGGTGGTGGTCGACCCGGTGACCTTCAGCCCAGCGGGCGCGGTGCCTTCGGCGAAGAGCCGCTTGCCCTGGCCGAGGACGACGGGGAAGATCAGCAGCCGATACTCGTCGACCAGTTCGGCCTCCTGCAGCGTACGCATCAGGTCGCTGCTGCCCTGCACGAGGATCTCGCCGTCGGTGCTCCGCTTGAGCTCGGCGACCGTCTGGGCGGCCTCGCCCACCAAGACCTGGGTGTTGCGCCACTCGGCGGTCATCGGTGCCCTGGTGGTGACGTACTTGGGCATGCTGTTGATCTTGGCGCCGCCCTCCTCGTCCGGCACGTTGGGCCAGTACGAGGCGAGGATCTCATACGACCTGCGGCCCAGCAGCATCCCGTCCGCCCGCTCGAGCTGGTCGTTCATGATGCGGCCGAACCCCTCGTCCACGTGCGGGGGCAGCCATCCGCCGTGCTGGAAGCCGTGAGAATCGTCCTCGCCGGCACCGCCGGGGCCCTGCATGACACCGTCCAACGACACGAACGTCGAAACGACCAGCCTGCTCGCCATTTGTCTCACTCCTTTGAGGGCTGGGCGGGTCCGTCCGGTCCCGCCGTCTTCATCTGCCTTCAGCGTGGCGCGACCCGTTTACGGAATCCTTAAGGCGTCCCTATGGTCCGGACGGCAGCCCAGCCCAGCCCGCTCGCTCGCTCAGCGAAAGTCGTCGGCGTGGTCGAAGGCCCAGTCTCGGAACGTACGTGCCGGAGTTCCGGTGACCTCTTCCACGGTGGAGGTGATCAATGCTGAGTGAGGTCGCGTTTCGGCGCTGGCCAGCAGGGCCTCTACCAGGGCCGGCGGCCTGCCGTCCGCGAGCATCTGCTGCCGGGCGAGTTCTACGGGCACCTTCTCGAAACGCAACGGGCGGCCGATCGCCTCCCCGATGGCGTGTACCTGCTCGGTCCTGCTCACCACCTGCGGGCCGGTCAGCACGTACGTCATGCCGGCATGGCCGTCCTCGACCAGCACACGTACCGCCACGGCGGCGATGTCGCGCGGATCGATCACCGCGGTGGCGGCGATGTCAGGACCACGCACGACACCCGCGCCACGGATCTGCTCGGCCCACCCACGAGTGTTGGAAGCGATGGTGTTCGCCCGCAGGATCGTCCACTGCGGGCCGGACTCCTCGATCAGGCGCTCCATGTCGGCGTGGAGCTGGTTGATCGGGTCGCTCTGCCGCTCGGCCTCGTCGTTCACCCCTGACGAGGAGAGGTAGACGACGCGGCGGGCATGGCCTTCGACCACGTCGAGCACGGCGGAGGCCCCGTCCGTGGCGAGGAAGGGCCAGATCAGGAACACCGTCTCGACCTCCACCAGCGCCCTCTTCAGGGTGCCCGGCCTGGACAGGTCACCTTCGACCGCCTCAACCCCCTCAGGGAGCCGAGACTGCTGACCATCTCTCACAAGCGCCCGCACAGGGACGCCGGAGGACACAAGCTGGGCGATAACCTGCCGTCCGACGTTGCCGGTGGCACCGGTCACAAGAATCATGCCCCGGTCAGCCTGGCCGTTTGCGGAAATATTCCGACTCGGTGTGTCGTCCCTTTGTACCGGCTCCGCAGGCTGTTTTGTCGGATCGGGCTGCGAGACTCCGCGCATGCGTGATCACGAGCTCCCAGAACGCCGGCGGCCGACATGAGCGCGTCCGAGCGGTTCAGCCTCCAGCCGAGCCCGGACAAGTGGCAGCCCGCGTGGCTCGCCCGCGGAACACTTCGCGAGCGGCGTTTCGACCTTCCTGCCGGAGTGTCCAGTGTGACCTTCGACAAGGCGCTGATGGTGGGCGTGGACTTCTCCGGGATTCACTTCGTCTCCTTCAGCGCCCACGGCAGCCGGTTCGAAAGCTGCGACTTCTCCGGCACCACCTTCGAAGACCTGTCGATGGGGGCCACCGGCGTGCGCGGGTCGTGGAACCGCCGCGTCAGTTGGCCGCAGTCGGTCTTCCGCGACTGTGTGTTCCGCCGCACCCGATTCGCGCCGCTCACCTTCTTCGGTAACGTCCGGTTCGAGAGATGCGTGTTCGACGGGTCCCGGCTGAGGGACCAGACGTCCACGTCCGAAGCCGAATTCGTCGACTGCGTCTTTCTCGGCCGCGTGCGGGATGTCAACTTCTGGGGCCGTCCGACCCACGACCAGGCGGCGCTGGGCAGGGACCGCAATGACTTCACCGGCAACGACTTCACCGGCGCGGAGCTCGACGGTGTCGCCTTCCGGCACATCGACCTGCGGGCCCAGCGCTTTCCCGGCCTGCCCGGCTACGCGCTCCTCGACCGGGTCAGCGCGCGGGTGGAGGCGGCGCTGCCTGTGGTGGAGCGCTGGCCGGACCCACGTCACCGGGAGAAGGCCCGCTTCAGCTTGGAGTTCCTCGCGGAGAGGGCTCTCGAGTACAACGACGACCACCGGCTGGTGAGCCCTTCGGAGCTGGGCCGGAAACTGCCGCCCGCGCTCCGCGAGGAGTTGTTCGAGGCGCTCAGAGGCACGACCAGCGATATATCCCCTGGTTGAGCCGTACCGCCTCGCGAGCCAGGTCCCGCAGGCCGGTGACGCGTTCGACCTCGAACTCGTCGAGCAGTTCCTCCTCGGCGTACTCGCGCAGCCGCGCGTCGTCCACGGCGGCGAGCGCGGCGGTGGTCTCGGGCGCCGCCAGTTCAACGCCCGCCGACTCACCGTCGTCGATGACGGCCTTGCTGTCGCCGAACTCGCTGAGGTCACGTCCGCTCAGCTCGGCGGCCAGCGTGTCGAGGTCGTCGAGCCAGCCTTTGCAGTCGACGTACGGCAGATTCAACGCCGCCGGCCCACCGGACAGGGCCAGCCGGGCGGACTGCTCGGAGTCCACCGTGAAGTAATCGACGAGAACACCCATAGTGCGCGACTCTACCGATCATGCCCGCACCGGGCGCATTGCTCGCCTCAGGCGCTCAGAGGACGTCCCAGTCGAGCTCACCGTCGACCACCTTCGGCTTCCAGTAGCCGATGGAGCCGCCCTTCTCCATGGCGTCGGCGGTGGTCTTCAGCAGGGCGTAGAAGGAGCGGATCCGGACGCCTCCCGGCGTGAAGCGCATGGAGCCCTCATGATCGGTTTCGCCGATGTCCTTCCGCGCCGAGTCGATCACCAGGTGGTCGCCCATTCCGTCGGCGCCGACGGGGATCATTCGTCCGTCCCACCATTCCGATCGTGGATCGGAGAATTCCCCGTCACTTTCCTCCTCACCGTCGATGTCGCACAACCGTCGCCACGTGACACGCATTTCCTGGACGCTCGAGTACGAGTTGCCCAGGAAGCCGAAGGCCCAGGTGTCCTTGAGGTAGACGGCCCCGTCATGCCGCAGGAGTGAGGCCCGCAGATCGTCTGGGAAACGTATTCCCATATACGCCTCCGCGGCCGCGATGGTTTTCGCGTCTCCGCTCTTGCCGAGTGTGCGATAACTCCGGGGAGCGTTGGTCTTCAGCCAGTCCTCGATGCGCTGCCACTGCCGGTCCACCGCCCGCTCAACCTTCGCGTCGATTTTCCGTACGCGCGGTTCGGTGCCCACGGGCCGGCAGTCCGCGTCGGGACGGGCCTGCGTTTCCTCACTCTCCGCCGACTGCTGGGACACGTAATCAGCGTCCGGACCGTACTCCTCCTCGTTTCCGGCGAACGTGCAGGCCGTACCGCTGTCCGAGGTGTTCTCAAGGCATGGCCCCCACCGCACATCAGATGAGGGCTCGGAGAAGACCGCGGATTCAAGGACTTGAGTACCGAGAGCCAGCATGAGAATCGCGAGTCCGGCAACGGCCCAACGAGTCAGGCGGCGGCGGGTGGCATCGTCCAGCGGCTCCCTTGGCTCGCCGCGTTCGAAGAACTTGGTGAACTCGGGGCGGTCGAAGAGGGACGGCTTTTCGGCGCCATAGCGCTGGAGATCCTCAGCGGTGGGAGTGCCGAGGATCGGAGCCGGCGGCCACTGCGCTTTCTCGCTCCGGGTCGGAATCGAACTACGGGTCGGAATCGAAAAGGAATCGGAAGCCACCTCCTCCCGCTGGACCGGGCGCCGTCGAGAGCGCGCGATCACCACGATCGTCGCTGCCGCAATGGCCGCCAAAAGCGCGAGCCATAGCCCGCGGGATGTGATCAATCGCCGCATGTCCGGCACATTACCCGGAATTGATCTAGACGGATGCCGACTCCGCTCGCGGTCACCCTGCCGACGATCACGCTCCGAGGGCGAGCGCACACACCCGGGCACCTGTCATTAGGATCATTGCCGTTGCGATGATCCGGCGAGCGGAGCCTCGATGAGTGACCCCGGCGGCTTCGGCCCTCTGGTGAAGGACGAGCGCGAGGCGATCGGTCCGTACCGGATCGTGGGCCGGATGGGCGCCGGCGGCATGGGCGTGGTCTATGCGGGCGTCGCGGACGACGGCGCCCGGGTCGCGGTCAAGGTCATCCATCCGGGATTAGCCGCTGATCCGCAGTTCCTCGCCCGCTTCGTCCGCGAGGTCGATCTCCTGTCCCGGGTGCGCGGGCGCTGCACGGTCTCGGTGATGGCCTCCGACACCGCCGCGATGCCTCCCTGGCTGGCCACCGAGTTCGTCCCCGGCCCGACGATCAGTACGTACGTACAGGACAACGCGCCACTGCCGCCGGACGAACTGCTCTCGTTCGGCGTGGACATCGCCGAGGCGCTCACCGACATCCACGGTGCCGGCATCGTGCACCGCGACCTCAAACCCGGGAACGTGATCCTCTCCGACTCCGGCGCGAAGGTCCTCGACTTCGGCATCGCCCGAGCCCTCGACGAGAGCGGCCTCACGGGCACCGGCGCGCTGATCGGTACGCCCGGCTGGATCAGCCCTGAGCAGTACCGGGGCGACGAGGCGGACGCCGCCGCCGACGTCTTCGCCTGGGGCGCGCTGATGGCGTACGCCTCGACGGGGCGCCCGCCGTTCGGCACCGGAGCCCCCGACGTCCTCGCCTACCGCGTCATGAGCGTCGATCCCGACCTGTCCGGGGTACCCACACAGGTTCGGGACCTGGTACGAAGCGCGCTCGCCAAGGACAGGACGGCCCGGCCCACCGCGGACGAGCTGCTCGCCCAGGTCACCGCACTAAAATCGGGCACGACCCCACTCACGGCGGGCACGATCCCCATGCCGCCCCCACCCAGGTCGGGCACGACCCCCATGCCACCCCCACCCAGGTCGGGCACGGTCGTCATGCCGCCGCCGGTATCACCGCCTGCCAATCGCGTGCCGTTGTGGCCGGCCGCCGCCGTCCTGGCGACGGTCGTGGCCATCGGCGCGCTGGTCTGGGTGGGCTCGGAGGGGATACCGGCGGCACTCCGGAGCCTGAGCGACCCTCCCTCGTCCACGCCCGCGGAGAACCTGACGCCGGACACGAGCGCGACCCCGACCCCCGAGGAGACGACGGAGACCCCGACCCCGACTCCCGAGGAGACGACCAGCACGAGGGAGACCCCTGAGGAGACGGAGACCCCTGAGGAAACGCCCGCCACAACGGAGAAGGCGAGCGCGTCCCCCACCACACGCCGCTCGGCCACCGCCGTGCCGTGCGCGTCCGCGAGCTCGATCCTCCGGCAGGCCGCCACGCTGAACGGCGGCCTGCCGCAGGACGCCAGGGTCGCCCGCAAGCGATGCGTGGGCTACTGGGTGGCGGCCGAACTCGACTCCCCGAGCGTCGGCGGCATCGACCTGATCGCGAAGCGGAACGCGACCCGATTCGTCAACGCCGAGATCGGCAGTGACTTCTGCTCGCTGGAGAACGAGTCGGCGCTCCTCAAGAGCGCGCCGAGTGCCATCAGAGCCTTCCTCTGCCCCAATGGCTTCGGCTGACCGCCTCCGCCCGAGACCCGAAGGAGAGCAGGTTGCACCCTGCGCTCGTACGGAGGATGGGGCGGGCCGCTTGATCGCGCGTCCCAGTGCCCGAGTCGTGCTCATCGACGCCGCCGATCGGCTCCTGCTGTTCTCCAGCCGCAACCGGCTCGACGGCACCCTTCGCTGGTACACCCCCGGCGGCGGGCTCCAACCCGGCGAGACCTATCAAGACGCGGCACTGCGCGAGCTGTACGAGGAGACCGGGCTGACGGGCGCGACCCTGGGCCCAGAGGTGTGGAGAGGACGCCCCTGGACCGTCGATCGAGACGGCGTCACCTACGAGGTACGGCAGCGCTACTACCTGGCCCGCGTCCCAGTCTTCGAGATCGACACCACCCGGATGGAGGACTTCGAAAGGACGAGCATCACCGGCCACCGCTGGTGGACGGCGCAAGAACTGACCGAGACCACCGACCTCCTGCGACCCGCCGGGCTACCGCACCTGCTGGCCACCCTTCTCGCCGACGGCCCGCCTCGCAACCCGGTACTTGTCGACGGCTGACGCGGTCATGTCTCCCGGCTACCGTCTGACCACGTGATCGAATACCCGTCTCAGCAGCTCCAGCAGCTGCGTGCGCTCGGCTTCTGACAGCGGCCGCAGCAGCTCTTCCTGAACCCCGGCCAGGATCGAGTCGAGCTCCTCCAGCCGCCGCCGCCCGGCCGAGGTCAGGGTGATGATGTTGCGGCGCCGGTCGGCCTGGTCGGGCGCGCGCTCGACCAGCCCCTGGTCCGCGAGCTCGTTCACGGTGGCGTGGGTGTCGCTGCGGTCGATGCCGCAGCGCTGGCCGAGGGCGATCTGGCTGGCGGGTCCGAACTCCTCCAGGGCGGCCAGGATCGCGAAGTGGTAGCCACGGGCGTCGACGGGCGTCAGCACCTCGCCGATGAGTCGCTGCGCGTGCAGCGAGGTCTTACTGATCAACCAGCTGGGCTTGCCGCGCAGGCGGGCGGGTGCCGACTCCATGGACCGAGTCTACCGTTGGCTCGCCCCACGATTATGGTGCTACCGTTGGCCGGGCCAACGTTGGGTTGGCCAACTAGTTTCGAGGTATGCCATGACCACGACAGTCGGCTCCGCCCGGCACCCCTCCGATCCCCCGCTTCCCGACCCGCGCCGCTGGTGGGCACTGGCCACGGTCGCCACGGCCCAGCTCATGGTCGGGATCGACCTGATGATCGTGAACATCGCGCTGCCCTCCGCGCAGCGATCACTGTCCATGTCCGACCCCACCCGCCAGTGGGTGATCACCGTCTACGCCCTGTGCTACGGCGGCCTGCTGCTCCTGGGCGGCCGGCTGTCGGACCTGTTCGGCCGCCGCCGCAGCCTGCTGATCGGGCTGGCCGGCTTCGCCCTGGCCTCCGCCCTGGGCGGCGCGGCCACCGGGCCGGCGACGCTGCTGGCCGCCCGGGGCCTGCAAGGCGCCTTCGGTGCCCTGCTGACGCCTGCCGTCCTCGGCACCATGGCCGTCTCCTTCCCGCTGCCCGCCGAGCGGGGCAGGGCCTTCGGCGTGTACGGGACGGTGATGGGCAGTTCTTCCGGCCTGGGCGTACTCCTGGGCGGGGTTCTGACCGAGTACCTGGACTGGCGCTGGTGCATGTACGTGAACATCCCCATCGCTCTGGCGGCCGGCACGGGCGTGCTCTACGCGGTCCGCTCCACGCCGGCCGGATCCAGACCCCGAGTGGACGTGGTGGGCGCCCTGCTGGCCACCGGCGGCCTGATGGCGCTGGTGTACGGCTTCTCGCGGGCCGAGACCGACGGCTGGGGCGCGGCCCTCACCTTCGGCCCGCTGATCACGGGAGTTCTGCTGCTGGCCGTCTTCGCGTGGGTCCAGCACCGGGTCAACCATCCGCTGCTGCCGCTGCGCGTGATCCTCGACCGCCACCGCGGCGGCTCCTACCTGGCCGTGCTCAGCCTGGCGGTGGGGATGTTCGCCGCGCTGTTCTTCCTCACCTTCTACCTGCAGAACGTGCTCGGCTACCCGCCCGTACGCGCCGGACTGGCCTTCCTCCCCCTCACTGCGGGCCTAATGCTCGGCGCGCGGACGGTCGGCCGGCTGGTGCCCCGTGCCCCGCTGCGCGCACTGCTGACCCCCGGGCTGCTGACCCTGGCGCTCGCGCTGGGCCTGCTCGGCCTGCTGCGGCAGGACAGCGGCTATTGGCTTCATGTCCTGCCGGTGCTCTTCCTGGTCGGCCTGGGCACCGGCTGGGTGCTGATCACCGCCAACAGCACCGCCACCCTCAACGCGGGCGCCGACACCTCCGTCGCCGGCGCCGCCGTCATGACCGCCCAGCAGATGGGCGCCTCTCTTGGAACCGCGCTGCTCAGCACCATCGCCGGTACGGCCACGGCCGGCTACCTGGCGGCCCATCCCACCGCCGTCGCCGAGGCGACCGTGCACGGGTTCACCGTGGCGAGCCTGTCGGCCGCCGCCTTCCTCTGCCTGGCCGCGCTGGCGGTCTTCCTCATCACCGGCAGAAGGGATCGTCGTGGGCTACCTGGGGCTTGAGGTCGAAGACCGCCTTCCTCGCCGGCCACCCGTCAGCCGCCGCCGCGCCGGACCGGCGCTCACATTGGGCCACTCGCGCGGATGGCGGCCGGTCCGTGGCCGTACCAGCGGTGGATGGCTCGCCGCAGGGCCCGGGGGTCGGTGAAGCCGACCCGCGTGGCGATGGACTCCACGCTGAGCGTGGTTTCCCGCAGCAGGCGGTCCACCCGTCGCTGGCGCAGCTTCTCCAGCTCCTCTCGCCAACTGCTGCCCTCGTCGCGCAGGCGGCGCTGGAGCGTACGGGGGCTCATGGCCAGTCGCCGGGCCACTTGGTCAAGGCCCGGCGGGCCGTCGGCGACCGCGGACTCGAGCGCGGCGTGGAAACGGTCGAGCCAGCCCCGCACCGGACGGGCGGCCGCGGTGGACAGCTGCGCGTGGTTGTCCAGGATCGCGGCGAGGGCGGGGTCGGCGCGTGGCAGGGGCGCGTCGATGTCGGCCTCGGCGAACGTGATCGACGGGTGGGCGGCCTCGTACTCGACGCGCCTGGTGTCGTACAGCGCGGCCAGGCGTTTGGGCGCGGTCGGCGGGCGGCGCGGCAGCCCCACCCACACCGGCGTGAGCCGCCGACCGGCCCCTGAGCCGGCCAGCATGTACGGCACGAACTCCGCGATCATCGCGTATTCGGGGTAGTCGCGGTACGGACCCTCCCAAGCGACGGTCACCCCGCCATCGTGACGGGTGACCGTGAGCCGGTCGGCCGGGTCGGCGATGGCGGTGAAGCGACGGCCTCGCCTTCTACGTGGGCCTGAACGTCGAGCACTTCATGATCGACCGCCCCTCCACCAGCATCAACGAGGCGACCGCGACTCTCGTACCGGATCCGCTCAACTACGGCTGGCGCGACTACGGACCGCGGGTGGCGATCTGGCGCGTCATGGAGGTACTCGACCGGCACGCCATCCGGGCGAGTGTGCTGCTCAACGCCGACGTGTGCGAGCACTACCCCCAGATCGTCGAGGCGGGCAACGCCCACGGCTGGGCGTGGCTCGCCCACGGCAAGAACAACTCCACCCTCCAGGCCGACGTCGACGACGAGCGCGCCTACCTGACCGAGGTCGTCGACACCATCGAGAAGGCCACGGGACGGCGGCCACGCGGCTGGCTGAGTCCCGCGCTCACCGAGACGTTCCAGACGCCGTCCCTGCTCGCCGAGCTCGGCCTGAGCTACGTGCTGGACTGGACCAACGACGACCAGCCGTACCGGCTGAACGTCCCGGGAATGCTGAGCGTGCCGTACTCACTCGAACTCAACGACCTGGGCATCTTCACCATGCACGGCAGGAGCGGCGCCGACTTCGTACAGATGGTCAAGGACCAGGTCGACCAGCTCTGTGCCGAATCCACGGAGAGCAGGCGCGTCATGGCGCTGGCGCTGCACCTGTTCGTCATCGGCCAGGCGTTCCGGGCGAAGTACCTCGATCAGGCGCTTGAGTACATCGCCAATCGCCCCGACGTATGGCTGACGACCAGCGACGAGATCGCCGAGCACTACGCCGGGTTCCCAGGACGCTGAGTTAGCGAGGGAGTGGGGTCAGCGGAAGTCGGTGGTCACCTTGGCGGGATCCGGCGCCTTGACCGACACCTTCGCACCCCACCCGCTGTAGCGGCTGTCCACGGCGATCATGGCCTGTCGCCCGGCCTCCGTAGCCGTGAACTTGCTCTGCACCCTGCTCACCAGGCCCCCCGAGGTGAGCGTGAGGGTGTAGGAGACCTTCGTGCTGTCGAACGAACTGGGCGCCTTCGCGCCCGCCCACCAGGCCGAGGCCTGCTTGAGGTCCTTGAAGGTGATCGTGCCGGTGATGGAGTTCTTCGTCGACTTGCCGTGCTTGATCAGTGCGGCCAAGGTCTTGGGCTCGGCCGGGTTGAGAATCTGACCGTAGGAGTCGGGCACTCCGTAACTCTTGACCTTGTACCAGGTCTTGCCCTCCGGGAGCACCATGGGCATGACCCCGCCGGTGTGGTACGTGATGTCGCCGACGCCGACGGCCCTTT
Organism: Nonomuraea sp. NPDC048901; assembly: GCF_040649695.1. Taxonomy (NCBI): domain Bacteria; kingdom Bacillati; phylum Actinomycetota; class Actinomycetes; order Streptosporangiales; family Streptosporangiaceae; genus Nonomuraea; species Nonomuraea sp. NPDC048901. The sequence continues at coordinate 415,019 of NZ_JBEZFW010000004.1, read as the reverse complement.
GCCGCCCGTAGGTGTCGTCGTCCCAGTGGATGTTGATGTCGAACGCGGCGACGCCCTTCTTGTCGAACTGGAAGACGCCCTTGCGGTCCTGGATCTCGCTCTCCTCCGTGCCGTTCGACCAGGCGACCGTTTCGGTGAAGCGCACGCCGTGCCCGGGTACGAGCTGGGCCTTCAGCGCGCTGACGGGGTCCTTGGTGGCCGCCTGAGCGGGGGCGGCAACCGCCGATAAGGCGGCCGATAGGGCGGCGCCGGCCGCCAGAGCAGTGATCATCTTCTTCATGGTCAGTGATGATGCCGGAGTCGGATCACAAACGGGGCACGGCCGAGAGCAGGAGGCGATCAACGGACTCCGGGCTCTCGGCTGCCACCCAGATGGTCGATCGCCGGATCCGCGAGCCGTGAGCTGACATCGGGAAACGAGCCGTCTCCGAACAGTACGCGCGCCGCCAAAGCCCGACCGGCACGACTACGTAGCAGCGTCACCACCGCCTCTGCCGCGGCGGGAGACCGGATACCGGCGAACACACGGCGCAGCAACAGGCGACCTCGGAACCGGGCCCGCAACGCGTCCCCGTCGTACCGGCTCAAGACGCTTTGATCGCCGGTACGCAGGTACCCGGCGGCGACCGCCGCGGCCCACTCGGACATGCGTAAACAGGGGTCCAATCCACCCGCCGTCAGCGGCGACACCGCGCCCGCCGCGTCTCCGACGAGCAGCCCGGCGGGGCACGCCAGCCGTCGCAGCACACCACCGACCGGGATCGGACCGCCTCGACGCTCGACCGGACCGGTCGGCGCCGCACGGCCGGGCGCGTCCGCGGCGAACGCGTCCAGCAGGTGGCGGATGCCCGTGCGCATCGCGGCCGGATATCCCGCGACGCCGACATGCGCGTGCCGGCCGTCGTCGATGACCCACCCCAGGTACCCCGGAGCGACCCGGGGGTCCAGCACACAGCGGAACGCCGGGGTGGCCGTGCCAGGCGCGATCGGGTGGACGATCTCGGCACCGAGCAGGGAGCGCCGGTTGACATCGAGGCCGAGATCACGGGCCACCCGGGAGCGGGCGCCGTCCGCGCCGACGATGAACCGGGCCGTCACCGGGTCCGCATCTGCGAACCGCACCAAACCCCTCGACGCGCCGACATACCGTACGCCCAGCAGGACCCGCGCCCCGGCCGACTCCGCGGCGCGGCGCGCGTGCTCGTAGACGGCCGCCATGTCGGCCACGCGGTACTCGTCGCGGTCACTGGTGAGCCGGATCGGCGCTCGCCGCGACGGCGGATACAGCAGCACGTCCCGGATACCGGGCCCGAGCAGCTGGTCCGGCAGGTCGAAGTCGTCGAGGGTACGCCGTACGAAGATCCCCGTCGTACGGATGCCCGCTGACAGCGACCCGCGGCGGTCGACCACCAGCACCTTCAGTTCCCGCCGGGCGAGCGAACGGGCTGTGCGCAGCCCGGCCAGACCCGCACCCACGACCAGTACATCGACGGCCTGCATACCTGCGACGGTAGGCGCGGGACCTCACCCATACGCCCGTTTGCACGCTACCTGCCCCGTATCTCCACGCGGCCGCCACACTCAGGGGGTTTTGGAGTATAGGAATACCGCCATCAGGAGAGCGGTCAGCCCGCCACAGATCATCGCGGTGGAGACAGAGAAGGCGTCGACGACGCGGCCGCCGACGAACGCGCCGAGGGCGAACGTCGCCTGGAAGGAGGAGGTGAAGACGACCGTGGCGGCTTCGGGCGTGTGCGGGGCGGCGGCGATGAACGAGGCCTGCGAGCAGACGGGCACGCCTCCATAGGCCAGTCCCCAGACCACGAGCAGCACCACGGCGCCCACGGTTGTGCCGCCGACCGAGGGCAGCAGCAGGGTGGTGGCCGCGATCAGGCAGCCGCAGGTCACGAAGGCGGCTCGCAGATGTGTGGCGGTGGCCTTGCCGGCCAGGAAATTACCGGCGATTCCGGCGATGCCGTACGCCAGCAGGACGGCGCTGACCGCCACGGGAGACAAGCCGGTGACGTTCTGGAGGAGCGGCGTGACGTAGGTGTAGGTGCCGAAGTGGGCCAAGACAATAAGGAAGGTGGCCAGCAGGGCGATTCCGGCGCCCCGGGCGCGTAGCAGGTCGAGCAGGACGCGCGGGCTGGTGACCTGGTGGGCGGGCAGCGGCGGCAGCAGCATCACCAGGGCGACCAGGACCAGGATGGCCAGCGCGGCCAGGACCAGGAACGCGGTTCGCCAGCCGGCGAGGTCGCCGATGAAGGTTCCGGCCGGTACGCCGAGCACGGAGCCCAGCGGAACGGCGGAGAAGATCACCGCGGTGGCGGAGCCGACGGCGTGCGGCGGCACCAGACGGCCGGCCAGCCCCGCCCCGATGGACCAGAAGCCGCCGATGGTGAGGCCGACGAGCACTCTGGAGATCAGCATCACCCAGTAGGAGGTCGCCACGGCGGCCAGCACGTCGGCCACGGCGAGCACCGCCATGAAGACGCACAGCATCACCCGGCGGTCCAGGCGCGCGGTGGTCAGCGTGACAACGGGTGCGGCGACCGCGGCGACGACGCCGGGCAGGGTCATGGTCAGCCCTGTGGTGCCGTCGGAGATGCCGAAGTCGGCGCCGATGGCGGTCAGCAGGCCGATGGGCAGGATTTCGCTGGTGACGATGGCGAAGATGCCCAGCATGAGTGAGGTGACCGCGAGCCAGCTGATGAGAGGCGGGCGTGGCGGGGCCAGGGTGGTGGTTGACATGGTTCCCGTTCAGGCAGGTGCACGTGGACTGGGACACCTCACCCAAGCAGTCATGAGGTAGCGGGCACTGGCATGTTTCGGACTTAACCAACGCCGCAACGACCCTGCTGCCGCGCATCGAAAGATCACCTTGCGCCTTCGGCCTGAGTGCACCCTCTCAGGCGTGCGCGCTGTTCATGTCCCATGGCGCCTGCGGAAGGACCTCGCCGGTCTCCAGCAGCGACTTGAGGTTCGCCAGCACGGCCGGCCAGCCGTCCGAGATGCCGGTGAGCATCTCCTGGTTGGGGAGATTCTCGTGGGTCACGGTGAGGCGGACGATCTCCTGGTGGGGTTCGACGAGAAAGGTGACGACCGACGGCTCTCCCGGCGCTTCGGTGTCAGGGGCGTCGTCGAAGGTGATGACCAGGCGCGTCGGGGGTTCGGCCTTGATCACTCGGCCGACGACATCGATGACGCCTGATCCGTCGGCGCGCCGGTGCTCCCAGGTCGAGCCCGGCTGCCAGTCCGAAACGTTGGCGTGGCCCCAGTATTGCGCCGTCAGGTCCGCGTCCGTCAGGGCTCGCCACACCTGCTCGGCGCTCGCGCGGATGTAGGTGACATAGACATAGGTGGGTACTTCGGTCATGGCGTACTCCTCTGCCTGGTTCTTGATGGCACTGATCGCTTGCAGGCGCGGCTTGTCGAACCCCGAGATCCAGCGCTCCTCGATCTCATGGATCGGTGTCGGGTTGAGGTAGTGCAGCCGCTCCCGTCCGCGTCGTACGACGGTGACGAGGTTGGCCCGCTCGAGGATGTCGAGATGCTGTGTCGCTGACTGGCGCGCCATGTTCAGGCGGTCGCACAGCTCGCTCAGCGTCTGGCCGTTGTGCTCGCGCAGACGGTCGAGCAGGAGTCGTCGGGTGGGGTCGGCCAGCGCTTTGAAGACCGAGTCCATCGCTCTCGCTTCGAGGCTCACGTCTCCATTATGCAGGTATTTGCCTGCATAATGTCAACGGCGCCTCACTGCCGGAGCCCACCCGCGTGCGTCCATTCGGCCGTACCACCAGGTGAGGCCGACCGCGACCACGACGAACACGGCCGCCAGCGGCGCGAGAAGCACGGCGCCGGCGGCGTCGAGCACGATCCCGCCGGCCGCGCCGGACAACGAGACCGCCAGATACAGCGCTGACTGATTCAGCGAGGCGACCATCGGCTGCGTGCCCGCCGGGGCGTACCCCATGATCAGGTGCTGCTGCGGCGTCGTGACAGTGAAGGAGAACACGCCGCAGGCCGCGACCGCCGGCAGCGCCATGGCGTACGAGACGCGCAGCGCCGGCACCAAGAGGAAGACGGCGGCGAGGAGCAGGTTCCCGGGCCGCAATCGATGCCGCTGACGAGACGCCTCAGCGCATGCGGGCGGACTGTTCGAAGCCACTCAGGATCGCGGTGAGCCCCGTCTCGAAGTGGTCGTCGAGGGTGGTGGCGTCGGCGGCTTCGGCGAGCAGGTTGTAGTCGGGGCTGCCGGGCTCGGGTTTGCGACTGCGCTGGTCGGCGCCGAGCTTGGTCACGGCGATGGCGAGGGTGTGGCCGATGGTGAACTCTCGCAGGCAGCGGATGATGCGCAAGCCCTGCGCCGGAGGGATGCCGGCGTCGCTGAGCTTGGTGAGCATCTTCACGCCGGTGTCGATGGAGGCTGGTGAACGTACCGGGCGGGTGGCGAACAGTGGCACAGCCTGGGGGTGGCGCAGGAGTGTGTCGCGCAGGCGCAGGCAGTAGTTCTGGGCCAGTTCCCGCCAGGGGCCGTCCCAGGGCAGAGTGTCGACGTTGACCTCGGTGAACAGCGTCTCGGCGACGCCGTCGAAGAGGTCCTCCTGGTCGTCGTAGTGACGGTAGACGGCCATCGGGTCGAAGCCGACGGCGGTGCCGAGCTTGCGCATGGAGAATTTACGCAGACCATGGGCGTCGATCAGGGCGAGCGCGGCGGCGGCGAGGTATTCGCGGGTGAGGGTGGGCCGGGTGGGCGGCTCTGGCAATCTGACCGGTGGGCTGGGGTCGGCCGTCATGGCTGGAAGCCCTCCAGGATCTTCGTGAGCGTCGGGGTGAACTCGTGCGGGTGCTGCATGAACGGGACGTGGCCGCCGGGGAACTCCTGGCAGGGTACGCCAAGGCGCTCAGACAACAGGTGCGCGGGCGCGTGGTACGGCTTGCCGACACTGTCGCGGCCGGTGGCCAGGCACCAGGGCGCTGTGGTGGCGGCCAGCGCGGTCAGGTCCGGCTGGTACTCGAAGCAGAACGCGGGCAGTTCGCGGCGCAGGGTCAGCTCCGCGTTGCGGAGCTGGCGGGTCATCACGTCCGGCGTACGTCGGGTGATCTTTCGTACCAGGCCGTCGGCGGCGAGCATGAGGTGAGTGGCGGCGGCGATCGTGGCTTGGCCGGATGGCGACAGGAACACGCGCGGCGGGTCCGGTAGCGTCATCGCGCCGAAAGCGGCGTAAGCCCGCATCAGGTGACCGTCTCGGGCAAGGCGGCCGATGTGTTCGATCTCGCGCCGTTCGGGGCTGTCGGGAGCGAGGAGTTGTACCAGCGGCGGCTCGTGCACCACCGCGCCCAGGAGTCGGTCCGAGTGTCCGATCACCATCTCCAGGGCGATGATCGCGCCCCCGCTGTTGCCGAAGACATAGGCGCGTTCCATGCCGTAGTGGTCGAGGACGGCGACCGCGTCGCCAGCCTGCCGGGCAACCGTGATCGAGCCACCGGGATCGGTGAAGGGGCTGCGCGAGTTGCCGCGCCGGTCGTAGGCGATCACGGTGAAGCTCCGGGCCAGGAGCGGGATCACGTCCGCGTACATACCGGCGTCGCCGCCGCCTCCGGAGATCAGTAGGAGCGGGGGTCCGTCGCCGGTCCGCTCGACATGCAACCGCGCTCCGGACGCTTCCACCACATCTACACTGTAGTTCATGTCTACAGTGTAGATGGAGCCCCGCCGTCTCAAGAACGGCAATGAGTGGGATGTTCAGGAGAGGGGATGACCTGGCGAAATAGGCGAATCCAAAGATCGCTGCGACGGGTTTGGCGTTCGATGATCCCGGAAATGAAAGCCGTGCTTCCCGAGCCGTCAGCATGCTCGGCCTCGAGAACGAGCGACTTCGCCCCACCCACCCGACATCGGGAAGCTCCAAGCCCTCCCACTCGCCCCAGGAGGAATGCCACGATGACGCACTGGTTCCGCAGCCACTGGGCCGACGAGGACACCTGGTTCTACATCGAGGCCGACGACGAAGGCTGGGTGACCCGGCAGATCGAATTCCGCGGCCCCGACGAACAACCTTTCGCCGCCGCCTCCCTGGCCGAATGGCAGACGGCTTTCGAGAGCGGAGAAGTCGCACGATACGGAGCTGTCTACGACCGAATAGCCGAGCAACCCGTCCATGAGTGGGAAGGTCACAACCCCGAGCCGCTGACCCTCGACGCTTTCGACCAAGCGTGGGCAAGGGCTCACGAGAGCCTCAGCGGTCCGGACTACGGAACCAGCCCGCTTCGGGTTCGTGATTTCGGGACCTGAGAAGAACCTCACCCGGCCGCGATATGCGGGTTTTATGGAGATTCCGCGCAATTGCGGTTACGGCACCGCGGTGCTGTCATGATCTCGGTGGCCCCCACCGATGGGATTTACATGTCTCGCTCACTCGCGCTGCTGGCCGCCTCGCTCTGCGTGGGCGGTCTCGCAGCTCTGGTGTACTTCCACGACTCTGACTTCGTGCTCTTACGGGAACATCTGAACCATCCGTTCGCACTCGGCGTGCTGGCCTGCCTCCTGATGGCGTTGGCCGCCGTCGGGCTGCGGTGGATGTGGCTACGCGTCGTGATCGTCCTCCTTGCCGGACTGGGCGCGAGTGTCGCGCTGTTCGGGGGGTTGCTCGCCATTGGGTTCTCCTCTGCCGAGGAGGTCGGCTTCGTCGACGGACCGCCCCCGTACAGGATCCGGCTCCAGCGGTCGATGGCGGGTCTCGGGCCGGACATGGTGATGTCGCTCAGCGTCCGCAATGACGGCGGGCTGCTCAGCAGGGAGTGGGATCTCGGCTGCTTCAACGACGACGTCCCCGACGACACCTTCGACTCGGTCAAGTGGACGGGGCCGAGTTCGGTTGAGATCCGGGTGGCCGACGGGCGGACGTTCCCTGTGGCCTTGGATCCCGACTCGGGCCGACCCCAGACCACCGCCACTCTCAATTGTTAACGGCGGCCCCACAAGCCACAGGCGGCACAGCTCTCCGATTCCGGCATGCCCATCGAGGCCATCTCACGATCGCGGTTCGGTTTGACAGTTGATCTCGTATGCACGAGATTGATCGTCCCTCCGACCAATTTCCAGGGGATCGTGATGAAGCGGACCGTCGTGGGTGCAATCCTGATCGCGGGACTGGCACAGCTCGTCGCCACCCCCGCGCAAGCAGCGCCCAGGGTCGACCCGGTAAAAGCGCTCCAAGCCGCATTGACTCGCGGTAAGGGCGTCAACATCGTGTCCACCGTAAAGGTTGATCAGGGTCGCGGCTTCTACTACACCGTGGATGTGGACGGCACGGTCGGGTTCGGACCGCAAGGCGAGACCGCCGCTGATACGTCCCAGCGTTTGCGGTTCAGCAAGACGATGATGAGCGGCCTGAAGAAACTCGGCATGGCGGAGGACGCCGCCCTGGAAGAGACGCCCCTAAGGGTGATCTCGTCAGGCTACGACGACTACGTCTCAGGCCCCCAGTTCGCCGACGCGCTGCCACAGGGCACGAACTGGGTGCGCTACTCCGCCACCGATCAGCCTGCCAGCAACCCGCCGCTGGAGGTCTTGGAGCCCGCCACGCTCAAGGCACTGCTGGCCCACCGCACGTCCTGGCGGGACGGGTTGGTGAAGGGCACGATCAAGGCCGACAAGCTGGTTAAGGTATCCCGTTCCTTCGCCTCTCGCTTCCGTGGCTACTCCATCAGCAAGCCCGTCAGCACCATCTCCTACACCCTCCGGCTGAGTGCGGCCGGACTGGTGGAGCGGGTTACGGCCAGGGGCGTCCTGCACCACTGGAAGGGTTCCCTGCTCCGTGTCGAGTCGGACACCCGCTACTCCGGTTGGGGACGGGAGGTCACCGTTCTGCTGCCGCTGAGAGGCGAGGTGCTCGACCAGGAGCAGCTCGAGGGCAAGGTGCCCTACCAGGTGCCTGGCGCCTTCAATTAGCCCCGCATCCTGCCGCCGGTGCTCAGGTGCCGGGATGGGCGGTGGTCCAGCCGTGTTCGAGCAGGTTGAAGATTGCGGTGGCGGCCTGTTCGGGGGCCGGGTGGCCGTGGATGACGTGGGCGGCTTCGAGGACGAACCTGGCGAAGGCGGCGCAGGTGATGTCGTCCTGAGGGGCGCCGGTCTCGTCGGCGAGGGCGCGGGCGAGGGCGGCTTCGTGGCGTAGCCACATGTGGCGGGCGTAGTCGCGAAGGGCCGGGGTGCTCTCCACCATGCGGGTGAGGGCCGCGGTGTGAGGGAAGGCCGCGACTTCGATCGCTCGCCTGAGGATGTGCTCGCGCAGGGCGTACGGGATGGACTGGCCGGGGTCACGATCGCGCACCGCGGCGACGACCTCGGCCTCGAGGTCGTCGTCGAGGTCGAAGACCAGGGCCTCCTTGCTCGGGAAGTACGCGAACAGCGTGGACACCGCCACGTCGGCGGCCTCGGCCACGTCCTTGACGCCCACCTGGTCGTAACCGCGTTCCAGAAACAGCCGCAGCGCCGCGTCGGCCAGCGCCTTGCGGGTCTGGGCCTTCCTGCGCTCGCGGCGCCCGACTCCTTCGCTCACTCGCTCAGCGTACGGCAACTCGGATCGAGTGCGAAATCGGAGCTGTTGCGAATTCGGAGTAACTATGATTTTCTGGCCACCTCGGAGCCGCTACCCGGAGGTATGTGCCATGAACCCCCAAATCGCGATCGTGGGCGCCGGCGTGGGCGGCCTCGCCTGCGCCCGCGGCCTGCAGACGTACGGCATCCAGGCAGCCGTGTTCGAGCGGGAGGCCTCCCGCGATGCCCGCTGGCAGGGAGGCATGCTGGATCTGCATGTGCCGACCGGTCAGGCCGCGCTACGGGCGGTCGGCCTGTTCGAGCGGTTCACCGAGCTGGCTCGGGCGCAGGGGCAGGAGTTGCGCGGGCTGGATCCCTTCACCGCCGCCTTGGTACACCACGAGCGGCCCACCGACAGCCGCGACGAGAGCTACGCCCCGGAGATCGACCGGGGCCAGTTGCGGGGGCTGCTGCTGGACTCCCTCGTCCCCGGCACTGTGCGCTGGGGGCGCCCGGTGGACGGGGTCGTACCGCTGGACGGCGGCGGCGCTCGCCTGTGCTTCACCGACGGCACCACCGCGGACTTCGACCTCGTGATCGGCGCCGACGGCGCCTGGTCCCGGGTCCGCCCCGCCGTCTCGGCTGCTGTGCCTCGCTACACGGGCGCCACGATCGTCGAGGCGTACCTGGATGATGTCGACGTACGCCACCCCGACCTGGCCCGCTGGGTGGGGCCAGGCACGCTGGCGGCGCGAGCCGACGGGAAGATGATCTCGGCCCAGCGCAACAGCGGCGCCCACATCCGCCTGTACGCCGGCTTCGACGCACCGGCGAACTGGTACGCCACCGCCGGCCTCGACCTCGACGACACCGCGGCGGTGTGCGATCACCTCCGCGCCTTGTTCAGCGGCTGGCACCCCCGGCTCCTCGACCTGTTCCGCGACAACGACAGCGGGTTCGTCAGCCGGCCCCTGCACGTCCTGCCCGCCGGGCACACCTGGGACCACGTCCCCGGCATCACCCTGCTCGGCGACGCGGCCCACCTCATGCCGCCCTTCGGCATCGGCGCCAACCTCGCCCTGATCGACGGCAGCGACCTGGCCACCGCCATCGCCACCCACCCCGACCTCGACCAGGCCGCTGCCGCCTACGAGAAGATCATGCTGCCCCGGTCGGAGGCCGCCGCCCAAGCCTGCGCGGAACTGATGAACACTCTGTCCGAGAACTCCACCACCGACGTCGACAGCGTGCGACGCACCCTCAACGACCGCATCCGCCAGGCGCAGGCCACCATCCAGCGATAGGGACGCCGGTACGGCTGTCAGGGGCGCAGCCGGTGGAACAGCTCTACCCGGGCGCGGTGGTATTCGATGTCCTCCTCGTCATGCGTCACCCCCTTGTGGAAGTAGGCGTACTCCCTGCGGAGCTTGTGCCTGACGAGCTGAGCGAGCGACTCCTCGTCCAGGCGGGCTGCCGTGCCGCCCGCCTCGTGGTACGCGGCCACGAACTCCTCACTCGGCCCGGCCAGGTCGTCGCCCCATTCCAGGGCGGCGGCGGCCAGCTCCAGCTCAGGGGCGCCGACGAAGGTCTCGTCCCAATCGAGAACCGCCACTATCCGGCCGTCCCTGGCCAGGGTGTTGCCGGTGTAGTAGTCGCCGTGCAGGGGGTGGCGCACGGGGTGCTCGGCGTGGAAGGCGGCCAGCCAGCGGTCCAGGTCGGGGTCGGCCAGCTCGGCGGCGTCCTGGGGCGGATCGCCGTACAGGCCGGACTCCTGGAAGGCGGGCACCGGGCGGGGACCGGGGCGGAAGCCGGCCAGGGATCTGTGCAGCCTGGCCAGCAGACGGGCACCGGCTGCGCGTTGGGCCGGGATGTCGGAGTCCGGCCAGGCACCCTCGACATACGGCCAGCAGGAGATCGGGCGGCCGCCCACGACGATGACCGTCGCCCCTTCGGCGGTCGGCAGCGGGGCGACCGCCTCGGGGAGGCCGCCGGCGGCGTGCCGGGCGATCGCGTGACACCACTCCGACTCGGCGGCGGCGCGCCACACCGGGCCGACGCGGATGACGTGCCCGTCGAGGCGGTAGGCGGCGGAGTCCTCCCCGCCGTGCAACCGCTCGCCGTCCCCCGTGACACCCCAGGTCAGGGCCGCGGCTTCGCGGATCTCAAGGGTAAGGGGCGTCTTTGCGTAGATCATCCGTACTTCCGTTCGGCTTGCGGGCAGGCGCGTGGCGCGACATCACCGGCGTAGCAGAATCGTGCCAAGGACGACCTGGGCCGGTTCCAGCGTGGGCTTGCCGTCCTCGATGTCCCACAAGGCGTTCTGCAGGATGCGGCCAAGTGTCCACCCGGTCGCCCGCTGCCGGTCCAGGCCGAGCACCTCGGTAAGGAGGTCGAAACGGCGCAGGACCGTACGGGTCACGTCGCCGGTCGCCACCACCGCCTCCTCCCATCGACTGTCCAGCGCCGGCCACAGGTCGAACCCGGGGTCGCCGGCCAGCGGTTCGGGGTCGATGGCCAGCCATGGTTCCCGTTGCCCGGCGAGGATGTTGTCGTAGTGCAGGTCCCAATGCAGCAGGCGGTCGCCAGGTTCGCCGATCAATTCGGCCACGGCGGACGCGCAGGTGCGTACCAGCTGCTGCTCGGCCGGGTCGCGCAATGCCAGTACAGCGCGTGGAACCTGATCCAGCATGGCGGCGGCGATGTCGGACAGATGCCGCAGACCGGGTGGGGCGGGCACCGCGACCAGGCGCGCCATCAGCTCGGCGAGGATCTGCATGGCGACATCGTCGTCAACCACCGATGACAGCGGCCGGGCCGCGTCCAGCCGCTCCAGCAACATGGTGCCGGTGTCGGGGTCGTGGTCGAGCAGGTGCACGATGCCGTTGCCGTTCCATACCCGCAGGCCGAGGGCGGCGCCGGCGTTGTCCTCGCTTGCTTGCTGGAATTTCAGCACCGCGGGAGCGCCATCTGCCTGGATCACCGGCAGCACGAGCGAGGCCATGCCGTGTGCCGCGGGGCCGTCCGGCCGCAGCGTCCAGCGGTCGAGGAAGTCCGCGGCCAGCCGGGGCAGCTCGGCGATCCAGGCACGGGCGGTCGGGCTGTTGTCGCCGTACGACGCGGCGAACGCGTCAGGGATGAACGTGCTCATGTCAGGTGTCTCCTTCGTAGGTTGTTCGGGATACGAAGGAGGCCATGGGGGTGCCCGACTTCCGGGCAAGCGTCAAAACATACCTCCACCCTAGCCAAGCACGATCATGTTCGGCCCTGGAGCGTGGCTTGGAGTCGGTGGATCTCGGCGGCGGTGCTGCGCTCGGCCGTTTTCATGAAGCGAACGATGGTGTTGAGCTCCGCGTCGTCGAAGTCGCCGAGGTCGTCTCGCGTACGGGCGATCAGTCCCGAGTAGGCGGCGCTGACCCGGTCGAGGCCTTCCTGGGTGGGTTCGATGAGCACTCGCCTGCGGTCGTGGGGGTCGGCCACCCGTCGGACGCAGCCTGCGGCGACGAGCCGGTCGATCATGCGCGAGGCCGATCCGGTGGTGAGGTTCACGTGCTTGGCCAGGACGCCGGGTGTTGTCGGACCGTGCCGGCCCAGCACGAACAGGCATTGCACGTCGGTGTCGGTGACGCCCAGCCGCTCGGCGACAAGGCTGTTGAGCTGGACGACCAAGATCGCCCAGCTGGGCACCACGTCCGTGGTGACCTCGGCAAGTAGCGCTTCCCTGCCCGCCGCCGGCTCCGCCATCGCGACACCCATCCCTTCCATTTCACTGCGTCGCGCAGCGAAGTCTGTGGTAGATTCACTGCGTGGCGCAGTTACTGTGCTACGCAGTCATTCTATCTCATCGCCTCATAGATCGACTCCGTTCAGGCGCACGGCCGTCGTCGTTCCGCCAGCGATCGGCCAGGACGTCTGCCTCACCATCCGATTCGGACCACCCCATGGAGACTCGATGACCGACGCGCCCCGTGCCACCGTCGACCCGTTCGCCGTCACCGTTCGCGGGATCGGCGAACCCCATCCCGTCCGCGCCGCCCTGCGCGCCACCGGTCCCATCGTCCAGGCCGATGCCCCAGCCGGCGGCCCGGTATGGATCATCACCGACGACGCCCTCGCCCGTGAGGCCCTCGTACACCCTCACATCGTGAAAGACCCCGCCTACGCACCGGCGCACTGGGACCCGCGTATCGCAGGTCTGGAACCGACTGCCGCCGCGCAGCCGTCGCTGACCACCTTCGACGGCCCGGCGCACACGCGGCTGCGCCGAGCGCACGCCCCGCTCTTCACCGCCCGGCGGATGCAGGACTATGCCGAACGGATCACGGGGTTCGCCCGCGATCAGCTCACCGTGCTCGCCGCGACAGGTGAAACGGTCGACCTGATGGCCGACTTCACCACTCGGTTCCCCCTCACCGTGGTCTGCGACGTGATCGGCGTACCACTCGACCGGATCGACCAGGCCATCACGGCCTGCCGGGGCATGCACAGCGCCGATCCCCAGGAGGTGGAGGCGGCGATGGCCGCCTTCGGACAGCTGGCCGCCGCCGCGCTCAGCGACGGCCGGCCCGGCCTGGCCACCGAGCTACGCGAACGGGTCCCCGACGAGCTCACCGAGGAACAACTGCACTACCTGATCTTCACACTGATCTACGCCGGGCAGCTGACCACCGACCCATCGCTGGGGTTCCTGCTCGCCCACGTCTTCGACTCCGACGGCTCTTCAGCGCAGGAGAACACGGTCGAGGAGTTCGTCAAGGAGACGCTGCGCCTGCACGCGCCCGCACCCTTCAGCCTCTGGCGGTTCACCTCCGCCGCCATCGATCTCGCCGGGGTACGGCTCCCTGCCCACGCCCCCGTGCTCATCGACATCCAGGGCATCAACACCCATCCCGGCCGGTCGATCGGGCCGGACCTCACCTTCGGCGCCGGTCCCCACTACTGCACTGGTGCGCAATTGGCTCAACTCGAGCTGAGCGCGGTCGTAGCGGTCGTACGGGCCGACTTCCCCGACGCACACCTCGCAGTGCCGATCTCCGAGCTCCAGCAGGTCGACTTCGGCGGCATACAGGGGAGCCGGCTGACCGCTCTCCCGGTGAATCTGCGGTGAAATAGACAGCCGTATTTTTGTGCCGGTGTCCCTCGGGCATCGTCAGCAGACTGTCGCTGTACTGTCAGCGCTCCCGCCGAGGCTTACACCCGTCAACAACACGCACTCATGCGACGGGACACCATATGCACACCAAGACCTGAGGCGGCGCGCTCGTCCTCGGCCTCGCGCTCACCACCGCCATCGGCCCCGCCGCGACCGCCGACGGCCCGGGGCGCCGTCGTGGCCGGGCTCAACGCTGCGGCCAAACCCCTCGCCTCCACCTCGCCCCAGGGTGGCCTGCACGACCGCGCCTTGTCGCAGACCTTCACCGACTTCGCCTTCGACCAGGCCACCAAGGCCGCCCTCGGCCAGTCCTTCGACATCCTGATCCACCTGCACAAGGTCAAGGCCACCGCACTGCTGCCGTGACGTCTCCGGGGAGACGGGCGAGACCAACTCGCTCGTCTCCCCTGTATCTGGGGGGCTGTCAGTCTGTTCTCTGGACGCCGAACCGTTGTGCCGGCAAGTGCCCTGGCGGTCGGCGCGGCGACCAGGTGGGACGATCAAGACATGTTCACTCCGCCTCTGTCGCCGACCGATCATGATGTGCTTTCGGCGGTGCGGGATGGCTGGCTTCCGGTTGCGGGGCGCGCCGCCTATCTGCCGGTGGGATTCGGGGCGCACCACTGGCGGATCGACCAGGATGGCGTGCCCGTGCTCTTCGCGACGCTCGACGTACCGGGCGGGCATCGAACCCCCGACTCGTTCGAGGGAGCATACGCGGCGGCGTCCGAGCTCGCGGCGACAGGCTTTCTCGGGGTGCTCGCACCGGTCCGATCCACGAACGGGAGCTTCACGATCCCCCTGGCCGAGGGGATTCTCAGCGTCACTTCCTGGGCGACGGGGCGCACGCCCGACGAGGCAGAGGCCGCACGGCCCGACCATACCGCCAAGACGAGACGGCTGCTCGCCGAGCTGCACAGCGCTCCCGCGCCGGTTTCGCTGCCGCACTGGGAACCGCGGATCACACCGGACTTCTCCGACCAACTGCCTCATGCCGCCACAGGATTGTGGAATGCGGGCCCGTTCGGAGAGGACGCTCGTCGTCTGATCGTCGAGTCCGCCGAATCGATCGCCGGCTGGGCGTCACGGTACGCCGAGCTCGCCGAGAAGGCGCTGGCCGCCTTTGACCGCTGGGTGCCGACCCACGGCGAGCCGCACCACGCCAACCAGATGCTCACCGATTCCGGGCTCGTGCTGGTGGACTGGGAGTCGTTCGCGCTCGCCCCGCACGAGCGGGACCTTCTCGACCTGCCCGAACACGACCGACGAGCCCTCGGCGGCGAGCCCGAGATGATCGAGCTGTTCGAACTGGAGTGGCGGCTGACCGAGATCAGAGAGTACGCACGCTGGTTCCAGGCACCGCACACCGGCAGCGAGGACGACCGAATCGCGCTCGCCGATCTACGCAACGAGCTCACACGCTGACGCCGCACGTCACGAGAGCCTCCTGGACGGTGCACTGGCTTGCCCGACGAACACGCAGGTGGACCTCCGAGTCCTGACAGTGGTTCCGTAGCTGACAACGGACAGCGGTTGTCGGTCGGCGGCCGCGCTCCGATGGGGAGAGACTTCGCGGGTCACGGGCGGCGGATGCGGTAGCGCAGGTGCATGACGTGCTGTGTGGGTTCCTCGGCCTGCGGCGTGGTCAACCGGCGGACCGGGTCGAGTTCGATGTGCTCGGCCGGCAGGTCGTCGAACAGCCGGCGTCCCTGCCCGAGCAGGACCGGTACGACGTGTAGTTCCAGCTCGTCGAGCTGGCCTGCCCGCAGCAGCGCCTGCGCCGCCCCGGCACCGTGCACCATCACGTCGCCGTCCCCGGCCGCCGCGCGGGCCTGTGCGGCGCACTCGTTTACGTCGGTGACGTAGCGGACGCTGCCCGGCGGCGGCTCGTCCGGGACATTGTGGGTCAGGACGAAGATGGGGACGCCGTCGTGATGGTCGCCCTGCCAGCGGTCGGCGTGTTCGTAGGTGCGGCGGCCGGCGATGAGGGCGCGGCTGGCCAGCGCCTCGGCGTACACCTGCCGGCTGGGCCCGGGGGCGTTGCGCCGGTCGAGCCAGTTGAAAAGCCGGAACCCGCCGATTCCCAGCGGGGTGTCCGGGCTGTCCCGCGGCCCGGTGACGTAACCGTCCAGGGACATGGTCATGTACAGCCGGATGAGCGCCATCGCCTCAGCCCGCCGTTCTTACGCGGTAGCGCAGGTGCGTCACGCCCGGCCCGTCCGCGGCGCGGAGCAGTTCGAGCTCGATGTGGTCGGGCGGCATGTCCCCGAACAGCGGTTCACCCTGTCCGATCAGGACCGGGACCAGGTGAATCTGCAGCTCGTCGAGGACGCCTGCGGCAAGTGCCAGCCGAGCGGTGCGGGCTCCGTGGACCAGTACGTCCTTGTCGCCGGCCGCCTCCTTGGCCATGTTCATCGCGGCCGTTACGTCGCTCACATAGGTGACCCCGGGCCATTGCGGCTCGGGATCGGGCTGACGGCGGCTCAGTACGAAGATCGGCACGCCATCGTGGTGGTCGCCGCCCCAGCCGTCGGCGAGCTCGAACGTCCGCCGGCCGACGACGACCGCCCCGGTGGCCATGACCTCGTCCGTGACCTCACGGTTCGCGCCCGCCAGGTGGTCGAGGTCTTTCCTGTGACCGGCGTCGGCATCCGGCAGAAACCACTCATGCAGCCGATGCCCTTTGTCACCGAGCCCGTTGCCCGGCGCCACGTTCGGCCCGGCGATGAACCCGTCCACCGACATCGACATGTACAGCACGGTCTTACTCACGTTTCCGGTCCTTTCAGTACGTCCAACGGAATGCCAGGAGAGTCATCGCGGGTCCGATTCGGTGGTCGTGAACTCGATCTCGATGGCGATCTCAATGGTGTCGGCGACCACGACGTTGCCGGCGCCGAAGCCGAGCTGGATGTCGACGCCGAACGCGGCGCGGCTGATGGTGGTGGTCGCCGAGAACCCGGTCCGCACCGCGCCGGACGGGTCGTCGACGACGCCGAGGAACTCGGCCTCCATCTCGACGGTCCTGGTGACACCATGCAGGGTCAACTCGCCCACCAGAATGAAGGTCTCGCCGTCGAAGCCGCGGACCTCGGTCGAGGTGAACTCGATCTGCGGGTACTTCTCCACGTCCAGGAAGTCGGCCGACCGGATGTGCTGGTCGCGCTGTTCGTTGCCGGTGTGCACCGAGGCGGGGTCGATGAGGGCGGTCACCCGGCCGCCGCCCTCGCCGACGCTCAGCGCTGCCGAGGCGAGCGCGAACGTTCCCCTGACCTTGCCGACGCCCATGTGGCGGACCTTGAACGAGATGTCGGAATGAACGGGATCGCCGACCCAGGTGCCGGCGGCGAGGGTGGTATCGACGGTGATCATGGCGTACGGGTGCTCCCTCTGCGTGGCCCGGCCTGCCCGGGCGGATACTGATCTGTGCGACCAGCATGCGAGATCGTGGAGCCGGGTTGTATCCCAGATTTCTGGGATGACGCCGTCGATCGCCATAAGCTTCCGATCGTGGTCAACGCATCGGCGGCGCATGCGCGCGTCCGCGACGAAATCGTCAGGCTGGTTCACCGAGGGTTGCCCGTGCCGGACTTCGCGCGGGCCGTCGGCGACGCCTTGACCCGGGCCGTGCCCGCCGAAGGCACCTGCCTGATGACGACCGACCCGGCGACCATGCTCCCGACCGCCGAGTTCGTGGAAAACGGCCTGCCTGCGGCAGAACTGCTCCGGCTCGTGGAGATCGAGGTGCGTGAGCCGGACTTCAACACGTGGGTACAGCTCGCCCATGCCGGCCGCCCAGCCGGCAGCCTGAGCGAAGCCACCGCCGGTGATCTCGACCGTAGCCTGCGCCAGCGGGAGATCCGTCGCCCGGGGGGATTCTCCGATGAGTTGCGGGTGGTGCTCGCCGGCAGCACCGGGACATGGGGGCAGCTGACCGTGTTCCGGGAGGCGAAGCGCCCGTACTTCTCCTTGGCCGAGGTGGAGTTCGTATCGTCGATCGCCCCCCTGATCACCGATGGACTACGGCGCGGCCTGTTACTCGGTGACGCACAGGCCGGTGACGACGACGTCGGTCTGCTGATCCTCGACGCCGATGACGGCGTACGCATGTCCAACAAGGCAGCGGATCGTTGGCTGGACGAACTGGGCACCGGTGACAGAGCGGGCGCCCGGCTGCCGCTGGTGATCTCCGCTGTCGCTCGCCAGGCCCGTTCCCTCTGCGGCCCGGCGACAAGTACGGCACCTGCGCCGACCGATCTCCGGCCGGCCAGGGCCCGAGCGCGCACCCGGGCCGGTCAGTGGCTGATCGTCCGAGGCTCGCTGCTGAACGACGGTCCGGAACCGCAGGTCGCGGTGATGCTGGAAGTCGCTCGCCCCGCCGAGATGGCACCCCTGATGGTCGATGCCTACGGCTTCACCGACAGCGAGCGCCGGGTCACCGAACTGGTGGCCAAGGGCTTGTCCACCAAGCAGATCGCCGGCCGGCTGAATGTGTCGTCGTACACCGTGCAGGACCACCTGAAGTCAATCTTCGCGAAGTCGGGCACCGGTTCACGCGGCGACCTGATCGCCCGGCTGTTCCTCGATCACTATGCCTCCTCCTTGACGTCGGGAGTCGCCTCGCCGACCGCATCCGATCGAAGAACCCTGACGTAGGTTTGATCGTTCCGCGGACAGCGTGATTTGTGCGGTAGGAAAGCATCGTGGCTAACGATCAACGACATAGTCGGCACGGAGTCACCGTACGCACCCCGCACGGTCAGTTGACTACACGGCGGTACCGAATTTCAGTGAGCAGGAAGCCGCGTGTCTCGTCCTGTTTGACGGAACCGTCACTGTGCCAGCCGTTGCTTTCATAGAAGCGCCGAGCGCGTACGTTGGCCTCCAGCACCCACAAGGTGGCCTTCTCATAACCGGCCTGAGCCATGGTTTCCAGCGCCGTCGTCATGAGTTGCCTGCCGACGCCGGCACCCCAGAACTCGGGTGCCAGATAGATCGTGGTGATCTCTGCGACGGTCGCGGAATTCTCATCCCGATCTCGTGTGGGGCCAAACCCGGTGAAGCCCGCAACGGAGCCGTCGAATTCGGCTACCAGGATTCCTTTCCAGGGCCACGACGTTTCGGCCAGCAGACGCTCCCAGATGGGTTGCCGTTGGGAGGAAGTCATCCCGTCAAGATATTGCTGGGGGACCAAGCCCTGGTAGGCCGCTTGCCAGGATCGCACGTGGGCAACAGCGATCGCCTCGCTGTCAGCGAGTTCAGCTGGTCGAATGCGCATCAAAAGGTCATAGCACTCCCCGGCCATCGCCGTCGACAGGCTGAATTGCCCCGGCCGGAACGACAGACGAGAAGAAAGACCTCTGCCTGACAATGCTCAGCCTTCGCTGCGGCAGGGCAGGAAACGCGAACAGATCAGACGGGATCCCGCCCGGGCATGCGGGCCGTTACGTACGGATGTGCCCGTTCCAGCCACTCGCTGGTCAGCCTTGCTCCTGTGGTCTGATCGATGACCGCGAGACGCGGGAGCCGGGCCGATCGCCAAGATGAGCTCGCCTCCGGCTGCGAAGCTCAGCCGATTGTGGCTGTTGACGTTCCACCAGGCGCTGTAGGCCCGAGCTCCCTGACTGAGCCGCTGAAGCACGGAAGTGAGGGGACAGGACCCTTACGTACGCAGGGCACGCGGCTCGCTTGACGGACGTCCCCCTACGGCCAGCACGTCTGCCAACAGCTCAGAGAGTCCCACAGGCCGCAGAGTCTCTGTGGTCGCGACAAGCTCGGCCAAGGACCACCATCGGTGGTCAATGATGCCCTGCTGTTCCTCCGGCTCCAGGTAGGCGCGGGTGATGGTCTGCGCACCACGCGCCCGCGCCAGAAAGTACCGCTCGTGCATGTGTACGGGTTCGCCGCCCCACCGGACGTCCGCATCCAGAGTCCACAGGCACGGCCCCCACTCGACCTCCGTCAGTCCCGTCTCCTCCAGCAGCTCCCTGCTAGCGGCCTGAAGGAAGTCTTCGTCCTCCGTCAATCCTCCGCCTGGGGGCACCCAGAAAAACTCCTGGACCGGAGACCCAGGGACGACGATGACGCCGTCGTACCTGTGCCGGATCATCAGAATCCGATCGTCCTGGTCCAGCAGCACAATCCGGGCACCTCGTCGGGTCCGCATCACTCGCTCCCATCCGGCGTAGCCACCCGGCAACGCTCCCATAACTAGGAAGCAGCTGGGCGGCGTGCCCGTTGCTCCGCGGCGTCGAGTGCGGGCGTGAGTGGTGCGAGCGTGCTGCGCAGCAGGTCCGCTAGCGAGCCGGACGGTACGACGAGTCCGCCGGCCGTGACGGACGCGGCAGTGGCGTGCAGCCACTGTTCGATCGCGACGCGGACCGCGGCGGCCACGCTGGCCGCGAGCACGCGGGCGGTGTGCGGGTCGATATCGCCGAGGCGTCTGGTGATCGCGTCGGTGAGGGGATGTTCGAGCGCGCTGGTGGTATCGAAGAATGCCTCGCGCAGCGCGGGACGGGTGGTGATCATCAGCAGCGCCTCGCGGCTGGGTACGCCCGGATCCGTGTACTGATCCACGATCGCCTCGATGATCGCGGCGGCGAGGCCGACGTCGTCGGGCTGGTCAGCCACTGCCGCCGCGACCCACGCTTCCCGTTCGCTGTTGATGGCGGCGACGATCGCCTGTTCGCGGCTGGAGAAGTAGTTGTTGTAGGTCCGGACTGAGACGCCGACGGCCTCGGCGATGTCGTCGACGCGCACGTGGTCCGGTCCACGCTCAAGGGCCAGCCGCAATGCCGCCGCGCTCAACGCCTCCCGGGTGGCCTGCTTCTTCTGCTCGCGCAACCCGGTTCGTCTTGTCGTCACCATCTCAGCATTCCAGCTTGATTGCGTACGCGCAAATTTGCGTGCACGCACTTTTTTGCCTAGCCTCGCGTCCCATCCCTATGCGAGTCGCATGCAAGTCCCATGCGAGTCCCATGCGAGTCCCATTCGAGCGAAGGAGCAACATGATCACAGATGTCGTCATCGCCGGCGGCGGCCCGAACGGGCTGATGCTGGCCTGCGAACTACGCCTCGCAGGAGTCCGGCCGCTCGTGCTGGAGCGGCTACCTGAGCCCAGCCAGGAGCCGAAAGCGAACGGATTGCTGGGCCAGGTCGTCAAGATGCTCGACCACCGCGGGTTGCACGAACGTCTCAGCGGCAGCCCCGAACCGCCACGGCCGAACTCCGCGTACTTCATGTTCGGCGCGATGGGCCTTGACCTGAGCCTGCTGGCGGACAGCCCCGTCTACGCCCTGCCAGTGCCGCAGCGACGCATAGTGCAGGTCCTGGAGGATCGAGCGATCGAGCTGGGGGTGGAAATCCGGCGGGGACACGAGGTCGTGGGCCTGTCACAGGGCGACGACGCCGTCACCGTCGACATCACGAGCCCGGACGGGGAGTACCACCTACAGGCCCGATACCTGATCGGCGCCGACGGCGCCCACAGCGCCACGCGCAAGCTCTCCGGCATCGGATTCCCTGGCGTCACCCACGACCGGATGACCGTCCGCTCGGCGCACGCGACCGTCCCCGCGGACTGGGTCGACCCCGCCAACGGCGCGCTGAACGTGCCCGGCTACGGCGCCGTCATGCCGTTCCTGCCCCACCGCACCGAGCAGGGCGGGTTCTCGTACGCGCCGATGCCCGGCCATCCACCGCTGGTCACCACTACCGAGTGGGACCAGCCCGCGACTGACGCCCCGATGAGCCTGGAGGAGTTGCGGGCGAGCATCCGTCGCGTGCTCGGCGTCGACGTACCACTCGGACCGCCCAACGGCGAAGGGCCGCACGCCTTGCGCCGGCTGACCGGCGGCAACACCCGGGTCGCCGAACGGTTCGCCCACGGCCGGGTGTTCCTGATCGGTGACGCCGCCCACGTGTACGCCGCCACCGGGGGCGGCCCCGGGCTCAACCTCGGACTGCAGGACGCGATCAATCTCGGCTGGAAACTCGCCGCCGAGATCCGAGGAAGCGCCCCGCCCGGACTGCTGAACACGTACGAGACAGAGCGGCGATCGGCCGCGCACCGCATGGTGTTGAACGCCCAGGCGCAGTCGGCGCTGATCGCCCCCGGCAGTGACGTCACCGGACTGCGCGAAGTGTTCAGCGAGCTGCTCCGCGACCCGAACACCGTACGGCGCCTGGCCGAACTCACCGCGGGCGCCGACGTCCGCTACGACATGAGCGAAGACGTGGGCGAAGACATAGGCGAAGACATGGGCGGACCCAAGCCGCACCCGCTGGTTGGCCACTTCGTCCCGGACCTGGAACTGTACACCCCGACCGGGCCGGTCCGGCTGGCCGAGCTGGCCAGAACCGCACGCCCTCTGCTGCTCGACCTGACCGAAGGAGCATCGCTGGCGCAGGCACCTGCCCTACGACACGACCAGGTCGACATCGTCACCGCACGCCCCCAGCCCCACGCGCCCACCGCCCTGCTCCTTCGACCGGACTGCTACGTGGCCTGGGCATCCGAATCACCCCAACCAGATTCCGCGGAGATGGAAACGCTCCGGGCGGCCTTGCAGCGGTGGTTCGGCCCCATGGAACCCGCCCGCATCTGAAAGACATCCCGGGAGCTCAAGTGGTCAAGCGACTCAGCGTGATGCCGCATTTTCAAGAACACTCTTGCTGGAATGTTCACGAATGGCGCCGACCAGGGTGCGTTCGGTCCACTCGCCGCCGAACATGATGAACAGGGAAGGTGGACCACCCATCGTCGGGTGGTCGGCGCCGGCCATCAGGAAGCGGGTGCCGGAGGTTTGAGGAAGACCACTCGCTCGTGGGCGGGTAGTGGGTCCACGGTCATCGGGTCGGGCGTCAAGGGGAAGCTCCTTCCTGAGGTGGCGGTCAGCAGGTGGGGGCGGGTCAGAGGTGTTCGGGGGCGACCCATTCGATGAACTGGACGATCACGCCGTTGGGGTCGGTGACCTGGAACAAGGCTTCGCCCCAGGGCTCCTGGCGCAGCGGCATGGTGATCTGCGCCCCGGCGTCGCGCAGCCGCTTTTCCTGCTCGGCCAGGCCACCGGCGAGGGTGAAGGCGATGATCAGACCGCTGGCCCGCTGGTCGCGCTGCTCGGGCGGCAGCACCTCGATGCCGCGGGCGAGCAGGACGATGTCGACCGCGTCGTCGCGCGACAGGGAGGCGAAGCCGTCGGCGGCCTGCTGGACGGTGTAGCCCAGGTAGGTGGTGAAGAACGCCTGGGAGGCGGCGACGTCGTCGACGGTCAGCGAGACGGTGGAAGCGATGAACTGCACGGGATCTCCTCTGGTGGGGTGGGGTCAGTAGCTACGGCGCCGCGGGACGATGCGCATGCCCCGGACTTGCTGCGACGCACGGATGCTGTGGTCGGACGGTGGACGACGCAGTTCGGCGCCGTGCAGCGGGGCCCGCTCGGGCTGCTGCGACCGGGGTATACGAGCGAACTCGTGGGTGTGCTTGCGCATGGGCGTCCCCCTTCGGATTAGGCGTTCCATCGTCATAAACTTACGACGGAGGTAAACTTAACCCAAGACGTCCAAGAGTGTCAACATAAAGATGCTACGAGGGTAAGATTGCGTCATGGCTACCCAGACTCCCGCCCCGGCCGCCGGGCTGCGCGAGACCAAGAAGCACGAGACCCGGCAGCTCATCTCCGACCACGCGACCCGGCTGTTCATCGCTCAGGGCTTCGAGCAGACGACCATCGCCGAGATCGCCGCCGTCGCCCGCGTCGCCAAGAAGACCGTCACTAACTACTTCCCGCGCAAGGAAGACCTGGCCCTGGACCATCAGGAGGAGTTTGCCGCCTCCCTGGCCCACGCCGTCACCGCACGACGCCCAGGGGAATCAGCGCTGGCCGCGCTGCGCCGCGCGTTCGCCGACGCCGTGGCCGTCCAGGACCCGGTCGCCGGATTCTCCGGCCAGGAGTTCGCCCGCATGATCGCCGACAGCCCCACCCTGACCGTCTGCCTGCGCGGCCTGCACGACCAGCGCGAACACCACCTCGCCCAGGTGCTCGCCCACGTCACCGCCGCTCAGCCCGGCGACATCACCGTGCAGACCGCCGCCGCCCTGCTGGGCACCGTCCACCGCGTACTGTTTCACCGGATCCAGGCCCTCACCCTCGCCGGACACCCCAACGATCAGATCGCCCACACCATCGCCGCCGAAGCCGGCCAAGCCTTCGACTTGCTGGAGCCCGCCCTGGCCACCTACGCCTCCACCTGATGTGAGTCATCGGGCCTGCTGCTGGCCCGGCCTGCGATGAGTTCCGGCGCTCCATCGGGTCTCCACTCCACACGACCTCTACGACCAAGGAGAAGTTTCATGGGCAAGGTCATCTACTGGATGAACACCTCGATCGACGGCTACATCGAGGATCCCGAGGGCGGCATGGACTTCATGGACCCGGACGAGGACTTTCGCCAGGCGGCGAACGACCACGTCCGCCGGATCGCGGCGTTCCTGTTCGGGAGGCGGCTGTATGAGGCGATGGAAAAGCCCTGGACGCAGGACCTCGGCAAGGAAGGCGCCCCGGCCCTCGAGCGGGAGTTCGCCCAGTTCTACAAGGAGACGCCGCGGTACGTCTTCTCCGACACCCTCCAGACCGTCCCCGAAGGGGTCACGATCGTCCGTCGCAAGGACGCCGTGTCCGCGGTGACGCGCCTCAAGCAGGAGATCGACGGCACTCTCCAACTCGGCGGCCCCGAGCTGGCCGTCTCCCTGCTGGACCTGATCGACGAGTTCTGGGTGTACGCCCTCCCCGTGATCGTCGGGGGCGGCAAGCCGTACCTGCCCGTGGGGGAAAAACTGCGGCTGCGTCTGGTCGAGCACCGTTCCTTCGCCTCAGGAACCATGTTCCGGCGCTACGTACGGTGCTGACCGGCCCAGGAGCGGACCCACGAGGCGGCCCTATCCCTGGCGTCCGCCGGGGTGGGGGACGCCGTCGACCGACGTCGTCGGTAAGGCTCACTTCGCGGCCGAGGTCTACGGTGACGTGGCCTCAGGACGATGGCTGTCCAGGCAGGTCCTTTGGAATCCGGCCGGGGCATGCCGAGGCACCGGTGTTCGCCTCGGCGGTTCCCGACGCGGCCAGTAGACCACCGGCGGCCAGCGGGACCGCGCCCAAGAGCCCGAGGGCTGAGCGGCGTGAAGGGTCGTGTCCGGCCAGGGGACGCGACAACACCATGGAGACTCCTCTCACAGGAAACGATCTGTGAGAGATGCAAGCAAGAAGGTCGTTTCCTGGACGTTTCCGTCCCTTCGCCATGCTCACCGGCTCGGGTCTCGGTCTTCGAGACTGGGTCAGGTCAGCGGGGGCCGGTGAGGCGGACGTCGCCCTGCGCGGACAGGACGAAGACCTGCCAGTTGTAGTACGCGTAGAAGCTACGCGAGTCGCGCTTGATCTGGCGTGCGTGCGCGAGGACGGCATCCACGTACCGGGCATCGTGGTTGTAGGCGAACACCGCACGCCGGTAATCTCGCGGCGCCCCCGACGCCTTGAGGTAGTTGGCCGCGGCAAGCACCGCGTCACGCGCGTCCTGGACGTCCCCGCCCAGCCCGTACTGCCGCCACGTACCCGGCATGAACTGCATGGGCCCCTGCGCCCCGGTGGAGCTCGCCGACCTGACCCGTCCGAACTTCGTCTCGACGAGCATGATCGCCGCGAGAACCTCCCACTCGACGCCGAACCGCTTCTCGGCCCGCACCATGTAGCCACGCAAACGCTCGGCGGGCTGCGGCTCCACCAGACGCATCCGCTTGCGCTGCGCCGCGCTGATCGGACGAGCCAGGGACAGCAGCTTCCCGATGGCCGTGGCGTTGTCGCGCGCCTCAGCGGCCAGCCCCTTGGGCAGACGCCTGACGACCCCCTGGGTCAGCGTCGTACTGCGGGCCATCGCCCGGTAGATGCGCTGCTGATGAAGAGAGAGCAACACGACGTCCTGCGGCGGCCGCTCCTGCGACCCCTTGGTCCAGCTGTCGATCGCCTCGTTCAGCGCGGCGGTCGTCTTCATCAGAGCATCGGCCAGCTTGACGGCGTCGTTGGGAATGCGGACATCAGGCGCAGGCACCCCCATGGCTCCCGCCTCCGGAGAGGGCGTCTGGGTGGCACTCGGAGCGATGACCCGGGCCGGCCGCTCCGGTGCCGCCGATCCGTCCGCCGCACCGCCACATCCCGCGAGGACGGCTACGAGGGACGCCGCGATCATGACGTGGACCGATCTCATGACGCCCTACCGTATCGCCCGGATCACCTGCAGGAGAGTGGACGCCACCACGCACCACCCGCGCCAGAGCCAACCGCGAAGGAGGCCCTCGGAAGATCGCCTCCCGGGACCGGAGTGATCGTTTCCCGTATCCGATGGTCCTCGCCAGGCGCTCGATGCTTAGTACCTAGGGCATTCAGCGCTTCACCTTGGCGTGGTCGATGGTCTGAGCGGCGGGCGGAGGATTGACCGTGAGCTTCATTCCCCAGTCCGAGTAGCGGACATCTTCGACGAAGCCGAACCATCCCTGCCCGCCGGTTGCGCCCTTCAGCTTGTCTCCTTCGGGCTGACGCCACTTGGACCAGGCCCGGCGTACGAGACCGTCTTTGCCGATCCACAGCCGCCAGTCGATCTTCCACTCACCATGATCGTCTTTAACGCCCTCGCGCAGATCGGGCGCGACGTCCCACAGTTGACGAAAGGTGATCGACCCTTGACGAAGGGTCGTAGGTGAGCCGTCGTAGGTGCCTGAGGCTTTTGTGGTCGCCGTGGTCGCGAGCACGGCTGTCAGCACGGCCGGCCTGTCCAACCGCAGAAGTCCCGTCTCCAGCCGCAAGGCGCAGGGCCATTTGAAGGTGGCCCATTTCTTGCCGTTCGGCCGCTTCTCCTTCGGGTCGTACTCCCAGGCGCGCTTGCCGATGCAGATATCGCGGACGCCCGCCTTCCGCACCTGGAAGTCCCACAGGTCGGTCGCGACCACCTTGCCGTCGCCGAATCCAACGACGCCCTTCGTAGGCTTGAAGCGCTCCCAGCCCGAGCCCGAGTTGAATGTGCTGTATCGAGCGATCCGCACCCCGTGCCCTTTGACCAGTTGACGCTGGATCGCCGCGGCCGGGTCATCGGTCGTGGCCGCATCGGAAGCGGGCGCGCCAACGAGGGCCGGTCCGGCCAGGGCGAGGACCACGACCGTCATCCATCGCCTCATCGGGTTCTCCTCACGATGGGCCCGTACTTTCGCCGACATGGGCCGAAGCGCTGATCTTCGCAGAGGGAGGTCTCGCCGTGATCACGGTGTGTCCTGCATGGTGCGTCAGGTCCAAGTCGCCGATTCCGGGTCGATGCCTCGATCGCGGGCGTTGGCGTCGATGATGTCACGGAGCCAGATGGTCAGGCCTGGCTCGATCGCGTCGTGGTAGGCCGTGAAGTCGGGATCGGCGGCGTACTTCCTTCCCAGGCAAACATGCATCGAAAGGGTGCAGTCGAAGTACGCGTCAATGGAGGCCCTGTGTCGTTCCGCCAGGGCGTTGGCTTCGGCGCTGCCTGGCCTGACGCCGGCGCGCTTGGCTTCCGCCAGGTCGTGCTCGAGCGTTGCGATGTTGTCGGCGATCTGCTGCCAGTCCTCGGGGGTCATGCCCGCGGCGCGCTCGGCGTACTGTGCCCATTGAACTGTGTCGCCCCATCGGTCACGTGCGTCCGCGACCAATGACGGCTTCCAGCGCTGCCCGAAGATCGCGACTTGTTCCTCCGCGGAGAGCAGGATGCCGGCGCGCGCGGCTTCGATCATGCGATCGACCGCGTCGACCATTGCCTGCAAGCGGGAGATGCGATCGAGGAGTTGGGTGCGCTGCTGTCTCAGCGGCACGGTCATATCGACCGTCGGAGCATCGAGAAGTTCACCGATGTCGTCGAGCGACAGACCGAGCTCGCGGTAGATGAGCACCCGGTGGATGCGTGCGACGTCGGCCGCGGAGTAGAGCCGGTAACCGCCGGTGGTTCGCCCGGACGGGCGGACGAGCCCGATCGCGTCCCAATGATGGAGGGTGCGGACGGTGACTTTCACGTGCGCTGCCGCGGCCCCGACGGTCAGCCCGCCGGGTCCCGCGGCATCGTCCATCGCGGCGTTGGTCACGCCGTCGAGTCTGACATGCGCGGCGGTTTCACCCTTTGGGGAGGGTGAAGCCGTTTGCTTCGAGGTAGCGTGCCTCGGCGCTGTCGGGGTCGAGGGGACGGGCCGCGGTCATGATCACGCGAGCGTTCTCCGGCGTGATGACTTCCAGTTCTACGGTGTTCCACGGAGTCTGTCTCGGTCCCGTCGTGCATCCGGGCACCAGCGCGGTGCACGCCTGCGCGATCTCGTCGACCTGGCTCAGCACGCAACTGAAGCCGATGCTCACCGTTGAAGTGGCCGGCAGGACGTCGGTCGGGACGAGCAGAGTGTCTTGGAACGCCCACCGTCGAAGGTGCGTGACCTGGCCCGGGACCGTGAACAGGTCGATGAAACCGAGCCCGCGGGTCCAGAAATTCACGGACGCGGCCAGGTCCGGCGTCGGCACGGTGACGAACATCGGCATGCCGTAGATGCCCCGGTAAATCTCAGGTGGCGTCGCGTCGGGCCCGGGCGGAGGGACAGGGCTGATATCGAATGCCTCGTAGTATTCGGTCATGCGCTCATCGTGGAGCCTGACGCAACGTTAGGGTCAAATCCCGCAAGTCGTACCGGCACCCGACGTTGCAGGCCATGCGAGCGACAGGCATTACAGCATGCCCAGAAGTACGGGGCCGGCGTTCATGGCACCGTGGACAACGAGGATGGGCCACATCAGTCGGTATCGGCTCCACAGATAGCCGAGGAACAACCCCTGCACTCCTTGATTGACGAAGACCGAGGAGAGGTCTGTGGGAAGGTGTCCCGTGCCTTGGATGCCGACATGCCAGGCCGCCCAGAGCAGGGAAGTCAGCACGATGGCGGGCCAGCGGCCGATGACGTGCTCCCATCGGGTCTGCAGCCAGCGCCGGTAGAAGACCTCTTCGAGCAGGCTGTTGACGCTGAACACCACGACGATGGTGAGCACCAGTGTGACAGGGTCGACTCTCGCCGCGTAGTCGCTGGACGGCACGGCCAGCGGACCTGTGTAGGTGAGAACGAGCCAGGCGGTCACCGGTGCGATGGGGCCGTAGTCACGCCAGGCCGCGGGCCGCTCATGGATCTGGCCGCGATCCGTGGAATCGCGCCGTGACAGCCAGAACAGCAGTGCGGGTACGGCGAGCAGCAGGATGAGCTTCAGCAGCGTGTGGGCAGGTTCACCGCCGCCCGACAACCATAACCCCGCGGCGAAAAGTGTGGCTGAAACCAAGAGGAGGATGGCCTGGAGGTGAAGGCCGCCGCGTGCCGGCGCGGCGCCGACGGGAGTCGTCTTCGGGGGCAGCAGCCGTATGAGGACCAGTCCGGTGAGGGCCGGGATCCAGCGGTGCCACATGGGCACGGTGTCGGCGTGGTCCGCCGAGTAGCGGATGCCGGTGTTGCCGTTCAGCGCCAGCCATAGTGCCGCTCCGGCGATCAGGGCCAGGCCGGCCACCAGGATGCTCAGGCCCAGCGTTGGTTGCCATGCTTTATTTCGCACGCCTGTACTATATAGGAGACCGTACAGATGTGCTGTAATAGGGGCATGCCGAAGATCGTGGACCACGAGCAGCGGCGCGAGGAACTCACCCGGATCGTGTGGGGCATCATCAGCCGGGATGGGATCGAAGGGGCCACCGTCCGCAAGGTCGCCGAGGCGGCAGGCGTCTCAGTCGGTGGGTTGCGCCACTATTTCGACAATCAGCGCGGCCTGCTCAGCTTCGCAGCGCAGGCGGTCGCCAGAAGCGTCACCAAGCGCATCACCGCCCACCTCGATGCGGACCTGCCAGGCATGCAGCGCGCCCAGCTCATCCTCGAAGAGCTCCTTCCCCTCGATGACAACCGCCGCGTCGAGGTGGACGTATGGCTGGCATGTCTGGTGCGCTCGCATGTGGATGAGTCCCTGGCGGAGCTGCGTGACGCGAGTTGGCCGGGGGAACGCCACATCTGCCGCCTGGCGATCGCCTCTTGCCACGGCCTGCCGCTCCCCGATCGCGTGGGACAGGAGCTCGCCGAAACCCGGCTGGAAGGCCAGGCCACGCGCCTTCACGTGTTCGTGGACGGCCTGACGCTCCAGACAACGACCTTCCCCCACCACTTCACGCCTCAAGCCATTCGTCGGATCGTGCACGACGAACTGCGCCTCCTCACCGAGGCGCCGCCCAGGTCGCCGCGGCCCGGCCCCGACCGCTGACGGATCGAGCACTGCCTCAGTCCGCCGGACCTCGGCAGGTGAATCGTGAAGCCCAAGCGGCCCGATGACCGCATCACGAGCCGTGCGCGGCCCGTTCCGCATAGCCGTACAGGAAGGTCAAAACCCCTGCGGTGACCATCTCTCGGAGCGCGCGAGCGCGGCGACCTCACGAGTGGTTGTAGATGGTGCGGTTGGACACCCCCGCCTCGACAGCGATCGCGTCCAGCCCGGCGCGCGTGTAGCCGTCGCGGGCGAACAGGGTCAGCGCCCCGGCCATGATCGCCCGGCGGAACGACAAGGCGGCCGGCTTCGTCGGCTACGGCCACACCTCGGCGGATGGGACGGGCCGATGAAAGCACGCGTCATCAGCGGCGCTTACCACCCCTCCAGGGACGCGACCGAACACCTCGCCGTCGCCTCCCTGCCCGATGCGTTCGACGTGCTCGTCCACCTGCGCCAAGTGTCCCCGTGCACTGGTTGACGGCGTAGAGATGCGCTAAGAGAAGATCGCTTCCCAGCGCCCATGGTCGCTGGGACCGCCTTATGATCTCGCTCATGAGCGAAACGATCTTCCGGTCAACCGCTCGCGTGCTGCTGGTAGATGCCGTCGATCGGCTCCTGGTCTACCGCGGGCTGCTGCTTCAGGTTGAGGAGCCTTTCTACGCCTGGTTCACGCCGGGGGGCGCCGTTGATCCTGGTGAAAACCTGCATCAAACCGCCGCTCGCGAGCTTCGAGAGGAACTGGGCTATGTCATCGCCCCTTCGACTCTTGGACCGGTCGTCGCGACCAGTTCGGGAACATGGTCACTAGGCGGTGAGACGTTCAGCTCAGTGGATTCCTACTTCTTTCATCGTGTCGGCGGGCTGGAGGTGGATACCTCCGGCATGGACGATGAGGAACGGCGGGTGACTGACCGTTTCGAGTGGTGGACGGTTTCGCAGCTCAGGTCGGCAGCCGAGCTGGTCGTTCCGGCGGGCCTGGCCGCGCTGATGGATCTCCTGCTGCCAGGGGATCTTCCAGCTCAGCCGGTCGCGCTGCCGTGGCATTTGCCAACTGCGGGTGCGGCGGCAACGTCTGAATGAGCGTGACTTCCCATCCCTCGGGGGTGTTCACGTCCGCTTCCAGCGTCCGGCGGCAGGCACCTCCCCATCGGTCACCTGCCCCCGCTTCGACCGCCTCCACCAGCGCGCTCCACCGTCAGGGCCATGACAGAGGGGCTGAACGGCCGTCTCAAGGGCCACGACCTCGACCTGAGTGACCCGAAGAACCGGCTCGCCCACGGCCGCGTCGCGCCCAGACCATCATGGTCGCGCTGCTCGTCACCGTCGCCAACGATCACTTCCTCGACCAGTGGCGCCATGCCCGCCAGCCCCCAGACGAGCCCGACGCACCCGTCGACATCCTCGAGATGCCCGCAGAGCACATGGACCGCACGCCGCTCACCGGCCGGAGCAGGCCACTACCCGTCCCATGACCTGCAATTCAGATCACCTTGTCGCAGCACCAGCTCGGAGCCGGTGTCGGCATGCCCACCGACGCGAACGTGGATCTTCACCAGCGGCCTGACATCACCCGGGCCTCCCCGGCTACCTGCTCCGCGGCTCCCAAACCAGGACGAACCCGATTCGGAAACCCCTGCAAAACAAGATCCCGCCCGATCGCGATGATCAGACGGGATCCCGTCAACTTCAGTCCAGCCGTCTCAAGAACGGCCCCTGGTGGGGTATTCACGAATAGCCCCGACCTGGGCCGGAAGAACGGTCGAGAAGATCGCGTCCCGGCGTAGCGCTGATCGTTTCCCAGAGTGCGGGAGGGGAGGGCCAAGGTTCGCGCCTGTGCTCTGGGCTCCGTGCAGAGCCACCTGGCCTGCACGGTAACGCCGAGGAAACACCGCCCTCGTTAGAACTTGTGGCTCGACAGCCGAGTATTCGGACCTGGAAGAGGGAGACTTCATGATTCTGCGTCGAGCGACGTTCACTGGCGCAGCCTCGCTGGCGTGCGCGGCGCTGGTCTTGAGCGCGGCCCCGCCCGCCACCGCCTCGACAGCTGCCGCCCCCGTCAAGCTCGGGAATGTGCAAAAGGCGATGGAAGACTTGGTGAAGACGGGCCACGTGGTGGGAGCCATCGGCGAGGTGTACGTGGACGGCAAGCGTGTCGGAAAGGGATCAGCCGGGTCCCGCCTGCTCGACGCAAGGGCGGCGCGATCCCGTCGACCGCCCGCTACCGGATCGGCTCGCAGACCAAGACCATGACCGCCACCGCGGTGCTGCAACTGGTCAAGGAAGGCAAGCTGAGCCTGGACGACGAACTCAGCGAGGTCCTGCCCAAGGTGGCGGAAAAGGACCTAGTGGAGCGGGCCGACGAGATCACGGTCCGCAATCTGATCCAGCTCACCTCGGGCATCCCCGACTACATCGGCCCGGACACCTCCGACCCCACGCGCGACTACCGCCCGACCGACCTGCTGGCGGCCTCACGCAATAACGCCCGGCCCGTGGAAATCGGGACCTTCAACTACTCCAACACCAACTACATCCTACTCGGCATGATCATCGAGAAACTGTCCGGAAGGCCACTGGCGGCCGAACTCAACCGGAGGCTCTTCGCCCCGCTCGGCATGCGCGATACCTACCTGCCCACCAAGGCGGCCGAGGGCATCAAGGGCCCGCACGGGCACGGCTACGCCCCGGACGAGACGGGCACGATGCGCGATGCCGACAAGATCAACGCCACCACCATGCTCGGCGCCGGCGGCGTGATCTCCACCGCGCGCGAGATGAGTGTCTTCCAGCGCGCCTTCCGCCAGGGCAAGCTGCTGCCCGCGTCCCTGACTAAAGTGATCACCGATCCGCCGCCCGGCCAGCCGTCGCCACCTGCGGGCGGCGCGTGCTCCGGCAATCCCGAGTTCGCCGCCGGGGGTGGAGGCAGCGCCCCCGGCTTCACCGCCGCGACCCTCACCTCATCCGACGGCCGCCTGCAGTTCGCCGTGTCCCTCACCCTGGCCATGGACGATGCCGAGCGCGGCACCGTGCCGTCGCGCATCACCAATGCCCTCAAATCGCTGTTCTGCCCCGCGAAGTGATCACTCCAGCCGCACTTGCTGGACGACTCCGGCGTCCTGCCGCTGATCGACGCCGAACTCGGCCCGAGGCCCGGCCCGCCCGGATTGCCCATCACCGCGGTGCTGACCTGCCTGCTGCTGTCCATCAACCACACCGGCAAGGCCACTCTCGTCGAGGCCTGGCGGATCGCCGCGTTCTGTCTGACCGCCGCCGCACGCGGCTCGGCCTGCCCAAAGATATCCATCAGGTGCTCGCCTCCTCCCGCCGCTTCTACCCGGCTTTTGACCGGCTGACCACCGTGCTGGATCCGGCCCGCCACGATCGGCGCGCCCGCCTGCCCCATCATCAGGCCGACACACTGGCCACCGCCTGGGAGGATGACGACCCCAGCACGCTCGCATAAGCGGGAACTGCTGCAAGACATCGTCACCGCGCTGGTGCTCACCCCGGTGCGCTGGGCCAAAGGCCGGGGCTACCTCCGCCACTTCCGCGGCGATATCGGCATCGACACCACCGCCACCCCGGTCGAGCTGTCCGCTATCGCCATGCACGCGAGTGTGGCCGAGCGGATGGCCGACTGTGGCGCGGCCGTGTTTGCTCTAGTGGCTCAAATTGGTCCGAACGTGTGTGATTAGGATTGTGTATGGCCGCGACTGGCGAAGGTGGACAACCACCGGGGAGCGGCCGCATTCTCGCGTGAGCGTCGACCGCCTGGGCGCCTGCGTCAGTGATGTTCAACTGACACAGGAGGTCGTGACGTGGACCTGCGCTACGGAATGAATCCGCAGCAGCGATCGGCTATTGCCACACCGGTGGGTCCTGGCCGTTGGCCGGTCAGGGTGCTGCATAGCAGCCCCTCCTACATCAACATGCTCGACGCGCTCAACAGTTGGCAATTGGTGAGCGAGGCGAGTAACGCGCTGGACAGACCGGCAGCGGCGTCCTTCAAGCACGTATCGCCCGCCGGAGCGGCAGTTGCCGGGCCCGTGGACGAGGTCACCGCCGAACTCAACGGCGTCGACCGCGCCGCTGTCGGAGCGCTCACGAGCGCCTACCTGCGAGCCCGCGACGCTGATCCCAAATCCTCCTACGGCGACTTCATCGCGGTCTCGCAGCCTGTCGATGCCGAACTCGCCGAGTTGCTGACCCGGCTGGTCTGCGACGGCGTCATCGCTCCCGGGTACGCTCCGGGCACCGTGGCGGCGCTCAGCCAGAAGAGGGGTGGCCGGTTCCTGGTCATGGAAGCGGACCCGGCCTACGTCCCGCCGCGGCAGGAGGCGCGGGAGGTATTCGGATTGCGGCTGACCCAGGAGCGCGATGAGGTTGTGCTCTCGACCGCGCTTCTGGACGACGTCGTGTGCGGGACGCTACCGGCCAACGCGGCCGAGGATCTGCTGTTGGGCTTGATTGTTCTGCGCTACACCCAGTCCAACTCCGTGTGTTATCTGCGTGGCGGCGCCACGTTGGGTATCGGTGCCGGTCAGCAATCGCGTGTGGATTGCACCCGCTTGGCCGGCGCGAAGGTCGATACCTGGTGGCTGCGGCGCCATCCGATGGTGCGCGCGCTCGCGTTCCGGTCGGACGTCCGGCTTCAGGATCGGATCAACTGGCAGATCCGCTTCATCGAGGGTGACCTAACCGCAGAGGAGAAGCTGCGCCTGTCGGGAGCGCTCTCCTCGCCGATGCCTGAGCTGACGAACGAGCAGCGCACATCGTGGCTCGCGGCCCTGGGCGAGGTGGCGTTCGTCTCCGACGGCGCCCTGCCCTTCCGCGACAACGTCGACCACGCCTCCCGCCACGGCGTCCGCTATATCGCCGAGCCGGGTGGTTCGATCCGGTCCGCGGAGGTGCAGGACGCCTGCCGGGAGCACCAGATCGCGCTCGCCCGTACCGGCCTTCGACTGTTCCACCATTGACGATGCATGGCCTGAAGCTCCTGGACGGCCCGCCACACCCCGACCGGCGGCCTGCCCGCCTTGTCGGTGCGCCGGCTGCGCTCCTCGTGGATCGTCGAGCTGCTGAGCGCGAGGATCGACTTGGGCGTGGTGGCCGCCGCGGCCGGGATGAGCGTCTCCGCGCTAGCCCGCTACCAACAGTTCGTCCCGGCTTTGGAGGCCGAAGCCTGGCGGCTGGCCGCCTTCTGCCTGTCCCCGACTACCCGTGAGCATCTGGGACTGGACGCCGACCGGCCACCTGCCGACGATCCGCACGCCTGCCTGGCCGACAACTGGCGTTTCTACCGCGCCTTCGACCGGCTCACCAGCCTTCTCGATCCGGCCCGGCACGACCACCGCACCCGCCTGCCCCAGCACGAGGCCGACCTGCTCGCCACCGCCTGGCAAGACCACGATCCCGACCACACCCGCAAGCGGAACTTGCTGCAAGACATCGTCACCGCGCTTGTGCTCACCCCGGCCCGCTGGGGCAAAGGCCGCGGCTACCTGGCAGGATTCCGCGGCAACGTCGGCATCGACACCACGGCCGCCCCGGTCTTCGCCCGCCCACCCCGAACTCGCCGCTCCACCGGCGAACTGTTCGCCTCCACCGAGATCACCGCGGGCTAGCACCACTCGGCCGGCAGCGACCCACCCGAATACGGCTACGGCCGATCCGACCAGAACGGTTCCAGCGACAATCGCGGCGCTCGCCCAGACCGGCACCGCCTCGGTGATGGCGGCGGCGCCACCCGTTGGATTGTCCAACCAGCGCCAATCCCGAGATACTCTATCCATCGAAAGATTTAAATATTCCTAAGGATGGAGACCGGATGAAGGTGCTGGTGGTGGGGGCGGGAGCACTTGGGCAGGTCTTCGGGATGTGGCTGGCGGCCGGCGGCGCCCAGGTCAGCTACCTGGTCAAGCCCGGCAGGGAGCACTGGGCGGACGGTGATGGCGCGCTGCTGTACCGGCTGCGCCGGCCAGGACGGCCCGTCGAGCAGCGACTGACGCCGTACCAGGTGGTCACTGAGCCGGTGGCCGGAGAGTGGGACATGGTGTGGTTGTGCGTGGACTCCACCGCTCTGCCCGGCTCCTGGACGGGAGACCTGCACGCCGCGACCGGCGGCGCGACCGTGGTCACCATCAGCCAAGCACCACAGGACCACGCGGTCCTCACCCGGACCTGGCCGGCGGAGCAGATCATCCAGGTGGTACCGGCCCTGCTCGCCTACCAGGCGCCGATGCCCGGCGAGGTGTGCGAGCCCGGCATCGCCTACTGGGCGCCGCCCGGGGCAGCGCTCGGCGTCTTCGGGGCGGAACCGCGCGCCCGGCAGGTGATCGCCGCGCTCAGGGCAGGCGGCGCGCGCGCCAGACGCACACGGCAAGCGGGGGCGGCCGACATCACCGCCGCCCGGATGATGCCCTACATCGCCGCGCTGGAGAACGCGGGCTGGTCGATCGCGGCCACCCGATACGCGCACGCGGCACGAGCCAGCCGGGAGGCTGTCGCGATCGCCGCGGCAGTGCACGGAAGGCGGGCCCCACTCGCGATCCCGGCCTGGGCCGTGTCCGTGGCCCTACGCGCGCTGCCACTGCTCGTACCCTTCGACCTGCCGCGCTATCTTGAAACGCACTTCACCAAGGTGAGCGCGCAGACGCGCCTGATGCTGGACGGCTGGATCGCCGAAGGCGCGGCCCGTGGCCTGCCCGTCACACACCTCACGCAGCTGCGTGCCGAGGCGTCCGCATGACCGGCCATGCCGAGGCGCAGGACGTCCTGGCGCTGTTCGCCACGACCCGGCCGCTGTTCACCGCGCTGGGCGACGAACGCAGGCAGGAGATCATCGTGTTCCTGCTCGAATCCGGCGCTTCGCGCAGCGTGAGCGACATCGCCGACCACCTGGGCCTGTCCCAGCCCGCCGTGTCGCACCATCTGAAGATCCTGCGTGACGCGGGGCTACTCACCGTGCGCCGCAACGGCGCACAACGCCTGTACGCGCTCAACGCGGCCGACTATCCGCGTCTGCTGACCCCGCTGCGCGATCTGACCTCTTCGATCATCGCCTGCGCCACGATCCCCGGCCCTCCGGCTTGACCCTGCGCCAGGGGCCGCCCTGATCGCCATGCTGGACCGGCCGTCTCACCCGGGCACCCGCCGCCCCACGGCGTCGGCGGCGCGTACGGCCGACAGGTCCCGTTCCAGCGGCTCGGTCGTCGGCCAAGGCATCCCGAGAGGACCTAGTACGGAAACCCTCAACCGCCCCCGCCTTCGGCGCCGTCCACACCCGGCACGTTCGCACCCACACCTGCACCGACAAGACCCGCTGCACCTGCCGGCCAGAACCCTGCCACGCCCATCAGAGGCATCAAGGGCGTCTATGCCGACGCATGGACACCACGTGAGCTACGACACAGCTTCGTGTCGCTGCTCTCCGACGATGGCGGGCCTTTCCATGGACGAGATCGCAAAGCCATGCGGACACGCCAGCACAACCGTGACCGAGACCGTCTATCGACCCCAGATCCGCCCCGTGCTCCAAACCGGCGCACGGGCCATGGATCGTATCTTCGACGGCATCGCGGACGTGTAGCCCGCCAGCATGTCACTCAGAAGATCAAAAAGGCCACTTCCGATGGCTGGAAGTGGCCTTTGACCTGGGTGGGGTGTTCACGAGTACAGCTGGCCTGGGATGTAGAAGGGGTTGAGAAGATCGCTTCCCAGACCCGGCAGCGATCGTTTCCCAGCGTCAGCCCAACTCTCCCCGAGGGTTGATCATGGACTTTGGGCGCTATTCGACGAAGGCGTCCTCATTGACGATCGCGTCCAGATGCGTCCCTCTAGAACAGCTGACCACCGTGCTGGATCCGGCCCGCCACGATCGGCGCGCCCGCCTGCCCCAGCAGCAGGCCGACGCGCTGGCCACCGCCTGGGAGGATGACGACCCAGCACACTCGCATAAGCGGGAACTGCTGCAGGACATCGTCACCGCGCTGGTGCTCACCTCGGTGCGCTGGGCCAAAGGCCGGGGATACCTCCGTCACTTCCGCGGCGATGTCGGCATCGACACCACCGCCACCCCGGTCTTCGCCCGCCCACCCCGCGCCCGTCGCTCCACCGGCGAACTGATCGCCTCCACCGAGATCACCGCGGGCTGGCACCACTCGACCGGAAACGGCCCACCCGAGTACGGCTACAGCGCCACCCTCACCGTCGCCGCCCGCACCCGCCCGGTTCGCGGTTCCTTCCCGCAGCTGGCGCTCGGCCTGGTCCTCGACACCCCACACAAACGCATCGGCGCCAACGCCATCACCACCCTCAAACCCCTGGCCACACTCGGCTTGCCCGCAGCATTCGCTGTCGTCGATCGCGCCTACACCGACCAGCAGCCCGGCCACTTCGCCCATCCCGCACGCGAACTCGGCCACAGGCTCGCCCTCGATTACAAAGTGGATCAACGAGGGGTGCAGGGCAGCGTCCACGGCGCCCTGCTCATCGACGGCTCCCTGGCCTGCCCGCTGATGCCCGACCGGCTCGCCCAGGTCACCACCGGTCTGGACGACGCCGCCATCCGCAGCCCATAGGAAGAGCTCACCGCGCTCATCAGCGCGCGAGCGCCGTACTTGCTGCGCCTCAAACAAAACACGAACGCGGACGGCGCCATCCGCTTGCAATGCCCGGCAGCAGGCACCTCCCCGTCGGTCACCTGCCCCCGCTTCGACCGCCTCCACCAGCGCGGACCCAACCGGCCCGCCGCAGTCGACCTCACCAACACCCGACAACGAGGCGCTCACCCCGCGGCCAAACCCCGCGTCCTGCCACCGCGGCCTGACCTGAAGACCGACCAACTGCCGAAGATCTGCCGCCAGCACACCATCACCCTGCACCCCGGCGATCTCGGCCACCTCGACAAGTTCCGCCAGGACCTGGCCTACCTGAGTCCCGCCTGGATCGGGACCTACAAGCCTGTTCGCGCCAACACCGAAGGCATCAACGGCAGACTCAAGGGACACGACCTCGACCTCGGCGACCCCAAAAACCGGCTCGCCCACGGACGCGTCGCCCAGACCATCCTGGTCGCGCTGCTCGTCGCGGTCGCCAACGACCACTTCCTCGATCAGTGGCGCCACACCCACGAGCCCCAAGACGAGCCCATCACACTCGCTGACACCAGCCGGGACCTTCGACGGCGCACCAC
Source organism: Nonomuraea sp. NPDC048901 (assembly GCF_040649695.1). NCBI lineage: Bacteria > Bacillati > Actinomycetota > Actinomycetes > Streptosporangiales > Streptosporangiaceae > Nonomuraea > Nonomuraea sp. NPDC048901. The sequence goes on along the minus strand of NZ_JBEZFW010000004.1, from coordinate 375,813 downwards.
CCGCAGGCCAGAGCAGGCCACCACCCGCCCCATAAGCCGCAAAACCCGCCACCCCACCGCAGCACCCAGCCCACCGTCGGCTTCGCCATGCCCAACGGCCGAATGTCGGTCCTCCACCAGCGGCCTGACACCACCCGGGCCTTCCCGGACACCTGCTCCGCGGTTCCCAAACCAGGACGAACTCGATTCGGAAACTCCTGAAACGACAAGATCCCGCCCGATCACCAAGATCAGACGGGATCCCGTCAACTTCAGTCCAGCCGTCTCAAGAACGGCCCCTGGTGGGGAGTTCACGAGTGGGTGTGACCTGGGATGCAGTAGGGGCCTGAAAGATCGCTTCCCAAGTTATCTCTGATCGTTTCCCGGACGAAGATATGATCATTGAGTGAAGCTGGCGTGCTTACGATCATGGGGCGGCGGTGCGGCCGTTTCTCCACAGTCAGCAGTCGCAGGAAGTTCGGCAGCCACACCGATCCTCGACTGGCGGCATCCTCGGGTGCTGGCGTTGTTGACCGAGACCCGGGACGTTGGTCCTGAGGCAGAGCGAGCATTCCTGATCACGGCCCACCGACTCATCGCAGCCCGCGTGCGGCCGGTATACGCCATGAACGAAAGGCAGCCCGTCTCTACCACCCTGGGCCTGGGACGCGGTTCGTGCAGCCAGAGATTGGCGCTGCTTGAGGCCGTGGCACGCAGCTGCGGGATCGCCACTCGCGTCAGGGGCTTGCTGCTCGATGGGCGTTTTTGGCATCCGCGGTTCCCGCAGCTGCGTGCGTTGATCCCCCGGCACGTGGTGCTGGCCTGGCCGGAGTTCCTTTTCAATGGTCAGTGGGTGACCGTGTCCGAACTCTATGGTGATCTGGGCACGCTACGAGCGGGCGGCCAATTCACTAACACAGGGGGCGTAACACTCTTCGACGCGATTGCGCACACTGCCGTGGACTGGGACGGCAGCACCTGCTCCTCATGTGACCTGTCAGGTCACGTCCTGGCCGATCTGGGCTATTTCGACTCCCGGGACGACCTGTTCAAACAGCACGGTCAAACCTTGTGCCTGCCGGTTCGCATTCCTGCAGACCTCATCATGAGTCGTCGGGCGGCTTGAGCTCGTGAGGCTGCCCGACCCGTGGTGTCGGCGTACGTCTTGAAGTGCAAAGGTGCGTACGAGTAAACGCGCAGAGACCGATTCTCAGTACTGCGGCTACATTGGCGACTGCCAGACACTGCGCGCCAAGTCCGCGACGGCGGCGGCCTGAGCGTGACCTGCGCGGGCGGCGGGTGCGCGGCGAGAGGGGTTCAGCAGGCCGGTACGGAACGCCTTTCTGGTGACCTCGTCCGGTGTGATGACCACCACTTGAGCGGCACCGAGCTTGGAGCGCTGCTGCTCGACTGTCTCCACCGGGCCGCCGGCACGCGTAACCGGTGCCAGAGCCACCACATGGCTGCAGCCCTTGGCCAGGTCCAGGTTCAACGGTGAACGTATCCCGCCATCCGTGTAGCGGCACTCACCAATGGTGATCGGCGGGCGCACGCCAGGGCTGGAGCAACTGGCCGCGACCGCCCTGACCAGGTCGGTCCCCGAGGCAGCATCGAACACCGTGAACTCGCCGGAAGCGGCGTCCACGGCGGTGATCAGCAGTTCGCGAGTTGGCCACTCCGTCGCCCCGCCGAGCCATTCCGCCACAGTGAGCAGCCGCTCCTCCTCCGAAGAGGTCTTGGCCTTCAGCGCCATCCGGCCCATGCGCTCTCTGAACGCTCGCGCGTCCGTACCCGCGCGTACCGACGCCCAGGCGAGCTTGAACAGGGCTTTCGCGACGCCTTGGGGAGCTGTCTCGCCCGCGACGGGCACGAGCTGGGCCTCATAGCGTTGCCGTAAATCGAGCCCGCACGCCAGCTGCGCACCGACGACCGCGCCCGCCGAGGTGCCGATCACCACGTCGGCGGAGGAGAGATCGACTTCGTGCTCGGCCAGACCGGCAAGCATGCCTAGTTCCCAGGCGATTCCCGTGACACCGCCTCCGCCGAGGACCAACACCCGCCGCATGTCCCCATTCTGTATGACCACCGCCGCACTGATCCTCTCTGCACGTTTACCTGTACGTGGCTCGGCAATTGAGCCCGCACGCTGACACGTGGCCGCGAAATGCTTTCGCGGCCAGGTTGGCGATCTCTCTACGCTGACCTCATGACATGGCATAACGTGCTGGATGAGCGGCCTGAACTGAGCGAGCGGTGGCAGGCGAACTGGCCGGATTGTCCGCCTGTCGGCCATGAGCTGCAGCGGTTCTACAGCTCACGCTGGGTTCGCTTCCACAGCCTTCCCGAGTCCAAGCGGTATGCGGATACACCTGCCGAGTACGAGATCCTGTTGCGTCGGCACAACACCGTGTTGTCTGAGCTGTTCGACGGCCAGGAGGTATTCGTCGTCACCGTCGCCTACACGGGAGAGAGCGAGTTCACCACGCCCCTGGAGTATCCAGAACCGCTGTCGTTGAACCCTGGGGCACGCCTGTGGATGACCGTCACTGAGGATGACGAGGGCGAGGAATTTCCCAGCTACTCCCACATGCTGGTGACACACCAGACCTGGCGGCGCGGAGCCCTCGACTCCCTGCTGAGAGCAGCGGCTGATGACGTCATCGCCGGCGTCTTGATCGCCGACTTGCGCATGAGCCACATCTACCACCCCTACGACGGCGGAGCGGACTGCGCTTTCCCAGACTCTGCAGCAAGGGATCGCCTCAAGGCGGCGCACAGGGAGTGGTTGTCGAGCCATCCGGTGGGTCTGTAGTCGCACAGGGACAGTTGTGCTGGGTGGAGGTAGGACCGATTGCAGAGGTGTCTCTTCACGCGGGCCGCAAAGCCATCTACAGTTACGATTTGCAGGCACTGTGTGACTCTGTGCAGCCGCAAACTCTTGTGGGTTAAGCACGGCGCCAGTACGTGGAGGTCGGGCATGACGTTGGGCGAAGCATCGCTGCTGGAGCAGCTGGATGCGGACGAGGAGTCTGTCCGCGGGCAACTTGAGTCGTTGCGTGAGCAGGTGGCCACCCTGGAAGAGCGACTGGACGACCTGGCTACCGCCCGAAGGGTAGTCGCGCCGATGCTGGCTGGACGCTGTCGGCCCGAGCAAGCGCCTTCTGATGGAACGCCTGATGCCCCGACGCACACCTCGTCAGAGAAAGCCGCGCCGGCACCGAAACCGGTCACCGGGCTCGACCAGCAGGTCGTTGTGATCATGGCGAGTTCCGGGCGGACGATGCGTGCCAAGGAAGTGGCTCAAGCGCTGGGCGAGCCCGACGTGCGGGGGCGGGTGGAGACCACCCGGGCACGGCTCAAGCGGCTGACGGCGCTGGGCTGGCTGGCCCAGCACGAACCTGGCCTGTTCTCCATCGCCGCGGGCATCAATGGCCACGCGCTGGGGGGAGTCACCAACGACGAGGCATAGAGCAAGCGACACATCGCAGGTCAGGCGCTCAACGACGATCGTGGGCGCCGGGCCGGACGAGCAGGGTGCCGCCGAGATTAGGCCCTCGGCGGCACCCGAGGTTGCGTGAGCACCCTCCAGGTTCTAACTGATAGTGCCTCGCGCACTCCCGAGAGTAACTCGAATGGGGTCTCTTGGGGAGGCGTCGAGCCTGGATTTCGCCTGCCCTGCGATCGGCAGGGCAGGCGCGGGAAGGATCGACGATGCCCTCACCAGGGCGAGGAGTCCGGCGCGGATCAGCTTCCGCCCGCCCCGGCGGGCGAAGCAGGCCACAGCCGGACGGTCAGGCCGGCCTCCAGTTGGGCGATGGTGGCCACATCCGGCCAGCAACGCCCGACGACCACGTCGTTGACGGTCTGCCGGTTCACCCCACTGACCTCGGCCAGTCGGCGAAAACTCAGCCCTCGCTCGGTCATCACTTCTTGCAGAGCCGCGGCGATGGCCTGGACGACGACGGCGGCCGGATGGCCGGACAGATTCGCGTGGGGCCAGTTCTCCGGGTCGTCGGCCAACTCCCGGGGAGAGCGGGAACGCCCGCGTCCTCCGACCATGACAAACGGCTCCTTTCGGTAGATGTCGTCGCCCTCCGTAACGGCAGGTTGTCCTGTCGCTATGGATGGGGTGTGACCCTCGACGCGGAAACCTCGGCGAAGATCACCGGCTACCGGCCGCAGCAGGTCCCGCCGGAATGGGAACAGATTGCCGGGCACGTGCGGATGCTGGTCGCCGCCAGCGCCGACCGCTCCCCCTACCGGGTGGAACGGCTGCTCACCGCGACCAGCCGACTGGCCGCGTGGTGTCACCGCTCCGGCCTGCCGGATGACCCGGAAGTGTGGCTGCGGCACGAGACGATCGACGCGTTCGTCCTGACCGGCTGCACCGACCTGGCCCCGAGCTCGGCGCAGACCTACCGCAGCTGGCTGCGGCACATGCGCGCCACGCTGGCCTGGCTGGAACGCGGCGAACAGGCGCCGCCACCGATGACAGCCCCCAAGAAGGTCAGCCCGCCGTACTCGCCGGCACAGCTCGGCCGCCTGCGCGGCTGGGCCGAACGCCTGCCCGGCCAGGCCAGAGGCGACGCTCTGGCGTTGATGGCGCTCGCCTTCGGTTGCGGCCTGACCTCTGGAGAAGTGGCCGCCGTCCGGACCGGGCATCTGCGCCGCCTGGACTGCGGCGCGGTCGTGGTCACCGTCGCCGGCACCGAGCGGCTGATCGTCTGCCGCGCTGCCTGGGAGGACGTCCTGGCCTATGCTGCCGACCAGCCGGGCGACCGGTTCGTGTTCCGGCCCGGGCGCACCGCCCGGCACGCCAAGAACCTGTTCAGCTCCTGGACAGCCCGCCACACCCCGACCGGTGGCCTGCCCGCGCTGTCGGTGCGCCGGCTGCGCTCCTCGTGGATCGTCGAGTTGCTGAGCGCGCGGATCGATCTGGGGGTGGTGGCCGCCGCGGCCGGGATGAGCACCTCCGCGCTGGTCCGCTACCAACATTTCGTCCCCGTCCTGGACGAGTCCACCGCGGTCGCGCTGCTGCGCGGCAGGCCCGACGAACGGGCCCATTGAGTACGGCGAAGCCACGCGCCTGGCCGCCGCGCACCACCCGAGCCCGAGCCACCCGGCCCCGGCCACCTGCCAAGCAGACGGCACAGATCCCCGATGCCGTCGTTGGTCACTATGCCCGGCTGCTGAACGACTCCGGCATCATGCCGCTGATCGACGCCGAACTCGGCACCAGGCCCGGCCCGCCCGGTCTGCCCATCGCCGCGGTGCTGACCTGCCTGCTGCTGTCCATCAACCACACCGGCAAGGCCACTCTCGTCGAGGCCTGGCGGATCGCCGCGTTCTGCCTGAGCGGCGCCGCACGCCACCGGCTCGGCCTGCCCGACATCAACCCCGCAGATGTCCACCAGGTGCTCGCCTCTTCCCGCCGCTTCTACCGGGCCTTCGACCGGCTGACCACCGTGCTGGATCCAGTCCGCCACGATCGGCGCGCCCGCCTGCCCCAGCATCAGGCCGACGCGCTGGCCGCCGCCTGGGAGCATGACGACCCAGCACACTCGCGAAAGCGGCAACTGCTGCAGGACATCGTCACCGCGCTGGTGCTCACCCCAGTGCGCTGGGCCAAAGGCCGGGGCTACCTCCGTCACTTCCGCGGCGACGTCGGCATCGACACCACCGCCGCCCCGGTCTTCGCCCGCCCACCCCGGGCCCGCCGCTCCACCGGGGAATTGATCGCCTCCACCGAGATCACTGCGGGCTGGCACCACTCGGCCGGAAACGGCCCACCCGAGTACGGCTACAGCGCCACCCTCACCGTCGCCGCCCGCACCCGCCCGGCACTCGGCTCCTTCCCTCAACTGACGCTCGGCCTGGTCCTCGACACCCCGCACAAACGCATCGGCGCCAACGCCATCACCACTCTCAAACCCCTGGCCACGCTCGGCTTTCCCACCGGCTTCGCCGTCGCCGACCGCGCCTACACCGACCAGCAACCCGGCCACTTCGCCCAACCCGCACGCGAACTCGGCTACCGACTCGCACTCGACTACAAAGTCGACCAACGCGGAGTGCAGGGCAGCGCCCACGGCGCGCTGCTCATCGACGGCTCCCTGGCCTGCCCCCTGATGCCCGACCGGCTCGCCCAGGCGACCACCGGTCTGGACGACGCCGCCATCCGCACTCCCTCGGACGAACTCACCGCGCTCATCAGCGCGCGAGAGCCGTACTTGCTGCGCCTCAAGCAGAGCCCGAACACCGACGGCACTGTCCGTTTCCAGTGCCCGGCAGCAGGCACCTCCCCATCGCTGACCTGCCCCCGCTACGACCGCCTCCACCAGCGCGGACCCAACCGGCCCACCGCTGTCGACCTCACCGACACCCGGCAACGCGCCGCCCACCCCGCGGCCAAACCTCGCATTCTTCCCCCACAGCCCGAACACAAGACCGCCGAACTGCCGAAGATCTGCCAACAGCACACCATCACCGTCAGCAAGGACGACCTCGGCCACCTCGACAAGTTCCGTCAGGATCTGCCCTACCTCAGCCCTTCGTGGCGAGGGACGTACTCCGCTGCCAGGGCGATGACCGAGGGGCTGAACGGCCGTCTCAAGGGCCACGACGTCGACCTGGCTGATCCGAAGAACCGGCTCGCCCACGGCCGCGTCGCCCAGACCATCCTGGTCGCATTGCTCGTCGCCGTCGCCAACGACCACTTCCTCGACCAGTGGCGCCACACCCACCAGCCCCCAGACGAGCCCGACACACCCGCCGACATCTTCGAGACCCCAGCAGAGCGCCTCGACCGCTCGCCACTCACAGGCCGGAGCAGACCACCACCGGTCCCATAACCGGCACTTCAGATCACCTTGTCGCAGCACCCAGCCCGGAGCCGGCATCGCCATGCCCAGCGACGCGAACTCCGACCTCCACCAGCGCCCTGACACCACCCGGGCCTCCCCGGACACCTGCTCCGCGGCTCCCAAACCAGGACGAACCCGATTCGGAAACCCCTGAAACGACAAGATCCCGCCCGATCACGATGATCAGACGGGATCCCGTCAACTTCAGTCCGGCCGTTTCAAGAACGGCCCCTGGTGGAGATGAGGGGATTCGAACCCCTGACCCCTTCGATGCGAACGAAGTGCGCTACCGGACTGCGCTACATCCCCATGGACTTGACCAGATTAGCAAACCCCCAGCACTCCTCGCGCCACACATTCAGTCCCCCACCGCCCGCCGAGGCGGCTCCGCGTACTGATCGAACAGTACATCCCCCTGTCGAGCCGCCAGGTCGATGATCTCGGCCTGTGCCTGTTCGGCCGCCAGCTCCGCCGCCCGCTGCTGCTCGCGCAGCCGGCGGGCGCGGGCCGTACGGGCCTGAGCCGCACGATCGCGCCGTTCGCGGTCCACCTGGACCGCGATCCGGAGGAAGGCCATGTACGCCAGCATGATGACCCCGGCGGGCGCGACGCTCCACCAGGGGATCACCTTGACCGCGGCGGTGACGACAGAGGCGATCACGAGCAGGGCGGTGAAGAAGAGCAGGCGCCGGCGCCGGGCCACGATGATCGCGCGGCGCCTGGCCCGGAACTGCCGTGGGTCGACTCGTTCGAACTCGCCCGTGTAGTCCTCGGGCTGCTCCACCAGATCGTCGGGCTGCTGGGACAGGTCCGGTAGCTGGTGTTCGCCGGTGTAGTACTCCTCGAGCTCCACCAGCTCGGCGAGGTTGGTCTTGTCCCTGCGCAACCACATCGGAACTAGGACACACAGCCACATAACGACGATGGCCAGGTAGAGGAGGATGCTCACAGCCACCTCCGGGCAGCACAAAGACGCCTGGCTGCTGGCGGCGTCTTCGATGTGCTCACGTCACGCACCGTAAGACCGCGTGTCACTAATTGACGAGCATTCGGTGCGGTGTGTCGCGAGATCGTCAAACCTCTTCTACTGGAGACCCACCGTGAGCGGCTGACTCACGCGCGCGACGCCACTGTACGAGCAAGCCCCCGGGTACGTCCTCGACGGTCAACGCGTAACAAATGTGATCGCGCCAGGCTCCATCGATGTGAAGTTGGCGACGCCGTATGCCTTCTTCCCTGAATCCCAGCTTCTCAACCACCCTGCGGCTGGCTTGGTTCTCGGGGCGGATGTTCGCCTCCAGCCGGTGCAGGCCGGTGGTGAAGAAGCAGTGGTCGACGGCCATCGCGAGCGCGGTCGGGGTGATGCCCTGACCGGCCAGCGCGCCGTCGATCCAGTAGCCCACCTGTGCGGAGCGGGCCGAGCCCCAGACGATGGCGCCGATGGTCAGCTGTCCCGCGAACCGGCCACCATGCGTGACGACCCACGGCAGCGCGAGGCCCTGCCTGGCCTCGCGACGCAGGGTGCCGACCATGGAAATGTACGGGCCGAGACCCGTTCGGAACAGCGGCGTCTCCGGATTGCTGGGCTCCCAGGGACGCAGCCACTCGGCGTTGCGCAGCCGTGTCTCTCGCCACACACGTACGTCGGCCAGTCGCAGCGGTCGCAGGCCCACCGGGCCTTCGTTGAGAACCGCCGGCCAGCCACGAAGTCGATCCACATCTCTCATCATCCCCCTATCGGGCACGATGTCGCCACGGATCAGCAGCGGTGACTCTCCGCACGCTACGGGCGAGGGTGGTCACCGCCACGAATCTGATCGACCGCATGCTGAAGGACGGGAGCGAGTACGGCCACACCATCCCGTACGCCGCCGGAGGATCCAGGCAGATTGACGATCAACGTGTCGCCCGCCTGGCCCGCGAGACCACGGGAAAGGATCGAGGTCGGCACTTTGTCGCGGTTCGCCTGGCGGATGGCCTCCGCTATCCCGGGAATCTCGCGGGTGATCACCCGAGCCGTCATCTCCGGCGTCAGATCGGTCGGTGTCAGACCGGTCCCGCCGGTCGTCACGATCACCGCGTACCCTGCCGAAACGCCATCGCGGAGTGCGGCCTCGACCGGCTCCCCATCGGGCACCACGACGGGCCCCTCCACGGAACACCCGGCTTCCGAAAGCAACGAAACCAGGAGCGGTCCCGATTTATCGGCGTAAATCCCGGCTGATGCGCGATTCGACACAGTCACCACGAGCGCCCGGATCACCGTGTCCACAGCCCGGTCTTCCCGCCCACCTTCTCCTCCACCCGCACATCGGTGATCACCGCGGCCGGATCGACCGCCTTGACCATGTCGATCAACGCGAGCGCCGCCACGGACACCGCCGTCAGCGCCTCCATCTCGACACCGGTACGGTCGGCCGTCTTCACCCGGCAGGTGATGGCGACCCCCCAATCCTCGACGTCGAGCGACACCTTGACCCCGTGCAGCGCGATCGGATGGCAGAGCGGGATCAGGTCGGGCGTCCGCTTGGCGCCCATGATGCCGGCGATCCTCGCCACGCCGAGCGCGTCGCCCTTGGGCACCTCACCCGACCGCAGCAGCTCCACCACCGCGGCCGACAGCAGCACCCGCCCGGTGGCCGTGGCCGAACGCGCCCCGACCTCCTTGCCGGACACGTCGACCATGCGCGCGGCGCCCGTCTCATCGAGATGGGTGAATTCCGTCAAAACCGGGTCACCTCCACGACAGCCCCGGCGGGCACCTCGGTCACGTCCTCGGGTACGACGATCAGCGCGTTGGCCGAGGCCAGCGCGGCCAGCTGGTGCGAGCCCTGCCCGCGCACGGGCGAGACGGTGCCGTCGGACGACAGCACACCGCGCAGGTACGACCGCCGCCCCGACGGTGACCGCAACGGCCCGGTGACCCGTGCGGACACCGTCTCCGGCGGGTCCACGGGCAGGCCGCGCATCTTCTGCAGCGCCGGCCGTACGAAGAGCAGGAAAGAGACGAACGACGAGACCGGATTGCCGGGCAACGCGAAGATCGGCACCTGGTCCTCGCCCACGACGCCGAAGCCCTGCGGCATGCCGGGCTGCATCGCGACCTTCTCGAAGTTGACCGTGCCGAGCGGGGTGAGCGCCTCTTTGACCGGTTCGTACGCGCCCATCGAGACGCCGCCGCTGGTCACGATCGCGTCGGCGCGAATGAGCTGTGCGTCGAGCTGGTCGAGGAAGGCGGCGGGGTCGTCGCCGACGGTGGTCGCGCGGAAGCCCTCGGCGCCGGACTCGCGTACGGCGGCGGTCAGGGTCACGCTGTTGGAGTCCCAGATCTGGCCGGGGCCGAGGGGCATGCCGGGTTCGACCAGTTCGGCGCCGGTCGACAGGACCACGACGCGAGGGCGCGGCCGTACCATGACGCGGCGGCGGCCCACCCCGGCGATGATGCCGAGCTGCGCGGGCCCGATCACCGTGCCCGGTTTGAGGACGACTTCACCGGCTTGTACGTCCTCGCCCGCCCGGCGGATGGCGTTGCCGACCGTGGGAGCGCGGTCGATCGTGACGGAGACCGTACCGCCGTCCGTCCATTCCACCGGCACGACGGCGTCGGCGCCGGCGGGCAGGGGCGCCCCCGTCATGATGCGGACGGCATGCCCGGGACCGACCGCCCGCAGCTCGCTCGACCCGGCGGCCACATCGTCGATCACCGGAAGGGTGACCGGGACATCCGCGACATCCTGCGCACGTACCGCGTAGCCATCCATGGCCGAGTTGTCGAACGGCGGCAGCGGCACCGGCGAGGCGACCTCCTCGGCCAGCGTCGCGCCGAGGGCCTGCTCCAGGTCGAGTTCGAGTGGGGCCAGCGGACGCACGGTGGCCAGGATCTCGGCCAGATGGGCGTCAACTGATTTCATCGAGGAACTCCCGCAACCACGGCACGAACTCGGGCGCCAGGTCGGGCCGGTCGGCCGCGAACTTCACGACCGTACGGAGATAGTCGAGTTTGTCGCCGGTGTCGTAGCGACGGCCGCGGAACAGCACGCCGTGGACCGGCCCGCCCTCCTCGGTGCCGCGCGCGGCCAGCGTACGGAGCGCGTCGGTGAGCTGGATCTCGTTGCCGCGGCCCGGCGGGGTGTTCTCGAGCACCTCGAAGACCGCCGGGTCTATCACGTAACGCCCGATGATCGCCCAGTTTGAGGGCGCCTCGTCCACCGGCGGCTTCTCGACGAGGTCGGTCACGCGTACGACGTCGGACTCGGAAGTGGCCTCGATCGTGGCCACGCCGTACAGCGAGACCTGCTCCTTGGGCACCTCCATCAGCGCGATCACGCTGCCGCCGTAGGTGTTGCGCACCTGGATCATGCGGTCGAGCAGCTTGTCGCGGTGGTCGATGAGGTCGTCACCGAGCAGGCAGGCGAACGGGTTGTCGCCGACGTGCTGCTTGGCGCAGAGGACCGCGTGCCCGAGCCCCTTCGGCTCGCCCTGCCGTACGTAGTGCAGGGTCGCCAGGGAGGCCGGCTCGCGGACCTGGGACAACCGATGCTCGTCGCCCTTGGCCTCCAGCACCTCCTCCAGCTCGAACGCCCGGTCGAAGTGGTCCTCGATTGACCGCTTGTTCTTGCCGGTGACCATGAGGAGATCGAGGAGCCCGGCGGAGGCCGCCTCCTCAACGACATACTGGATCGCGGGCTTGTCGACGATGGGCAACATCTCCTTGGGTGTCGCCTTCGTCGCTGGTAGGAATCGGGTGCCCAGACCTGCGGCGGGCACGACGGCTTTCGTCACAGGGTCGAAGTCAGCCATGAGTAGACCCTAGTGGAGGTATCTGTGGACAAGATGAAACTGCGCCGCGAGCTGCTCTCAGCGCGTAGCTTCCTCTCCCCGGAGCAGTTGCGGATAAACGCCTCGAAGGTCCGCGAAACACTGCTCGATCAGCCGTGGGTACAGATGGCCGGGCTGGTGGCCTGCTACTGGTCCGTCGGCTCGGAGCCGGGGACGCACGGGCTGGTTTTCGCGCTGTGGAAGCACGGCGCGACCGTGATGCTGCCCGTGCTGCGGGAGGACGACGACCTCGACTGGGCGGTTTATGACGGTCCTGACACGCTGGCGCCCGGCCGCTTCGGGATCATGGAGCCGGTCGACACCCGGCGCGGCGTCGACGCGGTCCGCACGGCCGCCCTCGTGATCGTCCCCGCTCTCGCCGTGGACAGGCACTCGGGGGTACGGCTCGGCCGTGGCGGTGGCTCGTACGACCGCGCTCTGTCCAGAGTGGGGCCGAACGTCCCGACTGTCGCCCTTCTCCATGACGGTGAGCTGATCGACGACGTACCGGCCGAACCACACGATCAGCAGGTCCGCTGGGCGATCACACCCAGCGGACTCACTAGGCTTATGTGAAGGAAACACACAGGAGGGGGCCAGATGACGCTAGATGTCTGGCTTCTCCTTGGTGCCGCGATCGTCATCGCGGCCATCGCCTCGGTCCGCATCGCGCATCGCAGCGGCCTGCCCAGCCTCCTGCTCTTCCTCGGCCTGGGTCTGGTCCTGGGCGAGGCCGGGTTCGGCATCCCGTTCGACAATCCGGAGCTGGCCCAGCAGATCGGCCTGAGCGCGCTGGCGGTGATCCTGGCCGAGGGTGGTCTGACCACGAACTGGAGCCACGTGCGCCGCTCGGTGCCGCTGGCCCTGATCCTGGCCACCCTCGGGGTGGCGGTCAGCATCCTGGTGGTGGCGGTGGCCGTACAGGGGCTGCTGGGGTTCGGCCTGAACTCCGCGCTGATCCTCGGCGCGGTGCTGGCCTCAACCGACGCGGCCGCCGTGTTCTCGGTGCTGCGTCGGCTGCCGCTGCCGCCGCGCCTGGCCGGCGTGCTGGAGGCGGAGTCGGGCTTCAACGACGCGCCCACGGTGATCGCGGTGGTGCTGCTGAGCGCCGCCACTCACTCGCCGCCGTCGCTCGGCTCGTTCCTGTTGCAAACCGGGACCGAGTTGGTCATCGGCGCGGCGGTCGGCCTCGCCATCGGGCCCGCCGGCGCGTACACCCTGCGCCGCGTCGCCCTGCCCGCATCAGGCCTGTATCCGATCGCTGTCCTGGCGCTGACCTTCGTCTCGTACGGCGGCGCGGTGCTGCTGCACGGCTCGGGCTTCCTGGCCGTCTACCTGACGGCGCTGATCCTGGGCAACTCGCGGCTGCCGCACCGGGCGGCGACCAGGGGGTTCGCGGAAGGGGCCGCCTGGTTGGCGCAGATCGGGCTGTTCGTGATGCTCGGGCTGCTGGCCGACCCGAAGGAGATGCCGTCGGCGATCGTGCAGGGCCTCATCGCGGGAACGGTCCTGGTGCTCCTGGCCAGGCCACTGTCCGTGATGGTCAGCGCGCTGGCGGCCCGGCTGCTGCGCCTCGGGCGGACGAACTGGCGCGAACAGGCGTTCCTGTCATGGGCCGGCCTGCGCGGAGCCGTCCCCATCGTCTTGGCGACCATCCCCTGGGCGGCCGGTGTCGCGGGCTCGAAGGACATCTTCAACGAGGTCTTCGTGATCGTGATGGTGTTCACGCTGCTGCAGGGGCCGACGCTGCCGTTCGTGGCCAGGATCCTCGGCGTGGCCGCCCCCGGAGAGGCGCACGATCTGGAGGTGGAGTCGGCGCCGCTGGAGGAGCTGAAGGCCGACCTGCTGCAGATCAAGGTGCCGCCCGGCTCCCAGCTGCACGGCGTCGAGATCTTCGAGCTGCGCCTGCCGGCCGGGGCCGCCGTCACGCTCATCGTCCGCGACGGCAAATCGTTCGTCCCCTCGGCCACCACCCGGGTCCGGGCGGACGACCAGCTGCTCGTGGTCGCCACCGCGGCCTGCCGCGACGAGGTCGAGAGCCGCATGCGCGCCGTCAGCCGCCGGGGCAAGCTGGCCGGATGGTACGGAGAACGCGGTTCGGAATAGACGTTTGACCTAATCGGTTACCATTAGCAGTCGCATCGCTCGAGTGCCAGAACTTGAAGGAGGAGCGCGTGCCGACCTACCAGTACGCCTGCAACGACTGCGGTGAGCAGCTCGAAGTCGTTCAGAAGTTTACCGACGATGCGCTGACGGTCTGCCCGGCCTGCGAGGGGAACCTGCGCAAGGTGTTCTCCGCCGTCGGGATCGTGTTCAAGGGATCGGGCTTCTACCGTACGGATAACCGGGCCAGTTCGACTGGTTCGTCCACCACCTCCTCTTCGTCCTCGTCCAACGGGAAGTCGAGCGAGAGCAAGCCCGCTGAGTCCAAGCCGGCCGAGTCGAAGTCCACCACGACTCCGGCCCCCGCGGCCGCTTCCGCCACCTCCTAGCGCCCTTTACGCTGCTGGCGTGGGCAATCGGCGTTGACGCCGAGCAGGGCCGGGGCAACTCGTTCGACGAGTTGCTCCAGCTGGGGGTGCGCGCCCCAGTCCGCGACGAGTCTGCTCAATCCCTCGCTCGAGCAGCGCAGCAGCCTCAGCGCGGCCCGCTGGCCGTCTTCTGTGAGCCGCAGCGAGTCGCCGTCCGGTGACCGTTCGACAAGGCCGTCCGTTATCAGCTGGTTGGCATAGGGACGGCCTTGTTCACGGCTGACGTTCGCCCGCGCCGCCAGGTCCGCGGCCTTGACCCAGCCCTCGCCGCCGAGCCTGGCCACGATCCAGACGCCCTGCGGTGGTACGCCGGTCAAACCGGCCAAGTCGCCCACCCGTTCGTAGAAGCCCCTGCGCAGGTTGGCGTCCGCCAGGCGTACGAGACCTCGCTCGACCTCGGCCAGCGACGACCGCTCCGCCGACGTGGCGCCCAGCCCCTCGCCCAGGTCGGTCGCCTTGGTCGTCTCTCTGAGGCGCTGCTGCGGAATCAGCCAGCTGAGCAGGAAAGCGACGAACATCACCGGCGCCGCCACCCGAAAGACGGCGGCGATCGCGTCGGCGTACACGTGCAGAAACGCAGCCACGAGGTGGCCCGGCAGCCGCTGAATGGTGGTGGGATCCTGCTGGACCCGCGCCGGATCGAAGGCCGGCGGCAGCCTGGTCCTGGTCAGCAACTCGCGCAGATCGGCGTCGAGCCGGGCGGTGAAGACCGCGCCGAGCGTGGCGACGCCGAACGAGCCGCCGATCATCCGGAAGAACGTCGCCCCCGACGTGGCCACACCGAGGTCCTTGAAGTCGACCGCGTTCTGCACGATGATCACCAGCACCTGCATGGTCATCCCCAGCCCCACACCCAGGACCAGCAGGTAGAGGCCCAGCGCCGACAGGCTCGTGTGCTCGGTCACCATGGACAGCAGGAACATCCCGGCCGTCGCCACCCCCGTGCCCGCGATGGGCAGGAAGCGGTATTTGCCGGTCCTGGCGATGATCTGACCGCTCAAGATGGACATCGTGAACATCCCCGCCATCATCGGCAGCAGATAGACCCCGGACAGCGTCGCGCTGACCCCGTGAACCACCTGCAGATAGAGCGGAAGGTACGCGAGCGCGCCGAACATCCCGAACCCCACCACGAACCCGACGAACGCCGTCATCGAGAACGCCCTGTTCCTGAACAGGCCGAGCGGCAGAACCGGCTCCGCCGCCCGCCGCTCGGCGAGCACCCACCCAACGAGCAGGGCGACGGCCGCCACCGTGAGCCCGATGATCATCGGGCTCACGGCGGCACCCCCGGTGGCGATCAGAACCAGACACGACGTGGCACCGCCGAGCAGGACGACACCCACATAGTCGATCTTGTGTTTGGTCCGCGTCTGATCCCCCGGCAGCGCCGTGGCGATCACGAACAGCGCGACCGCGCCGATGGGCAGGTTGATGTAGAACACCCAGTGCCAGCTGAGATGATCGACGAACAGACCGCCGAGCAGCGGCCCCACGATGCTGGACACCGCGAAGACCCCGCCGAAGAACCCCTGGTATTTCCCCCTGTCGCGGGGCGACACGACGTCGCCGACGATCGCCTGGGCCAGCACCATGAGCCCGCCGCCGCCCAGGCCCTGGATCGAGCGGAAGAAGATGAGCTCGCTCATGTTCTGGCTCAGGCCGCAGAGCGCCGAGCCGATGAGAAAGATGACGATGGCCGCGACGAACAGCCTCTTACGGCCGTATTGGTCGCCCAGCTTGCCCCACAGCGGCGTGGAGACCGTCGAGGCGAGCAGGTAGGCCGTCACCACCCACGACAGCTGCTCCAGGCCGCCGAGGTCGCTCACGATCGTCGGCAGGGCGGTCGACACGATCGTCTGGTCGAGCGCCGCGAGGAGCAGACCGAGCATGAGCGCGACGATGATGAGGACGAGGCCCTTTTGCCGCATGCGAAGATACTACTCTTCGCACTTGTGTGCTAACGCAGTGAAGTAAGTTATCCACAGAACGCCATTCAGCCCCTGCTCCCCCTCCACCAATGCCGCTAATCTCGGCGCCATGCTCACTCGTGCAGACATCGGCGTCATCGGCGGCTCGGGCTTTTACTCCCTGCTCGACGACGCGGAAGAGATAGAGGTCGCCACCCCCTACGGGCCGCCCAGCGACGTGGTCACGGTCGGGCGCATCGGCTCGCGCCCCGTGGCGTTCATCCCCCGACACGGGCGGGATCACCGCTTTCCACCCCATCGCATCCCCTACCGGGCCAACCTCTGGGCCCTGCGCTCACTCGGCGTCCGCCAGGTGCTCGCGCCCAGCGCCGTGGGCTCGCTCCAGGTCGAGCACGGGCCGGGCGCGATCGTGATCCCCGATCAGCTCATCGACCGTACGTCTGGACGGGTCCAGACCTTCTACGACATCGACGGCGCGGTCCACGTGTCCTTCGCCGACCCCTACTGCCCTTCGGGCCGCTCCGTGGCCGTGACGGCCGCTCGGGCGGGCGGCTGGGCCACGGTAGACGGCGGCACCCTGGTGGTGATCGAGGGCCCGCGCTTCTCGACCCGGGCGGAGTCGCGCTGGTTTGCGGGCAACGGGTGGACGATCGTCGGCATGACCGGCTTCCCTGAGGCGATCCTGGCTCGGGAGTTGGCGCTCTGCTACACGTCGCTGTCGCTGGTGACCGACCACGACGCCGGGGTCGAGGCCGGCGAAGGCGTGACGCATGAGGAGGTGCTGGAGTTCTTCGCCCGGAATGTGACACGCATGCGGGGGCTGGTGGCGGAGGCCGTGCAGGGGCTGCCGAGTGAGCGGTCGTGCCCGTGTGGGTCGGCGTTGGACGGCATCAAGCTGCCGTTCGAACTGCCGTGAGTGGGAGCCCTGCGGGCGGCTGGCCGGGGCTCGCCCGCCCCGGTTCGGCGGGGCGGGCTGAACGGCTCGGAGGGCTCGGGCGCCTTGGGCGGGTTGGGCGGGTTGGGCGTCGTCGGCGGCGGCTTGTTGCTGCGATGGCGGCTGGCATCGGCGTCCTTTCCGCATATATCGCCCTACGCCCTACTCACGCCCCCTCCGTACTGGTGGCAACCCATGACCTCTCCCCCGGCATCCTCAAACCGGGCGACCTCCGCCCGGCCGCCCTCAACCCACCCCCGTACGGCGCCATCCGCTCGGGCGCCGTCGGCCGCATGCTGGCCGGGGCCATGCGCCGCGGCGAGCCCCTCACCGACGTACGGCTGCTCCACTCGCTCCCACTGCCATCCGGCACCGTGGCCGCGCCGGTGCGCATCGCCGACGCCGACACGGCCCAGCTGATCACCCCGGGCTCGACGATCGGCGTCCTGGCGGCTTGGGAGGGCCAGCCGGCCCAACTGATCGCCGACGACGTCACCGTCGTAACCATCCCCAAGGCCGAGGACGACCACGGCGCCTTGATCGTGCTGGCCACCAGCCCATCACAGGCAAGCCAACTGGCCGCCGCCCAGGCAGGCGGCCGCCTGTCCATCACCATCAAGCCCCACCCGTAGCAACCGTAACCGGCTGTGCCGAGACAGACCTTGCCTAGAGAACGGAATCCTTCTTGGGGTCGTACTCCCAATGCCACGGCTCGAACGGGCTGCTATAGGCCCAGGACGGATGGAACCACCCATACTTCTTGGAGTTGTTCTCCATCCAGACGAACTCCACCGACCGGAACCGCTCCACCCCACCACAGAGGTCAACGGCCAGCCCGAGACCGTGGTTGCTCCGCCCCGGCACCGCCGCGAACCCCGGCCGCCGATAGTAAACCGACTGCTGCTCAGCCAGGCTGCGGTACGCGTCGGTCACACACATCTGCTTACCGAACCGCTTCCGATAAGCCTCATTCAAGCTGACGAAGGCGATCGTCGCATCAGCCCTGAGGCTCTGCCCCTTCTGCTGCAACGGACACAACATCGCCTTCGGGATCAACCCATTGGGATAGGAGTTGGCCGTCGCCGCCCGCAACGGATTGCACCCCAGCGCCGCCCGCCCGACCTTGTCGACCTTGATGCCCATCTTCACCAGCGCCGCGGTCAACGACTTCACGATCTTGTCCGACCGCTGCCTGAGCGTGTCGATCTCCACCGCCATCTGCGCCTCGGCCAGCAGATTAGACGCCCGCAACTCCTGCGCCTCGCCGGCCAGCCGCTCCGTCTCCTTGTAGAGCGTGCTGGTCTGCTCAACCACCTGCTGCCGATTAGCCACGATATGAGCGGTATTGGTCATGGCCCGCAACGTCCCGGCGTCAGCATCACCGGACAGGAACGGCGCAACCCCATCACCACCGACAGGCTGCTCGTACAACAACTCCGCCATCTGCGCCACCGGCTGCCGAATCACGGCAAGCTTCCTCTCCGCCTCCTGCAGCGTGGTGAGCGTCGCTGTCAGCTTCTTCTCAGAGGCGGCAATGTCGCTACGACGCTTCTCCAGCGCCTTGGTCGCGTCCTCAAGCTCCTTGGCCGACTTCTCGGCCTCCTTGCGAAGCTCGGTAAGGGTCGCCGGATCCCGCCGTTCGGCGTGGGCAGGCGTAGCCGCAGGCAGGATGACCAGGGAAGTCATGGCCATGGCAACCGCGATCAGACCCGCTGACCGAGGGGATGGCACCGTCGACTCCTCCGTTTGCAACTCTGTTACCAGGGTCCGGCACGCACGTTACTACAGCCCTCCGAGTGCCCGGACCGAACTCTGAAGAGCTGTTATGACCGCGAAAGAACCACTTTGTACGCCCAACTGCCTTCGCGGCTGCCTTCATGGGCTTGTCGTCGCAGGTAGGACGGGTACATCACGGACAGATCAGCCCACCTGTGCGGCTGGTGCATCCTCACGGGCATATGGCTCAGTGGGGCATGTGATGGCACTGGGGGTGGCGCGGCGGTCATGTGGGGCATCCATTGGGGTGGGTGGCAGGGCAGGCAACTGCCGCACCCCTCACGGTCGGATCAACGCGTACTCGGTTTCACAGGCAAGCGGAGCCATACACACTCAGACGAGGCCAGCACAGTCGGAACGGCACCATCTTCAGCGAACGCATCAAGCAGGCCACCACCACTCCAAAACATCCACCTCCCCTCCCTCGCTTCCGCCTTCGCTCCCTCCATCACTTCCCCCTTCGGTCACCTCTCGCTTGGGCTCGGTCACTTCCCGATTAAGCCCGGCCGCCTCCCGCTTGGGCTCGGTCACCTCTCCCTTGGGGCCGGCCGCCTCCCGCTTGAGTCCGGTCACCCCCCGCTTGGGCCGCCGCCCATGCTCCCGACAAGACTTCCAAAGCCACGTATCCACCCACTCCCCCGCACACGCCCGCTCCGTACGCACAGGCTCAGCCGTACCTCGCTCCACGACGACAGGCGCAGGAGAGGGCATCACCACCTCTGCCTCGTCCTCCTGCGACTTCGGCTTCGGCGCGGCATCGCGCACAGCCGCCGGCACCACCCCCTCGTACCACCGCTCAGGCCGAGCAGGCGCAGGCATCAAAACCGGCTCAAACCCCACCCACCCCCCAACCCCAGCCCGCATCCCCCGCTGCGCCGCCGCCCTCTCATAGCCGGTGAGCTCCCCCGCCAACAACCCGCCAGCAAGGATCCCCGGCGCCAACACAGCCGCAATCAACACGACAGGCCGCCTACGCACCTGACTACGTCGCCTTCTGGTCACAGACCCGACGCTATCGACGCGGGATGCGCAACAATCTGATCGCTTGCCATGCCTTTACTGCAGCTCAGAGCACCCATGACCCGCCCAGCCAAACTCACGACCGCCCTGCGTCCCACACACTGCCGTAGTTTCGCTAGGCTTACGGGGTCCGCCTCCGTAGCTCAGGGGATAGAGCACCGCTCTCCTAAAGCGGGTGCCGCAGGTTCGAATCCTGCCGGGGGCACCAGACCTGACCAGCCATAGAAGCCCCTTGACCAGCGGTAACGCCAGTCAGGGGCTTCCTTGTGCGTCCGGTGCCGTCCGGCTGTAGCTGATCGTTAGCGGTTGATCGTGCCAAATACGTGCGCACAGTGCTTCACTCTTCCTCAGCCCTGCATCGACCCGCGTCGCCATGACCGACCACGCAGAAGACCGTCACACCTTCAAATGCCCCTTTGGAAGTCGATAGCAATATGTCCGAAGTGCCCGTTTCGGCGAAAGTGCTCGAAAATGGCCTCCGGCGCCGCTAAGTGCGCAGGTCATTCAGGGTGCTCCCCGCGCACGCGGGGATGGTCCCTCGGCGAACTTCCGTTCAGCGGCGTCGGCCCGGTGCTCCCCGCGCACGCGGGGATGGTCCCCCGGAGCGGGAAGCCGCCGTCTGGCGCTGCATGTGCTCCCCGCGCACGCGGGGATGGTCCCTACGACGGCAACGTCAACCCGCTTCGCTCACTGTGCTCCCCGCGCACGCGGGGATGGTCCCCCGCCTCACGCTTTCGTGGGGGTCCCCCCAGTGTGCTCCCCGCGCACGCGGGGATGGTCCCGCTGCGGTCCCGGGGGCGCCAGGGTGTTACCCGTGCTCCCCGCGCACGCGGGGATGGTCCACCGGATGATGCTGGCCCGGACCATCAAGGGCTTGTGCTCCCCGCGCACGCGGGGATGGTCCCTCCCCGGCCTACCGCTGGGATGCGGCCTCCGAGTGCTCCCCGCGCACGCGGGGATGGTCCCGACCCCAGCCCCTCGACGTAGGGGGCGAACTTGTGCTCCCCGCGCACGCGGGGATGGTCCCGGCTTCCTGTCCACGATGCAAGTCGTCGTCGGGTGCTCCCCGCGCACGCGGGGATGGTCCCGCGGCGGGGGCGGACCGGATCTCGCTGTCGCCGTGCTCCCCGCGCACGCGGGGATGGTCCCCGGATGGTCCTGTTCATCGCGTCCTACTCGCTGTGCTCCCCGCGCACGCGGGGATGGTCCCGAGTCCCCCGTGCTCGGGCAGATGATCGCCCGGTGCTCCCCGCGCACGCGGGAATGGTCCCGTCAGCAGGTCCACGCCAGGCTCCAGGCCGAGGTGCTCCCCGGGCACGCGGGGATGGTCCCGACCTGCTGTCAAGCAGGGCGTCGGAGTCAGCGTGCTCCCCGCGCACGCGGGGATGGCCCCCTCTACGAGACGACCGTTATGAGCCAATTGGTGTGCTCCCCGCGCACGCGGGGATGGTCCCCAGGCAGCGTCCACCGCCGCATGGCCGCGGCCGTGCTCCCCGCGCACGCGGGGGATGGTCCCGGAATGTTCGGCTATCGCTATGGTCTCAAAATGTGCTCCCCGCGCACGCGGGGATGGTCCCATACCGGCCTCTAGGAGCCACATGAGGCGGTAGTGCTCCCTGCGCATGCGGGGATGGTCCCCAGTGGAAGTCCCTGGGAGCTACACCGGATCAGTACTCCCCGCGCACGCGGGGATGGTCCCAGCATTAAGGATCGAAAGGTTCGTATTGAAGTGTGCTCTCTGCGCACGCGGGGATGGTCCCTGCCACACGTCACGGCCGGCCTGCTGGGAGCAGTGCTCCCCGCGCACGCGGGGATGGTCCCAGCGGCTCGCGCGAGAGCGTCGACCCTGACGTGTGCTTCCCGCGCACTCGGGGATGGCCCCGTGCCGCCCGACACCTTGCCGAGCTGGTGGGTGTGCTCCCCGCGCACGCGGAGATGGTCCAGACCAGCCGTCGGCGGATGACCCGCTGTCCGAGTGCTCCCCGCGCACGCGGGGACGGTCCCATATGCGGCGCCGCACTGCTCGCAGGTGCGGGGTGCTCCCCGCGCAGGCGGGGATGGTCCCTCGGACTCCTGGAGCGTGGTCGCGATGCCGATGTGCTCCCCGCGCACGCGGGGATGGCCCGCCCGGGTCGGTGTCCCTCCCGAGGGTAGGAAGACACCCTCCAACGCCGACCTCATCGTTACTCCAGCGCCTCGGAAGCGGTAAGCGCCCGGGCGAGGTCCTGGCGTGCGGCTGTTCTTGGATGCCTGGAACGACTCCATAGTCTGGGGGTTCTTTGCGTATCCGTACCGTCCCGCTGTAACTGATCGTTAGCGATTGATCGTGCCAAATGCGTGCGCACAGTGCTTCACTCTTCCTCAGCCCTGTATCGACCCGCATCGCCATGACCGACCGCGCCAGAAGATCTTCCACCTTCAAATGCCCTACCTAGGAAGTCGACGGCAATATGTCCGAAGTGCCCGTTTCGGTGAAAGTGCTCGAAAATGGCCTCCGGCGCCGCTAAGTGCGCAGGTCATTCAGGGTGCTCCCCGTGCACGCGGGGATGGTCCCCCAGGGAAGCGCCCCTGGGCGGTGCCGTCCGGGTGCTCCCCGTGCACGCGGGGATGGTCCGCAGAGCCCAGACGCGCCGAAGCTGGAGTTCGAGTGCTCCCCGTGCACGCGGGGATGGTCCCCCTGTCAAGCTGCGCCTCGACGAGTTCGAAGACGTGCTCCCCGTGCACGCGGGGATGGTCCTCCGGGTCAATGGTCCAAGACACCTGGTCGCAGGTGCTCCCCGTGCACGCGGGGATGGTCCCTACTGGACCGTGGCCATGCCGGTGCACCTCAAGTGCTCCCCGTGCACGCGGGGATGGTCCCTTTAGCCCTGGAGGAAGCAAGGCGCTTGTGGAGGTGCTCCCCGTGCACGCGGGGATGGTCCCTTGCTGGCGTCGGCGAGGACCTCGACGTACAGGTGCTCCCCGTGCACGCGGGGATGGTCCCCGGTTCGACTCCGCCCAGCCCGCCACCCCGACGTGCTCCCCGTGCACGCGGGGATGGTCCCGACTCGTGGGCGAGGTTGATGGCGAGCTGCGGGTGCTCCCCGTGCACGCGGGGATGGTCCCACCTCGCCCTTGTCGTCGGAGTCGCCCAGCCAGTGCTCCCCGCGCACGCAGGGACGGTCCCGTGGATGAGGCCCAGCAGAACAAGATCGCGGGGTGCTCTCCGCGCACGCGGGGATGGTCCCTACTTGCAGTGGGAGCCACTAGCAGAGGAGGTCTGCTCCCCGCGCACGCGGGGATGGTCCCAGCAGCCCCATGCCGTACGACGCGAATGCCCCGTGGTCCCCGCGCACGCGGGGATGTGGTCCCCTACGCGCGCAGGTTCGAGCGGCGTATGCCTGAGGACGATCCAGTGTGGCTGAAGTACTTCGACGAGGCCGAGCTGGCGGCGGAGTTCGCGCACTGCATCCGCGACCTCGGACATCACCATCGGGTGGGTGCTGGAGAACGTGGAGTTGTCGGAGGCCCTGTACGTACGCAGCTTGTCCTTCGTACAGATCATCCTGGCCTCCAGTCACGTGGCCTGCGGCGACCTGGAACAGGGCAGCGCGATAGCGCGCGAGGTGGTCACCACGGTGGCGACCTGCGATCGGCACGCATCCAGCGCTACGTCCGGGAGTTCGTCAACCAGCTCGCGCGATACGGCAACGATCCGCTGGTGTGGGATTTTCAGACCTTCGCCGAGACTCGGCTCGCCCGAGCCCGCTCGGAGGCCGACGCGACGCGGTAGCCGTTAAGAATGGCCTACAGGGGGCGTCGCAGCTTTCCAGAAGCGGTAGCCGCCCCGCCGACTTCGGGTCAGGATTGATGCACCGTCTGGGCGCCAATGGAGGTACTGCATGCGCGCGGCATATTGCCTCTTAGCGATCTTCCTTCTGGGCGTGCTCTCCTTGGTCTCCTGCTCGTCAGCGCCATCCCTTGATGATGCGGCGACCGAGTTGCAGAAGGACACCCATGCTCTGGAGACAGACGACGTTTTCAAGAACCCGCTCAAGAAGCTGCACATCATCGCAAGGCCGGACACCGATATCTCTTGCGGAGACGGGCACTTCAAACGAGTACTAGAGGCAACGGCGGACTACACGCGCGCCAACGAACCAGTTGATAATTATCTGGACCGAGCTCAGCGCCTGATGGAGGATACTCTGCGGCTGCCTCGCTTCGGCTATGACGTGACGTTCGACCCCGCACAAGTGGACCAACTTACAGGCCGGACCATCCACGGAACGAAGGAGGCGCTCGGCATCACCGTGACAGTGGAGGTCCATGAGGAGCCGCCGACCTGGCGATTGCGGGCCGAATCTCGTTGCCTCGCGCGTTGAGTCGGAGGTGTCAGCTCCATTTCTCGATCAACTCTTTGGTCAGGGTACTTGTGGTGAATCTTGAGGCGTCTTCCATCTTCCCGTCCAACTTCTGGTTGGCGTCCGTCCAGTGCTCAAAGACCGAGAGCTTGTCTCTCAGGACCTTCTCCACGTCGCCGCCTGCCGCGTCCCGCTTGGCCTCTTTGAGGATCTCGTCGTAAGTCTTGAGATGGCCGGTCTCCTTGCTGACCAGCTCGTCAGGAGGGGGCGTGGAGGGGAAGCCGCCCTCGTGAAGGAGACGTGACATGTCGTACCTCTGGCGTACGACGTAATCGACACGCTCCGCATCGAGTTTCTCGACCCGAGTCTCGAAGCTGGCTACCCATCCGTCGAGCAACCTGCTGACGGCATAGGTCTTGGCCACGGTCCATCCCATGTCGACTGCCTGGCTGGCTACCGGAATTTTGTCGATGCCCAGGGCGGCGGTGTTCTTGACCATGTCGAGGACGAGGGCGTCGATGGCGTCGGCCTGCCCGCGTACCTTGGACGCCGCTTGGAACTCGATCCCGGCAAAATCGCCGAACATCTTGGCAGCATCGTCGAAGTGGGTAGTCGCGTTCTTCCCGTCGAGGCCCGCTGTCGTCACGAGCGTGTCGTGGTAGAACCGTGCCATGGCCGAGTCGAACTCCTTGGTGAGGCGTTCGTCGCCGGTAAAGGTGCGCAGGAAATTGAAGGTGTCTTTTGGGCTGAGGTAGAAACCGGGGGTGACGCCGGGGATATCGATCCACTCCGGTGGATGTCCCATTCCTGATGACCGATCGATGGCCTTGTCGAAGCGGCCGCCTGTGGTCAGTTCGTGGATGTAGGACTGGGCGATCAGGCTCATCGAGTCCCGAGCGGCACCGGGTAGCTTCTCTCGGTACGCGCTGGTCGCTTTGATCGCGTCGAGAGCGAAGGCGGCGGCGTCAGCGGAGTGTTTACCGGGTTGCTCTGCCTTCACCTCCGCGCCGGACGCAAGAACTCTACCGAAGGCGTCGGCGACCTCTTCCTCGATGCCGGGGCCCTTGGCGTAGTTGATGAACAGCTGCATCTTCTCGGGCTGGGTGAGCTTGGACTGCGGAGTACCCATTGCGGCGAAGGTGGCCCGGACGGCCGCACCGTCGCCATCCAGTACTTCCAATCCGAGTGCTACGAGGTCCGACGGGATGCCCAGGGCCTGGGTCTGTGTATTGCTCCCAGCGCGGAGGCTTTGCTGCGGATTAGCCACGAAGGCGTCCAAGACCAGGGCACGGGCTGCTGCGGTGCGGTACGCGGTGGGGGCGTTGGCGCCCTTGAGGAGGGCTAATCGGTTCCAGGCGGCGTTCTTGGTGGTGGGCTTGAGAAAGTCGCTCTTGAACCGCTCGAAGGCCGGCACGCTCGCCGGGGCGCGTAGTGCGGCGCCGAGGGCCTTGCTGAAGGCGGCGAGGTCTTGTTTGGCGGTCTTGCTGCCTGTGGCGACGATCAGGCTCGGCAGGGCGTCGCGTACGGCCGGAGAGAGCATGGCGAAGAAAGCGGCGGCGGCCTGCGGGTTGTCCGCCAGTTTGGCTATCTCATCGGCGTGTTCGTGGATCAGTTGCGCCTGGAGGTCGGCGGAGCCGTTGCCCACGATGCCCTGGCTGTACATGTTGGCCAGCCCGCGAGCGTCATCGAAGGCGGCGAGTTGGTCGGGGAGCATCAGGAAGGCCGCGCCGGCCCCCTTGCCCAGCTCGCGGATCGTCTGGCTGCGGTAGGCGAGCATGGAGATCTGGCTTTCGCTCCACTTGGAGACATCGAGAATCTCCCGCAGAGGTCCGGTGCTGATACCGTTTGCGCGGAAAAGCTGATCGAATTCATGGTAGAAGTCGCCTAGGCGGTTTGTCGCGTTCTGCAAAGAACGTGACATTCCATCCATCGCGTCGGGATCGATGCCGCAGAATTCGTTGGCAGAGCTTGTCATTACGAGCGCCCGGCCAGCCCGTGGCGGATGGCGTTCGCCATGGTCTCGGTGACCATGGGCGGGTGATGGCGCAGCTCCTCTTCGACAGCGCTGGTCACTCGTTGCGCGATGCGGAGTAGCTGATGCTGGCGTTCCTGCAGGTCGGCGGACCACTTACGGGCAGTAGGGCCGGTCCATACCGTGCCGGAGGACATGGCGTGGATGGCCGGAAGATACGCCTGGCGTAGCTGGCGGGCCTCATCCTCGGCCTGGGCGAGCAACTGCTTCAGGCGTACGTGTCGCGGGTTGGGGACCATGACCTCAGCCACGAAGATCTCCCGGGCGTCATCCGAGAAATACCGACTTAGTACGTTAGACCGATTTTATGGCATTCCGCAAGAGATCTGGCTTGAGGCTTGCCATAAAGGAGGAGTGACGCTATTGCGAAACGGTATAGCCGCATGGAGGAAGGCTTCGGCCAGCAATCGACGGCGGGAGACTGGCTGCTGTCATCGACTTTGGGACATCAGCCGTCGGACGCCCCCGCCTGGGATCCGGCAATCGGCTGGGCCAACGTCCTTAGGCGACAGCCGGGGGCCTTCCGTAGCGCCGTCGGCAAGACCCACGGTATGAGCGGACCCGCGGGCACGCACCACACGCCCGCTTAGCGCCCTTCATCAACCGATTCGTGATGCCCGACAATATCCAGCGGGCCTCCGTGTCCCGCGCCTATGCCCTACCTTCGAAAGCCAGTACATAACAGCGATGCCCATAATGTCCGATTCAGTGAAAGTGCTCGAAAATGGCTCCTGCGGCCGCTAACTACGCAGGTCGTGGAGTGTGTTCCCCGCGCACGCGGGGATGGTCCCTCCACGGTCTCCATGCTGATCAGCCCGTACAAGTGTTCCCCGCGCACGCGGGGATGGTCCCCTGCCTTCCATGCTTTCCCACCGCCACCGTCAGTGTTCCCCGCGCACGCGGGGATGGTCCCCTGGCGCCGCGCTGGCAGCCGTACAAGGGGCTGTGTTCCCCGCGCACGCGGGGATGGTCCCCTGTGCTGAACTGGGTGCACATTGTTGGACCTGTGCTCCCCGCGCACGCGGGGATGGTCCCCGTGGAGGCCGCCGCGGCACGGTCACGCTCGCGTGCTTCCCGCGCACGCGGGGATGGTCCCTCGAGCGGGTAGTCAACGAGTTCGCCCTTGTGGTGCTCCCCGCGCACGCGGGGATGGTCCCGACCAGGACCGCATGATGTGGCGCCACCGCACGTGCTCCCCGCGCACGCGGGGATGGTCCCTACAGTTCGCGGGTGGGCGCTGCGGTAAAGGCTGGTCGCTAACAGGGCGGGTCCAGGTACGACGCCCTGGGTGTCGCACAGTGAGATCATCGGCTACGACGACCTCTACACGGTTTGCGGGGAGAGCTGGGGTGAATACGGCTCGGACACGCTTATCGGTCAGAAGTGGCGACAGGCTGGCGGATGGCTCGGCGAGCGCGTCCCCGTAAAGACGATGCTTCCTAGCGCCCGCGACGGCGGTGACGGCGGTGACAACGCTCTTCCTCGATCTGGCCACGGCGACCTACGGTCGGGTTGTGGATTCCGTCCACGGCCTGCCCAGTGAGCCGGGTCGCATCGGAAGGGGCAATGGCCGTTCTTGCCTGGAACTTCGACGCCCACCGCGACACGGTCTTCATCGGCGCGGAGGCCGCCGAGGTGAACTGGGAGGACGCCCGTAAGGAGCCGTTCGATCCGTAGCGGGCGACCGTGGAGCAGGGGCTGGACGGGGCCTGTCAGGAGTAGCGGGCGCGGCCGTGGGCGTCGTTATCCCGCTGCTGTCATCCCGCCAGGCGGGTACTCCCCTGTCGTGATCCGCTGGCGGAGGTCGCTTGCCAGCGTGGCGTAGGCGGGCTGAGCTTTGCCTTGAGTCATGAGGCTCCCTTGCCGAGCAACGACGGACTCAAGGCTAAGACGACAGAGCATCAGCAGGGATGACCACGGCCTCGTCGAGGATCCGTGCTTCACCTCCGTGCTGCGGCCCGGCATGGGGCGAGGCGGCCCTACCTGCCGCTCTCGATTTGGTTGCGCCCAGGCTCCGCCATGGAGCGACCAACGGACCGGTGCCATCAGCAAGCCTCACCCGTGAGGATCATCATCCAAACGCGCTCTGCCACGGCCCGTGGCCATGGCCCGGCGTAGAAGACCTTGGGAGACGCGGTCTGGTGCGTGCGACGGATCATGTAGTGGCCGCCGCAGCTCAGCAGCTCATAGACGAGTGCGCGGCAGGAGCAGGTGTAGTCCACTATCCGCTGGCGGACCGGTTCCTCCTTGGTCCAGTCGATGTGCGTCGTGGTGGCGGCGGTGCTGCGGCCTGGCGGGTGGGCGGAGAGTCTTGGACAAGGCCAGGCATCTGCCTCTAGACCGAGAAGCTCAGGCATAGCGGCAACCTCCCCTACCTTGATGTGGCAACGTTCCTGCTGCTCATTCCTTATGAGCATATGCCTACAAGCTCTTATGAGGTAGTGGGGTTGTGATGATGACGTGTTGTGATCGACTTCGGTTCCGATCGACCTGTGCACCGGCAGCTCGCCGACATCATCCGCGCGGACATCGCAGCGGGACGGCTCACACCTGGCCAGGCACTCCCGTCAGAGGGCCGGCTGATGCAGGAGTACGAGCTCGGCCGCGTTGCCGTACGGCAGGCACTCGGGGTTCTGCGCAGCGAGGGACTGATCGTCACCGTGAAGCGTGAAGGCTCCTACGTACGTCCACAGGCCCCCGTCGAACGGGTGATCGTGGAGGGGCCAGCAGAGGTCACCGCTCGCATGCCCTCCCCAGACGAGCGAAGGGAGCTGGACATCCCCGAGGGGGTTCCGGTATTCGTCCTCAGCCAGCCGCACAAGGGCAACCGCATCCTGCCGGCCGACCGGACAGCCCTCGTTTGGGGTGCAGAAAGATGACAAACGGCCTGACATCTCAGACAACGAGCAAGGCAGAGTCAGCAGATGCTGGCGACGACCCCGGCCAAAAATGCCCCCGAAGGGGGTCTCAGGCCGACCCGGTACATGGGATTGATCGGGTTGGGATCATCCCCGCGTGCGCGGGGAGCACCCCCGCATGGTCCGTGCTGGGGCCCTGCCGGCTGGACCATCCCCGCTTGCGCGGGGAGCACTGCCGCTCGACTCGGCCGCCGCTCGTTTTCGAGGGACCATCCCCGCGTACGCGGGGAGCACCTGACCCTGGGCGACCTGCTGCACATCGAGCCGGGACCATCCCCGCGCGCGGGGAGCACCCCGCGTATGGCCCGCTTGCGGGCCACACGGTGGGACCATCCCCGCGTGCGCGGGGAGCACACTGCCTTTAGCTTGAAGGTCTTCGCTTTGCCGGGACCATCCCCGCGTGCGCGGGGAGCACCTCGTGCCATTCTTCCCCATGAATTCCGATTAGGGACCATCCCCGCACGGGGAGCACAGCCTCTATCTGAGGTTCGCCCTGCCGTTCCTGGGACCATCCCCGCGTGCGGCGGGGAGCACGGACTCGTCCACTGCCCCCGCTCGGGGTGGGTGGACCATCCCCGCGTGCGCGGGGAGCACGAGTCGGGCGGCGCCACGGAGTACCGCGCGCAGGGACCATCCCCGCGTGCGCGGGGAGCACTGGGACTGGTGGCGTTCGTCGCCGTAACCCTGGGGACCATCCCCGCGTGCGCGGGGAGCACCGAGTCCATCTGGAGGCGGGTGACGAAGTCTGGGGACCATCCCCGCGTACGCGGGGAGCACCCTCATGCGAATTCAGGCGCCCGAACCGGAAAGAGACCATCCCCGCGTGCGCGGGGAGCACTGACCCTCACAACGCGGGGCCGGTGCTACGTGAGGACCATCCCCGCGTGCGCGGGGAGCACCGGGCGACGGCCAGCTCCTGGCCCAGATCCCGGGGACCATCCCCGCGTGCGCGGGGAGCACGAGGGCTGGCAGCGCTCCAGGGCGCGGAGCATGGGACCATCCCCGCGTGCGCGGGGAGCACAACAACGCCGCCACCGTCGCGAAATTCACCGTGGGACCATCCCCGCGCGCGGGGAGCACCGCGATAGAGGTGGATGAGAGCCTCTGCACGTGGGACCATCCCCGCGTGCGCGGGGAGCACCGCCGGCCCGCCGCTCCGGTGAGCCCGCCGGCGGGACCATCCCCGCGTGCGCGGGGAGCACTTCTGCGCGGTCATGACCTTATGCTCGGCATCGGGACCATCCCCGCGTGCGCGGGGAGCACCCACGGCTTGTGTGCCATGCTGGAACTCCTCTGGGACCATCCCCGCGTGCGCGGGGAGCACTCAGTCCTCCTCGGCGATGTCTTGCTCGGACCGGGACCATCCCCGCGTGCGCGGGGAGCACCTCGGCGTGGGCTCGGGCCCTGGCCAGGTCGCGGGACCATCCCCGCGTGCGCGGGGAGCACCTCGGCGTGGGCTCGGGCCCTGGCCAGGTCGCGGGACCATCCCCGCGTGCGCGGGGAGCACCAGGTCGGGGGCTTCGTCGGGGGTGCGGACGAGGGACCATCCCCGCGTGCGCGGGGAGCACAAGTCGGGTTCTTCGGTCCAGTCGATGTTGTCGGGACCATCCCCGCGTGCGCGGGGAGCACAGCTTCCACGACCCGAGCCCCATCAGGACTTCGACCATCCCCGCGTGCGCGGGGAGCACTCATCCGACCCGGCACGTACGACGGTGCCCCAGCGACCATCCCCGCGTGCGCGGGGAGCACTCTGCGCCGTGCCCGCGAGCACGTCATTCCCGGCGACCATCCCCGCGTGCGCGGGGAGCACCCTCTGTGACCTGCGTAGTTAGGAACCGCAGAGGCCATTTTCGAGTACTTCCGCAGAAACGGACATTAGGGGAACCCGTCAGGAGTAACCCGCTCTCGCGGGTGGAGCATGACGCGGAACGAGACCGTGTTTGCTCTTACCGATCACCGTTGGCCGTATCTGCGCCGTTTGGCGGCTTTGCTCCAGTTCCGGGGGGTGGCGGCTGCACTAGATTCGGGCTGTTTCTTCGGCCGACGTAGCAGGATGAGGCCTTCGTGGTCGATGGGATGCCACTTGTGGTCGTGGGTTTCGAAGGTGAAGCCTTGTTCGTTATCGGTGGTGTAGGCGAGAAGCGCTCGTCCCGTGTCGGCGTACTTCTGGACCTCAAGCCACAACGCTTCTCGGATCCGTGCAGAAGGACCTCCGATGAATACACCAGGCGAGATCTCCATTAGCCATCGAGTGAGGAAGCCACGAAGTCCTGTAGGGCATCGGGTGAGAACGATGACGGTCACCAGGGGACCTCATGGATGTCATCCTCAGCATAGTTGCGGCCTGACTCCAGTTCTGCTCCGTGGTCGCTCTGAAGCGTGACACGGTCGATGTCGGTGCTATCAGGGTCAGCTTGAGCGTCGTCCAGCAGCACCAGGTGCTTGATGTCATGCACACACCGCTTCAGCAGACTGAGCTTGTTGACGTGGTCGCGGATCGCTCTGCGTGTGCGAGAGCCGACATCTTCAGGGCTATCAGCAGCCACATCGAAAGCGATCGGAATAGCGATCTCCGTCTTGTAGAGGTCAGCGACATCCAGCACGAAGGCCAGTTCATGCCCAGAGTGGATGAAACCGAGACCGGGCGCGCAACCTAGTGCGGCAACCGTGGTCTGAGCGATTCCATACATGCATTGGGCAGCTGCGGTGACCGCCTGGTTCACGGGATCGCCTGCGCTGAAATCACCAGGAATATAGATCCTGCCGTTCCAAGGTAGGCCCGTTCTCTCAGCTTGACGGCGGTAGCACTCTTTGACCCTGCGCCCTTCCCTGCCGAGAAGTTCATGTCTGGTGAGACCAGCCGGGTCTTCCTCTGGAAAGCGCATGCGGTACATCTCACGGGCCACATCAAGCCGGGTACGGCGGTTAGCCCATTTAGTCGCTTGCGCCTCGACGAGGGAGGCCGAGCGATTGAGCGACCTGCCGCCGGAGTAGAAGCGCACCCCTTGCTCGCCAATCCACACCACGCCTGCTCCGCTGTCGCCCAGCAGGGTCATCGCCTGGTGGGTGACGCGGGTTCCGGGGCCGAGCAGCAGGGTGCCTATTGTGGCAGCGGGAATGTAGGTGACGCCCTGGGCATCTTCAGCCGTGATGGCATTGTGTTCGCGGTGTAGAACGCATCGTTCCAGGTAAATAAAGGAGATGCGGTCTCCCATTCGGGTGAGCTCGCGCGGCGAGGACTGGCCACGCTGTCCAACGGTGGCCACGGTTCATCCCTCAGCAAGGGTCATCAGGCCGCAGCCGTACGCCTTCGCTTTGCCCAGTCCGCGAGTGAGGGTATGGCGTAGCGCATCGGGGTCTGTCACTTGCAACCGGCCGTCGAAGGTGACGGTGACCAGGGTCACGGGCTGCCGCTGGCCGGCCTTCGTGAAGTCGAGCTGCCTCCGGTCGTGTATCACCAGCTCGTGCTGGTCGAGTTCGCTGTGTAGGCGCTGCTCCGGCGGCTTACTGATAACCACGAATCCAGCCTTCTCCTGGCGCTTGAGGAGCCAGTCCGCCTGGTGGCTACGGCCGACGTGCGCGGTGACCTTTGTGGGCTCGTCAGCAGTCCGGCGAATGCTATGAACGGGGTTGGCGGTCAGCCGGAACGCCCAGGTATCTCCCTTGGCCAGCCGTGACAGCAGAGGTTCGTAATCGTGGGTCTGCCAGCGCCCAGTCTCTGGCCATCCGGCTTCTTCAACGAGATGCGTGAGGTCAGGCCTGGCAGGGCTGACGATGTAGAGATAGGTTTCCGCACGGCTATTGCGGTCGATCCGCCAGAGAACTCTGGGGCCGTCGTTCTGATCTGGCAAGGGCTCAGCGAAAGCGAACATGATCGCGGCGTGCAGGCGCTGCGGTGATGACAGCAGACGCCGGGCACCAAGCCGGGCCGTGTTGAAGCGAAACCGGGTCAGGAACATCATGCGCTCCCAAGAGCGGCAATGGGGTCGTGGACGGGACGGGCGGCGGGGTTGACGACGCTCACCGGCGGCGGTCGATGGACGCCGCGCAGCCGGTATTGACGGTGCAGCGGGTCGAAGCTCACGGGCTGATCTCGCAGGCTATCGACAGGACCGTCTTCGGCGGTGGCCTCGATGAGCATTTCGAGGTCTACTCGATGTTCATTGCGTCGTCGTAGCTGGTACCAGCGTGCAGCCTGCCACGGTTCCTTCTTCAGCGCCTCCAGGAGGGAGAGTCCCTGGCGGATGCACAGGTTCACGGGCCGGGACGGCGGGCAGGAGCGGCGTCCTAGGTACGGCAGGAAGACCGGCGCGCGCAGTGCCTGATGGAGCTTGTCGATGAGCTGGTCATCACCTTCCACCGCTGCCACGAAGACCGCGTCGGCCAGGTAGAACCGTTCCGACACAGGCGCGGCTTCGCCGGTCTCGAAGTGGTGTGCCGTGTGAAAATCGCGCAGCAACGTGCCGGGCTGGTCCACGCGAACGCCGAAACGCAGGGCGGCCATATCGCTGAGGTCATCCGAGCGCTCATGTCCCGAGGCCGCCGCCAGCAGGCCGATCACGCCGCTTTTGGTCGGCGCCGCTTCGGTGGATCGCCGGGCGAAGCGCGAGGTCGATCCCCAGGATTGAAGCGGCCCTGCCAGTTGCATCAGCAGGACGCTCATGCCTGGTCCTGCCTCCGTGCGACTTCCGCGCCGACTGCGGTGATCAGTTCCGACAACGGCTGGCTGGTGCCGAGCCGGGTCAGCGCCTCGGTGTTTCTGCCGACCTGCAAGACCCAGGTGGGGGCGCCATCTCCGGTGCCGTAGTTATGCTCGATGTCAGTGAAATAGGAGACCAGGGCCTCTGAGGCATGGCGCATGTGGCCGCCGGTCGCCTCATCAGCCCGGCAGGGCTCTTCGAACGCCGCCACCAGATTGATGGGCCGTGAATCACGGACCTTCACCACTACGGCGTCAGGCAGGGTGTGATTGCCAAAGGTATTGATCTTGCCTGTGGGCAGCGATGTGAGGAAGCACTGAACGAACACCTCAACCGCCCTGCGGACGGGTTCTGTGACCGGCTCGTCGGTGCGCAAGCCCGCGCCGAGGTTGCGGCGTAGCAGGTCGACATCGACGGCGGCGTAGCGGTAGAGAGTGGCGGAGTTGAACTCCACGGTGCCGATCATGCCGGCACCCAGGTCATCGTCTTCGCGTTCCTTGTAGTCGTCGACCGCCGTGTAGTAATCGGACTCGTTGTCCACGCGGTGAACGCTAATGGCGTGCGCCACCTGCGCCGCAGCGTCCACATTGATGTCAGCACCATCGGCGATCATGCGGCCGAACAGCGCGATGTCGACAGAGTGACGGCTGTTGGCCGTTCGCTTGGCCTGATCTCTGATGGCTTTGTCCTTGAAGTAGTCCTTGCCGGCGCCATGAGCCTTGACGGCGAGCTCGGCCAGACCGTCCAGCTGATGAGCGCTCAGGAACATCAGATACTTCGACTCCGGAGCGGGAGCCGGCCCCGCCTCGCCTCGGGCAGCGTCCGACCTCCGCTTAGGAATTTCGATTTTGGAGCCGGTGGCAGTCTGGATCGTCTCCGCAGCCAGCGCCCAAGCGTCAGCTTGCGTGATCGATCCGTCTAGCTTTCGGATGCGCTCGGCCAGCAGCTCCGCCACCCGCCGGGTGCGTACGCCGAGTTCGCTCGGATCCAAGAGGTCGTGAAAGCCCCGCCGGGTCGCCCGCTTCCACGCCTGGCTGGAGACCCTGGCACGGAGGACTCCTCCGTACACCGCCGTTTTGGGCGTACCAGTGTCGTCACGGTTCAAGCAGCTTGGCGGGACGGTCTGCAGCGCGTGGACTTCGAGGATGGTCCGAGTCATCAGGTGTCCTTGTCGGGGGAAGCGATGGTGTCGGCGTCGGTGCGCGGGGTGGGGGGACGGTAGGAGTGGAAACTGCGCCCCCAGCGCTGCCGGACGTGGCGCAGCCCATCGGGATCTTGCGCCTGGTACAGCTGCTGAGCCAAGATCCCGTAACCGAGCGGGATCGACTGGCCGCGCAGCAGAATGACGATTTCGCGCAGCCGGTACGCGAGCGCCTGCGGTGTGGAAGCGGTGCCGAGGCGAACGAAGCGGCGACGGATCGGTTCATCCAGTACGCCGCCAGGCATGAGGCGGCGCACAGCCGCGCCCAATTCTGCCTGGGGCCGGTGCATCGGCTGGCCGGACTTGGACTGCTGGTGCAGTGAGTACAAAGTGATGGCTGAAAACAGCGCGAATTCGGCTTTAAGGGCTTCCTTTTCAGAAAGGCCCTGTTCGCTGTAGAGCCGCTCAGTCCCGGCCATGCCCCACAGCTCAGGTACCTCGTCAGGAAGCTTGCCGGCACCGCGTCGCAATTGTGCCAGTGCGGCGACGGAGGCACTGCGATCGCGCAGGTAGCCGTCTTGTAGCTCGCCGATATAGGCAGAGGCGATGTCGCGGACGAGGTCAGCGACCGGACGCCGCGCAGTCACCGCCTCGAGGGAGGGTGAGGTCATGATGTGGTCTCCGCGGTTTCGGGAAGTTCGGAGGTGTCCGGCGAAACGGGCCGACGGCCTTCTGATGCCGCTGCTGGAAGGGCGGAGCGCAG
Organism: Nonomuraea sp. NPDC048901; assembly: GCF_040649695.1. NCBI lineage: Bacteria > Bacillati > Actinomycetota > Actinomycetes > Streptosporangiales > Streptosporangiaceae > Nonomuraea > Nonomuraea sp. NPDC048901. The sequence continues at coordinate 340,064 of NZ_JBEZFW010000004.1, read as the reverse complement.
CCGGGCGCGGAAGACCAGGTCAGCATGTGAGGCCGTCAACCACAAGCTCTGACCTTTTTTCGTCTGGATGACCCGGCCTTCCCAAGCAGCGTCCCCCGCCGCACGGAGCAGATCGTTGCCGACACGGCTGATAATCTCGTGTGCTTGCCTCTGCCATGCCGCTCGGCGCTCGTGGGCGTCGTCATCCGGAGAGATTTTGGCTAGCCATGTGCGGAACGCTCCATCTAGCAAGGCGAAGCCCTGATGCCGTGCGACCTCCTTCTGCGAGTCCATATCGCTACCTGCGGCGCGGGCCAGATCCCCTGCCAAATCACCGAGAGTGGTGACAGCGTCTTCCGCATCGGCGACCGCGTCGATCGCAACCTGACCAAGACGGCGGTCGAGAGCATGAAGCAGCACCACAGGCATGGTGACCGCATCGTCGATGATCTCGTCGATGACCGATTGTTGCGTGCCGTACAGGGCGCCGATCAGGCGCGCACGGATGAGGTACGCCGGCGGCAGGTCGCTTTCGACGGTCAGGCGGGCGACCCAGTCGAGAATCCGGGGACGAACCACGGCCGCGGCCTCACCACGCTGCTCGGCACCGGCTGCCCTGCCAGCGACCAGAGCCCCCAGGCCTCGCCAGGCACTGCGGCTGGGGTCATGTTCGCGTGGTAGGTAGACCTGGGCAAGACTGAGCTTCTTCTCCTGTGCAGGGCTACGCCGCCAGGCAGTCATCGGCTCATGCTGGTGCTTGTTGCGCGGGGTGAGCGGGTCGCCGTAGGTGAGGATCACCCCAGTCACCACCTGCCCAGCGTGGACGAGCCGGACACGGCGGGATTGCCAGGTGTAGAGGTCCCGCACTCCAGCGGGACGGCGGCTCAGCTCCAAGGGGTCTGCCTGACCCGGCTTATCGGGTGCCCGCCGCCAGGCTGGCCGATCCTGGTCAGGCTTGACGCGCAGGTTGTCGGTATCGAATGCGATTAGGTTGAGCAGCAGGGTCTGCCTCAGGTTCTCTCCTTCGACGAAGACACCGCCCAGAGTCCCAGCCCATGCCACGCCTTGTGGATACGCGCGACCGCCCTTGACCCGGGGGTCGTCGACCACGCCCGTCTTGATCCCAGAGGTGTCGAAGGCATGCGCGTGCACCAGCCACCGGGCGGCCTCCGCGAACGTAAGGCGCTCAACTCCCCGGCCGCGCATGGTGAAGAACGGTACGCCGTTCGGCACATCGGCAACGATACGGTCCAGCGCGTTCACCTCGCCCTTGGCCGTGTGTAGCCCCGCCGTTTGGTAGAAGGGCTGGTCAGGATGGAGCAGGTCGAGGCGTTCGCGATGCTCGTCCAGGTAGCCCATGAGGCGATCGACAGGCAGACCGTCTTCCCACAACTCCTGCCACTCGATGATGTCGGCCGGTCCCTTAATGGCGTCGTGCAGAATCGCCAGCAGCAGCCGCAGCAGCGCGAACTCCTGCGTCGGTACATCCCCGACCAGTCGTCGCAAGTCGTCTGCCTGCGCGAACACCTCGCGAAGCGATAGCTCATCCTCGCTGCCGTCACGGCGCTGCACTGGCAGCCACCGTTGCCGCGTCAGATCAAACGATCCTGCGGCGGGCTCATTCGGCACGAGTCACCTCCAGACCATCGGTGGACGTGTAGCGCAGGTCGTAGCCTGCCAGCCGGGCCCGACAGTTTTCGTCGAGAACGAGGATCAGTTCACCGGCCAGCCAGTAGCTCTCCTTGATCTGCCAGGCCGGCACATAGTTGGCCTCCAGCTCGTCGATCGCTCGCTCCAGAACAGCGGGGTCGGAGAAGTGGTAAGGCAGGCGCAACCCGCACCCCGCGACGATCCGAGCCAGGCTGGGCTGAGGCACTGCGTCGGTAGGCAGTTCCAACCCCCCACGGTTCTTCGACAGGTCCGGCAACGTCACCCAGACACCGTCGAAACGCTGCTGAACTACCAGTACCTCCAATGTCTCGGGACTGTCGCGCACCTGAGCACGGCCACGGCGGGTGTCGTCGGCATCACCCACGCCAGCATCGATCCAACCGAGCAGAGGGCGTCCTGCTCGGCCGACATCGTTGATCTGGAAGTCCTGCGCGGCCTCTTCCTGCCTGGCCTGGTGCAGTTGATCACTCGCCGCTGCCCGAGCCATAGCCTCCTGCCACTCCTCGGGGCCCACTGGGTCGATGCCATAAGCGACTTGGACGAGTGGGCTGATGTCCTCAGGTAACCGCACCACGTGCCCACTCTCGGCAGTCCCGGACAGGTACGGCTCAAGCACAGCCGCCGACCGCAGCAGTGCGTGATTACGGTAGATCGACGTGGAGCCACGTACCGGCTTGGCAGGGACCGCATCCCAGTCCGCCCCAGTCAGCAAGCATCGCGCCGTCCGTAGCCGTTCGGGACGATCGCTTTGCTCTTGACCACGTACGTGCCTGTGCAGCCGTCCCATCCGTTGCAGCAGCAGGTCCACCGGACAAAGATCAGAAACCAGCAAGTCGAAATCGATGTCCAGGGACTGCTCTGCTACGGAGCTCGCCACGACAATGTGTCGACCGACAGGGCGGTATTCGTGGCTTTTCTCCGGTGGGCCAAAGCGTCTCAGCAGGTCATCGTCTTTGTCCGCTCGGTCAATATCTACGAAACGAGCATGTGCGACACTGACGCTCTCGTTGCCAAATAGTCCGCGCAGATACGCGGCCGTTTCTAGCACGCGACCCACGGTGTTCCGGACGACCAGCACGCATCCCCCACCCTCCAACTCCAGGGCGAGCTGCTTTCCCAATGCGGCCAGATCATCTGGCAACCGCTCTACATGGACGCAAATCTTGCGCCCTGACGCTGCAACAGCCTTAGGTACGACCACCGTGCTGCCAGGCTCCACCGTCGTCAGCAGCGGATATCTCCGTGCCTCCTCCACAGCAGTGAGATCAACACCAGCGGCAGTCTTCCCGGCATATGCCTCGGCAAGCTCGCGACGGCGCGCGGCGGGAAGCGTCGCCGACAACACCACGACCGGCACCCGGTAAGCGCCCAACCATGACAGCACCCGATCCAAGTAGGAGTTCATGTAGGTGTCGTAGGCGTGCGCCTCGTCGATGACCACGACCTTGCCCGCTACCGCCAGGTGACGCAACGCCAGATGGCGGCTCTTCAACCCCATGAACAGCAACTGGTCGATCGTCCCCACCACGAACGACGACAACATCCCCTTCTTACGACCGCGCAGCCACTGATGCGCCACCAGCTCGGCCGAAGCCACTGACCGGTCACGACCTGGCCGCCACTCACCAGCGCCGCCGTCCATCTCGACGCCGCGGACGTCACGTCTGCCCGCGCGCATCAGCGCCACGTAGTCGTCGTTCAACGCAGCCTTCGAGTGCGCCAGCAACACGGAACGACGGCCCGGCTCCAGCCGTACGTCAGGAACCTTCTTCAGCCACTGCAGCATCCGCGGGAACATCGCGTTGCCCGTCGCCATGGTCGGCAACGCAACGAAACAGCCACCCGCCCCCGACCGAGCGGCGAAGATCTCCGCCACAGCCAGCGCAGCCTCGGTCTTGCCCTCCCCCATCGGTGCTTCGATCACCAGCAGTCCAGGAATCGACATACCGCGTGCCACCTGCACCGCTCGCTCTTGCACCGGACGAATGCGGCTCCCGACGGGGAGACGGAACCGCGACGAGAACAGCCCCTCCGGCGAGCCAACGGGCTCGGACGCCTGCCACGGCTCCGGGAGATCGAGGCCACGCCACGCCGACTCAACCCGGTCCCGGTCGCTGACATGCTCGGCGTCGGGGAAATACGGAAACAGGTCTGGATTGCTCGCGATCCAGTCCGCCACGATGACCAAGCCGGTCAGCAGCGCCTGAGCAGGCTGAGAAAGTCGAATCTTCCGCCAGCCGGCCAGGGCATCACTAACTCCGCATGCCCGCGCGCAGTGACCAAGAAGCTCCCACTGCACGTCCCGCCACAACGAGGCAGAGCCCGGGGTCCGCATCAGGTCCGGATGGGCCGTCAACGCTGCGATATCGGAGGACGTCGGCGGGACCCCGTGATGACCGCCCGCCACGATACCCACCTGCAACGTGTCCAGTCGTGACCAGCCATATCGCTCGACCAGCCACTCCTGCATGAGGATCTGCCCCACCAGGCCGTGCGGGCCAAGCTTCCGGTCAAGGAGTTCCTTGTGCGGCGGCATATCGAGCCCGGCCGCTCGCATCGCATCCGCCAATGACTCCACCTGGCAAGCGAAGGCTGGGCTGGCCTTTCCTATGTCGTGAGTGGCTGCAAGCCACACCGCCAGCCGACGACCGTCCTTCAATCCCGCCGGAAGTCCCTCAGCGATCACTCGTTTCACCTGCAGTGGCAACCATCGATCCCATAGCAGGCCAGCCACTGCGCCACTATCGGCAAGGTGGCGCCACAACGGCAGCCATCCATCGGTATCCCGATCATGCTTCGCCCAAACAGTGCAAGCTACAGCCGACAGACCCTCAATAAATTGAGCATGAGTCGCCCCCTCATCGAGCATGGGGCCATTAAAGGGCATAGTCCGGGTTGGGATCTCAACATTTGAGTAATAGAACTGGAGTGCACTACGTACGGTCGTGCGTGCCCTCCAGCAGAGCCAAGTTGCCCGAGGGCCGCCGATGCTGCAGCCTGAGACGACTAGGTCGCCAACTTGATAAAACCAAATATGACCGATATGTCCGCTTCCAAGAAAGTGCTCCATTTCGGGTCGAGCCGCAGACAACCTCGCAGGTCACACAGAGTGCTCCCCGCGCGTGCGGGGATGGTCCCATGATCAACGATTTTGCATCTACCTACGGCTAGTGCTCCCCGCGCGTGCGGGGATGGTCCCACCCGCAGCACTTGCAGGGCGTAGAAGGCGTTGTGCTCCCCGCGCGTGCGGGGATGGTCCCAGATGCGAGGTGTGCCGACGCACTCCCGAAGAGTGCTCCCCGCGCGTGCGGGGATGGTCCCGGCGAACGGAGCCGACAGCTGTCCGGGCTGAGGTGCTCCCCGCGCGTGCGGGGATGGTCCCTCCGCTCCTGATGTGTAGGAGCTCGTTTTGGCGTGCTCCCCGCACGTGCGGGGATGGTCCCCCCCCGTCTGATCGCTGCGACCCGGGACGCGGTGCTCCCCGCGCGTGCGGGGATGGTCCCCCGATGACCACTACCGCCCTGCAGCCCGACACGTGCTCCCCGCGCGTGCGGGGATGGTCCCCAGGCCTGCGCCGACCGGATCTGCGCCTCGGTGTGCTCCCCGCGCGTACGGGGATGGTCCCACGGCCAGTTGGTTGCCGCCGTGGACGATCCCGTGCTCCCCGCGCGTGCGGGGATGTTCCCAGGTCCTGCATCGTGACGTCCTCGATGCCGGTGTGCTCCCCGCGCATGCGGGGATGGTCCCGAGCTCGATCCTGACGGCAGACGCCTGTTCCTGTGCTCCTCGCGCGTGCGGGGATGGTCCCTACGGCCATTTCAGGGCCGTTCCCATCGTGACGTGCTCCCTGCGCGTGCGGGGACGGTCCCCGCGCCTGCTGCCCGGCCTGGAACGGGCGACTGTGCTCCCCGCGCGTGCGGGGATGCTCTCTCCGGTTTGCGTCCGCCTCCTGTTATATTGGCGCCCTCAACAGACAGGCTAAGTTGCTTCGTCGCAAGCTTGATCATGCCGAATACGTGCGCAACTCGACCCGTAGCAACGAGGCATTGCCCACTTGGCCTGCGAAGACTCGCTTCTTGTTCTCCTGACTCCTAAAGCGGGTGCCGCAGGTTCGAATCCTGCCGGGGGCACTCTTCTCCGCCAGGCTTTTTGGCCCCTGACCTGCAGTTTCTTGACCGCAAGTCTTTGCTTTCCAGCGCTCTCGGTAGGTCACTGGGAGCACCCGCATGCGGCCGTAGGACCATGATCCCGGGATATGGTCGGGATGATCTTGACGGTGCTTTCCCAGGTCCCGGGTACTTTACGGCTCTACACGATGTACAAGACTCCGCTCAGGACCACGCTCCCCTACACAGAATGACGCCCCGCCCCTACGGGGGTACGTTTCGACTGAGCGACTCCGCCACGCCGCAGTAGCCTTACAGCGAACGGTTCGATCTTGAGCGATGGGTGACGAGTGGACTCCTTCGACCTCGGGCGGCTGACCGACCACGATTTCGAGACGGTATGCCGCGACCTGTTCACGCAGATACTCGGCGTTCCCTTGGAGATCTTTCCCCGAGGGATCGACCAAGGCATCGACCTGCGTCACACGACGGCCGATGGCCGTACCGTGGTGGTCCAGTGCAAGCACTGGCCGAGCAGCACCCAGGCCAAGCTCATCCGCCAGCTGGAGAAGGAGGAACTGCCCAAGGTCCGGATACTGAAGCCGTCCCGTTATGTCGTGGCGACCAGTGTCCCCGTGAACACGTACGGCAAGGACGCCATACAGGAGAAACTGGCTCCGTTCGTCCGCACCACCGGCGACATCTACGGGCCCGATCAGATCGTCGAGGAGTTACGGCTCAGGCCCGAGATCGTGCAGCGGCATTTCCGGCTCTGGCTGAGCAGCACCGCCGTCATGCAGACGCTGCTCCACCAAGACACGTTCGTGCGGTCCTCGCGGCTGCGGGCGCGGCTCTCCCACGTAGCCGAGACTTTCGTCCCTCACCAAGGCTTCGAGCAGGCCCGACGCACCCTCGACCAGCGAAACGCCTGCATCATCACAGGACTGCCAGGCGTCGGCAAGACCACGGTCGCCTGCATGCTCGCAGCCGGTCTCATCGCGGACGGCTACGAGGTCTACGAGATCTCACAAGATGTCGGCGAGATCGACCAGGTATGGCGGGACGACGTCCCGCAACTCTTCCTCTATGACGACTTCCTCGGTCAGACGACGCTGGAGCCCAGCTTCAACAAGAACGAGGACAACCGGCTCTTGTCGCTGCTCCGCGAGATCGAAAGCAGGCATGACAAGGCGTTCATCATGACCACCCGCGATTACATCCTGGAGCATGCCCGGCAGCGTCACGGCAGGCTCGCGGAGGAGGAGATCACCGGCATCACGAGCGTGGTGCACCTCGACAACCTGACACCCGACGTCCGCGCACTGATCCTCTACCACCACGTCTACTACGCCGCTATACCGGCCGCGGAGAAGCGCCGCTTCGCAGCCCCCCAGGTATGGATGCCGATCATCCAGCATCGCCATTTCAATCCGCGGATCATCGATCGCACCCTCGCGCTGCGCAAGTACGCAGGTCACGACATTGCGGCCGCCATCCTGGCCAACCTCGAAGACCCCCGCCGCATCTGGGAGCACATTATCGAGAACGAGCTTAGCGCCGAAGCCGTGCACATTCTGGAGGTGCTGTTCACTTTCGAGCGCCAGGCAGAGCTGTCCTCACTGGAAGAGTGCTGGATGTGGTACCGGCGCGCACTGGAGTTTCCCGACGAGGGACGGCTCTTCCGCCGGGCGTTGAAGGTGCTGGCCGGGACAATGGTCGCCATCGATGAGCACCAAGTCGCCTTTCACAATCCGTCCGTCGCCGACTACCTGCGCCATCACATGAACCTGGGCCGCGCACGCCTGCCGGAACTCCTGGCGAGCATCGGGGACGCCACCCAGATCATCCAGATCATGAGCGTCGCCACTGGCCACGACGCCGAAGCGCTGCTCAACCGGCTCAAGGCCTGCCCAGGCGCCGTCGCCGACGCCATAACCACCACGATGGAGACCGTATACGACTCGCCCTCAGACGAGGACTACAGCATGGCGCAGCACCTCAGCTGGATCCTCGAAACGGCCGAAGACCTCGAGTATCCTCCGCTTGCCGATTACATGATGAAGCGGGCAGACAATCAGCTCCACTCATCGTGGCCCTCACATCTCGTCAATCTGGCGCGCGACATGCGGGGGAGCCCCATGATTCCCGAGGCCTATTTCGAGGCGTTCGCGGAGGCGACGGCTGAGGTGCTCCTGTTCGAGATCGAGGAATTGCTCGAAGGCGAGCACTGGCCTCGAGCGTACGAGACGTTCCAACTCGCGGAGAGTCTTCTCACTGCCTCAGCAGTTGCCGGCGTGATCGAGCGACTGGTTGACGTAGGGCTGAGCACCCTGCAAGAGCTGTGCACCCGCGACGAGACCAAGCCATACCAGAGCGGCTGGATTACTGAGCTCCTGAGCTTTCTCTCCGATCACGGCGCGGAGAACGAGCTGCACGACGAGTTCGCAAAGGTCGAGCGGATGCTGGCCCGATGCGACGAACGGACAGCCAAAGGCCGAGGCTACGCACACGCAGATGCCGGGCGCCGCCGAACGCCGGACACTCATTGGGGCTGGACCGATGTGGAGGCGCTGATGAACAAGCTGGCCGACAGCGCCTAGTAGTGCTTTGTTAGGTCTGCAGGTGACGATTGCGGTGTAGCGGTTGTAATCGTTGATGGCAGGTCGGGCATGCGCCGGTCCAGGTGGCGAGCAGCAACTGCAGCTCGTGGACGACCTTGTAGAGGGTCAGACCGGCGCAGCCGCTTTTGGGTCGCCTCGCAGCGTGGTCAAGAACAGGTGTGCGGCGGTGACGAGGGTGACGTGGCGGTGCCAGCCGGTCCAGGAGCGGCCTTCGAAGTGGTCCAGGCCGAGGCCGGTCTTCAGCTCGCGGTAGTCGTGTTCGATCCGCCATCGGATCTTGGCGTAGCGGACCAGGTCGGCCAGGCCGGTGGTGGCGGGCAGGCTGGACAGCCAGTACCTGACCGGCTCAGGCTCACCTGCAGGCCATTGCGCGATCAGCCACCTTTCCGGCAGGGTGCCGTCCGCCTGGCGGGTGATGCGGTGCCCGGCCGGACGTACCCGCAGGAAGACGAACGCCGACGTCATCGCCCCTTTGGAGCCTTCGCGCCACGTGATCGGGACCGCGGCGGCGGGGCCGACGGCCTGGATGTGCGCGGCCAGGCTGATGGCGGTGGCGAGATAGCGGGGCTCGGTCCGTCTCGGTGACCGGCCCCGCCTGGACCAGGTCCGCGGCACCGGCCGCGCGTCCGGCAAATGGGCCAGGGCATCACCTTTGACCTGCACGACATAGCCGATGCCGCGCTCGTCCAGCGCACCGCGTAACGGGCTGCTGTCGCCGTAGCCGGCATCGGCGACCAGCAGTGGCGGCCGTAACCCCTGCTCAGCGAGCACATCGAGCATCTCCACGGCCATCTTCCACTTCGAGCGATGACGCTCCCCGTCCGGGATGCCGCACCGGTCGCGCCGCGCCGACACATGCGCGCGCAACTCGGCCTCGGCGGCCTGCTCGTCCCACGACGGCGGCACGAACAGGGCCCAATCCAGCGGGCAGGAGGCGGTGTCGGTGACGGCGTGCACGCTGACCCCGATCTGGCAGTTGGCCACCTTGCCGAGCGTGCCGGAGTACTGCCGCGCCACGCACGGCGAGCCCTTCCCTTCCTTGGGGAAGCCGGTATCGTCGATCACCCACGCCGCTGGCCGCACCGCCCTCCACCGCCCGCCGGGCCAGCCTGGCCCGCACCGCGCGCATGTCCCAGGTCGAGGACGTCACGAACTGCTGCATCCCTTGGTGGTCCATCCCCAGGCGGCCCGCCATCGGCTGCATCGATTTGCGCCGTCCGTCGAGCAGCAGACCTTGAAGCTCGTCAAGGGTCACCGCAGCATGAAACTACCCGCATCGCCTCGAAGCCTCTACGCCAAAAGGACCTAACAAAGTACTTCTAGCTCGCCCCATTGATGAGCTCTATGCCCGTTCACCAGTTCTCCTAGACGGGTTCCTCCTGTCCTCCTATCGTCACGTTGACCTCAGGGATAACTGACCTTAATAGCCAGAGGATCCGCGGATGATGGCAACGCAGAATGAGATCTACGCCTACCCAGCGTCGATCGAAGCCTTCCAGCTGCCGGCCAGAGCAGTCGCACTCGCACGTCTACGGGAAGTACGCCGATGACCAGGCAACAGATAGAGCAGGCGTTACAACGGGCGGAGGAGCTGACCGGCCAGATCAGAGGTGGTCTGGACCGTGCGGTGGGCTTGATGGGCCAGCGCGTCTGGACAGGGCCGGCGGCCGACCGTTTCGGCGCCGAGCTGGCTGCACAAAGGCAGGTCCTGATCAGTGCCTGTACGTCGGCTGTCGACGACCTACGTGCCCTACTCGCCCGGACACCGAGGTAGCCGGTGGACATCGATGGCATGGTCCCCGACGGGGTTCGAGCCTTGCAGGACGAGTTACGCAAGGCGGAGTCCACACTGGACTCCGCCGGGAACGAGTTATGGGGCCTGCTACATGACGCGGGTCTTGCCACGACTCATGCCGACACCATCCGGAGGATCGCCGGTTGGGCCGGGCAGCATATCCCGGACATTCACCAGCGCGTGGTGCTGCTGGAACGTCTCGTGGCGCACGACCCGGCGGTACAGCCCGGCGCGCCGGTGTTCCTCAACTCCGAACTATTCGCACCCGGCAAGCCGCTCCCGACGGTCGGCGACTTCTGGGACCGGCTCGGCCAACAGGTGCAATCTGCCTTCGACTTGGACCAGAACTCGGGCAACCCCGCAGCCGAGATGGCCAAGGGCGCCTGGGAAGGTACGGCCGGCCTGGCGGGCATGGTGTGGGAAACCTCCGAAGTGCGTAAGCTCGTCGACCGCGATGGCTGGGACCGGCAGCTCCAAGACGGCGCCACGGGGCTCATCTACGGGGTGAAACACCCTGCCGAGCTTCTTAAGGCCATCACGGACTGGGACACCTGGATCAGCAACCCCGACCGCGCGTTCGGCCGCCTCACCCCAGACATCCTGATCGCCGCCGCAACCGCGGGCGGCAGCAGCGCGGCCTCCGGGGCGAGCAAGGCCACACGGGCACTTGACAAGATCGCAGACCTGCTCAAGCTGGCCAAAGCGAAGGCCGGGCCACAGGTCGCTCCCGCGCGCATCACGCCGGACGGTACCTGGCAGTGGAAGGGACTCGACCTTGGACCTGCGGACAACGTCACAGCGGACCAAGCTCTGACTCGAGTGCGAGCTGTCGAGCCACAAATATCGCAGGGCGTTCGGGCAGCGGCGCAAGACGGCCGCGCGGACATGGCCGGTTTCCCGGACCACGTCCTCAAAGGCCCCGACCGCTTCAAGGAGAAGCTGGCCAAGCTGATGGCGGACTTCCCCGACCGCACCGCCGAGGAACTCATCCGTACGGGCATGCACGATGGGATCCGCTACACGTTTACCTTCACCGACGATCGCTACGTCAAGGGTGTCGCGAACGCCAAGGCGGCGTTGGAGGGGAAAGGGTTCGAGCTGGTCGTGCAGAAGCCGTCCTGGAGTGACTCATCGAAGTACAAGGGCATCAACACACGGTGGCGCGGGCCTGATGGGCAGCTGTTCGAGGTGTAGATGCATACGCCGTCGAGCCTCTGGGCCAAGGAGGTTACCCACGAGATATATGAGTACAAGAACAACTTGCCAGCTCAGGACAAGGCACGCTTGGAGAAGTACGAGGCACAGATCTTCGAGGCCGTGCCAGAGCCGCAAGGAGTCCGCGACATCCCCCACGTGAACAAGGAGAACTGACCGTGGAAGAGCAGGTCACGTACTACGGGTTGCTGCTTTCGGGCGACTCACGGGAAAACCCAGGCGGGCTAGCGAGGCGACGTATCCTCCCGGATGGAGGGATCGTCGAGGAGACCTTCCGGCGAGACCTGCAATGGCATGACAGCAGCGTCATCGGGGACTGGCGACGAGGCGAATCCAGCGTCGAATTGGTCGAGCTCAGCGAGGCCGAAGCGGAGCGGGTCACGGAACGCTTCCGAGAAAGGTTCAGCGGATAGAGCAGGCTCCCGCGCAGGACGCCGCTGCTGGTCGAGACCCACCGCTACCGCAACACCTATGCCGACGACCCCCACAGGGTCGAGGAACTGAGCCAGGCCGGACAGGTGCCCATCGTTCACATAGGCAACGTCCCCGACATCCGGCGCCTCATGGAATCCCACCCGTGGTGGGTCACCCTGCTGTGGATACCTCGCGAGATCTGCGAACAACGGTCCCACCAACGAGGCGACCACAACACGGGCGAACGCCTGCGAGCCTGGGACGAAACGCTGTCCGACCTCCAGGCCCACGACGGCGACATCTCCCGCTGCGCATCCGCACCGACCAGACGACACCCGAGGAGGCGGCACGGCGCATTGCCAGCGGTTTCTTTGCCTGGCAAGTGCCGGCACCGAGTCATACCGCCTGACCAATCAAGATCCGCAACCACAGGTCTTGGGCGGCCTTGGCGGTCATCCACGTACTTTCGACGATCTCTGAGGTTCGTCCACCAGAGATCCGCCGGACGAACCACAACCCGCCCGCGGTACACAGCTCGAAGACAGGACGCCGACAGATACAGGTGTGCTCCCGGATCCGCACTCGCGAGGCACGTGGCTGGCTCTGCTCCCACTCAACCGGCTCAGCCTCCGTTTGCGGAGCAGCAGTGTGCAGGCGTGATAGGCCGTCACGAGTTTCGAGGCCGCCACGACATCACCCCCGGGCCCGCTGCTCTTGCAGCAGCGCTACGAACGTCGCCATATCATCGGCGCTCACTGTCTGCTGGAGGCCCGCGTCAATCTCCGCGTTACGCAGCCCCACCCCACGCCTGGTCGCGTAGAACACGCCCGCGTCGCTGCGGAAGAACGACCAGTCAGGGAACGTGACGCGAAGCGCGTCGAGGTCATAGGTGGGCGTCGACATGGCTTCAGGCTAGAAGCGCGACCGCGAGCCTGTCTACCCCTAGGGATCCCATTAGATCCAAGGGGACGGCGATGGGTCTCAATAGATCCCGAGAGGCGAGTGAAGGGGGGTGGAGCCCCCTTTCTACCCTTAGATACGTGATGGACTTCGAGCCAGACCGGCCCCGCTGGCAGCAGATCGCCGATGTGCTCCGCACGCGCATCACCAGCGGCGAATACCCGACCAAGCACCTGGTGTCCGAGGTCCGGCTCGTCCAGGAGTTCGGCGTAGCCCGCGAGACCATCCGCAAAGCCATCCACCAACTCCGCCAAGAAGGCCTGCTCTACACCGTGCCCAACCTCGGCAGCTTCGTCAGCCCCACCGACTCCACGGACTCCTGAGCTCCTACCAGGGCCAAGCCCGCGCTCGTGGCCGGCAGGAGCGACTTCTACGACGGCCCCCACGCACCAGGCGCAAACAGCCTCGCGCCCTCGGTCAACGTCGTGGTCACCAATGTCTCCGGCGACGTCCTGTTGATTAGCCGCCCCGACAACGGCAGCTGGGCTCTACCCGGCAGAGCCATCGACCTCGGCGAGTCGATCCCAGCCTCTGCCATCAGGGAAACGCTGGAAAAGACCGGAGTCAGCTGCGAGATCACAGGATTCGTCGGTACGTACAGCGATCCCAAGCACGTCATCCTCTACACGCGTGATGGCAAGGTTCGGCAAGAGTTCTCCATCGTCCTGACGGCCCGAGCCATCAATGGCGAACCGACACCCAGCCAGGAGTCACGCGAGGTCCGATGGGTGCCGAGAGGCGAAGCAGCGCGGTACCGCATGGACCGGTCAATGCGCCTGCGGATCGAACCACTACCTCAACGGGGACGAACCGTACATCGGCTGAAGTACAAGGCCACCACACCCACTCCGAGCGCCAACGTCAAGCAAGCATCATCCGATACTGAGTCCGGACTGCATCGTCACAAAAGACCAGGTCAGAGACTATCAAGGTCGATGTCAACCTTCAGTTGATGTTTGACGGTTTGGCATCGGCTGATGCTTTACACCGTGCCTAGATCTCGTAGTCGATGTGGCCGCTTGCTCGCAGCCGGTTGACCTCCTTGACGATGGTGCGCGGATGCACTGACAGCAGTTCGCCCTCGAACAGCACCCGCAGCTGGCTCTGTTCGAGGACGACGGTGACGACCTTGCCCCGGTGCACCTGGCCGACCTGGACCTTGCAGCCGGCCACCTTGAGGCTGCCGTTGCTGGACACCACCCGCTGCACCTGCGGAAAGGCATCGGCGGCGGCGGGGGGTTTGCTCGCTAAGCGGACGCCGTGCAGCCGGCCCCGCTGGGCCGGAGCCAGCGGGCTCGGCTTGGTGCGCACCAGCACTCCGTCGGCGATCACCTGGACGGTGCGCGCGTCGATCCGCAGTGTCACCCGTTTGCCGGCCAGCGGCAGGCCGACGCTGAGCAGTTCGCCCGCCAGGCCGACGCATCCGGCGTTGTTGACCTGCCGGTCGACCTCCACCACCACATCGGCCGGCAACGGCCCGGCAGACAGCGCTGTGGCCGGAGACGGCCGCCCCGCCCGCCCGCCGTCGGCCATCAACCGGCCCAGATCGGCCCTGGTGAGCGTCACCGGATGCGTCTTAAGCCGCTCATCGCCAGCAAAGACGTGCATGGTGGTGCTGCTGGCCCAGATCGTCACCTGCTGTCCTGAGCGCGCCCGGCCGAGCCAGATCTGACGCCCGCACGCGCCCAGGTTGCCGCTCGGCGGCACCGTGCGCTCGAACTCCACCGCCACCGGCACCGCGGCCGCCGGCACGCCGCGATCGGCAGGCGCTTTCGGCGCCGCCGCGGAGCGGCCAGGCGTTGACGGTGCGCTGGGCAGTGCCGCCAGGTCGGCCGGAAGCCGCAGCGCCGGCTCCTCATCGCTGCGCTTGTCGGCTTGTGCTGCCGGGCCGGTGAAGTGGGTGGCCGGGGTGGCCATGTCCAGCGCCTGATGCGGTCGCACCGTGTTGTAGTCCTCGATCCAGGCATCGAGTGCGAGTTGCGCCTGTTCCGGGCTGTCGAACGGCCCGTGAACGTCCAGGAACTCCTCCCGCACCGTGCGATGCCAGCGCTCCACCTTGCCGGTGGTGGTCGGCGAGCGTGGCTTGGTGGTGCGCGTGGTGATGCCGTTCTCCCGGCAGATCCGCTCGAACAGCACCTCACTCGGCCGCGGCCGAGTGAACCGGCCGGTGAACTGCTTGCCGTTGTCGCTCAGCACCTCCTCCGGCACCCCGAACCTCCGCAGCGCCCCGGCGAAGGCCCGGCACACCGCCCGCGCCGACGCCCGCTTCACCAACTGCGCGATCACGATGAACCGGGAATGGTCGTCGATGCCCGAGATCAGCTTCAACTCCCGCCCGTCGATCAGCATCACCCCGCCCATGATGTCCAGCTGCCATAACTCCATCGCCCGCTCACGCTGCCAGCGCTTATACGACGAGCGCGGCCGACGCCGCTGCCCCGGCACCACCAGCCCGTTACGCACCAGAATCCGATACAAGGTCACCAGCGACGGCACCCGCGTCACATCGCGCCGCTCCAGCTCATAGGCCAGCCGCTGCGGACCCCACCGCGGATGCGATCGGCGCAGCTCACACACCAGAGCCTCCACCGAGGCCGCCGTCTGATGCGGACACCCCGCCGGTCGATGCGACCGATCAGCCAACCCCGCCAGACCGCCGGCCCGATACCGGCGCACCCACGCATGCACCGACTGCCGCGACACCCCATGCCGCTCGGCGACCTCGACCACCGCACAGCCCGCCTCTACTTCCAGCACAGCGCGATACCGCTGCTCCACGACGCTCAACTCCACCAGCGCCAACCCGGCCTCCCAAACGATCGCAACCGATCACCCAGGAACGCAGGTCAGCCGAAGGGGTGTAAAGCATCAACCGAAGCTCAGGTGTCAAGCATCAACCGGAACAGGACAGACTATCAAGGTCGAATGGATGAGAACTTTCTCTACGGCTTCAAGGCGGTCCGCCCCCGACGGCCCGCCGCGTCGGGCGGTCGCTCACCGCGCTGCGGCTCTTCGGCCGGTCGCGGCGAGCGCCGCCCACGCGATGGCCCAGGGGTAACCCAAGCCGCGCTAGCTATCCCTTCGGGGCAGAGTCGTCCTGGCCCATGCCCCGGAGCACCATGCATGCTCGCACCACCGCCACGCGATGCTCGGACCTGGTGTCGCGTATCGCCGCCTCCACTCTGCGCGTGTGACCATCGTCCCTTCGAACTGTGGTCAGATAGCGGAGCAGTTGCCTGGCAAACGCATAGACGGTGCCGATCAACAACATACCTTCCGGACTGAGGGCTAGGGTCTCGATACTTCGCATCGGTTGCTCCTTGGTTCGGCGTAACGGATTGAGGCAATGATGTTCGTCGGCATCAGTTTCCTTCTAGGCTGAGGAAACGCCTGAGAAACTCGTCTCTGAGGGAGGCTCGGTGCCTGGAGGGAGACCACAGCAGAGTCAGCGTGAGGTGCATCCCGAGCTCGGCGAGCTCACCAGTTGGTTCAAGCAGCTCCTCCGCGCCAAGAACCACTCAGTCCGGTCATTCATCCTGTCCGTACAAAGACAGGGCCTGCCGATTCAGGTGAATCCGGTCTACGAGTTCCTCCGGGGTGAGCGCCTCCTCGACTGGAAGCTGACCTGCCTCATGGCACGTGCACTTGGTCAAACGGCGGAGGTGGCTGAGCCAATGTGGACGAGGGCGAAGAGAGCGATGGATCTAAAGCCAACATCCGAAAAGTTGCATATCGCAACCTGGCAGGATCTCCCACCCCTCGACGCGCGACTAAGAGAGTTCTTCCTCAGCCAAGGGGATGCAGTTGATCGCTTCCCCTATGACCTTCTAGACGTCAATCGCCCCCCACTTGCCGACGTCTATGTTGAGCAGGGAGTCCATCCCATACCTTTGGCTGAAATACACGAAACATCGACTCAAGTCGAACGCCCACCAAAGTACAATCAACGGGATATTCCATTCCCTTATGCACTTGCGAAGCACGATCACTTGTTTATCACAGGTGGTCCAGGCACCGGAAAAACAACGCTAGCCAGACTGTTGGTTCGCCAGATCGCACGGACTTGGATAGAGGGTCCGTTTGAGGAAACGCCGTGGTGTCCCGAGCCGGTCATTGCTATCAGTATTACTGCCGCTGAAGTCCTGACAGGCAGTTGGGGGCAGGTATTGGCGAATGCCTCGTACGCAAGCGCCTTGACGGTGCCATTCGAGCCGCAGATATTCGCCCAAACAACCTACGGGGTTCGCTGGCTTGTCGTGGTCGATGGCTTGGACGAGATACCCTCACCCAGAGACCGGGCAAGAGTGTTAAATGTCCTTTCAATGCGCATCGAACATGGGACGCCGTACCGCCTCATCATTACTTCGCGGCCGCTTCCCCAAGACGAGTTGAGCCCCTTTCAAGGGCGCGCGATCGGTTTCTACGCTCTGCGTGGATTCGATGAAGAACAACAACAGACTTTCGCTGAACGGTGGTTCGCTGCTCAGGGTGCGCCCGAGACAGATGGCCTTGCACAGGCATTTCTTCAGCAGGCCCGAGTTGCCGGATTGAGCGAACTAATGCGAGTCCCCCTCCTTGCCACAATAGCTGCAACATTCTTTTCGAGACATCCAACAAAGTCGCTACCAAGGGGTCGTATCGATCTTTATGAACGATTTTTGGACGAACTCTCGGCAGTGCGTGGTCACCGCTCAGATCTTCGATCACGGATACGGGAGAGATGGGAAGAAGTCGGATGCGCGGATATCGCGGAGTGGATATTTGCCAATCAGGAGTCATTAATACTCCACCTGGCGGAGAGCGAACTTAAACTTCTAGGCAAGGAATCGCTGCTTGCCGCTGCCTCCAATTGGACGCGTGCACATCTTCCCGCGGAGCTAAGGATGCCCGAGGGAATTGAAGATGATCTGGGTCGCCTGCTAGGTGCAACTAGCATTCTGATCTTCGATGGTAAGCTCTCATTTCTTCATCGTTCATTTGCGGAATTTATCGCTGCGAGGGCTGCTGCAGCTGCGCTTCCATCCGAGTTTTCTGATCTAGCCGAATGGACTGGGCGCATTAGAAGTGAGGCCACGAGAAACTTTGCCTTCTTCGCATTAGCGCATTGGGCGCGAAAATCGAACAATAAGATTGCCACAATAGTAAGGCTCTTGCTCGCTCAAGATCTTCAGCACAAGATAATGGCGCTGCGGCTGGTTACTGCAGGCGTTCCTCTTGGCCTGGAACTAGAGGATGCTGCTATCGATCGCCTGCTGGGCTCCATCGTAGAGACGAACCACCTTCGCTCCAGTGATGAACGCGCGCTGTTTGACGAATTGAGCGAACTCCGAGGCAATGAAAGACTCGCAAGGCGTCTGAGCACACTTGCACGGACTCGGGAACTCAATCCGTCTATTCGAGTTGTTGCCGCTGCGGCCTATGCTCGGGTTAGCAATGTCTCTGGCAGCCTAGATCTCCTGTATGAGCTCACTGATATGGAAGATCCCGATGGATTGGCCAATCTAATCACCCATCTTTCTGAACTGGATGCCTCAGCAACAGGAGTCAGGATTCAACTGCTGGAGCGATTGCTTGTTCTCGGTGGCACCTGGCGCAAGGTCTGGGCATGCTCAGAATTGGCAGACCTGGGGAGGACTACAGGAGTCGCAGATCTTGCTAGTGCAGTTCTCAGCGGCCCTGACCAAAATGGAGATCTCTTGGAATTTGCAGCCGAGGTTTGGGAATTTGTAGAAGGATCATCAGCGCTCGATGCCATCGATGCAGCGATCAAGAAACGGCAGCACAGCAATGAGTGGGCGCATGCTGGAATCGCAAATATCTACTTCCGACTCGGATCGCGCGAACTCGCTGAACCTCACGCACGGGAAGTTCTTCTGACTGGCACTGATGAGGAGGGTATTCAAAGCGTTGTGCAATCCTGGGTTGAGTCATGTGGCGCAGCTGGGGCCACAACCATCGTAAAAATAGCCAGTACTCATTCTTGCTGGAACTCCGATGTTCGGCCACTTATTGCCCGTCAGCTCCTTGAGCTTGGATACTCTGACGATGCAGTAAACCTCGCTCGAGCGATTCTCCAAAATCCTAGCAGTCATGGCGGGGTCGAGTTTTTGGATCCGATAAGAGTGTTGGTCTCGGTATATGGCGCGTCTGCAACAGATGAGATAATCTCCTGGTTGCGTGAAGCTGATCATGGACCTTTTGAGCTCCATTGGGCAATGCGCCATTTGGTAGATCAGGGACTCGGCCAGGCCGCCTCTATGTTTGCCTCTAGGATAATTAGTGATCCAGGCAGCCCAAGGGAATCATTCATCGAGGCAGCAGATATTCTGTTGGAGGAAAATGGAGGCGAAGCGCTGGATCATATAATGGACATGCTGCGTTTGCGGCCCGCGGGTTGCGCTCCCCTCTCGGCCGAGTTGACACCTATTCTTGCGAAACATCGGCAGGTAGATGCAGTTGTCAAACTCTGTCGGTTGGCCATGTATGATGCCGGACGTACCCTTGAGGAGCTCAAGGTTGCCATACGATCATGGATTTCGGCCGCGGGAGGTGATGCTCTTCCGGAAGTTATCGCTCTCACGGAGGCCGTGTGTTCCCTTTCCGGCGATGAACGGATGGAGCTAGCGGATCTCTTTGAGGAGGTTGGACAGGTCAAAGGAGCAATCGAGCTCTGGTGCAAGGTTTGCGCGGATTATTCCCACGGTCTTGATATACGTTGGCGGGCAGCCGAAAGGCTTCTGAGTGTGAATGCGGCAAATATTGTTTACAAGATCCTTAAAGATGCTTTGACAGCGGCTCACGATGAGGTCGAAATTCGACGGCTTGAACAGCTGATTGGGTGGGTTAAACCCAATACAAGCTCGTGAGCGACATTCGTTCGAGGAGAAGAATATCCAGTCTCACGTCCCACTTCCTGTCTGTGTGCTCAATCGGTGTTGATCTATGTGCGGCCTGACATGTGACGATCCGCCAGCTTAAGCGCGCGCGACTGTGACCGCTGGCGTAAGGGCTCTGCCGCGTGGCGTCCGCTCCTCGGGCCTTGGCGGCCCTGCGGTGCGGGTCCACTTGCCATTCTTCTCCACTAGGCTTTTCGTGCGTTGACCTGTGGTTTCTCGGCCACAGGTTTCTGGCTTGCCTGGCCCTGGTAGGTCACCAAGGGCACCCGCATCAGCCGTAGGACCATGATCACGGGACATATACGGGATGATCTTGGGGGTGTTTTCCCAGGCTACTCAGGGATTTATTGGTCTCCATGGTGTAGCTGAGCCGATCGTTCAGACCATGCAGTCCCTCGTCGTCTTCGACCGCGACAGCTCCTCGGCCGACCCATCCCACCGCTGATTGGTTTAGTCCCGCAGTTGAAAGGCAGGATCGGACTCATCCCCAGTCGCAGGAGTAGCCGTAGTGGCTCGTCCCCACCGGGTGGCCCACGGGGAGCGGCTCGCCGGTGAGCGGCGGTATCTCGACCACGTCCCAGTCGAGCAGGCCGTCGGCGGTGAAATGCTCGCCGAGGTTGATCGAGCCGGCGAACCGCCCGTCCGAATAGGTGAAGAGGCAAAGGTCTACGCCGAAGGGAGGTTCCTCCACCTCCGCCACCACCGGAGCCATGAGCCATGAGCAGGCCCAGCGCACCTCGTCCGGATGAGTGGTGACAACGCACTCGGAATGGAGGAACGAGCCTGACCCCGCCGCCTCCAGATGGAGCTCGTAGTACGAGAAGGGAGGCTTCGTCTCCAGTACGTCGATGCCGCCGGTGTCGCCGGTCAAGGCGTTCAGGGTGGCGACTCCGGCGCGCGCGGCGGGATTGCCGGGATCCGCTTCCAGCACTCGCACGTAGAGGGCGTGTGCTTCGTCCCGCCTGCGAGCGAGGGTGTGATCGTCCTCACCCTGCGCGATCGCGTGGTCATCATCGATCTGCCAATAGGCGATCTGCTGGACGAGCCGCCCGGCGAGCATGACAGCGGCGAGCTGATCGTCGGGGCGGGCGCGCAAGGCGGCGCGGAGCCACGGCTCCTCCGGCCAAGTAGCGAGGAACTCCCCGTCCAGGGCGTCTTCCCGAGAGTCGGTCCTGAGCATGCACAGCAGGCGGCCTAGCTCGCGAGCGGCGTCCGGATCCCCCGCAGTCGCCGCGGCCCGCAGCCTCGTGACCAACTCCTCAGTGATCGCCATGGCACGCCATGCTAGCCGGATCACCATAGTTCGATCATAGGTTCGAGAGAGTTGTCCCCTGCCGGAACGCGGTCGACCGCCTGACAAGGAACGTGATCAGGTCGTGGGCCCATAGTGAGCTGTAATGATCAGGCCGATTCTCCTGCCTGTGTCCGGACGCGGGTCTGAGCCATGCGGTAGGAGCTGGTCTTGGTGGGTGCCGACCGTGATGCACAGATCGTCGGTAGCGGCAAACCGCGCATCACGGTCGGGCCGACCCCTACTGCGGAGTGGCTGCGGGAACCGGGCGTACGGCGAGCGACTGGCTCAGCGGGCGCTTCCCACCGGTGCTGAACGGCGATCCGGGAGCCTGCTTCAGCGTGCCGCCGGATCCGATCGCGAACGCGACCACCTGGCTCGTGTCCTGGATGTTGGCGAAGACGTCCCGGCCGTCCGGTGTGATCGCGACCGCCGCGGTGCCAGGAGTGGGGGCGGGCGAGTCGGCGGTCGGCGTGAGCGAGCCGTCCGCGTGGATCGTGAAGCCGAGCAGACCGCCGGGGGGCGAGCCGGTGTCGAGGTTGGCGCAGACGTACAGGTGCTGCCCATCGGGCGTGACCTTGAGACCGACCGGGAACGGCACGGAGACCGGCAACCCGGGCACGGGTTTCAGCGAGCCATCCTTACCGACCCGGAACCCCTGCACGTTCTGCGCGACGTTCGAGGTCACGTACAACAGGCCGCCGTCCGGGCTCATCGTGATCCCGTAGTTGGCCGGCCCGGCCTTCGCCACGTCCTGCGGGGGTCCGAGCGAGCCGTCCGGCAGCACGGCGTATCTGGTGATGGGCCGCGCCGGGCTGTCTTCGGTCTCGGCCGCGTCCGCGTACGAGAGGTAGAGGAAGCGCCCGTCGGGGGACAGCACCGTCTGCTTCGGGTGGTCCGAGGTGGTGCGGAATACGGCGAACCGGCTGGGCGTGCCATCGGCTCCGATGCGGTACGCCGAAATGGTCCGGTCGGCGGTGTCAGTGACGTACAGGGTGCGGCCGTTGGGCGCGACCGTCGCCCCCCACGGCTCCTTCCCGGTCTCGACGAGCAGCGGATGCGGCTGGAGCGCGCCCCGCACTCCCACTCGGAACACCGCCAGCGTGCTCGAGTCGCTGTTGACGACGTACGCGGTGGCCCCATTCGGGGTGAGGGCTATGCCCCGCGGGGTGCAGCCGGGGCCTGTGCCCTCCAGGGTGCAACCGCCGGTGGACACGGGCGTGCCCAGTGGCGACAGGGTGCCCCCCGGGCCGATCGCCAGGGACGAGACATCACCGGAGACCGCGTTGGTGACGTAGAGCACGCCGCCGGAGGGTGGCAACACCGGGTCCGCAGCGGCCGGGGACGGGGCGAGAGCTGGGACGCAGAGCAGTGCGGCGGCCAGGACGGCAGCACGCGCTCTCCTGAATACGGATGACACGAACGTCTCCTTCATCACTCCTTGAACCTGATTTGCCGACACCCTCATAGGCGTTCCACCGGGGTGCCATACCGTTCCATGGGCTCGTTCCGCCGTCCCTACAGAGGTAGCGGCCGACGGTTCGGCGGAACGTGGCGAGAAACGCGCTCGGTGACAACCGGCGCCGGCGGTCTTGCCTCTACCTGGCACAGCGCCTTGCCCGAGCCTGGCCCGCTCGTGGTCGTGCAGTCGGTCCACGACGCGCCCCGTTTCCATATGGACATTGAGACCGACGACGTCATGAGCGTGAGCTCATGACGTCTGCGCAATCAGGTATTGGAGCTCATGCCGCCGTCCCCGCATAGTGGGCGCATGACGCCTTCCTTGCAGGTCGCGGTCATCGGCGACTACGACAAGACATACACCCCGCACGTGGCTACCGACGATGCGCTGCGCCACGCCGCCGACCACCTCGGGATCGAGATCGAGGTCCGCTGGCTGGCCACCGAGCCGCTCGAAGCGGACCTGTCCGCCGTCCGCGCCGCGGACGTGCTGTGGTGCGCTCCTGGGAGCCCGTACCGCAGCCTGCGCGGCGCACTGGCCGCGCTCCGGCACGGCCGCGAGCACGGCGTCCCCACCCTGGGGACGTGCGGCGGATGCCAGCACATCATTCTCGAGTACGCCCGCCACGTGCTCGGGTTCGAGGACGCGCAGCACGCCGAGTACGACCCCTACGCCTCCAGCCTGTTCGTCACCGAGTTGGCCTGCTCGCTCGCCGGCCGGACCATGCCCGTCACGCTCACGCCCGGCTCCCTGGTGGCCGACGTGTACGGGCGCGAGGAGGCCAAGGAGCAGTACTACTGCAACTTCGGCCTCAATCCCGCTTACCAGAGCGCCCTGCACGTGGGCGGACTACGGGTGACGGGCGTGGACGACACCGGCGAGGCCCGGGTGCTGGAGATTTCCGGCCACCCGTACTATCTGGCCACACTGTTCGTGCCGCAGACGAGCTCGTGGCCCGGGCGCCCGCACCCGCTGGTCGTGGGACTGCTGCGCGCGGCGCTATGACGTTCACGCAGCTCAGGATCCTCCAGGCGGTCGCGCGTACGGGCAACATGACCCGCGCGGCCGAGGAGCTGAGCACCACGCAGTCTGCGGTCAGCCACGCCGTGCGGGGCCTGGAGAGGGAGCTTGGGCTGGCCCTCCTCAGCAGGGGCGGCCACGGGGTGAGCCTGACCGCGGCCGGGCGGGCCGTCTGCCGCCGCGCCGCGCTCATCCTCACCCAGCTCGAAGCCCTGGAGCAGGAGGCGGCCGCGGCGCGCGGGGACGGTCGCGGCAGCCTGCGCGTCGGCGCCATCCCCAGTGCCAACGCCCGCCTGCTGCCGCAGATCCTGCGGACGTTCGGCGAAGCGCATCCGCACGTGCGGCTCACCGTGATCGAGGGGTCGGACGGGGAGGTACTCGACTGGCTGCAGACCGGGGCCGCCGACATCGGCACCCTGACGGCCGGGGCCGTCTCCGCCAGCGTGCCCGATCTGGTCATGCGCCCGCTGGTCACCGACCAGATGCTGGCCGCCCTACCCAGCGGCCACGACCTGGCCGTACGCCACAGCGTGCCGGTCGCGGACCTGGCCCGGCAGCCGTTCATCATGTCGACGGGCGGATGCGAGCCGCTTATCACGGCGCTCGCGCGGGAAGCAGGCACGAGCCTGCGCTGCCACTATCGAGTCCGCGACACCAACAGCATCCTCGCCATGGTCGCCGAAGGGCTCGGCGTGAGCATCCTGCCCGAGCTCTCCCTACCCGCTCACCACCCTGGCGTTCACACCATCCCTCTCGAACCGCCCTCCGTGCGCACTATCCTGCTGGCCTTCCCGGCCGACCCGCTCCCTGCGGCCACCGCACTCCTCGACCATGCGCTCGAAACGGTCTGAAGCACGCTGGCGCTCTCTACCGCAAGCCCCCAGCGCTTCCACTCCTCAGCGACATCGTCTTCCAAAGGGTGCGTGCAGACACGTGAGCCCGTACGGCCGAAAACCGTTTGCCCCGCTTGGCGGGCTCAGGGGAATGTGGTGTCCATGAGGCTCTGACGGACAGCACCCCACTAATCCGAGATGCCACGGCGCCGGCTCGCGCCGTGATGCCGCCCGCCCATCCCCCTGTTCAGCGAAGAGAGCGTCTTTGTCTCAGCAACACTCCCAGCTGCCGTCCACCCCGGCCACGGGGTCGGCCAGCGTCACCGTGTTCGCCTCCCCCACCAGCTGGATCGAGTCCGATGCCGTCGCGCAATGCCATCAGGTGGCCGCCCTCGACGGCATGATGCACGTCGCCGCCATGCCAGACCTGCACCCCGGCAAGGGCGCCCCCATCGGCGCCGCCATGGCGTCGACCATCTTGTACCCGTTCCTGGTGGGCTCCGACATCGGTTGTGGCATCGCCGTGTTCCCCGTCAAGCTCAAGCGCGCCGTACCCGAGAAGCTCGCCGCCCGGTTCCCCGACCTCGATCGCGCGCTCGACGCTGAGCAAACCGCCGACGACCCGGCCTGGGCTGTTCTAAAGGGCGATATTCCGGCCGGTCACGTCGAGGGTCTCGGGACGGTCGGCCGAGGTAACCACTTCGTCGAGCTGGCGCGAATCGGGACCGTCTTCGAGCCGGACCACGCGAGCCGACTCGGACTCGCCACCGATGACCTGGTCCTCATCGTCCACAGCGGTTCCCGAGGGCTGGGCGAACGGATCCTGCGCGCTCACACCGAGGTCCACGGCGCGGGCCCCGCCCCTGATCCCGATGCCTACCTGGCAATGCATGACGACGCCGTACGCTGGGGATCGCTCAACCGGCGGCTGCTGGCCGCCCGGGTCGCCCATGCCCTGGGGACCGAGCCCACCGAGCCGATCATCGACCAGTGCCACAACCTGGTCGAAATCCGCGACGGGATCTACCTGCACCGCAAGGGAGCGGCGCCGGGTGACGGCCGCGACGTGCTCATCGCCGGTACGCGCGGCACCCCTTCCTATCTTGTGGCCGCCCACGCCGGGCCGGACGCCGGCCATTCCGTGGCGCACGGCGCGGGTCGCAAGATGTCCCGTGCCGACGCCCTGCGGCGCGGGCGGGCCAAGCACACGGTCGAAGAACTGCGCCGCACACCGATGGGATCTCTGGTGGTGTGCGGCGACCGCCAGTTGCTCTTCGAGGAGGCGCCGACAGCGTACAAGCGCATCGAGCAGGTGATCGCCGACCTCGTCGAGCACGACCTGGCCACGCCCGTGGCCACCACGATCCCGCTGGTCACCTACAAGACGCCTGATCTCGGGCCGGCGTCCCGGAGGGACCACCGGGACCAGCGCCGCAAGCGGGGGCGGCCGTGAGCGTCCACCCGGCCGAGAGCGTCCACCTGCTCCTGTCGGCCGGGCGCGGCCCGCAGGAGTGTGCCTGGGCCCTTGCCCAGCTGCTGCACCGCCTGGAAGCCGACGCCACCCAGCAGAATCTGGAGACTCACCGGGCCCATATCGCTCCCGGTGACCGGCCCGGCACCTACCGATCGGTCCTCATCCGGATCGCAGGAGACGACGCCGAGGCGTTCGCCGCCTCATGGTCCGGAACTCTGTGCTGGCAGGCGCCCAGCCCGTACCGGGTAAACACCGGCCGGAGGAACTGGTACGTCATCTCCCAACCGTGCCAGGTCGACGCCCCGCGCACGACGTTCGCGGAAGAAGACGTCGACATCGTCGCCTGCCGCACCGGCGGCCCCGGCGGTCAACATCGCAACAAGGCCAGCACGGCCGTACGAGCGACCCACCGGCCCACGGGGATCGTCGTCGTGGTCGACACCGAGCGACAGTTCAGTCTCAATCGCCGGATCGCCATGCGGCTGCTGCGGGAGCGCCTAGAGCATGGCGACGAGGCGGCGGAGCGCGCCGTCACCGCCGCCCGGTGGCGTATCCACGATGAGCTCGTACGCGGCGACCCCACCCGCGTCGAACGCCCGGAACCGTCGAAGCAGGACCTGATCCCGCAGGTGCGGACACGCCGGCGACGGTGACAGTCCACCCCGACCACGTCCACCGCTCTGGGTCAGGTGGAGATCGACAACCTCGGATCGACCAGGCGCTCGTTGCGCGGGTGGTGGATGTGGAAGTCCGGCATCGGCACCGCCGGTAGCTGGCCGAACGCTCCAGCCATATACCGCACCAGTCCCCTGCACCTCTCCGGATCGAACACCTCTTCATCGGTATCCTCGACGGTGCCCCCGATGACGACGTGGTCGTTGCGCGGGAACAGGTACCCGTTCTGGCCATACAGGTATTCAAGGTTGACCTGCGGCCGCAACATCGCGAGCTGTCCTCTGAGTGAGAGCATTTCGGAGTCGTTCCACAGCTCCTTCGCGCCGAGCCCGGTGCAGTTGATGATCACCTTCTGCGTCAAGGACGTGAGCACGTCCGCGCTGTTGATGAATCTCCGATTCACGAACGTGACGCCGCGCGCCCTCAGGTCGCGTTCCAGCCTGGGTATGAAGATGGGCGGTTCGACGAGCAACGTCCGGTACCTGTATCCGGATGTGTTGTGCCCCTCGAACGGCAGACGCTGCAGGTATTCGCGCTGCGGCAACAGCCCTGGCACGAGGTCGTGCACCACCTCGATACCTGAGGTGGCGTTGACGCTGTAGTTGTCACACTCGGAGACGCCGAAGCCCTTGCCGATGCAGGCCTTGAACATCGTGTAGGCGGTTCTGATGATGTATTGGAGCTCCTGGACCTTCGTGAATTCCTTGGAATACTCCAAGATGGACACGGCCCATTGGCCGCCGGCCTTGTACGACGTGGTGTCGACCGGCTTGCGGTCGGAGTAGATGGTGACGTTGAGGCCGAGGTCGAGCAGCAGCGTGGCGGCGGTCATCCCCATGACGCCGGCGCCGAGCACCGCGACCTCCCTTTCGACCGTCCCGGTCTCGGTCTGGCGCCGGAGCACCATGTCGCGCACCTTGGCGGCACAGCCCCAGCTCAACGTGATGCCTCCGCCGCCATGGCCATAGTTGTGGACGACGAACTTGTCTCCCAGCACCTCCTTGTCGAGCCGGTAGGACCCTTTGCGGTAGGGCCTCAGACCTGCGACGCACGCGCCCGGTTGATGAGGATCGAAGGTGAAATCCGGGGTGGGCAGGTTAGGGAGTGTGCTCACACCACGCTCGTCCAGCAGCATTTCCGACCTCCGATGAGTACTGCCCTGCGCGGTATGCCTACCCGCGTGTTCGCTCCACTACTCTGGGTAAGCATCCCAAGCGGCCGGACGATCCGCGCCTGTCCCCATCCGACTGAGCTGCCGTACGGCGGGCGTTTCCAGGAGCGTCATCGTGCCCTTCACCGTTGCCGACTACATCCTCAAGCGGCTTAGCCAGCAGCAGGTCGACACTCTGTTCGGCGTGCCCGCCACGTGCTGTGCGCCGCTGTTCGACGCCGTAGGCGCGCACAACATCAAGCCGGTCGTGACCGCCACCGACCTCGAAGCGGGTTACGCGGCCGACGGCTACGCGCGTACGAGGGGGCTCGGCGCCGTCGCGGTGGCCAACGGTGTCGGCATGCTCAGCATGATCAACGCCATCGCCGGCGCGTACGTTGAGCGCAGTCCGGTCGTCGTCCTGAACGGCGGCCCGAACGCCGCCAACCTGGCCAACCTGAAGGACTTCGACGTCCTGTTCTCACACTCGACCGGCCAGCCGGACGGGGACCTCAACGCCTATCGGCTGGTCACCGCGAGTGCGGCCCGCGCCGAGCGGGCCACCGACGTGCCCGCGCTGGTCGACCACGCGATCTCGACGGCGATCAGGAGGAAGCGGCCCGTCTACATCGAGATCGACCGGACTATCTGGACGGCGCCCTGTACGCCCCCCGCCGGGACACTGTCCGTCACCAACCCGGCGGCGGGCACCGAGCAGCAGCTCGCCACCACGATCGTCGGCCTCGTCCGCGCCGCCGCGAAGCCGGTGCTCATGGTGGGCACCGAGATCCAGCGCTACGGGCTGGCCGACAAGGTGGCCGAGCTGATCGCCAAGCTCGGTGTCTTGTGGGTGACCCAGGTGCCGGCCAAGTCGGTGCTTTCCGAACAGGAAGACGGCTGGGCCGGGGTCTTCGCCCCGCCGAACTCCCAGCCCGCCGCCGTCCAGGAGGCCGACCTCATCGTGATGCTCGGCTGCGTCTTCCCCAGCAGCTACGCCTCGTTCGTCCGCGACGGCACCAACCGCATCGTCATCGCCTACGACGGCAAGGTGAAGATCAAAAACGGGAGCAAGCAGAACGCGGAGATCACCGCCCTGGTGAGCGCACTCGTGGCCGAGGCGGCCAAGGAGGCGCCAGAGCCCCTGCCCGTGGCCGTTGACCCGGCCCTGCCCGCCGCCTCGGGCCCGCTGACCTATGGCCAGGTGTTCGACCGCATCGGCGCCGCCCTGGACACCTCATGGCTCGTGATCCCCGACACCTTCCTCGGCGGCGCCTCAGCCGCGAACCTGCCGGTCAAGGGCCGCGACGGGTTCCTGTGCGGCGCTGTGTGGGCCTCCATCGGCCATTCCGTGGCCGCCGCGGTCGGCGCGTCCTTCGGGTCGAGCCGGCGCCCTCTGGTCATCTGCGGGGACGGCGGCTTCCACATGACCGCCCAGGCACTGTCCACGTTCGCGCGCTACGGCCGCAACCCCGTCGTCGTGGTCATCGACAACGGCATCTATGGCCTGGAGCAGTACCTCATCGACGCGCACTACTTCAGCGATCCCAGCGTGCCGCCGAAGCCCTACGTCCTGCTCAACCAATGGGACTTCGTCAAGCTGGCCAACGGCCTCGGCGTCCGGTCCACCCACTCCGTCGACACTGCGGCGGAGCTCGACCAGGCGCTCGCCACCGTGAAGACATCCAGGGCCCCGGCGCTGATCATCGCGAAGGTCAACCCGCGCGGCCTGCCGGCGCAGTTGCCCTGACCCGCGGGGTGGCTCTCAGCTCTCAGTCCCGCGGCGGCTGGATATGCCGCCGGCCCACCTATGAGCGGATCGTGAGCAGGCTCACCAGGAGGGTGGTCAGTTTCGCCAGGGACAGTTCGCGTCCCCGTGCCGTCAGGCGTTCGTACTCGTCCTGCGGGAGGGCTTCGCGTACGGCGGCGGCCTCGCGGGGGCCATCCCTCGGGTCCATCAGCTCGGGGGAGAAGCCCACCCGGCGGCCGACCGCCTCCACGCCGCCCATCAGCACGGCTGCCTGCTCAGCCTGGCCGGTCAGTACGAGGGCGTGGGCGGCGGTGTGGATGAGCACGAGCCTGGAGGTGACGTCCTGGTGGCGGTCGAGCGCGTTCAGGATGCCGGCGGCGATCTCCAGGGCGCGCCGACCGTCGCCACGATCGCACGCGGTCTTCATGGCGGCCCACGCGGCGGAGCCGGCCGCCCAGTCGTGGCCGCAGGAGTCAGCGGTCGTGATGGCTTCGGCCAGGATCGCGGCAGCGGTCGGAAGATCTCCTAGAACGCGGGCGAGCGTGCCCTGAACCATCAGCGCCTCGGCCACCAGCCAGTCCTCGCCGGCCCGCCGGGCGAGTTCGACCGCGCTGCGGGCGAGCGCCGGAGCGTCAACGGGCATTCCGGCGAATACGCCGAAGTGCGACTGGTAGACCCGCGCGGAAGCCTCGACCACCAGGTCACCGGCCTCCCGTGCCTCCTGCTCCGCCAGCACGACGGACTCGTACGCCTGCGCCGGATTCCCGGCCAGGTAGCTGAGCCCGCTGACGGCGAGCCGGGCCCTCCCCCGGACCGCCGGCTCGGCGTGCGGCGCCGCGGCGAAAGCCTTCGACATCCAGGACAGGCCTTCGGCGATGTGGCCCATGCGGTACCAGAACCAGTACAGGGCTCCGCCCAATCGCAGCGCGTAGTCGCCATCACCGGCGGCCAGCGCGGAGGCGAAGGCGGCGCGGAACTCCGGCTGCTCCCGGGTCAGCCGGCCCAGCAGCACGGCCGCCTGAGGGCCGTGGAGCCCGCGCTCGGCGCTCTCCGCCTGGGCCAGGACCCAGGCGCGGTGCCGTTGCTGGGTCCGCGCGAGGTCGTCAAGGTCGAGTTCGCGCAGCGCGTACTGACGCAGCGTCTCCAGCAGCCGGTAGCGGCGTGGAGCGGTCCCGGGCTCGACACCGACCAGCGACTTGCGGACCAGGGCCGACAAGGGAGGCAGCACGGGAGTCTGGCCTCCCACCACGCCCGCGGCATCGAGGTCGAACCCGGCGGCGAACACGCTCAGCCGGTGGAAGAGCCGCCGTTCCTCGGGTTCGAGCAGCCGGTGGCTCCAGGCGATCGTGGACTCCAGCGCACGATGCCGGGCGGGCAGGTCGACAGGGCCGCCGACCAGGATGCCGAAGCGGTTTTCCAAGGCGTCGGCGATCTGGCCGACGGAGAGCATCCGGCATTGAGCGGCGGCCAGTTCGATGGCGAGCGGAATGCCGTCGAGGCCGGCGCAGAGCCCGGGGATCCGGTCGAGGTCGTCCATGTCGGGGGACCATGTGGACAGCGCGGCAGCCCGTTCCCGGAAGAGTTCGGCGCCATCGCCGTCAGGGTCGAGCGGCCGTACCTCATAGACCGCCTCGCCCTCGACGCCCAGCGCTTCGCGGCTGGTGGCCAGCACCCGCAGGCCGCCGCAGCGGCTCAGCAGCACACCGGTCAGGGTGGTGACCGCGTCCAGAAGGTGTTCGCAGTTGTCGAGGACCAGCAGCAGTCGCCGTCCGGCGAGCACGGCCGACAGGTCTTCGGCCGAGGATGCCCCGGGGATGCCGACGGCGGTCCCGATCGTGGCGGGCAGCAGCTCGGGTGAGGTGAGGCCGGCCAGTTCGACCAGCCACGGCCCGTCGGTGCTGTCGGTACGGGCTCTGGCCGTCTCCAGCGCGAGGCGGGTCTTGCCCACTCCGCCTGGGCCGGTGAGGGTGACCAGCCGGTACTCGGTCAGCAGACGCTCCACGGCGGCGATGTCGTCCGTACGTCCGAGCAGGCTGGTCAAAGCGATCGGCAGGTTACCGACGGGCGCCGTCGCCGGACGGTTGTCAGAAACGACGGGAGTGGCGCCGCCGACGTGAGCGCCGGCGGAGCGGGCGGGCGGCGGGTCGAGCCGGGGGTCCTGGGCGAGCACCGCGGACTCCAGGTCGCATAACGCGGGTCCGGGGTCGATGCCCAGCTCGTCCGCGAGCCGTCGCCGTGCCGTGCGCAGCGCCGCCATCGCATCAGCTTGCCGCCCGGACCGGTACAGGGCGAGGACGAGAAGTTCCCAGCCGCGTTCGCGCAGCGGTTGCTCGGCCACCAGGGCCTCCAGCTCGCCGACCGCCGCGGCGTGCCTGCCCAGGTTGATGGTGGCGGCCAGCCGGTCCTCGTACGCGGCCGCACGCAGGTCCTCCAGCCGGGCCGCTTCCGTGAAGGCGAAACCGGCCCCGTCGAAGTCCGCGTAGGCGGGACCACGCCACAGCTCCAGTGCCTCGGTGAGCACTTCCACGGCGGGGCCCGGTCTGCCGCCGTCCAAGGCCCGCCGCCCCGCCGCGGCGAGGTCGGCGAAGCGCTCGGCGTCTATGGCGGATGGATCCGTCCGCAGCGCGTATCCCGTCCCCTCACGGACCAGCAGCCGGGCCGGAGCGCCGGCCGGGCGTTCCGGCTCCAGGGCCCGGCGCAGCTGGGAGATGTACGCGTGGAGGGTCGTCGGTGAGGAGGGCGGCGAGCCTTCCCACACCTGGGATGTGATCCGCTCGGCGGAGACCATCCTGCCCCCGGCGATCAGCAGGACCGCAAGGATCGCCCGCTGCCGCAGACCCCCCAGGCCGACCGCCCGTCCCGCCAGCTCGGCCCGGAGAGGACCGAGCACCCCGAACCGCACAATATCGAGAGCGACCCCACCCATCGGCCTCCCTCTCGCACTTTATGAAGATCTCCTGCGAGAGTAACCGAAGGGTTGCGGCCCAGGAAGGGGCGGGAACGGGTGCCTGGTGCGGCTGTGGAGAGGGTCAGCTCGAGCAGGTGGCCGTGACCGAGACGTACCGGCGGACGGCGCCGCCGTTCGTGGCCGTCACCGTGAGCATGTCGCGGCTGAAGGCGTCGGAGTCCGTGTCCAGGCTGGTCGAGACCGACACCCCAGTGGCGGCGGTGATCTTGATCGTGCCGGTCAGCATCGTGGGGGCGTACGAAGGGCACATGACCAGGAAGGATTTGGTGGCGCCGGGCTCGACCCAGACCGCGTTGCCCGCGCCGGCCGTCGCCGCCGAGGCCGGAGCCGCGATGGCCGTCAGCCCACCGGCCACGGCGGTCGCCAGGATGATGCCCGCGGTGATGTTCTTGAACATGATGATGTCCTTTCTCTCCATCCCTTGGGGGACGGTTTCGGGTTTCGGATGCCGAGGCTCGGGATGAGCCGCGACGTCATTGACCGGCCGGGATCTGCTCCCGGGCCGGAAGTCGGAGGTGGGCCGGGCCGCCGCCGGGACGCGGCCGGAGCACACGGGCCAGGACGCCGGGCGACAACAGGAGCTGTGGAGGGGCCTGCAGGTTGGCGACGCTCAGGAAGGCCTGCCCGACCACCGGGTCCGCTTCCGCGGCCACATGGAGGCGGGCGATGTAGCGGTTGAGCAGCTTCACGCGCAGCGGGCGTGGCGCCTCGACGGACGGGAACCGCAGATCACCACCGACCGACAGGTCCCAGGGCACGTCGATGATCCGCGCCGCCCGCTCGAAGAAGCGGCGGGCCAGGCCGTCGCGCCGGCCGTCCGCCAAGCACTCACGCAGGGCGACGGCCTCGCAGGCGGCCACCGTCATGCCCTGCCCGTAGCTGGGATTGAACTGGCACAGGGCGTCGCCGAACACCACATAGCCCTCGGGGAAACGGCCCATCCGTTCGTAGCGGCGCCGGATGCTCACGGGAATGCGCATCCGCCGCGGCTCCCCCAGCGGTTCCAGGCGCTCCAGGAGGCGGTGCAGGTCCGGGACCGGAAGCCGGGCGGCGAACCCGTGGTACCCGTCCGGGTCGACGGGTGGGACATCGTCGCCCATGCCGAACAGGGTGACGAGCCAGCGGTCTCCCTCGCCGCTGAGTGCGACGCCGCCCCTGGGGACCGACGCGCTGTGCCCCACCACCATGGCGACGAAGTCGGCGTCGCCCGGCCGCCTGCGGTACTCACGGGAGACGTACTGCAGCCCGGAGTCGACACGCTCCTCCGGCGCGGGCTCGTATCCCAGCCGGCGCAGCCACTCCGCGCCCCGGTTTCCCCGGCCCACGGCGTTCACCACGAGATCGGCCGCCATGTCCTCGGGCTGGTGCCCCGAACGCTGCAGGCGTACTCCGGTGACCGCGCCGTCCCTGCCGGTGATCGGCTCGACCACCTCGCAGCGTTCGTGGATCACCACGCCGGGAAGATCCGCGACGCGGTACCGCAGGTACCGTTCGAGTTCCGGCCGGCTCACCGTCAGGCCGCGCAGCCGCGAAGGCGCTGGGTGCAGCAGCCGGCCGTCGTTGTACCAGCGGACGTCGTCCTGGATGTCGCAGGTGGTGGCGCCGGCGGCGACCAGGTCCGCCGTCAGCCGGGGGAACAGCTCCTCGAGGATCTCGCAGCCCCGGGACAGCAGCCCGTGCGCGTGATGCCCCTGCGGCACACCCCGCCGGGGGACACCCTGGGCGGGCAATGCGTCGCGGTCGATCACCGTGACCCGGTCGAACGTCTCGCGCAGCACCCGGGCCGCCAGGAGCCCGCCGATCCCCGCTCCCGCGACGACGGCGTGTCCGGTGGGCGGGTGTCCGATGCTCATCCGCTTGATCATGATTCACCTCGTTGTCCGGCCGCCCGGACCAGGCGGCGCCGCGTTCACAACAACGAGAGTGGGCCGGCCCGCTTCGAGGCCGGTGGGAACCGGCTTTCCCAGCGACTTCCAAGGCTTCCAAGCCTCAAGGCGTGGAAGGCCCGATCAGCGGATCAACGAGGTGAGCAGGGCGCTCGCGTCCCGCCGGGACATCGCGCGCCCGTGGGCCGCATGACGTTCGTACTCCTCCGGCGGAAGTGCCCCGCGTACGGCGGCGGCCTCGCGCGGCCCGTCCAACGGGTCCATCAGCTCCGGGGAGACTCCGGCTCGCTTGCCGATGGCCTCCACGGCCCCCATGAGCACGGCCGCGTGCTCGGCCTGCCCGGTCAGCGCGAGGGCGCGGGCCGCGCTGTGCACCGTCACCAGCCAGAAGGAGATGTCTCCGTACCGGTCCATCGTGGCCAGGATGTCCGCCGCGATGGCCAGCGCCCGAGCACCGTCCCCGCGGTCCGAGGCCGTCTTCATCTCGCACCAGGCCGCCCCGTCCGCCGCCCAGTCGTGGCCACTGGCGCGAGCGGCTCCGATGGCCTCCTGGAAGACGCTGTCGGCGCCCGGCAGATCGCCCAGCAGCCGCAGGACCATGCCCTGGATCATGAGCGTTTCCGCTTCCAGCCAGTCCAGGGCGCTGCGCCGGGCCACCTCGACGGCCTCGCGGGCGAGAGTCTCGGCGTCGAGCGCCGCCCCGGTCAGCAGCCCCAGGTAGGCGGCGTACGCGGTCGCGAGCGCCTCCGTCACCGGGTCGCCTGCCTGATGGGCCTCCTCCATCGCCGAACGGGCCGCCTGGTACGCCTGTGGCGGCTGTCCGGCCAGGTAGTGCAGTCCCACGACCGCGAACCGGGCACGCGCCCGGACATCCGCGCCGGCTCGCGGGGCCGCCGCGAACGCCTCGGACAGCCAGGCCAGACCCTCCGCGACATGACCCATGCGGAACCAGAACCAGAACAGCGCGCCGCCCAGCCGTAGCGCGTACTCGCCGTCACCTGCCGCCAGTGACGAGGCGAACGCGGCCCGGAACTCCGCCTGATCGCGGCTCAGCCCGTTCAGCAACGCCGCTCCCTGCGGGCCGCGGAGATGACGTTCGGCGTTCTCGGCCCGGGCCAGGGCCCAGGCGCGGTGGCGTTCCCGCGCCCGGGCCAGCTCGTCGGTGGAGAGCGAGGCCAGGGCGTACTGGCGCAAGGTCTCCAGCATCCGGTAGCGGCGTGGTGCCGTGCCGGTTTCCGCGGTGACCAGCGATTTGCGGACCAACGCCAGCAGCGGCGCCAGGACGGGATCGACTCCTCCCACTGCGGCGGCCGCCTCCAGGTCGAAGCCGGCTTCGAACACGCCGAGCCGGTGGAAGAGCCGGCGTTCGGCCGGCCGCAGCAGTTGATCGCTCCAGGCGACCGTGTCCAGTAGCGTGCGATGACGGTCCGGCCGTCCGGCTGATCCGTCCACCAGCAAGGTGAAGCGGTCCGCTACGGCATCGGCTATCTGGGCCACGGACAGCGCCCGGCTCTGCGCGGCGGCGAGTTCGATGGCCAGCGGGATGCCGTCGAGCCGTACGCACAGGGCGGCGATCCTTTCCCTGTCGCCCGGCTCGGCCGCCCAGCCGGGCGAGACGGCTGCCGCACGGCGCAGGAACAGGTCCGCGGCCTCCGTGGCGGCATCCA
Organism: Nonomuraea sp. NPDC048901; assembly: GCF_040649695.1. Taxonomy (NCBI): domain Bacteria; kingdom Bacillati; phylum Actinomycetota; class Actinomycetes; order Streptosporangiales; family Streptosporangiaceae; genus Nonomuraea; species Nonomuraea sp. NPDC048901. The sequence continues at coordinate 304,234 of NZ_JBEZFW010000004.1, read as the reverse complement.
GGGGCGGTACTTCGTACACCATTTCCCCCGAGATGCCCAGGGGTTCGCGGCTGGTGCACAGCATCCGTACGGTGCCGCAGCGGGTCAGCAGGGTGTGGACCAGCATGGCGGCGGGGACCAGCAGATGCTCGCAGTTGTCCAGGACGATCAGCATGTCACGGTCGGCGATCATCCCGGCCAGCTGATCGGGGGACGCCGCGGTGGGCAGCCCCAGGGCGGCGGCCATGGTCCCGGTGAGCAGTTCGGGTGCGTGCAGACCTGCCAGTTCCACGAGCCAGGGCCCGTCGGCGTCGGTACGGGCGCGTGCGACCTCCAAGGCCAGGCGGGTCTTGCCGACCCCGCCCGGGCCGGTGAGCGTGACCAGCCGGTGCCCGTCCAGCAGGGACGCGACGGCCGTGAGGTCACCGCCGCGGCCGACGAAGCTGGACAGCGCGAACGGCAGATTGCCCGAGGGCTGCGCCGGAGCCGCGGCCGGAGGGTATGACATGCGAGTGGGCTCAGCCGGCACCGGCGCGAGCCGCGGGTCCTGGGCGAGTACGGCCGCCTCCAGGTCGCGCAGGCCGCGTCCCGGGTCGATGCCCAGCTCGTCGGCCAGCCTTCTGCGTACCGCTCGAAGGGTGGCGAGCGCGTCGGCCTGCCGTCCTGACCGGTATAAGGCGAGGACGAGCAACTCCCAGCCGCGCTCACGCAGCGGTTGCTCGGCGATCATCGCTTCCAGCTCGCCTACGGCAGCGGCGTGCTCCCCCGACGCGATGACGGCCGCAAGCCGGTCCTCGCGGATGGTGGCCCGCAGATCCTCCAGCCTGGTCGCGTCGGGCACCGCGAAGGCGGCTCCGCCGAAGTCGGCATAGGCCGGGCCCCGCCACAGCGCGAGCGCCTGTCCGAGCAGGTCCGCGGCGAGTCTCGGTTCGCCGCCGTCCAACGCGCGCCGGCCACGAGCGGCCAGATCGGTGAAGCGCTCGGCGTCAACCGCGGCGGGTACCGCCCGAAGGGCGTATCCGGGCCCCTCGCGTACCAGCAACCGGGCCGGCGCGCCGGGCGCTCTTTCCGGCTCCAGCGTCCTGCGCAGATCGGCGACGTATCCATGGAGTGTCGTCAGGGAGGGAGGTCGCGAGCCCTCCCACACTTCGGTCAGGATCCGCTCCGCCGAGACGCTCCTGCCCCGCGCGATCAGCAGCAGCGCCAGCACGGCCCGCTGGCGAGGTCCGCCAAGCCCTGCCGGGCGACCGCCGACCTCGGCCCGGAGCGGCCCGAGAACGCCGAATCTCACGTCCTCGGCCACCACGCTCACCAGCAGACCTCCCGCCGCACCAAACGCGCTGTGAGAATATCTTCCGCATCCTGAAGCGCCGCAAAACTCGCGTGTCGGGCGGCTCCTGCGCTGCCTCGAACCATGTGACCGGAGGGGTTGATGCTGAGATGACGGCAGAGCGACCGATGCCCACACAGGACGACGTGCTCGGGTACTTCGACACGCTGTCGAACTGGGGACGGTGGGGCGACGACGACGAGCTCGGCACTCTGAACCACATCACCGACGACGTCCGGCTGGCGGCGGCGCGGGCCGTGCGCCACGGCAGGAGTGTGTCGTGCGCGTGGGAGGTTGCCGTGCCGGAGGAGATGGAGCGGTCGACGACGACGTGCCCGTGCGCCGCCGACATGCCAGGTGCCGAGAACATGCCGCTGCCCGGATTCCGCAACGACCGACACTGGGGTTATTCGAACGAGCGGCTCGGCATCATGTTCCACGGCAACACCGTCACCCACATCGACTCGCCGTGCCACATCTTCTGGGACGGCGCGATGTACAACGGGCGGTCGCACTCGTTGGTCGACGCCGCGACGGGATCGGCGTGGGCGGCCGTCACTGCGGCGGCGAACGGGATCATCACGCGTGGCGTCCTGCTGGACATCGCGAGGGTCCGCGATGTGCCGTGGCTGGAACCGGGGCAGGGTGTGTATCCCGACGATCTCGAGGAGGCCGAGCGTCGCCAGGGTGTGCGGGTGCGAGCCGGCGATGCGGTACTCCTGCGGACCGGCTATGGCCGCGTCCGGCACGAGGCCGGTGCGGCCGGCGGCTTCACGCAGGCCGGCTGGCACGCGTCCTGCCTGCCGTGGCTGCATGAACGGGGAGTGGCGCTGATCGGCGCTGACACCCCCCAGGACGTTCAGCCGTCCGGGTACGAAGACGTGCTGATGCCGGTTCACGCCGTGAGCCTCGTCGCGATGGGTCTGTGGCTGCTCGACAACTGCGACCTGGAGGCGTGCGCGACGACGGCTGCCGAGCTCGGCCAGTGGGACTTCCACCTCGCGGTCGCGCCGGTCCGCTTCGCCGGTACGTCCGGCAGCCCAGTCAACCCGATCGCCACATTCTGACCCCGGTGCTGCGCGAGTCGAGCGACCTCGCGCCGCTCAGCCGCGCTGACGCTCCTCCCGCTGTCGGAGCAGCTCCTCGACCGCGCTCGGCAGAGTCGTCTCGAAGTCGATCAGCTTCGCCCAGGTCGGGGTCACGACGATCCGGACCATGCCGTCGTGGTAGAGGGAACGCACCTCCGTCTCCCACTCGACCCGTTGCTCGGGCGTCATCTCATAGGTGCTGGTCGTCTGGAGGTACTCGTCGGGGATCCCATCGACGTAGTCCAGCTCGGCCCGGCCCCGGATGAGCAAGATCCTGGGCGGGTGCACCTCGGTGTCGATCGTCAGGGCGACCATCGGGTTCTCGCTCAAGGCATGGAGCTTCGGAGCGTTCTTCGGAGTGCACATGACGATCTCCGAGCCGTTCCAGGCAAAGATGATCGGGATGTTGCGGGGTGTGCCGTCCTTGGCGACGTAGGCCAAGCGGGTCACGTCGCGGGCCAGCAGTTCTTGACTGATCGGCCGGTTCAGAATCTCGGTGATCTCGTACGGTTGCACGGTCATCCCTCTCATTGTCGTTTTCATGGTGGACAGCGCACTTCACGGCGCCGAACTCGTCGGCGAGGCGGCGCGGTACGAGGACAGTTGCCGGCTGGCCCGACGGAGCGGCTGAACCGGATCCGACAGCCGAAGGCCTGGACTGAGGGCCGCGGTGACGGCGAGCGCCGCCACGGCCATCAGGCCCATCGCCGCGCCCGCGGGTACGTACTGCGCGATCAGGCCGGCCAGCGTGGCGCCGATCGCCTGCATCGCCTTCATGCCGCTGACGTGCAGGCCCAGCGCCTGGCCGCGGACGTCCTCGCCGGTCAGCGCGATCAGGCGCTCCTGCAGCAGCAGCGTGGAGGCGAAGCCGACCGAGGCCACCGCCGCGGCGCCGGCCAAGACCGGCGTGCCGAGCGGCAGCGCGAACAGCAGGTACGGAGCCGCGAGCAGGAACCGCAACGGGGTGACGAACCGCCCGCGCACCCCCGGCGGCACGAACCGCCCGGCCGCCAGATCGCCGAACAGCATCCCCAGCGCCGCCGCCACGAACAATACGGCGGCCGCCCCAGGCGCGTACGGCACGAACAGCGCCTCGCAGCCCACCACCAGCCCGTTGGGCACCCACATCGACAGATAGACGGCCCGGCGGGCACGCGTGGACAGCAGGTGACGATTGACCCGCCAGGTGGCCGCGACGGACGGACGCCCGACCGACCGCGCCGGCCGGGCGCCGAGCCCGCACCGCAGCACCAGCGCGGCGACGAAGGCCAGCGCCGCACCGATGGCCAACGTCATGCGCGGCGACACCACCGCCAGCAGGACGCCACCGACCGCGAACCCGGCGATCTGCATCGCGCCGACCGAGATGTTGAGCACCGAGCGGCCGAGCACGTACCCGTCCGGCGGCACGATGTCGCTGAGCAGCCCGTACCGGACGCCGCTGCCGATCGAGTTGACCAGGCCCAGCGCGAGGATGACCGCGAACATCGCCCACAACGGCATGCCCGGCGCGGCCAGCGCCGCACTGGCCGCGCCGCCGGCGAGCGCGGTCAGCGTCAGCGCCGTACGCGGCCGCACCCGATCGGCCACCGACAGCAGCAGGGTGGCGCCGACCAACTCGGCGAACGACGGTCCGAACATGCCCAGCGCCGCCAGCAGCGCCGAGTCCGTACGGGCGTACACCAGCGTGGCGAGCGCCAGCCCGTTCAGCGTGGTCGAGGCGACCTGCGCGCACGAGGCCGTGAACAGCGGCGTGAACTCGGGCATTCGGAACAGTTCCCGGTACGTGTACATATCGGCGACCCCCAGGTGATCTCACCGCCGAGTCTGCCCATGAGGTGCCACATGCGTCTAATGCCACTATTGGCGAAAATCCATAGATACCCTTGATGAATGCTCGATATCGTCCGGCTGCGCGTCCTGGCCGCGGTCGCGGCCCACGGCTCGGTCACCGAAGCCGCCAAGGCCCTGCACTACTCGCAGCCCTCGATCAGCCACCACCTGGCTCGGCTGGAGGCGGCGACCGGCGCCAGGCTCATCCAGCGCGTGGGGCGCGGCATCCGGCTCACCCCCGAAGGGGAACTGCTCGCCCGCCGCGCCACGGAGATCGTCGGCCGGGTCGACGCCGCCGACGCCGAACTGGCCGCCCAGCTCGGGCTGCGGACCGGCCGGGTCCGGCTCGTCGCCTTCAGCTCCGCCCTGAGCGTCTTGGTCCCCCCGGCGGCCGTGGCCCTGCGCGAGTCGTACCCGAACATCGAGCTGCACCTCGGCGACGCCCATCCCACGGCCGCCCGCCGGATGCTGCGCGAGGGATCGGCTGACCTGGCCATCATGTTCTCGTACGAGGACACGATGCCGGACGACGGCATCCGCTACTCCTACCTGCTCGACGACCCGGTGTACCTGCTCAGCCGCGAGTCCGGGCAGACCCTCACCGACCACCGGGACTCGGCCTGGATCGCCGGGTGCCCGAACTGCCGCGGCGACCTCGTCCGAACCTGCGAGGACGCCGGGTTCACCCCGCGCATCGCCTACAGCAGCGACGACATCCTCGTCCAGCAGGCCTTCGTCGCCGCCGGGCTGGGCGTCACCACCATGCCGGGACTGGCCCTGCGCACCCACCACGCGGACGGAGTCAAGGCCACCGAGCTGACCGCCGCGCGGCGCCGGATCCACCTGGCGGCGTTCGGCGAGCCACCCGACCCGCCCGCCACCACCGCCTTCATCACCGCCCTGCGCACCACCCTCGACGAGCGCCCCTCGAAGAAGGCTGTGAGCGACATCACGCGTTGACCGTGACATAAGGGTGTCGCGGCGTGGCGGCACGGTTGGCTGCATGAACGTACCCACCATTCATCTGCTCGGCCTGGATCTCGACGAGCTGGCTGAGACCCGTGCCGTCAATGACCGCATGGAGAAACTGCTCGACGGCCAGGTGCCGCTGCATGTCCAGGACGATCCCGTGGCGGCTCGTGAGTTTCAGCGCGCGGGCGGAGGCGGGTTCCCCACCCTCGCGACGGTTCCCGAGGCGAGTTGGCGGACCGTGACCACCTCCGACGGCGGCCGGCTCCGGCTCCGGGCCTTTCTCCCTCCGGACGGGCGTGCACCGGAGGGCGTGTTCCTGCACTTCCACGGCGGCGGCGGGGTGATCGGCTCGGCGGACGGGCAGGATCCACGCCTTCGCGATGTGGCCGCCAACTGCGGTGTGGCGGTGCTCAGCGTCGAGTACCGGCTGGCCCCGGAGCACCCTTACCCCGCGGGCAACGACGACGCCGAGCAGGCGGCGCTCTGGCTGGTGGCGAACGCCGCCGCCGAGTTCGGCACGCGACGACTGCTCATCGGCGGCGAGTCGGGCGGCGCGCGGCTGGCCGTCACCACGCTTCTGCGGCTGCGTGACCGGCACGCCGTGGCACCCGCCGAGGCGTTCCTGGCCGCACAGCTCTCCTTCGGCGGCTACGACGTGGGCCACGGCACACCCAGCGGCCGCGCGTCGGGCGATCGAAACCGGCTGATCAACAGGCCGATCCAGGAATGGTTCTGGAGCAAGCAGTTTCCGGGGCTGTCGCCCGACAAACGACTCGATCCTGACATCTCACCCCTCTATGGCAACCTGCGTGGTCTGCCGCTCGCGCGGTTCACGGTAGGAACGGCCGATCCCCTGCTCGACGACACGCTGTTCATGGCGGCCCGCTGGGCGGCCGCCGGCAACGTGGCCGAGCTGGTGGTGGCGGAGGAGGGCTGGCACGGGTTCACCTTGCATCCCACGACCCTGGCCCAGCGGGAGTTGGCGGCCCAGGAGGAGTTCCTACGCAGATGTCTGGCCTAACCTGGTACGCGTCCGTGCCTGTGACCCGATGACGCGATGAACCGTACCGAACGCCTCTATGCCCTGGTAGACGAGCTGCGCGCGACCGCGCCCCGGCCACGCACCGTGGGCTGGCTGGCGGACCGGTTCGGGGTGTCACGGCGCACCATCCAGCGCGATCTACAGGCGCTGATGGAGGCCAGGGTGCCGGTGCGTGCGGAGGCCGGGCCGCGCGGGGGCTGGTTCATCGACCGCGACACCGCTCTGCCGCCGATCAACCTCACCGCCGCGGAGGCGCTGGCGGTGGCCCGCCGGCGGGTTGTCTGGATCCGATACGCCGACTCGGCGGGGCGGGAAAGCGAGCGCGAGGTGGAGCCGGGCGGCCTGCTCACCGCCTCGGGCTCGTGGTATCTGATCGGCTGGTGCCGCAGCCGCCGAGCCGGGCGGGGCTTCCGCCTCGAACGCATCCTCGCCGCCGAACTGCGGGACGAGCCCTGCCCAGCCCGTACGGTGCCATCCTTGGACCACACCCTGGCCGAACGCGTCCGCCAGGCCGAAACGCTACGGACCCTCAGCCGGGGTACGACGCCCTCGTGATCCAAGCCGTCGCCCCTCTGCATGGCGTCTCCTAAGACAACGGTGATATTTCGGTAACCGAGCCTATTCGCAGCGTATGCGCGCGTTTATCGTTCGGAGCCTGGCGAAAGCGAACCAACAAACTGGGGGCTCCATGTCGGCGCGTTTACGACTGGCCGTGGTGACCATTCTCGCCGTCACATGGATCGGCGGAGGAGGCGCGAACGGAGCCGAGGCGGGGGTGAAAGTCGACGGCCTCCAGGAGGACATCGCGACGGCCGTCTACGCGGTCAATCGATTCTGGTCAGATCACTGGTCGGATTACTTACCCGGCAGATATTCGCCGCCCCGCGTCCTGGGCTCCTACGACGGGCGCAGCCCGAACCGGCCCGCGTGCTCGGGATACAAGATGCTGCCCTACAACGCCTCCTACTGCACGACCCAGCATTTCATCGCCTGGGACATCAACCTGATGAGGATGAGCTACAGCTACGGCGACGGGCTGGTGTACCAGGTCATCTCACATGAATGGAGCCACTCCATCCAGAATCGTATGCCGCCCAGATATCTGGTGCCGCAGATCGAACTGCAGGCGGACTGCATGGGAGGGGCGGCACTCGCGGGGGCGTCGAGGGACGGCACACTCACGTGGGAGCGGGGCGACAACCGAGAGATCGCGGCGACGCTGCGGGGGCTGTCGGGTGACACGCCGTGGACGAACCCGCGCGATCACGGCAGCGCCACCGAACGGATCAACGCCTTCAACACCGGCGTCCGGTACGGCGTCAGGGCGTGCCTGGCCTAGCTTGTCCGCGGAACGACGCTTGTCCGCGGAGCGACGCTCGCCTGCAGATCGACCTGGTGCTCGCCCCCGACGAGCACGCAGTAGTGCAGCACTTTGGTGACTACTTTGGTGACCATGTCCGCGCGACCCCTGTCCAGCCAGACGTATCCGGCCTGGGCCATCGCTCGCAGGGCGGGGTCGTCGGACGAGGCGACATGGTTGATGAGCCCGGCCGCCAGCACGTAGTAGCGCTGGTCGGTGTTGAGCGCGTCGCGCACTCCCGGGCTGGCGAACATGCGTAATGCGTTGCGGCAGGCGTCGAGCTGCGGAACCGAGCCTGGCTTGATCGGCTGGTCGGCCGCCTCCATGACCGCCCGCTGCCAGGTCATGCGCGCCGCGGGGATGGCCCCGACGGTCAGCCGCCAGTTCAGCAGGGCGCCGTAGACGCCGACCGCCAGGGCGAACGTGATCACGATCGTCGCGCTCGCCACGACCGGGCGGTTGACGCTCCGACGCGGTTCGGGGACGGGCGGTCGCCTCCGGGCTCTGATGAGGCTGCCGCACCCGGCGAGCAGAAGACCGGGGTAGATCGCGTACATGTACGTGAGCGTGGCGTAGTTTCCGATCGTCACCTGGAGCGGCGCGCCCTGCGCGAAGCAGGCGCCCGCCCGCTCCCACCCGCATTCGGCCACGGCGACATGGCCGAGGATCACCAGGGCCATCGGAACGGCCGCCGTCAGGAGCATGATCCCCGCGTGAGCCACGGCCCACGTTCCCGAGCCGCGGCCGCCGACCAGGATCCCGGCCGCCAGCGCGGCCAGCGCCAGCAGGCCCACGGCCACGCCCATGGTCACGTAGACGGCCTCGAGGAACTGTCCCGTACCCCTCTGCCTGCTGGCCGCGATGAGCATGGGCTGCAGCGCGAAACCGCCGACCGCCATGAGGCAGCAGGCCACGGCGAACGGCAGGGATGCCCGTACGAGGTGGGCGGGCAGGCGCTGGAGCGGGACCGGCGCGGCGTCGTCGAGATGGAGCCGCAGACCGCTCCCCGGTGCCGGCCGCGCTCGCGTCCCGGCCGCCACAAGGTAGGCGCAGGCCAGCGCGATGGTGAGCACCAGTGGGGTGTATCTGACCATCGTCACCAGCGTCACCACCAGCAGGTCCCACGTGACACCGGCCTGTACGACGGTGGCGATGCCATAGAACCAGAAACCCAGCCACGGGCCGATCACCACCGCCGACACCGCCACGGCCGCCAGGGTGATCGTCCGGGGGTGGGTGGAGCCGGCCAGCCAGGCCGAGGAGCAGGCCTTGGCCCAGGAGAGGAAGGCCCGGATGATCAGCAGGAGCACGAGACAGTAGGTGAGTCCGATCAGCGGGTTCACGAAGGCGAGGGTCCAGATCCACACCTCCGCGCGGATCATGGCCGCGTACTGGCCGGCGATGACGCCCACCGTGAAGCCGGCCGAGGCCCACCACAGACTCATCCGCGAACCGTGTCCCGCGAACCGCCCGGTGCTCGCCCTCCAGACGGCCACGACAAGGACGCCTGAGATGAGCAGCCCGAACATGAGCCCGGGCATGAAGTAGCGGGCGTCGATCACCCCCTCGGTGTCGAGCTGGGAATAGGAGTGGTAGACGGGTGCGAAACCCAGGCCCGCCAGCGACCCCGCGCTGAACATCTCCCACTGGTCCAGGCGCAGGAGCCTGCCCGGCTCGTTCAGTACGTCCAGGCGATACCGCCGGGCGGGATGGCTGCTGAAGAAGCGCAGCGGCCCCGGGTAGCGGCGGTTCGACGAGGCGGTCTCGATCGCCGCGGCCATCGTCTCCTGCCGTTCGGCGGTGTCGCCCGCCCTGACGTCCGCGTGGTGCTCGCGGGCGCGAAGCACCGCGGTCCTGGCCAGCCACAGCACCAGGGTCATCACCGTCAGCCTGGCGCACTGCGTAAGCAGGTCGCCGGGAACCCAGATCGCCGTGGCGACCAGCGCGGGCACGCAGGCCGTCAACAGGAACGACCACCAGATCGCCACCGTGAAGTGCGCGATACCGACGTCGCGGTTGCGAATATGCGCCAGTTCGTGCCGCAGGACCGCCTCGGTAATGGCGGGCGTCGTCGCGTGCGCGAGGACCAGCCCCATGCTCAGCACCACCATGTGGCGTCGCGGCAGGCCGAGCGCGCGCCCGGTGACTTCTCCCCTTCCCGGATCCACCAGCAACCGGACGTTCCTGCCGGGAGCCTCCTCCTCGGCGATGGAGGTGAACCTGCGTACCAGGTCCGCGTGGGCTTCGCCGCTACTCACCTCCGCGAGGGCCATGAGTCCGCGGCGGAAGGCCCACAGCGGGTGAAACGCGTAGAGCAGCAGGGCGCACAGCGCGGGCACGACGAGCGACCCGATCGGCAGGAGCGCCTCGGCCGCCGTCACTCCCGCGGTGCACTCGCCGTACCGGTCCACGAGCAGGGTCGGTTCGACCGAGCGTGCGCCGGAACGCAGCGATGACAGGCACTCCGCGTGCCGTACGTGCTCGGGCAGATAGGCGACGCGCAGCCGGAGCTCGAACAGGAACAGGGCAAGGTAGAGAGAGCAGGCGATCGTCGCGGTGATCAGGATGAGGAACCGGGACGTCGTCGACGACGGCAGCGTGAAGGGGTTAAGCCTGCGGCCTGACACCATCTCGCCCGCCGCGGTCACCTCTCGCCCGACAAGTGGCCGAAGGTCGCCTGTCGCAGGCGGAGGGCGGTCGCCTTGTCCACGCCCAGCGCGAGTGCGATCTCCTCGACCGCCTGCGCGGTCTCCTTCACTTGAGCGGGGTCGAGAACGGGAACGACGGCCTCAGAGCCGGCGATCGGCGCGGGGCGCGAAGGGAAGAGCTTGTTCCACACGCTCTTGGAGACCTGTTTCGAGGTACGTTCGACGGCCTGCGTGAGCGTGTTGGTCGCCGCGCCGGTCAGGACGGTCAGGACGATGGGCGTCAGGAGTGTCACGGCGTCCGCGAGCGAGAACCCGAGAAGGTCGTCACCGCCGCCGCGGAAGGCTCGCCGAGGGTTTCTCCGGGTGGCCCGGGCGATCGCCGGAAAGTATTCCGCCTCTTTGGGGGCGGCCTCGGCGACAATGGCGCGAGCGATGTCGTCGAAGCGCCGAACGGACCCGTTCTCCGATTCCAACGCCATATCTGTCCTTACCGAATGAATGGCTAGAGTCACCGCATGCTAACTTCCGTTCCGACAGGAACACCAGAAAGAAAAGTTCCGGCCGCCGTGATACGTGTTGCGCGTCAAGCCCAAAAGTGATTCCGATCCGGGCGGAAATGATGCGCCGTGTCCGGCTGGCACTACCGATCTTTATGTGCTCGGGCAGTCGAACGCGCCCTTGGGCCCCCAGGTGGTCCTGAGGTCGTTGGTGTCGCGCTGCCCGCACTCCATGACGACGGATGGTCCCGTAGGAGTCGCGCGGAGCATCAGAAACCGCTTCTGGAGAGGCGCGGGAGCCGCGGTCGCCCACGGATCCTTGGCGAAACGGATGATCCCTGTCGCGCCCCGAAGCCCGGACTCTCCTCCGATGCGGTAGCGGAAATGGCTGGCCACCGATCCCCTCCCGCAGCCGGCCGGCCCGTTCTCCCGGCACACGGTGTTGATTCCCGACACCATGGTGACGAGGCCGTCATAGGCGATCGGTCCCCGCCAGTTGTCGTACCAGGGATCATTGGTGGTCTTGTACAGGTCCAGGTAACGGTGGGCGTAGTCATCCCCGGCGCTGTTGGGCGGGCTGCTCGGCAGCGCGTGCGCGGAGTAGAAGAGCGTCACGCCGGCGAAGTCGGTGGGAAATCGCTCCTTGAGGACGGCCGTGGTCGAGAGGTCGCCACCGCTGACCACAGTGAACGACGCGGGGCAGGCGGCGCTGTCCTTGGCCGCGACGAGAAAGTCCCGCAGGCGCTCCGCCCTGCCGGACCAGAAGACCACGGTGCGGTCGTCGGCGCTTTGAGTCAGTCGCGCGCACGCCTTTTCGAGCAACTCCGAGTCGCTGGTCACGAACGTGCCCGCGGGATGGACGGACGTCGCCGATCCCGGCGGTGGGAACCAGATGACGTGCGCATTGTCTACGGGGAACTCGGTCACGAGGTCCTCTCCGAGCCGGAGGCTGTAGTTGTCAGTGGGGTCGCCGATGACCAGTGCTTTGTCAGCAGGGACACAGCGGCCGGATTCGCCTGCCCGGATGATGTTGGCCTGCCGAGCGAACGCCGCGAACATGCGCGCCTGGTACGGGTTGTCGAAGGAGATCTGATGGTAAAGCGGATGGGCCTGCATATCTTCGGAGGTGGCGCCCATGCCGAGGATGGGCAGCCCGCCGTCGCCGAGGGTCTTCAGAGCCTCGAGTGTCTGCTGTCTGCTCTCGCCAAGCCCGATGACACCGAGGACGGTCTCGGTTGACTGCCGCACCACCTGCTGAGCGATCTGAGGCGCTTGGGCATAGTCTTTGCCGGCCTCCCGGATGTCGACGATGGCGAAGACGTTGCCCGAGAGCTGATCCTTCGTTCGCGGATTGCCCTCGGCGAGTTCGTTCATCTTCCGTTGCGCCAGTCGGATGCCGTGCAGTTCGGGGATCACGCCGTTGTAGGCGACTCCGGCGTCGAAGGCGCCCGCGACACCGGAGCCCAGGTAGACGATCCTCTTGATCGTGTATCTCATGTCGGGGTTCTTACTGGCCAGGCCCCTGACTCGGGTGTTCTCGTCGTCGATCGCCTGCTTGTCGGCGTTGTAGAGACGGGTCGCCTCCTGAGAGGAGAGCAGGCCGACCGGCGTGGCCGCCGTCGCCGCATCTCCAGCGGTCTCGCCGAGACAGGTCTCATCCCTGGACCAGGGCCAGAACTGGAAAAGCCGCGCGGCGCCGAAATAGCCACCGACGGTGGGGATCACGATCTGCAGGACAGCGACGACGACAACCAGGGCGGAGCTTCTCAGCCGCACCGGAATCTTGTACGCGCCGGCGAGCTGCTCCGCGGTGGCACCCGCCGCTATGTCCCTCGTCGTCACCTGAAGCTCGGTGTCTCCGTGCAGGATGAGACGGAGCGTGGCCTCGGCGAGATTCGGCGCACCCGCGGCCTGACCGGATCGAGCGAAAATCACGGTGATGTGTCGCGCTTTGGTGTCCTCTATCGCCTGCCGAATGAGGTCAGCGAGCTCGTCGCCGTTCTTGATGAACAGCATGAATCCGCTCTGCCGGCGTCGCCGCCAGGGAGACAGACGCGGGGTGAACGCCGCGTCCAGATCGCACAGGAGCGCGCGGAGAAGCACGCCTTCCTTCTTCTGCTCGTCGCTGCCGCGCATGATGGTCGCGGCCTGCTCGAAAAAATCCTCGTGGCTTCCCCCGGCGAATTTCGCGAACCAGTTGCGGCGCATGCGACGACGCCATGCCCCGCCGAACCGCAGCTGTTCGAACCAGCCCGCGAACACGATGACGAAGCCGACCAACCGGATCCACCAAAGAACCGGATCAGGCGCGCCCGGAAGTTGAATGAATCGGCACAGGAAAGGATGGAGCTTTCTGAAGGCACAATCCTGCGGATCCATTCCGGCGAAGGCATCCGACTCGAGCGCCCTGAAGACGTTGTATTGGGGGAAGCGAAGCGTGCCCCACCCCCTCGGGGCTGTCAGCCCTGTCGCGATCTGCCGCGCCACACGGGCCCGCTCATCCACCACCGCGTGCGGCACCAGCGGCGTCTTGCCGAGTCGCAGCCGGTTTGTCAGGGCATCGATGAGCAAAGTGGCCGAACCGCCCGCAGTTCCCTCATGAATTCTTATGAGCAGGCGGCTCCGCCACTTCCTGCGGCGAAGCACCTTTGCGAAGACGGCTTTGGCGAAGTCGTCGAAGATCTGCTCCCGGCTGGTCATGTAGAGAAGTATTTTCCGGCAAGCGTCTGTGGCGGGTAAGAGAGGTCAAGCTGCAACACAGATGTAACGGGCACGGCCGCTTCAAGATCGGCCCGTACTAGTGAACCTATAACAGCAAAGGCGACCCTCCGCTCGAATCGCTGCGATTACCCGAAATTTCTCCAGAAGTCACATGCCCGGCTTCGGCTGCGAGCGGCCATCATCTGGGCCCGCCAGGCGCGGCGGAACAGGTCGCCCTGGTCCCAACCCAGTCATACAGGGGTGAAAATTTCACTGACCGGCCGAGTCAGTGCGGGTATCCGACCACATGAGGCGTTTGCCGACCGTTGGGGGCGCCTTTTTCCGGTGACCGAGATTGACAGCTCAGGCTGGCTTCCAGAAACTCGTTGGGAGCGCTCCCAATGTCCTTCTAGCGGGCCATGTCGTGACACGGCATCGCGGCCGCCCCTCCGCCGGGCCGGCTGCCGACATGCCATGAACCCGCTTCTCGATCTCTTTCTGAAGGGATGCGCCATGGAGCTTCTGGCCAAGAATCAGGGGCTGGTCCTGGCCCTGTACCGGTTCGTGGTGGGTCTGCTGTTCGCCTGCCACGGCGCCGCGACCCTCTTCAACGTGCTGGGCGGGCCGCATGGCCCGGCACCCGGCTTCGGGCAGTGGCCCGGGTGGTGGGCCGCGGTCATCGAACTGGCCGGCGGGATCTTCGTCCTGCTCGGGCTGGGCACCCGTATCGCCGCCATCGTCTGCTCCGGCACCATGGCGTACGCCTACTTCGTGGTCCACCAGCCCCAGGCGCTGTTCCCGATCCAGAACGGCGGCGAACAGGCCGCCCTCTTCTGCTGGTCGTTCCTGATCATCGCCGTCTTCGGGCCCGGACGCTGGGCACTGGCCACGCTGCTGCCTTCGCGAACTCTGGAGTACGACAGCGGCAGATGACCGCCCGCCGATCCCTGAGCAGCCCCGGATGGCTCCCAAAACTACCAACAAGAACCTTCGCGTCTTGATGACCGGACTGCTCGCCAGCACTGTATCGGCTTTCACCTCCGCTGATCAGGAGAGGTCGCACGTCTGCCGACTCAGGGCCGTGCATGCCCAACTGAGCGCGGCGGAGGCCGCCATCGTTGGGGGGATGCGGTCTGCGGGCGTGTAGCTGAGCCACTGGTCGATGAGCCGGCTCAGGCACTCGGGTACGAGCGGGTTGTAGCGGTCAACGGGTTCGGGCCGGGTTCCGGCCCGCATCAGGTGGTGCACCTGCAGCGGATCGGTGCCGGCGTCGGTTTCGCGTCGCAGCGGGGCCAGGCCGGTCAGCAGCCAGTAGGCCAGGGCACCGACGCCGTACAGATCGGACAGACTGCTGGGGGCGGCGTCGGTGACGCCGAGTTGCTCGGGGCTGGCGAACCATTTGGTGCCGCCGGGCAGGGCCGTCGACACGCTTTTGCCGGCCTGGTGCAGTTGTGACACTCCCCAGTCGATGATCTTGATGGTGGCGGGGCCGTCCAGGACGATGTTCTGCGGCTTGATGTCGAGGTGGATGATGTCGCTCAGGGCGGCGGCCTGCAACCCGGCCAGCACCTGGCCCAGGATCCGCAGGCTCCACCCCAGGGAGACGTCGGCGCCTGGCCTGCCGTGGAGGTGGAGGTTGAGGCTGCCTGGCTGGTAGAGGGGCGAGATGAGGTAGACCGCCTGGGAGATCGCGGCGGCGCTCGGCCGTCGCCTCAACGGGAAGGCAAGGGCGTGGCCCGGCGGTCGTCCTGGTGGCAGCGGCGGCGAGAACAGACATGTGGCGACGACGTCTCAGCGTGCTGCCGCGCGGCTGAACCCGGCCCTGCCTCGGCCCGGGGTGCCGTACATCGGGAAGCTGTGGTCCAGGCCGGTGAGGCGCAGCACTCTGGCCAGGTGCGGGCGGGGGGCGGCCAGGCCGAGGACGATGTCCAACTCGTCGCACAGGCGGACGACGGTGGCGGTGGCGGGGACGAGCCACAGACCTGTCCCGATGCGGGGATGGAGGGCCGTCATGAGGTGCTCCGATCCTGTAGGCGAAGACCGGCCGTCTGGTGCCAGCCGGTGAGCTGGAACAGGCGTCGCAGCTGCGGGGAGGGCGAGCGCAACGTCAGAGCATGGCCGTCGCGCATACCGGCGGCGGCGGCGACCAGGGCGCGCAGTCCGCCGACGTCGCAGAACACCAGGCCGCCCAGGTCGACGCAGAAGCCGCCGCCGCCCGCCAACGCGGCCAGTGCCCCGGTCAGGGCCGGTAGGGTGGCGTGGTCGAGCTCACCTTCGATCCGCAGGCCCACGGGATCGACCAGCGGCGTGATGCGCAAGAGCCGATCGGCGAGCGTGTCAGGGGTGCGTGCGCCGAGTGTGTCCGCGGTGTTCATGCTGGCTCCTACGGGCGGGGAGTGCGGGATAAGGTGGCCGCGGGTGTGAGGCGGTCATGAACACGTTGCGGAGGGGCGGCGTGAGCGGAGCCGTCTGGTGCGATGGTCTGATCATCTGGCGGGCTCGACCAGGTGGAAAGCGGCAATCCGCACAAGGCTTATCATCAGCCGTGATCATCGGGGCGGATCGCGGTCGGAGCTCAAGGACGGCATGGTGAATGGCGTTGACTGCTAAACCTCCGCTGCCGCCGGATCAGAACGACGGCGTGGACCAGGCTCTGACCGACGTCTTGATGGCGATCGATACCGCTTCGCGCGCCCTCGCCTTTCAGCACGCGACGCGCATGGCCTGTCGTGGTGACCGGCAGCGGCTGGCCGCCTGTCTGGAGACGATGACGCCTGGTCGGCTCGCCGAGGTGGCCGCCGCCGCCCGATTGCTGAGCGCCGCGGCCGAGCAGGCGCTCGCCAGGAGGAACCCGTAGCGCTCGGGCAGTGTCCCGCCAAGACGTGTGATCAGGAGGCGTGGTCGCCGGGGCGGGGAAAGTGTTCGCCGGTCAGCGGTTCTGACGGCGTCGCCGGCTGGCCAGACGCCGGAGTTGGGTGATGCGAGCGGTGCCGAGCACAAGAGTGAGCAGGATCCCGCTGAGCATGGCGATCAGCATCGCGACCGCGAGCGGCAGCGTGCCGTGCAGGCCGAGGAAGGACACCTGCGTGGCGGTGGTGTTCTGCAGCATGAACACGATGAAGGCGACGGACACGAGCGTGGCGACCCACACACCCGCCCAGGCCACGCTGGTACGGGTGACGGGCACCGGCCTGGAGTTCTCGGCGCTTGAGCCCGGGCCCGCGGGGCGCTCGTCCGGCGCCGGTAAGCTCTCGCCTTGAGGCACATCGGCTTCAGCCGTCTCAGCAGATGGCCCGGATCTGGTGCGGAAGCGGTGCAGGATGTCCATGACAACCCTTTCGGTGAGCCGGCCTGGCAGGCACCTCTAATGCGGCGGGATGTCGTCGTTTCCGGATACCTCGAATCTACGTCACTCACCCGGCACGCCAAGCGGGCGCTCACCAGAGCGGCCGGCCAGGCGGTCAACGCCGCCAGGCCCCGTTCCGGGCCTTCGGTCATGCGGGATGTGAATCCCGGGTGCCCGGGACGCCGGCAGCTCCTTTGCCGCCCGCTCGATATTTGAAGGCCGGCATAAAAAATGCCCGCGCCATGACGCGAGAATATTCTCGCACGCCACAGCACAGGCTGAGCTTTCCGCGATGTTCAGTTGATGATCAGCTCTTGTCGCGAATCACATCGTAGTTGGAGAACTCGATCGGGCCCTCGCACAGTTTGGCCATGTGCGCGTTGAACCGGTCGGTTTCCGGCAGCTTGCTGTTGTTCTGGGCCTCCTCGTAGGAGGAGAACTCCACGATGGCCACGTAGTGATCGGGTCGATCGCGGCGCTTCGCCACGACCTCGCGCTTTACATAGTGCTTGCCCTTGGCCTGCGTCCGCCACTCGTTCATGAGCGACTCGACTTCGCCGGCACGCTTGGTATCGAATTCTAGAATCTGTACGAAGCTCATAAGAGCCTCCCTTTTCTTTGGCTTGCATTCCTCATTCAATACCCATTTGCAATAAATAGCAAGGGAAATTTCGCACAACTGAGCGAATTCCACTCTCGGCATAAGATGGCAGGAGGTTTCGCGCCGCTGAATTCTCCGGCCGATTTCGCTGTCCGGCGGGCCTCGAAGTCGCGATCCGGCAGGTCAAGCCGATCCGGTGGCCTCTGGAAAGATCTCTCCGCCCCTGGCAGGGCGGACATGGCGCGGCCGACGTGCTCGCAGGTGGCTATCGCCGCAGCTGATGAGGCGAGCTGGGATTGCGTGTTTCCGCCGGACGGCTGAGCACCTTGACTGGTAAGTGACCAGCTGGCGCACCTTGCGTCGCTGTCACCGTGAGGGGGTCGCGATGACCCTGGACGCACAGGGCATGGACGCGACCGACCGTGCAGGCCTGAACGGTCAGGCGCCCCGCTGCGATCACATCGACCAGCTTCCCACCGTGCGGTATGGACCGCCCGAATGCAAGGAATGCCTGGCCCTCGGCCAGACCTGGACACGCCTGCTGGTGTGCCTGACCTGCGGCTGGGTGGCCTGTTCCGACGATTCGCAGGGCGGTCACGCCAAGGCCCACTACCGGGAGACCGACCATCCGGTGGCCGCCACTCTGGGGCCCAGGTCGACCTGGCGCTGGTGCTACGTGCACCGGCGGACGGTATAGATGAGGAGAAAGCTACTTCATGACTGTTTCCGAACGACCGGTTGCCGAACGACCGGTTTCCGAACGAGCGGTTTCTGAACGACCGGTGAAACGTCGGCAGGACTACGACGGCACCTCGCCGTTCCCCGGGGCCGGAGAGCACGTGCCGGCCGGGCGGGCGCAGACGGCGCTGACCGCGTCGATCGTGATCGCGCCGTTCGCCGCGCTCGGCGCGGTGATCTACCTGGCGTGGGGGCAGGGGGTCGCGCTCACCGACCTGATTCTGGCCGCGGGCTTCTACGTGGTGACCGGGCTCGGGGTGACGGTCGGCTTCCACCGGCTGCTCACCCATGGCTCGTTCGCCGCCCGGCCATGGCTGCGCGTGACGCTGGCGGTCGCCGGGTCGATGGGCTTCCAGGGCAACGTGATCGACTGGGTGGCGGTGCACCGCCGCCATCACGCCTTCACCGACCGACCGGGCGATCCCCATTCGCCCTACCGGTACGGGACCGGCCTGCGCGGGCAGCTTCGGGGGCTTGCCCACGCCCATCTGGGCTGGCTGTTCGCCGACGATCAGACTCCGGCCGAGCGTTACGCCCCGGACCTGCTGGCCGATCCTGCCATGACCCGGGTGGCCCGCGCCTTCCCCGCGCTGTGCGTGGTGTCGCTGGCACTGCCGTTCCTGGCGGGTTGGGCGATCACCGGCACCCTGTACGGCGGCCTGACCGCCTTCCTGTGGGCCGGGCTGATCCGCATCGCGTTGCTGCAGCACGTCACCTGGAGCGTCAACTCGCTGTGCCACCTCATCGGCAGCCGGCCGTTCAAGACCCGCAACCACGACCGGGCGACGAACCTGTGGCCGCTGGCCCTGCTGTCGTTCGGCGAGAGCTGGCACAACGGCCATCACAGCGAGCCGACCTGCGCCCGTCACGGTCTCGACCGGGGCCAGATCGACCTGTCCAGCGGGGTGATCCGCCTGTTCGAGCGGCTGGGCTGGGCAAGCGACGTGCACTGGCCCGACCCCGAACGCCTCCGGCACCGCCGTACCGGCCCGCTCTCACCGGCCGGGGACTGACCGATTCCCCGTCAATTCCGCTGCCGCGGATCCTCGTGTGGCTCTCCCTTACCGTGATCCTCACCGTTCTGGCCACGACCACGATCCCGGATACGCCCAGCGCTCATCGGTTCCGGTGATAACCGGCGCCGCCATTGCTCGTTTCCCCCCATCAGGCCGGGACGGACACTGGGACTCCAAGCCGCCTGACCACGGCACAGCAGTGAAGGAAGATCACGATGAGTCTGCGTTGGGAAATCAGCAACAAGGTCCAGGTCCTCAAGGGCTGGGTCAGGCAACTCTTCGGCCGCCTCACCGGCGACCGGCGCCAGCAGATCGCGGGCAAGAGCGATCAGGTCGCAGGCAATCTGAAGCAGGCGGGCGGAAAGATCTGGGACGCCTTCAAACGCTGACCCTCCGCTTCGACAACCGCTCGGCGGCTACGGAGTCGAGGTCGGACGCCGGCGAGCTCCGCGATGACCCCGTCCGCCCCCGTGCAAGCACGAAGATGGAGGTAGAACCGATGCGCGTAGCATCAGGAGCGCTGATCCTTTGGCTGATCGTCGGTGCCGTCGCCGCAGGCCAGCGCAACTACTACACGGGGCCGGTGGAGAACTGCAATCAGGTGGCCACTATCGCGGTGACGATCCTGGCCGGCCCCCTCAACTACTTCGGCATGAAGCCGCAGATCGCCTGCCAAACACCTCAGCCCAGCAAGTAGGGCCCGGCTCACCTCCAGAAGTTCACCCGCCCACGAGGAACCTAGAGTGGGAGACGACAGTCCGCATCGGCGCCGCCTGAGCAGAGAGGGTGGCGGGCATGGAATTACGGCAGTTGCGCTATTTCGTGACGCTGGCCGAAGAGCTGCATTTCGGCCGCGCGGCCGCCCGCGAGCACATCGTGCAGTCGGCACTGAGTCAGCAGATCCAGCGGCTCGAACGTGAGCTGGACGTGCGACTGCTGGACCGCAGCACCCACCACGTCGACCTGACCCCGGCTGGCGCCGCCTTCCTCGTCGAAGCGCGCCAGATTCTCGATCACGTCAGCCGAGCCACGCAGGTCGCGCGCACCGCCGCCGCCTCGGCGCCCACGCTGCGCGTCGGCATCATCGACGCCGGCTACGACACCATGCCGCAGATCCTGCGCGAGCTCCAGCGCAACCATCCCGGCATCACGATCCACCAGGTCGAGGCAGGCACCCCAGAGCAGTACCGGCAACTGGCCGACGGCCGCCTGGACATCGCCATCGGACACGGCTCCCAGACCCCGGCCGAGGTGACCTCCAAGCTCATCAGGCTCGATCCGCTCGGCGTGCTGGTACCCGACGACCACCGCTTCGCCGACCTCGACGGCGTGCCCGTCGCCGCCCTCGCCGACGAGCTGCTACTGCTCGGCGAGGAATCGCAGACGCCGGAGCTCAATCAGTTCGTCCTCGCGCTGTGCCGCTCGGCCGGGTTGACGCCCACCCTTTACGAGGGCACCGTCGAAAGCTCCCGGGCCGCCGCCGACCTCGTACTCCAGCATCGCTGCGTGCACTGTGTCCCTTCCTCGTTCCGCTCCTCCAACCGGCCGGGCACCACCTGGCGGCCTCTGGCCGACCCCGCGACGCACTACCCCTGGTCCCTGCTGTGGCACGACGCCAACCCTTCTCCGTATATCGCCACCGTCATCGACATCGCCCGGGGGCTGGCCGAACGGCTCGACTGGCTGGAGCCCGTCGCCCTGGCCGCCGAGCCGGCGTCCGGCGAAGGTGCTCCGGCAGCCACCAGCCGCCGCAGCGATGATCTGTTGTGACGCGCCGGGCTCAACGCTGGTCGCGCCGCACCATCCTTTTCTCCCTGGTGATCGGTCCTGGAGATGAATCCTTCACAGATCGCCGGTTTCTGTCCCTTACGCAGGGTGTTGGCTGGAAGTGAACAAGTTCGACGATCGGTGCCGCCAATCATGCGGTGACCGGCCACCTGCTTCGACCGGTCCGGAAGACCGATCCCGCGCAGACATCGACGCACCACCACAGGGAGTTCGGTCATGGGCATCATCGCTTGGATCATCCTCGGACTGGTCGCCGGATTGCTGGCCAGAATGCTGGTCCCCGGCAAAGACCAGCAAGGCTTGATCATCACCCTCGTACTCGGCGTCGCCGGCGCGCTGCTCGGCGGTTTCGTGGCCACCAAGGTGTTCCACGTCTCGGGCATCCAGGGCTTCTTCAACCTGTCCACCTGGGTCTGCGCCATCGTCGGCGCGGCAGTCCTGCTGCTCGTCTACAACCTGATCACTGACCGGCGCCGCACTGGCCGTCGTTCGGGCCGCTGGGCCGGCCGCCGATGACCCGCCCAGCACGCCCATCACCCATTCCCCGTGCTCACACGCCTGCCGCAGCGGGGGTGACCGCCCAAGCGCGCAGGCCGAGGATGTCCACGGGGGTGGCCGGGCCACGAGCCCGCAGGGCCTGGTAAGGCGATCTCAGCGAAACAGCGGCCAGGTGCAATGCAGCACAATCCAGGCATGGATCTTGCCGCCCTGGCCGCCGTCATCGGCCCGCCGCCCCCTGCCGCCTTTCCCGTCGACTGGCCCGGCGTTGAACAGTGGCTCGGTCTCCGGCTTCCCGACGACTACAAACAGTTCGCGGACAGGTACGGGCCCGTGCTGGTCGGGGAGTGGATCTGGGTCGTGGTGCCCCATCACTCCGACCGCGGCGGCTCTTACCGGCAACTCGACCAGCGGCAAGGGCTGCAACGCGCCATCCGTGCCGCCGACCCGCCGTCGCACCCGTACGCCTTTCATCCCGAACCGGGCGGGCTCCTGGTGTGGGGTGAGTCGCGCGGAAGCGAGTACTACTTCTGGGACACCTCGGTCTCCACCGATCCGAACGACTGGCCGACCAGGGTCTTCACCCAGCATTGGCCGAATGAGACGTGGCGGCTGGTGGACGCACCCATGACGGAGGTGCTCGCCGCGCGAGTGAGCGGCAGTCTGGATCTGGGAGAGGCCCTGCCCGCGGTGTCGCCTCCGTACGCCTGGAAATTCGCCCCGCTCGTGCTTGAGGACGTGCCGGAGAGTGCCTCCTTCCCGGGGGTGCCGCTCGCTCTCGAGGTCGCTGGGCCGGCGGCGAGGGTCCAGGCGGCCACGGGCGTGCCCGAGGACTATGCCGCGCTTGTCGGCGAGTACGGCGTGGGGAGGCTGGCCGGCGTGCTGCGGCTGCTCGGTCCCGGGGCGCCGGAGGGCTTCGACGTGGATGCGGAGGAGGCCGTGGTGAGCGAGCGGTTGCGCTCGCGGCGGGCCGCGGGCAAGCGGGTGGTCCCGTCACCGATCGCGCCCGAGCCGGCCGGGTTGCGATTGTGGGGAGTGTTCGACGGAGGTGAGACGTGCTGGTGGCTTCCGGTCAGCGGCGAGCCGGACGAGTGGCCGGTGGTGCTGCTGGACGCCGACGGCCTGGGATGGCAGCGGCTACCGTACGGCGTCTCGGGGTTTCTCGACCGGTGGCTGGACGGGCGGCTGGACCTGCCCGTGCTGTCGCTGTCGGCGGTGCCGCGTCCGCGCGTACTGTTCCCGCCGGGCGTCGACCCCGCCACGTCCGTAGAGGAAGGACCGCGAGACGCGCTGGCGCAGTTGGCGACGATCATCGGGGACCCGCGGACCGGCGGCCACACCTACGACTGGCCGGCGATCGAGCGGTCGCTCGGGTTGCGGCTGCCGAGCGACTACAAGCGGTTGTTCGAGGCGTACGGGACGATCGGCATTAACGGCATCACGATCGGGCAGCCGGAGGACCTCCAGCAGCAGCACGAAGAGCAAGTCGAATATCTCAGCTGGGAGGAAGACGAGGCGATGCCCGTGCATCCCGCGCCAGCAGGGCTGCTGTGGTGCGCGAACACCGAAGGCCGCGACACCGTCTGGTGGGACACCAGCGATCCAGACCCCGACCGGTGGACGATGGTCTGGGACGTCGAATTCGACCGGCACACCTTCCCCGGCACCCTGACCGAGCTGGTGATCGCCGACCTGACCGGCAGGCTGGCCGAATCGCTCACCGGACTGGATCCGTCAGCTGACGGGCCCATGATGTGGTTCTGAGGGGCGAGGACGGATCACCACACGTCGAAAGCGTTCCCCTACGACGGCTGATCGGCCGACATACCAACCACCCGGCCCACGGGACGTTCCGCGGTGGATGGCGACGGTGGTCGCCTGTGCAGCAGAAGTGCGGTCAGGCCGCCCGCGACCAAACCCCAGAACGCCGCGCCGATGCCCAGGATCGTCATCCCCGATGCGGTGACCACGAAAGTGACCACCGCGGCCTCCCGTCCCTCCGGCTCGGTCACCGCGCCGGCCAGCGACGAGCCGAGCGCCGGCAGCAACGCGAGGCCGGCCACCGCGATGACCAGCACGGGTGGGGACAGCAGCACCAGGGCCATGGCCAGGCCGGCGCCGAGGCCGAGCGTCAGCTGCCCGGCGCCGAGGGCCACCGTTGCGATCCACCGGCGGCCGGGGTCAGGGTGGGTGTCCGGGCCGGCGGTCAGCGCCGCGGTGATCGCGGCCAGGTTGATGGCGTGACCGCCGAACGGCGCCGCCGCCGCGCTCGCCAGGCCGGTCGCGACGAGGACCGGGCGCAGGGGCGGCTCGTACCCGTATGTCGCCATGACCGCCATACCGGGGACGTTCTGCGCGGCCATGGTGACGAGAAACAGCGGGATGGCGATGCTCACCACTACGGACAGGTTCAGCGTCGGGGCAGTCAGCTCGACCACGGGCCGCAGGGACGCGCCGGACAGGCCGTTGCCGGGCCCGTGCACCGCGATGGCGATGACCGCAACGACGAGCGCGCCCGGAACGGCCCACTGCCGCAGGTACCGCAGTAACACCGCCCAGGCCAGGACGACGGGCACGGCCAGCAGCGGGATGTCGACGATGGCGCGGACTGGCGCGGTGCACAGGCTGAGGATGACGCCCGCCAGCATGGCACCGGCGATCGGACGCGGGATGGCGGCGATCGCCCGGGCCAGCCAGGGCGACAGGCCGGCGAGGACGATGAGCCCGGCGCAGACGATGAACGCGCCGACCGCGGCCGGGAAGCCGCCGGGCACGGGACCGGTCG
Source organism: Nonomuraea sp. NPDC048901 (assembly GCF_040649695.1). Lineage (NCBI taxonomy): Bacteria > Bacillati > Actinomycetota > Actinomycetes > Streptosporangiales > Streptosporangiaceae > Nonomuraea > Nonomuraea sp. NPDC048901. Next base: position 280,013 of record NZ_JBEZFW010000004.1, on the reverse strand, counting down.
CCACCAGCAGCGCCGCGCCGGGGGTGGACCAGGCGATGCTGATCGGCATGCGGTACCGCAGCCCGAGGACGACCGCCACCGCCCCGATGCCGCAGCATAGAGCGAGCAGCCCGGACGCGGCCTGCCCCGGCGTCGCCCCGACGGCACGCAGTCCGGCGAGCACGACGGTGAACGAACTGGCGTAGCCCACCACCGCACTGACCAGTCCCGCCATGACGGCCTGCACCCGCACGCCCATCCCCCGCTCCATCGTTCCGTTTACGGAACGAACCATAGCCACGTGGCCCGAGCGGGACAAGTCCGGCAGAGGAATGCAAGGATTGCCGGGTGGACGGCCGTGACACGGAAATCGGGAGCCGGTTGCGGCGATTGCGGGAGGCCCGCGGCATCTCCCTGTCGGCACTGGCCCGCAGCGCCGGCATCGGCAAGGCCACCCTGTCCGGTCTGGAACTGGGCACCCGCAACCCGACGCTGGAGACGCTCTACGCGGTGGCGGGAGCCTTGGGCGTACCGCTGACGGCCCTGGTTCTGGAGCCCGGCGCACCGCCCGCGGAGGCCGTCCACGTACCCGGCGCCGCCGTAACGGCCACGCTGCTGGAGGTCTTCGAGGAGCCGAGCGCGACGTTCGAGTTGCTGCGCATGCGCGTCCGCCCCGGCGTCGTACAGCACTCGCCACCCCACGCCCCCGGCGTGACCGAACACGTAACGGTCTACGCGGGCGTGCTGCGCGCCGGCCCGGCCGACGTCCCCCTGCTGGCCGCCCCGGGTGAGCACATCTCCTGGCAGGCCGATGTCCCACACATCTACTGCGCCGTCGGCCCAGACGAGGTGCTGGCCACCCTGCTGATCCGCTCCCCCCGACAGACCTGAGCCATCGAATCACCCCGTATGAAGGGGGACTCGCGAAGCGGCATCCGCCCCGTCGCCGGGTCAGGGCAGCACCACGCGCCGGTTCTCCGGGATCAGGGCCGCCACCACACATGTCACGCTCACCACCACCGACGCGGCGAACAGCGGCAGCGCCGTGCCGGCGGCCGCGGCCACGGCAGGCCCCAGCATCAGCCCCACGGGCTGCGCCGACAGGGACAGCACGAGCTCGTAGGCGGTGATACGGGCAAGGGCGCGTGCCGGCACCAGGGCCTGCACCGCGTTGTCCCAGATCGGGTCCATCAGGCCGAGCAGGGTTAGCGCCGACGCGTAGGCGACGATCACCAACGGCGCCGACGCCCGCGCGGCCAGCAGGATGAGCGGTACGGCGTAACAGGCCAGCCCGAGGTTGCCCATCAGGATCGGCCTGCGTACGCTCACCCGTCCGGCCAGCAGCGACCCGAGCAGCAGACCAGCGCCTCCCGCCTGAACCAGGACGATCCAGACGCCCTGACCGCCCAGCGAGCCGGCGACGACGACAGGGCCGACAGTGAGCAGCACGCCCGAGGCGAAGTTCCAGGCCGCGTGGGCTACCAGGGTGGTCCAGTACCACCGGCGCGCCCGCACTTCCGCCCATCCCTCCCGTGCCTCCGTCCATCCCTCCCTCAACTCCGGCCGGCCCATCCTGCTGGGCACCCGTGCCGGCCTGGCTCGCACCATGGCGAGCAGAACCGCACTGACGGCGAATCCCACGGCGTCGAGGGCGAACACCGCCGACGGACCGAGCGTCAGCGTCAGGATTCCCGCCAGGCCGGGGCCTGACAGCAGAGCCACGCTTCTGGCGGTGCCCAGCAGGGCGTTGGCCCGCTGCCGCCGCTCCTTCGGCACCAGCTGGACCATCAGAGGCCAGCCGGCGGGCAGCGCACAGCCTGCCGCCCCGCCCGCGATGAACTGCAGGACAGCGATCAGCGGGAATTGGGGCGATCCGCTCAGCAGCGTGGCGCCGATGCCGGCCTGCGTCCCCACGCGCAGGAGGTCGGCGGCGACGGCGACCCGCTTGGGATCGAGGCGATCGGCCAGGACGCCGCCGCCGGGCAGGACCAGGATCTTGGCCAGCAGCCCGCAGCCGAGCACGAGGCCGAGAGCGGTGGACTGGCCATCGTGGCCTACGATGGCCAGCGTCAGAGCCGCAGGCCCCATGAAGTCGCTCATGGCCGAGATCGTCTGCGATGTGAACAACAGCGCAAAACCCTTGTGCGGGCCTGCGCTCATGCCGGGCAGAAGGCGGAATTGCCGACCAGCCACGCGGCCAGCCGCCCGATCTCCTCCTCGTCCGGCACGTCGCAGGCCGCTCCGGCGGGCAGGGACGCCGCCTCCCGCAGCCACTCACCGACCGTGGCGGGAAAGCGGATGGCCTTGCCATGGGTTGCGACGATCACCTCGTGGCCGTCGCGGCACCACAAGATACGCGCGTGCGTGGCCGAGCGCACCCTGGAGGAGGGCGTGGCGGCGGACCGTACGGGTTCGGCGCCGGTGATTCCGTGCGCGGAGGCGACGGCGAGTGCGGTGTCCCGGTCCGTCCGCCTGCCCAGGTACGCCGAGAAGGCGGCCAGCCACGCGGGCGACACCTCACCCGCCGGGGAGACCTCCAGTGGGAAAGCGCGCTCGGCGGCGTCGTAGGAGGACATGAAGCTCGAGATGTTGACGGCGAAGGCCAGGCCGTGGGTCTCGCCGACGTGCCAGACCCCGTTGTCCCACAGGAACGCCTGTCCCGCCGCCGCGGTGAGGGAGGCTCGTACATCCTCCTCCTGGCCGCCCAGCGAGCTGAGGTATTCCTCCTCGGTGCCCTGGAAGGGGCCGTCGTTGACCATCCGCCCGGCGTCCTCGGGGATCCACGCCTGCCCCGTCCAGAAGTGCATGGACTTGGCGCCGGCCAGGACGAGATGCCGGTTGGAGCAGTACTCCCGGTGGATGCCGCCCGGAGTGCGCTGGTAGTCGCCGCAGAAGAACTCGACGTCAGAGCCATGGCGGGGCAGGAGGTCCGCGCCGGGCAGGCCGCGAACCGCCGACAGGACGATCTCGTAGAAGGACCGGTCGCAGGAGACGATGTCCCGTACGTAGAGCAGGATCGGGGTGTCCGGCGAGCGCGAGGCGCGGACGCGGGAGAACCACCGGCGGAAGTCCTCGCTGCCGTCCGTGCGGGGCATCAGCTCCGGCGCCGGGTCGGGTTCGCCGTCGACGAGGACCCATGCGCGCCTGGTCACCCTGCCGTCGAGCTGCGCTTGGATGACACGCAGCCCTGCGTTCCAGACGACCTGCGGAGTCAGGGACGAGCACGTCCAGCCGGACAGGGCGAAGGCCGCGTCCGGCGCCGGCGGAGCTTCAAGGGAGATCATCGGCAGGTTCATGGTGGTGGCTTCCTGGATGCGCGGCGCTCTGAGCGCGAAGAAGGTACTGATCGGTGAGGGTCAGCGAGGGATCCGGCGGCGGGGTGCTCAGGTGGTCGTGCAGGAACGCGACCTGGGCCGCGACGAACGCCGGCCCCCTGTCGGCGATGTTCCGGCGGACCTGAGCCAGTGCTGAGGTGCGGAAGAACCGGGTGTGCGTGGCCGGGCCGCCCTTCAGGTGGGTGGCGGAGGCCAGGTGGGTGAAGTAGGGGATGTCCTGGTCCCGCAGGGCGGCCATCTCGCCGGGCACCAGGCGGTCGTATCTGCTGACGGTTCCGACGCGCAGATGGCGGCTCAGTTCGGCGTCGGCGGCCGGCCAGGAACGGGCGGCCGCCGGCTGCTGGATGAGCCGCAGCAGCCGTGCGTAGTAGGCGGTCTCGCGGATGATCTGCCGTCCCTGGTGCGCGGCCACCCGATCCCAGAACTCCGTGGCGGCCAGCACATGCGCGCGACGGGCCCGGCAGAGGGCGAACACCGTGTCGAAGCCCTTCACGAGTTCCCGCAAGTAGCAGTCGGCGGTCTGGAAGCGCCCGTCGAGGACGGGCAGGTTGAGCGGCGGGGAGTGGGTGATCCGCCGGAAACCGACCTCCATCGCGTCGCTGCCCCGATTTACGGCGAACGGAGTCAGCGTGGAGAGCCGGTCGGAGCCCATCACCTGGTACGCCGAGAAGCTGCCGCGGCCAGGCGTCCGCGGATCCGAAGGCTGTACGAGGCCGGTGTCCACGACGGACTCCAGCGTGCCGGTGGGATTGCGCCAGGAGTAGTTCTGCAGCATGGTCTCGGTGTCGACGAGGACGGGATGCTCCCCGGCCGCGATGAGGTTCTCGAAGTGCCCGTCGGTGAAGTTCAGCAGGCAGCAGGCGGCCAGGAGCACTCCGCATCTGGTCCAGTAGCGGCGCACTTCGGCGGCCGTCGCGCAAGGGGCGAACGCGACCTCCTGCATCCACCCGTGTGCAGACCCCTCGACCATCCGGGGACGCGACGGCCGCATCTCCTTCGGTACGCCGAGCAGGCCCAGAAAGTCGTGGAACAGCGCCGACGAGCCCTGCGGGACGGGTTTGTAATAGACGCGCCCGCCATCGCGCAGCTCAAAGCGCAGGACCTGCCCGCCGCCCGCGTGCCGGTCCCCGCCCACCAGGGCGATGCCCACCGCGGGGCCTGTCAACGCCGGCATGGCGGCCCGTAGCGCCGGCAGGTCGGCCGCCAGACGGCGCACGGCGAGCGCGACACTGCTGGCGGTGGAGTCGGCGATGACGTCGAGTGCGGCCGAGACCACGGGGTAATCGCGGGCGAGCCGCTCGGCTGACAGTTGTCCGTCCTCCCAGAAGGACCGGTACCGTTCCTGCGGCGTGCCGCCGCGCAGGCCGCCGCGGACGGCGGCCCACCCCAGCTCCTCGACCACGACGGGCAGGACCGCCTGATCGAGCTGCAGGCGCAACGAGGAGCTGACGGCTGCGACGCAGCGTGTGACATCGACAGGTCCGGGCAGGGCAGGCGACGTCGCCAGGGCCTTACGGAGCCGCTTCAGAGCCTGGGCGAGGGGGCGCGCGTACAACGGGAGGTAGTCACCGCCCGTTCCATCGTGTCTCGCGCTGTCCGCCACACCGGGAGCGCCGGGCAATGCGCCCGTGCGCCCCGGCGGCTGGGCGAGGTCGGTCAACGCTGTGCGGCGCTCATGACGGTGGTGGTCTTGACCTGCGACACCCCGGAGGCGAGGTCCACGACGCCCTGGCCGTCATAACTGAAGCCAGCGTAAAGCTCAGCGATTCCAGTGTTCATTTCTCATTCCTTTCGAGAGATATTCGCAGTGGGACACCACCCAATAAAGCCACTCGACCGCTGTTTCGTCAAGAGTAATTCAATGGCCGGCTCGCAGACATCGCGCAGACGCGGCGGAGACGCCGCAGAATCACCGGGAAGACGAAAAGCAGACGACTACCATTTAAGTTGGGAGGCGTTCAGAAACGGACTCACGAAAAGGGAGCGCCACGTCTCTGGCTGGGCTGGTTGACCTCATCGCCGATGACGTCACCGACATCACCTGGGACGAGCCGACCAAGGAGATGGTCAACGGCACCTCGCCGTGCCGCAACGGCTGTGGGACCACCATTCCCATCTGCGCCCCCGGCCAGACCAAATAGCGCTCGCCGGCGCGGCATCGCGTCGAAAGAAAGCAGCTCGCCCATCCTCATTAATTCCCCGACCGGCAACCGTTCCCTGAATTTGGAATCGCTGGTCTCCCCACGGCGCGGTTTCTTCATGCTCGGCACGCTGCCCGAGTGAAGTCATCGCCTCAGCAGGACGTCCTCCGGCACGACGCCGGTGACGATGCGAAGGAACCCGGGGCTCGGGTCGACACCCAGCTCCGCTCCCACCAGATCCGAGTAGGCCGTGTAGAGCCGCCATGCGCCCCGCATGTCGCCGAGGCCCACCAGGGCGCTCGCCGTGATCATCTGAGAGCGTTCGTTGAACGGATCCACCGCGGCGGCGCGCCGACCGTAGTCCAGGGATGCCAGCAGGTCCCGCTCGGCCAGGCATGACTCACCCAGCCGCTGCAGCGCCGCCAGTCGCATCGTGTCCCATCGCTCCCGTGCCCGTTCGATCTCCTCGCCGTCCCAGCTCGGAAGGAGCTCCAGATCCAGGCAGGGCCATCGACTCTGTTCGGTCATGCCCTGTTCCGCCGGTCCCGCGAGGCCGGCGGCGGTCGGCCCGATGGATTCCTCCAGGGTCGCCGCCCTTCGGGCCAGCCGCTCCGCGAGCCTGCTCGCGGGCGTGATGTCGAGCGTGACGCCGGCTCGGAGCTCGAGTTGTTCGCCGTGGGCACCGAGCAGGGCGTCCCCTGTCACCTTACGGATCTTCCACAGAGACTGTCGCAGTCCTTTAGCCGCCTGCGTCTGCCTCGCTTGCGGCCACAGCAGGGTCTCGACCACCGGTCTCGGCGTCGGCCCGCGCAGGGCCAGGCAGGCGATCAGCCGCTGAGCCTTCGGGGAGATGGGCACCTCCCGGCGACCGATGGTGCACGCGAACCGACCCAGGAGTCTGACCTGAATTCCCTCCGGGCTTCTTCCTCTCACCGTCGCATGACCTCCTTTACCGCATGCGCACTCAGTCAAGCGAAGCCTGCAACGGGGCTCTGAACGAATTCTCAACGTCCCAGCTCAGCGCAGGGCGGGACACGGTCAGGGACGCTCGAGAGAGGTCATGCGCGCGCGGACCGCCTCGCCCTGCGTGTCGCCGAGGGCGTCGTAGAACTCCGCCGCCCGTTTCCACGCGTTCAGCGCGGCCGTGACGTTCCCCGCCCGCAGGTGCATCTCACCGAGGCGGATCAGCGTCTCGGCGGCGGGATGCAGGTCGTCGCAGCCGTGCAGCAGTTCGACCGCACGCTCGTAACACGCCGCCGCCTGCGTGAAGTCGTCCTTACAGGCGAGGATGTAGGCGATGCTGTCCCAGGCGTGGCCCTCGCCCTGGGCATAGCCCTGATCGGCCAGGAGCCGCTGTGCCCGGCGGCAGTCGGCCAGAGCCTCGTCGTAATGTCCGCGCTGGGCACGCCACCAGCTCGCGTTGTTCAACGCCCGGGCCTCCCCTATGGCATCGCCCGCCTGCTGGAACAGCTCCAGTGCGCGAAGGGAGTGGTGCAGTTCGCGGCCGGGCCGGGCCCGGCTCAGTGAGACGGTCAGTCCCAGATGGACGTGCGCGTGCAGGCCCGGCTTGTCCAGGCCGCGGTGCAGCTCCAGCGCCCGCTCGAAGTGCTCGACGGCCACGTGATCGCGACCGAGCTTGGCGTGGGCGCGCGCCAGGCTGTTGTGGCAGAGCGCTTGGGCCAAGCGGTCGTCAAGTCGGCCGGCCGCCGCCAGGGCCACCGTCTGAGCACGCATGATCTGCTCCCACAGTCCGCGGCGCTGCATGAACTCCGCGAATGCCCACGTCAGCTGCCAGCAGTGCTGATGCAGCCCGAGTTCGCTCGCCTCCGTCAGCAGCGCCGTCAGCACCACCGACTCCTCCGCGAACCAGCGCAGCGCCGACGCGGGTCCGTCGAATCGTTCCACTGTCACGCCTCGCGCCGGTCGGCCCAGCCGCACGGTCTCCCGCTGCGGGTAACAGACGCCGCTGGCGGCGCATGCGGAGTGGAGGTAGTAGTCCAGCAGGCGCCGCGTCGCCGCCCGGCGCGCCGTCCGGCTGTCGATGTCGCGAGCCTGCGCGGCCGCGTACACGCGCAGCAGGTCGTGCAGACGCAACCGGTCGGTGGCGCGGATGTCGACCAGATTGGTGCGATCGAGGTGCGCCGACAGCCTCCGTGCGCTGTCCAGGGGCAGAGCACCCAGGCTCGCAACCGCCGACATCGGCACGTGCGGCCCGGGATACTGCCCCAGGCGCCGGAACAGCCGGGCCGCCGGTTCCGGCAGGTCCCGGTACGAGCGCTCGAACACGGTGCGTAAGTCGGTCGCTGGATCGTTGTGGGCGAACGGTTCCAGGTCCGCGTCCACCCGGGACAGGTCGGTGGCGACATGCGCCAGCGGCAGGTCCATGTGCTGCGCCAGCCTGGCCGCGACGATCGCCAGCGCCAACGGCAACCGGCCGCACAGTCGGATGATCTGCCTGTTGGCCTCGGGCTCGGCAGCCAGCCTGCGCTCGCCCAGCCTGGCCGCCAGCAGCTCGTGGGCGTCGTCGTCCCCCAGAACGTCGAGCTGGAGCATGTGCGCTCCGGCGGTGATGGCGAGCCCGGACAGTTCGGCCCGGCTGGTGATGAGCGTGAAGCACTGCGGGGCGGTGGCCAGCAGTGGCCGAACCTGCTCGGCGCTGCGGGCGTCGTCGAGCACGACGAGGATCCGGCGCGTGGCCAGCATGCTGCGGAAGAGCCCGATCTGCAGCTCCGCCTCCGCCGGTATGTGCGCTTCCCGGACTCCGAGCGCTCTCAGGAAGCGCGTCAGCACCACAGTCGCGTCGACGGGGCCGGCCGTCTGCAGATCCGCGTACAGCTGACCGTCGGGGAAACGCCGGCGATGCAGGTGGGCCCACCGCAGCGCGAGCGACGACTTGCCCACTCCCGGCGGCCCGGAGACCGCACAGACCGGAGCGGCCGTGCTTGCGCCGGCCGCGATCGCGGTCAAACGGCCCAGCTCCGCCGCCCGTCCGATGAAACACGGCAGATCGACGGGCAGCTGCGCCGGGACGGGCCGGACGGTCACGACGGCCTCAGGACTGAGCAGCCGCAGGTGCAACCGCTGCAGCGCCGTGCCCGGTTCCACACCCAGCTCGTCGGCGAGCGTCCGGCGTACCTGCGCGAAGTGCATCAGCGCCTCGGCCGTCCGCCCCCAGGCGTGCAGCGCCTCGATCAGCGCGGCCGCCACCAGCTCGTCCAGCGGGTGCTCCTCGGCCAGCGCCGACAACACCGCGACCGCGCCGGCCGCGTCGTGTCCGGTCACCGCCCGGGCCCACGCCAGCGAGGCCTCCTTTCGCTCGTCGCGCAGGCGCTGGCGGGTCCGTTCGGCCCATTCGCCGCGCAGCCCGGCGAGAGGGTCGCCATACCAGAGCGTCAAGGCCTCGCCCAGTGGCGGTGCCGGATCCGGCGCGTTCGCCGCATCGTCGACGAGAGCGCGGAACCGGGATACGTCGACCGCCGACTCCTCGACATCGAGCACGTAGCCGCCGGACCGGTGGACGAGCGCGCCATGATCGGCCACCACCTCGTGCCGGATGCGCGTGATGATCGTGTGCAGGGTACGCCGCGCACCTGGTGGAACCTGCTCCCCCCACACCCGGGCAAGAAGCGCGTCGACCGGGACCGCGTGCCCGGCCTCCAGCGCGAGCACGGCGAGCACGAGAGCGGCCTGCGGAGGTCGCACCGGCCATCGCTGGCCTGACCGCTCCACTTCCACCGGGCCGAGCAGTCGAATCAGCATGACGCTTCCCATTCTTTCGCCCCGACAGAAGATAACCCGGGACGGGATAGGCCAGGCGCCGCTCAGTACTCGCAGCCGCGTTGCGGTCGACCAGCCTTTGTCGTGTCAGTGTCCGCGTCAGGACGGCATCGGCCCGGTATCAGAACGATCGGGGATGGTGGAGCCCATGAACGGTTCAACGTCTGTCCGTTCGGTCGAACCTCGTAAGAGTTTGAAGGAGCGCAACACCATGTCGATCACCCTTACCGACCAGGACAAGCTCACCCTGCGCACCGCCGGCTGGGGCGCCGTCTCGCTGATGTCCGCCGCCGGCGCCGCCGGCTCGGCGCACAAGGCCGCCACCGAAGGCTCCATCGCCTTGACCTCCGCGACCGGCCTGGTCGGGCACGTGCTGGCCAAGGCGCCCAAGGGCGTGAAGTACGGCAGGACCGTCGCCGCACTCGCCGACCAGGTACTGCCCGCCCTGACCGCATCCATGAGCCTGCTCAACCAGCAGAACCCGGCCGAGGCCGACAACTTCCGCCGTACCGTCATCGTCGCCATCGACGCCGCCACCCGACCCCACAAGGGCCAGCCCAGCCCCACCATGACCGAGATGGCCCGCAAGATCACCGAAGCCCTCGACGCCGCTTGATGAATGCCAACCCGCGACGTCACGGGGTCCCCTCCGGACCCCGTGACACGGCGGCGACATGCCGAGCTGCCCGTTGTCGGCTTCTACTGCTCGTCCTGGGACAGGTGCGTCTTGGCGTCGTCGTAGGAAGCATCGGCGGCGGCCTGGGCAGGCCGGTAGACCAGATACAGCACCCCAGTCGTGAACGTCTCGGACTTGATCAACTCCAGCGGGACGGTCGTGTCTCCCTCGTCGAACAGCCGCTCGCCCTTGCGGACCGCGATCGGGTGCACCAGCAGATGCAGCTCATCCAGCAGCCCCGCCTGCAACAACTGGCGGACCACCGAGACCGAACCACTCACCGCGATCCGACCGCCCGGCTCGTTCTTCAGCGCCGTCACGGCCTCCACCAGATCGCCCTGAAGCAGCTCGGAGTTACGCCAGGTGAACTCCAAAGGCTGGCGCGACACCACGATCTTCCGCGCCTCGCCCAGCGTCTTGGCGAAACCGGCGTCTTCGCCACCCTCCGCCTCCCGCTCCGGCCACGCCCCAGCGAAGCTGTCATAGGTCTTGCGGCCCAGGAGCAGCGTGTCGGCCATCTGGCCGCCCACAGCCGCACCCATCTCGTCGTTGAAGTACGGGAAATGCCACTCCGCCGGCTCCTCGACAACGCCGTCGAGGGAGATGAAGAGGCTTGCGGCGATCGTCCTCATGATGTTCCTCCTGGTAAGGACCGGTTCTCGATGTGCCTGAAGCCTCGCAGAGCCGACTTACGACTCTCTTAAGGTGCAGCACAATCCAGGCATGGATCTTGCCGTCCAGGCCGGCGGAACGCCTAGGGATTGCCGAAGAACGGCTGGTAGTTCGCGTTACCCGAGTTGGGCGCGTCGCGCAGATGCCACTGGAGCCTGGCCCCGTCCGAGTACACGTCGCCTATGCCGTCGCCGCCGATACCATCCCAGTTGCCCACGACGGCGCACCCGGAGGGAAAAGCCTTGCCATAGGGGAACGTGGTTTGCGGGCTCCCGCCGAGCATGTCGTTGCGCAATGCCCAGAGATAGTCGCCGTTGGAATTGGCTCCCAGAGCCACCGGGCCGTCACCGCCGATACCGTCCCAGTTGCCGGCGGCCGGGAGCCTGGCGGTGAAATTACCGGTATAAGCGAAGTTGTAGTCCGCGTTTCCCGCGTTCGCTCCATTGCGCAGATGCCAGCCGCCCCCCGGTGAAACGACTCCCACGCCATCACCGCCTTGGCCGTCCCAGTTACCCGTCACGGGGTAGTCGTTACCGGATCCGTAGACGAAGTGATATTCGGCCACTCCACCGTTCGCGCCTTGGCGGACGTACCAATCCCATTGGTTGTCGGAGGTCACGCGGACGACGCCGATGCCGTCGCCACCGATGCCGTCCCAGTTGCCCACGACGGGGATGTCCGTCGGGAGCCCGAAGTTGAACGTGGTCTCGGACCCGCCGAGGACTCCATTGCGCAGGTGCCAGGACAAACCATCGGCAGTCTTGGTCACAGTGCCGATGCCGTCGCCACCGATGCCGTCCCAGTTCCCACTGATCACGTACGTGTTTCCGAGCGGACAGCCCACCAGGCTCGATAACGGACCGGCCGGGCTGGCGGGATCGGTTTTCGCCGTCGCCCCGGCCGGGGTGGCGATCAGCACGCCCGCCATGGTGGTCGCGATCGCGGCCAGTTTCGAGACTTTTCTCATTTCGCTTTCCTTCCTCGCCCGACCATCGGACTCAACCGAATTCTGCACCCTTCAATAACGCCGGACAAAGGACAATGTGCGGGCATGTTCCGGCCATTTAATGTGCGAAAGTGAATTCAGCCGACGATCACCAGGGTGAGGAACCTCTCCAGGAGGTGGTTCGTTGCCCGGATAGGTTGCCGACCAATCGGGAGTCTCAGCATGGAAGTCACCGGCATCATCTCCGGCCTCATCATCGGCATCGTCATCGGCGCTCTGGGACGGCTCGTCGTCCCCGGACGCCAGCGCATCCCCATCTGGCTGACCATCGTGATCGGCGTCGTCGCGGCGCTCGTCGGCACCGCCTTCGCCGCCGCGCTCGGCGTGGCCGACACCCGCGGCATCGACTGGATCGAGCTCGGCATACAGGTCGCCCTGGCCGCGCTGGGCGTCTCTCTGACAGTCGGCCTGTACGGCAAACGCGGAAGATAGAGCGTCCCGGCCACGGGTTGTGCCCGTGGCCGTTCGCTTGCCTGGGAGCCCAGGGAACCTCCGTCTAGGTCACCCCAAGCGTGGTGAGTTGCTAAATTCCCTACGCAATGAGGCATATGTTGCCTATGGGGGAGGTTGGATGCGCAGGTGGACTGCTCCATCCGTGATCGGCTGGACGCTCGCGTCGGTCGTCGTTCCGGGCGTCGCGCACTTTCTGGCGGGCCGTAAGCGTACCGGCATGATCATGATGGGGACCTTCGGCGTGCTGCTGATCGGTGCCGTGATCGCGCTGATCAACCGCAACGCGCTGGCCGGCCTGTTGCTCGATCCGACCTGGCTGGCCGTGATCACCGTCCTGTGCGTGGTCGGCGGGCTGGCCTGGGCCGGGGTCGTGATCAGCTCGTACATCGTGCTGCGACCCGCCAGGCTCGGCAAGTGGGGACAGCTCGGTACGGCCACGGTCGCGGGCGTGCTGTCGGTGAGCGTGGCGCTGCCTTTCGGGCTGGCCGCCACGACCGCCCGTACCTCTGACGACGCGATCGGCAGCGTCTTCAAGTCCTCACCGTCCAAGCCGATCGATCACAAGGATCCGTGGCGGGGACGCGATCGGCTCAACATCGCCCTGCTGGGCGGGGACGGCGCCGCCTCCCGCAAGGGCGTGAGCATCCGTACCGACAGCATCAACGTGGTCAGCATCGATGTCCACACCGGCAACTCCGTGGTCCTGGCGCTGCCGCGCGAGTTGGAGAACGCGCCGTTCCCGCCGGGATCCGCGCTGGCCAAGCGGTTCCCGCCGCCGAAGAACTTCTCGTTGCCGCCGGGCCAGGGCCGCGGCTCGGCCGACCTGCTCAACGGGGTCTGGGCGTACGCCGACATGCATCCCGAGGTCGTCGGCCGCTCCGCCGACCGCGCCCCGGAGGCCGTCAAGGGCACGCTCGGCCAGATCCTGGGCCTCAAGATCGACTACTACATGCTCGTCAACATGTGGGGCGTGGCACACCTGATCGACGCTCTCGGCGGCGTCACCATCAACGTCGAGCGGGACGTCTGCTACGGCGTGGGCCGCTCCGACGGCGGCGTGGTCAAGGCCGGCACCCGTACCCTCGACGGCAACGAGGCCCTGTGGTACGGCAGGGCCCGCGACCATCCGGGCAGCACCTGCGCCGGCGCCGACAACCACACCCGCATGCTCCGCCAGCAGTGCGTGATGAGCGCCATGCTCAAGCAGCTCAACCCGGGCAACGTGCTGTTGAAGTTCAACGCGTTGGCCAAGGCCGCCAAGCAGACCTTTCTCACCGACATCCCGCGCGATCTGCTGCAGGACCTGGTGCCGCTCGCTCAGCAGGTCAAGGGCGCCAAGGTGGCCAAGGTGAACTTCGTACCACCCACGTACAACCCGGCTTATCCCGATTACCCGCGCATCCGCAGGGCGGTGAAGATCGCCATCGCCCGCGCCGGCAGGGTCGCCACCCCATCCCCTACCAGTACGACCAGCAGCACCCCCACAACCACGCGGTCACCACGCCAGCCCGCCCAGCAGTCCGACCGGTTGGACACGCTGGACTCGTCATGCGTGCCCGCCAAGGCGAAGACCTAGCGGCGCGACTTCGCTCCTTTGTTAGCGAGATGCAAGCGGCGGGATAGAAGTAAGGGGAAAATTGTGGCTATTGGTACTTTTCGCACATCCCCTACCGCCACTGGCGAGAGGATGCCCAAAACGATGGGTTAGGTCATGGCCACACGACGAGAACGTCTGCGTTACCGGTTCGACAACAGCATGTCGAAGGGCACACCCGCCCTGATCGGCTGGCTCGCACTCGTCACCGTCGTGATGGTCGTGATCTTCGCGGGCCTGTCCATACTCTTCGCCGACAAGGACGTCCACGACAGCTGGTACGACGCCCTCTGGGGCAGTCTCATGCGCGCCATGGACCCGGGCACCGTCGCGGGCGACAACGAGGGCAGCACGATCTTCACGATCCTCGGGTTCGCCATCACGATCGGCGGCCTGCTGATCGTCTCCAGCCTCGTCGGCGTGCTCACCACCGGCCTGGACAACAAGCTGACCGAGCTGCGCAAGGGCCGGTCCCGCATCGTCGAGTCCGGCCACACGGTGCTGGTCGGCTGGTCGGACCAGGTTTTCACGATCATCCCCGAGCTGGTCGAGGCCAACGCCAGCGAAGCCAAGTCCTGCATCGCCATCCTCGGCGACGGCGACAAGCTGGAGATGGAGGAGGAACTGCGCACGCGCGTCGGCGACACCGGCAAGACCCGCGTCGTCGTACGCAGTGGCAGCACCATAGAACCGACCGATCTCGACCTGCTCAGCCCGGACACCGCCCGGTCCATCATCGTCCTCTCCCCGGCGGGTGAGGATCCGGACGCGCACGTCGTCAAGACGCTCCTCGGCCTGACCAACCGCAACTGGCGCCGCCGCCGCCCGCCGATCATCGCCTCGGTGGCCGACTCCAGCAACCGCGTCGCGGCCGAACTGGCCGCCAACGGGCACGCGCAGGTGGTCGACACCGACGACATCGCTTCCCGGCTCATCGTGCAGACCTGCCGCCAGTCGGGCCTGTCGGTGGTGGTCACCGATCTGCTGGACTTCGGCGGCGACGAGATCTACATGCGGACGGAACCGAAGCTGACCGGCTTCCCGTATGGGGAGGCGCTGTTCGCGTACGAGACCGCCTCGCTGATCGGGATCCGGCGCGGCGACGGCTCGGTGGTCCTGAACCCGCCCATGGACACCCAGGTCATGGAGGGCGACCAGATGATCGTGATCGCCGAGGACGACTCCACCGTCCGGCTCGTCCGCAGCTTCCCGCCCGTCGTACAGCAGGCGATCACCCTTCCCGCCCGCGAGGCCGCACCTCCGGAAAGCACACTGATGCTCGGCTGGAACAGCCGCGCCCCGAAAATCGTCGCCGAGCTCGACCAGTACGTGGCCCCCGGCTCGATCCTGAACGTGGCCGCCGCCGTCGACGAATCCGAGTTCGCGTTCGAGCTCACCAACCTGGCCCTGAACGTCAAGGAGTGCGACACCACCGACCGGATCACGCTGGAGTCGCTGGAGCCGGGCATGTTCGACCACATCATCGTGCTGGCCGACGACCGGCTGGAGTCGCAGTACGCGGATTCACGTACGCTGGTGACGCTGCTGCACCTGCGTGACCTGGCATCCCGTACCGGGCAGCGGTTCCCGATCGTCAGCGAGATGAACGACGACCGCAACCGCCGCCTGGCCCAGGTCACCAAGGCCGACGACTTCGTGGTCGGCACCAAGCTGATCAGCCTGCTGATGACCCAGTTGTCGGAGAACCCGCACCTGGGCGCGGTGTTCCGCTACCTCTTCGACGCCGACGGCTCGGAGATCTACCTCAAGCCCGCGACCGACTACGTCCGCCCTGGGATGACGGTCAGCTTCGCCACCGTCATCGCCGCCGCCCGAACCCGCGGCGAGACCGCCATCGGCTACCGGCTGGCGGTCGAGTCCACCGCCCCGCCCAACTACGGCGTGGTGCTCAACCCCGGCAAATCCGACCCGGTCACGCTCGGCCCCCGCGACCTGGTCATCGTCCTCGCCGAAGACTGACCTGCTGGGAAATGACCCGACGGCCGAGGCGCTGCATGGGGCCTTCGATGAAGCGGTGGCTGAGCCAGCTGGCCGGCATGAGCAGGCTCAGGAAGACCACGCTGATCCCGATCTGCAGCGGCAGCGGCGACCAGCGCATCTCACCGGCCAACTCCATGACGATCAGCAGCAATGGCAGGTGGACCAGGTAGAGGGAGTAGCTGATCGTGCCGAGCCAGGTGAGCACGGCAGGAAGGGGACGCGCACGTAAGGCCATGCCACCGGCGAAGGTGAGGGCGGCGAGAATGACGGTCAGCCCCCACACGTCCGGTCGCACCCACCACCAGCCGGCGTTGAGCGCCCAGAGCGGTGTCGCGGCCACGACCATCGCGGTGACGACCACGGGCCAGAGCGGCGCCTGCCCGCGTTCCCAGCGACGGATCGCCGTACCAGCGAACATCACCGCCAGGATCGCCAGCCCGAACCAGGGGACACGGCTGCTCAGCAGTACCAAGGCCAGCGCCATCAAACCCAGCGCGCAGGCCGCGACCGTACGCCCGCGGCCGGAGACCACGCAGCCGAGCCCCACCACGAAGAGGCCGGACGACACCCAGGCCAGCCAGCCGCCCGACAGCGGCGGCCCGGTGAGGACCAGCCCAGCGACGGCGGCGATCAGCGCTAATACGGCCGGAAGCAGGTTCCGTCCATCGCGTACGCCGGTCACGAACAGGGCCGCGGCCAGCAGATAGAACACCATCTCGTACGACAGCGTCCACATCGTGTTCAGCACACCTGCCGTACCCACCGTGTCCAGCAGCATCGTCAGGTGCGCGGCCACCGAGGACAGCTCTCTGGGCACCTCCGCCCGTACCGGGATCCACCAGGCCAGAGCGAGGACCAGGGCGATGACCGCCAGGTAGAGCGGATAGAGGCGGAAGAACCGGCCGATCCAGAAGGCCCGCACGTCGCCGTGCCGTTCCAGCGAGGACGGGATGATGTAGCCGCTGACCAGGAAGAACACCAGCACGCCGTAGACGCCGAGGTTGAACGAGGTAGGCCGCAGCCACGGCATCGCCCAGGTGGTCAGATGCTCCCCCACCACCGCCAGCGCGCCGATGCCGCGCAACGCGTCCAGCCAGGCGAACCGGGACGGAACCTGTCGCACGTCGGCACGAGCGGCTTGAGGGAGAGCGGGGAGCATACGGCCCAACGTATCGGAATCGTGATCCTTCGGACGCCAGGTGTCCATTACCAGTCGCGCCCCCCAGCACTCCGTCAGGGAACAGCGCCGCTCGCCCACCCGGCCGACCGCCTCGGACACCAGCGCGTACGCCTCCAGGTCCGAGGTCTGTGGGTGCCACACGTCGGTCTGGTGTTCGCATCGTGGGCCTAGCGACGCCTCGCCTCATTGCGCTAAGGACTCTCTGCGCCGCCGGAATTGGCCAGTTGTTCACGCAGTAGGTCGTGGCGGAAGTAGTACAGGTCGCCAACCTTGCGAAACACGCCGCGCCGGTAGCCGTCTTCCAAGAACGCGTTCAGGCGCCAGGGCAGGTGTCCAGTGAAGAACAGCAGGACGCGGGCGATGAAGAGGCGGGGCTGGGCGGCCGAGAGAGTCGACACGATGATGGTGACCACGAGGCCCGCCAAGACGAGGGCCTGAGGCGAGGCGTCCGGCTGGTTGACAAGGGCGATCACGATGCCGAGGTCGAGTACCGCCAGTTGGAGGGCGATCAGACCACCAGAGAGAAGCACAAGGCACCAGAGCGAGGCCGCCAGCGCGATGCCCGACGCTGGGCTGGTGGCCTGGCCGCCGAGCGTGGTGAGGCTCCAGAGCAGGGCGGCGAAGAGTGCCACAGGGGCAATACAAAATGCCAGTAGCCGGCGACAGGTGGGTGTGTGTTGTGAGGGCGCCGAGTCCGTGGTGACGGTGTATGCCCAGACGGCCAGCATCATCATCAATCCCACGAGCGTGCCGATGAAGGGCCTGGTCGCCAGGCCGAGTATCGCGCTCACGGACAGGCCCGTGACAGAACCGATGATCAAGCTATGGACCAATGGGGAGACAAGATCGCTCAGATCCGGCCAGGAGATGCCTCGTCTCATGAAGTGGCGCGCCAGAATGGACAGCCAACGATGAACGTCGTCTACGTGGTGGCCGACTCTGGTGGCTGTGGACGTGTCGCCGTAGAGTGCGGGCACCAGCTGAGCGAGAAGGTGGGCTTCCACCTGCCGGCTGGTGCGGAAGCTGAGCAGATGGTCCGGGTCAGCTGCCCGTTCGGCGTATGCGACGCGAGCCAGGGAAATGGCCAGGGGCGTCGACAGGCCACGGGCAAGTTCTCCGTCGGGGTTGGCGGTGAGTTCGGCGAAGACATTCGTCCACTCCGACAGGCGTGCGGGTTTGGTGGTGATGGTCAAATAGTCGCGGACCGCGGCGGCGTTGAGAGGCTGCAGTTCTATGGCGGCCGCAGCAGTGAGGACGTCTGACCGACGGGATTCGATGGTCGCCACGTACTCCTCGGTACGGCTGGTCAGAACGATCGGAAATCTTGCGCTGAAAGCGGCGTTAATTCTGGTCAACGCCTCTTCGCGAGCCGGGCACGGCATCTCGTCGAGACCATCGAGGATGAGAAGTAGATGCTCCATGTCCAATGGTTCGTCGAAGTCGTAGTCCTCGCGCAGCCTGGTGTTGATCCAAGTCTGGAGCGTCTGTTCGGACGGCCTCCAGGTCGACAAGCGCAGGATCACGGGAATCGGGCTCGCGGCGAGACCCGCCTGTTCCCGGGCGGCCAGGCAGGCCAGAGTGAAACGCACAACCAGGGACGTCTTGCCCGACCCTGGCTCCCCGAGCGCGACCAGGCGGGTCCTGGGGAGCTTGGTGCGCACGGTCCAATACAGGTCGTCTAAGCTGCCGTCGAGATCGATGGGGCTATCTTCACCGCCGATGACCCGCCAGTGATCGCTGACTGGCGGGCCGACCGTACGCCAAGAGACTGGGAGCGGCTCGGGGTCGAGCAGGCGCTGCCGCAACTCCTGCGCCTCCCAAACCCTTCGCACCTTGTTGGCCAGTTGTTCGACACGCGCTGCAACGACGGCCGCCTCCGGCTCGGCCGTGTCCAGGTCACCGAGATCGCCTTCTCTTTTGGCCCGTTGCCGCAACCAGCCGGTTAGCGCCACGGCAGCGGCGAGGGCGCTAACGGAACCACCCAGAATGCTGGCCCACTGATCAGCGTTCTCCCGGCCCTCGGAAATGAGGAACACAGTCGCGGCGATGCCGCATAACGGCAAGAGGACGAGTGTGGCGACAAATGTCCACCAATACCATCCGCGAAAATCTAAGCGCGATCCCGCCACGCCGACGTGCCTCCGACATTGTCACTGCTGAGATGTCATTTGGGCAGTCTATGCAACGGACAGACTGTGGCAAGCACTCTTCCGCTAGAGGATGGAAAGCCTCACTGAGGGAACTGCGGCGAAGAACGAATACGGCAAGGCAGCGGACATCCTTGGCCTCAAGCGAGCATGATGTGTGACGACCGGTCAAGCCGAAACAGGAGCCGCAATGAGCGGACAGGACAAGAAGCTGTTCTTCGCCTCGATCGCTGTTCTAGCCCTCATGGCGGCCTTGCCGGCCACATTGCTCCTTGGCCCCTTCAATCTCGGAATGGGAGACACCGCACGGCTGACGGCGATCCTGACCTTCATCGGGGTGCTGGTCACCGCGTCGGTGTCGCTCGTAGGCCTGGTGGTAAGCCGCCAGACCGAACGCAGGCTTGAGCGGGAAGGCCGTGACCAGCACGATCGGCTTAAGCTCGATGCCGCTATGCGTGCCGGGCAGTTGTTCTCACCTACCGACTCAACTTCAAGTGTCCCTGCCGCCACGGCTGCGGGACTCCTTGCACTTACCAAGCTGGATCACTCCGAGCTGGCCGTGGCGCTCCTGGTGGACCTGTGGTCTGATGGCAAAGACAAGATCTCCAAGGAGACCGCGGTACTAGTGATCGACGCCGCGTTGAGATCAGAATCTCGCAACGCACAGCTGGTCGCGGCCGAAATACTGTGTCGCAACGCGGAACGGCTCAACCCCTGTCAGTCCCTCGACTGGCCGAGTGCGGTGGAGGGTTGCTGGGTTCCAGACTTCAGTCCCAGAACCAAGCTGCTCATCGTGCAGGCTCTGGTGAACATGACGCGCGGCAGCCCGAGGAATGAGAGCTCCCTAAGGGCGGTGGCAGTACGCCTGTTCGGCATCTGGCGCTACGACCCCGACGAGCGGGTGAAAGGCTGCGTGGGCAAACTTATCCACGCCCTCATGCCTAGTCTGACCAAGCTGAACTACAAGGAGTTCCTACAGGGCAACCAGAGAGTGCTGCTCAAGGATCTGGAGCAGGCGGCGGCAAGTCGCGCTTCGAATCCAGATGGCTACTTGGCCCACCTCTCGGACTGCCTGGCTACCCAACTCGCCGAATGGGCGAGCCAATGCACGGGACTTCCCGACAATACGTACTTGCTTCCGACGGCCGAACACGGCCCAACTGTCTCTGGGAATGACAAGCACCGACCACTCGCGAGTCGATGAGCGCCACCACGCTGGCCACAGCCGTGTACATGATCTTGAGTGTGGCTGAGTCGATCGCGCCGTTCATGCCCGGCGACATCGTGAGTACGAAGACGAAGGATGGCTTGCCCCTTCTGGGAGAGGGCCGAGGGTGAGGTGTCGGCCGTCAAGCTGGGATTCGATCGTGCCGGTCATGGCATGGGGCTGGATCAGTACGTTGTCCGCCTTGAGGTATCCGCTGTGTCGTCCGGACACCGCCAGGTCGGCGCTGTAGCGGGAAGTCGTCCCGTACAGACCGGGCTTTCCGTGGTCGCTGCGCTCGACGCCATTGATCACGAATCCCGGCTCGTCGGAGTAATTGGTGTAGGTCACCTCCAGCAGATACTCGAATCGCGGTGTCGGCGAGGGCCGGCGCGTGATGTCGATGCTCCCGGAGATCTTCCCGGCGTGGTGGGTCACCGGGCGAGGGTCGGGCGGCACGTAGCCGGCGATCGGTGACGCCCAGGACGGGGACGGCGTCGAGCGGATGGCGCCGCGGCGGGCGGCCGGACGTTCCGGGAGGTGGGCCACGACGACCCTGGTCTGTGTGCCGCGCACCTGTTGCTGCCAGAACAGCACGGCCGTGCCATCGGGCTTCCATCTGAAGTTGGGTTTGGCGTCCCAGCCTGCGGCGATGGCGCCGGGGGCGAGCGGCTGTCCATGGGTGTCATGTTCGTCGACGAGCCACGGTTCGGCGATCTGCGGGTTGCGGGTGGTGAACACCGCGAACGGCAGCGCGGGGACGCCCTCTTCGATGAACGGCGGCCGGCGGATCTGCGAGAAGGTTTCAAGCAGCCCGGTGGTACGGGCACTGCCGACGGTCATCCATCGCCGGCAAGCTACGCAGCCCCGCCCATGGCACGGGCTGCGAGTTCGTCGTGACCCTCCCCTCGATGAAAGGCTAGGCGGCCAGCTCCGCGGCGACCGGGTCGGCGCCGAGGCTTACCAGCCAATCCAGCGGCGCGTCCGGTGCGTAGCGGACCATGAGGCTGGTCAGTTCGCGCTTCCGTTCCTCGTCGAGGGAGGTGTCCCCGGCGGCCAGGCGAGCAACGGCCTCCCGGTACATCAGCAGGTACTTGCGCTGGTCGTCGAACAGCTCGACCCCGCCCGCGGGGCCGTGCCCGGGATACAGCCGTACCCCTGCCAGTTCGCCGGCGAGCCGGTCCAGCGCGGCCAGCCATGTCCCGGTGTGACCGTCGGTCAGGTACGAATGCGTCCCGGCGAAGGCCACGTCGCCGATGAACGCGATGCGCTTTCCGCCGGCCTCGGCGACGATGTAGGAGTCGGCGTGGCTCTCGGCGGGGCCGATGTCGGTCACCGTCAGCCGCACTCCGCCGATCTCCATCGCGTCACCGCTCGCCGGCAGTTGGTCGGGGACGCGGAATCGGTCCGGCCATTCATCGCCGTACATCGGTTGCCACTGCTCGCGCTTCGCCACGGCGCTTTCCTGGATCACCTTCGCCACCGGCCCGGTGGCGAAGACGGGCACGTCATCGGGCACCACGTACGGCAGCCCGTTGAAATGGTCGGGATGGGGATGCGTCACCAACGCCGCCAGTAAGGGCTTGTGCAACGCGGCCAGCCGGGCGGCCAGCGCCTTGGCGTCAGAGACCAGCAGGCTCGCATCCACCAGGACGACTCCCTCGGCCGTCTCGATCAGGTAGCTGTTGACGAAGATGCCCGTCTCGGCGGCGCTGTAGGTATGCACACGAATATCGGTCATGATCTTCCTTTACGGTTGCCCCGAAGCCTGCCGCTCGTACGCGACGACCCGGGTGCTGAGCATGCTCAATCGGAGGTTGTTGACCAGCGTGAAGGCGACCAGGCAGCCGGCGACGAGCCCGATCGTGCCGTAGCCGGGGCGGTCATGAGTCAGCGAGCCCACGGTGGCGAGCCCGCCGATGACGACGACGATCCAGCCGAGCCGCAGCCCGGCCGCGATGCCCTCAATGCCTCCGTGCCGCACCAGCTGCCCGCACCGGAGAAACTGGATGCCGAGCAGCGTAGGTATCCCGGCGAGGAAGCAGCCGATGACCATCACGGTGGCGATCGATCCGCCGCTGCTGCCGTTGTCGTGCGGGATCCGATAGGCGAAGACGAGGATCGCGACGGCCGCGAGGAACCACAGCACGCTGTAGGCCATAACGAGCACGGCGACGCTGCGGAAATTGCGCCGTATCGCGGGATCCGCCATCGCCGGTGAGCGCCGGAAATCTGTTGACGTCCAGTTCGCGATCACATGACGGACCAGCAGGCCCGCCGGCACTCCGGCGAAAACGAGTCCGACGACGAACAGCGGAAGTCCCGCCCGTACGTCACCGTCCACGAGGTTGCCCAGCCCGATCGCGAGCGTCAGCACACCCGCGGCGACGACAAACCGCAGAAGCCGGAGACTCACGCGGCCCTCCAGTCACACTCGAAAGCCCCTATGACCGGCTGTCGGCTTTGCACCAAGCCCATTCGAGTCATCCTCGGGTCCTGGCCACCTCGGCCGCCACGGCGCGGAACGCGACGATGGCCTCTTCCTGGTCAACAGCGCTTCCCGCGATGGACGACTTGACGATGACGACGCCCTGCTCGGGTGAGACGTAGATGTACTGGCCGCCGAGCCCGACCGCCATGAAATCTCCGCCGTCGCCGCCGAGCCACCAGTGCAGGCCATAGTTCGGGTTGACCGAGGACGGTTTGGTGGACGCCTTCACCCAGGAGGCCGGTACGACCTGGTGGCCCTTCGCCTTGCCGCCGTGCAGGTAGAGCAGGCCGAAGCGGGCGAAGTCGCGGTCGGTGGCGTAGTAGCAGCAGTAGCCCAGGCTGTCGCCGTGCGAGTCGTTGCCGACGGTCGCCGTGGACTCCATGCTGGCGGGCTGCCAGATCTTGCGCTCGACGTAGTCGTAATACGGCATTCCAGTGGTCTTGGTGACAAGCCGGGCCAGGACGAAGGAGTTCATGCTGGTGTACTCGAACCGGCTGCCCGGCTCCCAGCCGCGCTTCTGGAGGGCGGCCATCTTGCTGATCGAGTAGCCCTTGTTGGCCGCGGCCATCAGGCGTGGCGCGTCGGTGGCCTCGTTCCAGTCGATGCCGGACGACATGTGCAGCAGGTCGCGAATGGACACCCCGGCATAGCCGGAGTCCTTCAGCTCGGGCAGATATTTGTCCACGGAGTCGTCGATCGATCCGATGTGCTTCTCTTTGAGCGCGATGCCGACGGCGGTCGCGGTGAACGACTTGGCCATCGACCAGGACTGGAAGCGGGTGTCACGGTTCGCGCCGGTGTAGCGCTCCGCGACGACGTCCTGGCCGTCCAGGGCGAGGAAGCCGTTGGTTTTCGTACGGGTGAGGAAGTCGTCCAAGGTGCGCTCTTCGCCCTGGTAGGTGTAGGTCACCGAGAGTTCTCTGAGGGCGGTACGCAGCTTGACCGGGTGCGCCGATGGCTGCATGACATCAGTGGTCTCGGCCAAGGCCGCGGCCGGCATGAACAGCGTGACCGCAGCCGCGACCGCGACCGCGTAATGGATGATGCGCATGTCATCTCCTCCGAAGGATGAGTTCGGAGGGATGGTGACGTGCTTTTCTGGCATTTCTCTGGCAAGGGCCGAGCTATTCCAGCCAGGACCGCCCGGATCGCGGGACTTCCCGCTCGGTCAGGGGCAGGCGCACCTCGGCTCGCGTACCAGCACCCTCAAGGGAGGCGCCCAACCAGGCGGTGCCACCGTGCAGGGCCGCCTGCTGCCGTACCAACGTGAGACCGAGCCCCGACCCGGGGCTGCCAGGGCGTCGGTGGAAGCGGACGAACACCGCCTCGTGGCACTCGGGCTCGATCCCCGGACCCGTGTCCTGGACGGCGAGGACGATCTCATCCCCACGCTCCAGAGTGACCGTGATAGCGCTGCGACCGGACGCGTCCGTACCATGCACGGCGGCATTGTCTAGGAGGTTGTCGGCGACCAGGCGCAAGCCCTCCGCCCAGCCGCGCACCCGTACGGCGTCCGGCACGCGAGCGGTGATCGTGGCATGCGGGTGTCGGCGCCGGGCGTCCTCGATCGCGTCGTTGACGATGCCGGCCAGGTCGGTCTCGGCGAAGGCGGAGGCGTCGAGCAGCTCGCCGCGCGCGAGCCGGCGCAGCATCGTGATGAGCCGCTGGAGGCGGCCGTGTTCGGCGGCCAGGTCGGCGACGGTCTCGGCGCGATCCGCCGGATCCAGCCCGGGGTGGTCCAGCAGGGTGAGGTTGGTGCCCATGCTGGTGAGCGGGGTACGCAGCTCGTGCGCGGCGGTGGCCGCGAACGCGCGCGCGGTCTCCAAAGCCTCGCCGGTACGGGCCACGGCAGCGTCGCGCCGGTCGAGGAGGTCGTTCAGGAGGCGGGCCAGCTCGTCGATCTCGGTGACGCCGGCCGTGGTCGCCAGTCGCGTACCGGAAGAGGAGGGCGCGTCGATCGCCCGTGCCTGCCCGCCCAGCCTCGACAGCGGACGCACCGCGAACCTGCCGAGTACGAGCCCCGCGACCACGCCCACACCGACCGCGACCAACGTGACCGAGCCCAGCCGGTTACGCAGGGCGGCGATCTGGCCGGCGAGGCGCTCATCCGGCTCGAACAGGATCAGTCGCGCCCTCCCCCGCGGCCCCAGCTCGGCGGCGACGAATCGCCACTGCCGATCCCCCTCGACGTAGTCGCCGGGACCGGCACCGGCCGGAAGCGTGCCGGGCACGTCCCCGATGACCAGCGGTTTCTCGTCACCCACCACCACCGTCGCCCCGCCCTGGCCGGTGGCCGCGGCCAGCAGTCGCCGCTGCAGGAAGTCGGGCGGCACGGCACGCAGCACATCGGTTCGCCACGCGTACGTTCTCGCCATCGGGGCCAGTGTCCGCAGCCGCGCCGCGAGCTGATCATCTCGCTGGGTACGCAAATCCTGTGAGACGAGCATCAGCACGACCAGCCCGGCCAGCGCCACCAGCAGCGGGACGGCAACGGCCAGGCAGAGCGCGAAGCGCGTGGACAGCTTCATGGCTCTCGTAGCACGAACCCGACGCCGCGTACGGTGTGCAGCATGCGCGGCTCACCGCCCGCCTCCAGCTTGCGCCGCAAGTAGCCGACGAACGTGTCCACCGCGTTGTCGCTCACCTCGAAGTCGTAGCCCCAAACCCGCTCCAGCAGCACAGCACGGGTCAGCACGATCCCGGCGTTCCGCGCCAGCACCTCCAGCAGGTCGAACTCGCGCCGCGTCATCTCGACCGGGCGGCCGCGCAACGTGACCACACGGGCGTCCGGCTCGATGACCAGCGGCCCGATGCGTACCGTCGTGCCCGTGGCGCGCCCGGCACGGCGGAGTAGGGCGCGCAGGCGCAACACCAGCTCACCCAGGTCGAACGGCTTGATCACGTAATCGTCGGCACCCGCCGCCAGCCCGGCCTTGCGGTCGGCCACCTCGTCCATCGCCGACAACATCAGCACCGGCACCTGCGACCCGGCCTCCCGTAATCGACCGCACACCTCGATGCCCGACATTCCCGGCATGGACACGTCCAGGACAATGGCATCGGGCTGCCCGGCCGCCCGCTCCAACGCCTGCCGCCCCGACTCGGCGGTGTCCACGACAAAGCCCTCCAGCCGCAACCCGCGCCGCAGCGAACGCAGGATGGCCTGATCGTCGTCCACAGCCAGGATCCGGTACGCGGTCACCGCCGCAGACTACAGATGTTGCCCCGCCGGGGTCGTCCCGGCGGGGTGGGGTGGTTAGAAGTACGGGGTCCAGCCGGGGCCCATCTCGATGGCACTCGAGAAGTTGTTGCTGCCCTTGCCGTTCCAGAGGTAGAGAGTGCCGGTGCCTTCACGGACGGAAGCGATGTCGGTGTTTCCGTCCTTGTTGACGTCGCCCAGCGTCATCAGGGTGCTGTCGAAGGGCTCCCAGCCAGGACCGATCTCGATCGCGCTGGAGAAGTTGTTGTCGCCCTTGCCGTTCCAGATGGTCAGCTTGCTGCCGTCCCTGACCGCCGCCAGGTCGCCGATGCCGTCGCCGTTGAAGTCACCGCCGATGGGCTTGCTGTAGGCGGTCCAGCCAGGGCCGATCTCGATGGCACTCGAGAAGTTGTTGCTGCCCTTGCCGTTCCAGAGGTAGAGAGTGCCGGTGCCCTCACGGACGGCGCCGATGTCGGCATGACCATCACCGTTCACGTCGCCCAGCGACATCAGGGTGCTGTCGTACGGCTCCCAACCGGGACCGATCTCGATGGCGCTGGAGAAGTGGTTATCGCCCTTGCCATTCCAGATGGTCAGCTTGCTGCCATCCCGGACCGCCGCCAGGTCACTAATACCGTCGTCGTTGAAGTCACCAGCAATGGGCTTACTGAAAGCGCCCCAGCCAGGACCGATCTCGGTGGCGGAGTTGAAGTTGTTCGAGCCCTTACCGTTCCAGACGGTCAGCGTTCCGGTAGCGGCCGAGAAGATATCCCCCACCCCATCGGCGTTGAAATCCCCGCCATACGAACTCCGCGGCTGCCAGAGGGCATCGACGATCTTCTGTGCGTCTCCGGCCTGGGGCTGGTAGCGGGACGGGTAGGCCGAGACCTGTACCGCCTGGCAGACCTCGCCGATCGGCGCTGTCATCCAGGAGTTGTTCGGGTACTCCCTGACCATTTTGTCGAGGAAGGCATTGGTGGCCCAGATCGGATTGAGTCGCTCCTGGACGCTGCCCCACGACGCACGCTGCTGGAACAGACCGAGACTGTCGTGGTCGACCGTCTCGCTGACGTTCTGGATGGTCGACTCCACGATCGCGGTGGTGACTGCGATGACCGCCGCTCTGGGATCCATGCCGCGGTCGTGGACGGCCTTGACGATCATGCGGGCGCACGAAACCCGGTACGCCGTCATGTAGCCCTTCATCGTGGCGGTCAAGACGCCGTTCAGCTGTGTGGCCAGGGCCGCGTCCGTGCTGGTCGTGCCGTTGGAGTCGCATGCGGCGGTGGCGTAGGAGGCGGTCACTCGGCCGGTAGGTGGTCCGGCCGGATCGTCCTGGGCGTACCCCGAGGGGGATAAGGCGACGATCGCGAAGATGGCCAGCGCTGCCGTCGTCGTGTGGCGGGCGAATGTTCTCGACACTGTCTGACGCTCCAAATCGTGGGAATGCCCCCGCCGGGGGTCGTCCCGGCGGGGTGGAGTGGTTAGAAGTACGGGGTCCAGCCGGGACCCATCTCGATGGCACTCGAGAAGTTGTTGGCGCCCTTGCCGTTCCAGAGGTAGAGAGTGCCGGTGCCTTCACGGACGGAAGCGATGTCGGTGTTTCCGTCCTTGTTGACATCGCCCAGCGTCATCAGGGTGCTGTCGAAGGGCTCCCAGCCAGGACCGATCTCGATCGCGCTGGAGAAGTTGTTGTCGCCCTTGCCGTTCCAGATGGTCAGCTTGCTGCCGTCCCTGACCGCCGCCAGGTCGCCGATGCCGTCGCCGTTGAAGTCACCGCCGATGGGCTTGCTGTAAGCGGTCCAGCCAGGGCCGATCTCGATGGCACTCGAGAAGTTGTTGCTGCCCTTGCCGTTCCAGAGGTAGAGAGTGCCGGTGCCCTCACGGACGGCGCCGATGTCGGCATGACCATCACCGTTCACGTCGCCCAGCGACATCAGGGTGCTGTCGTACGGCTCCCAACCGGGACCGATCTCGATCGCATTGGAGAAGTGGTTATCGCCCTTGCCATTCCAGATGGTCAGCTTGCTGCCATCCCGGACCGCCGCCAGGTCACTAATACCGTCGTCGTTGAAGTCACCAGCAATGGGCTTACTGAAAGCGCCCCAGCCAGGACCGATCTCGGTGGCCGACCCGAAATTGTTCGACCCCTTACCACTCCAGACGGTCAACGTCCCGGTAGCGGCCGAGAAGATATCCCCCACCCCATCGGCGTTGAAATCCCCGCCGTCTTGGTTCGAAGGACCGTTGCCGGCTTCGACCGGCGCGCTGTAACCGACGATGTCGCTGCTCGACCGGGAGTGCGAGTTGGCCTTGGTCCGGTCGCCGCTGTTGCCCTCGATCGTGTAGATGGTGCTCCCGTCGACGCTCTTCACGATGCCGACGTGGTCGATGTCACCGTTCTGCTCCCAGTCGAAGACGACGGCGTCGCCCGGCTGCGGGGTGTAGCCGCTGCCTCTGGTGTGCCAGGTCCCGTACTTGGTCCCGTAGTCCTTGAACGAGCTGGCCCATCCGGTGAGCACGCCACCCTCTAACTCGGGGACGTCGGCGTGGGGGACACCGGCCTTGCGCCAGACGTACTTGGCGAAGTCCGCGCACCAGTTGCTGTCGCGCCACTGCACGCCATCGCTGCTGGGGCAGCCGGCGGAGTCCTTCCACGTACGGAAGACACCGGTGTAGTAGTTGCACCCGCTGCCCATGGGACTCTCATGATCTCGGCTGCTGTTGTTCAGCTCGTCCTGGGCGGCGGAGACGATCGCGGACCTGCTCACCGCGAAGGCCGGGGCGGCCATGACAGCGGTGAGGCCGGTGGCCATGATCGCCATGGAAGCCAGACCCGCGGCGAGTCGCCGGCCTGTTATATGGATTTGACCCATCGTGATCCCTCATCTCTTGGATTTGTTTTTTGCGGGCGTGCTTCGGTGATGAATTTGGGCATGCTTCCGCCTCCGCCGAACTGTTTTGCTAGTTCGGCAGACGATCCGATCAATAGATTTCCTTCCTGCCGCGCCCTGGCCATGGGCGCCGCCGCGGTCGCATTAACCGACCCGGCGCAGCCACCCTAGGCGAACGGCATTTCATCTCGTTATCGCAGGGAAATTTCCGGCGATAATCGGCAGAACAAATGACGTTGGGCGCCTAGATCGCGGACGGATAAGGCAGCTTCAACCCCGCCGCCGACAGGTCATGGAAATCGGCGTACTCCCGAGCGTGCAGGGCGAGCAGGCTGGGCAGGCGATAGCGGAACAGGCCGTCCGGCCGCCGCCCCCACGTCTCGAGCAGCGCGGCGTCCGCGAGCTGCTCCATGAGGTTCTCCGCGCTCGACAGGTCGATGTTCATGAGCGCCGCGCCACTCCAGACGTCCAGCTCCGGGGTGTCCCAGAGCGAGAGCCGGCGATACAGGGCGGCGGCATCCGGTCCCAGGCCGCTGTAGCCGCGGTCGAAGCTGTCGCGGATCCCGGGCGGCCCGCCGTGGCTCAGCTCGTCGAGCCGGTGCAGCGGGTCGCGCAGCCTGGCCAGCAGATGGGAGACGCTCCAGTGCGCCTTCGCGGTGAGCCGCGCCGCGGCCGCGGACACGGCCAGGGGCAGGTTGTCGCAGTACCTGACCACTTTCCTGGCGGCGGCGGGCTCCCACCGTACGCGATGATCGGCGACGAGCGCGTCGAGGAGTTCGACGGCCGAGCGGGTGTCCAGCGCGTCCAGCCGCAGGCGTACCTGGACGGGGCCCGGGTGGTTGTCCGCGTGGTTGTGCGGGCTGGTCGCGAGGACGCAGCAGGTCTCGGACGCGGGGATCAGGCTCTGAACGCGGCGCAGGTCCCGCACTCCCCTGAGCACGACCAGCACCCGCCGTCCGGCGACCGACCGCTGAAACAGCTCAGCCCGCCCTCGCGGGTCCACCGGAATCTCGTTCTCCGGGGTCTTCAGAGCGCGCAGGAACCGGGCGAGCATGACCGACACAGACTCCTCGCCGTCTCCTGGCCGGGTGAGGTCGGCGAAGAACCGTCCGTCGGGGAACGACTGCGCCACTCGGTGGGCCCAGCGAACCGCCAAGGCGCTCTTGCCTACCCCCGGTCCCCCGGTGATGAGCCCGACGGCGGCCGACCCTACGTCGGGGCCACCCTCCAGCAGAGCATCGAGGCTCGCAAGCTCCTCCTCCCGGGAGACGAACGACGGCACATCCGCAGGCAGCCGCGCCTCGCCGGAGCCGCCGGGAAGGTCGGCGTTAAGGGAGGCCGATGCCGTGGAGGTCGACGCTGTGGAGGCCGACGCTGTGGAGGTCGACAGGAGCGAGGGATCCTCGCGCAGCATGGCGGCGTGCAGCTCCTGGAGCTCCTTGCCCGGTTCCAGCCCCAGCTCGTCGACGGAGTTCTGGCGGGCCTGGCGGAACAGGCCCAGGGCCTCGGAGCGGCGGCCAAGCCGGTAGTTGGCGAGCATCAGGATCGCTCGGGCGTGCTCGCGTAGCGGCTGTTCCTGGACGAGCCCGGACAGCTCGGACACGATCTCGCTGTACCTCTCCAACTCCAGCTGGAGTTCGGCGTACTGCTCGTATGCGTTGAGCCACTGCTGCTCCAGCAAGTTCGCCTCCTCCTGAAGCCGCGAGCTGGAGGTGTCAGCGAACGGTGTCCCCCGCCGCAGACTGAGCGCCTCCCTGAGCAGAGAGGCCGCCTGGGCCGTCCGCTGGTCCCGGGCGAGGTGCCGCTCCCCCTGTTGTCGCTGGCCTTGGGCGAGTTGCCGGTGGTCCTGGGCGAGTTGCCGGGCCGACTCCACCCGGGCCGTGAACTCGACCGTGTCGATGCGGTGGTCGCCGGACACGAGCATGTAGCCGGGAGCCGCGGTCACGATCACGTCCTCGTGGCAGCCCGCCTCCTGGAAGACCTTGCGGAGGCCGGCGACGCAGATGGCGATCTGGTTGCGGCACGTGGTCGGCGGCGTACCACTCCACACGGCCTCGACGAGCCGATCGACCGAGACAACCCGGTCGGGAGTGAGCAGCAGCACGGCCAGGACGGTCCGCTGGCGGAGCCCGGTGATGGTGAAGCGGGCGTTGTTCGCGATGACCTCAAGCGGGCCGAGTATGTGAAAACCGAGAGATGAGGCCACGACTTAGCGGTCTCCGTCGTAGTGGGCCGAGGCGGCCTGACCACCGCTCCGCGAGGGGGCCCGCCCTCCTTCCCCGTATCGCAACCATTCCGCCGCCGCGCGCGGTTTTTCGGTCCTCAATTCCGTTTTCTCCTGTGACAAGCCTTCGATCCCTTCTCGCGATAGCGAAGCTCCCTGAGCCTGGTGAGCAGAAGTGATGGCACCGTGCGGGCGCTGCGGCAACCGCAGGTAGGGCATGGTCAGCCCGATGAACAGCTCCGTCGGCAGGCCCACTCGGGCGTGATCGGCGGCGTCGCAGCAGCGGCGGGAGAGTGTGCGGATGTGACGGGAACGGTGGCTGTGGCCGGCTTCGATGCGATCACGCGCGGCAGCGTGACAGTCATTTCTGGCAATTCCCTGGCAAAGAGCCGGGGAATGAGAACTGCGAAGCTTGGATGCTGGCGACGCGACGGTCTCAGTACAGTGTGGGAGTGGCAGGTGAGCAGCTGAGTGCTCGGGTGGACAGTTGGATCTGGTCGGTGCGGCTGACCAGAACTCGTTCGATCGCGTCCGACGCCTGCCGCGGCGGTCACGTCCGAGTCAACGGAGTGCGGGTCAAGCCCGCGCACGTCGTCCGGGTGGGTGACGAGGTCCGGCTGCGGCACGAGGGCCACGAACGCATAGTGGTCGTCTCCCGGCTCATCACCAAGCGCGTCGGCGCCCCTGTGGCCGCCGAGTGCTACGTCGACAAGAGCCCTCCGCCTCCTCCGCGCGAAGAGATCGTCACAGTGGCCGTACGAGCTCGGGGCGCGGGCCGTCCCACCAAACGCGAACGCCGCAGCATCGACAAGCTGCTCGGACGCCCGACGGCGGAGGGGCGGGGCACCGGGCCCGACCCGGATTGAACGGGCATACCGCATCCAATAGGTAGGCGCGGTAGCGAGCTCGTCGAACGCCACGCTGGCGAGAAGCAATCAGCGACCGCCTAAAGGACGCGATGGCGGTTCCTCCTCCACCGGATCCGCGCGAATACCCGTGACGCCCTCCTGCGCAGGGCTCGGTCCGCTCGTTACCTTCTGGCGCCCGCGCCCGTCATAGGAGCGACGGCCATGTACGACCCACGGTCGTCGGACCATCAACGAGATTGGAGACCAAGGTGCTGACGAACATCATGTATGTAACGGTCAATGTCACCGATCAGGACCGCGCGCTGAAGTTCTACACCGAAGGGCTCGGTCTGGAGAAGCGCATCGACTACCCGGGGCCGGAAGGACGCTTCCTCACCGTGGGCGTTGGTGACAGTCCGGTCGAGATCATCCTCTGGTCGCATGCGGGACAGCCGGTCGAGAACCGGCCGGGTGTCGCCCCCGGCCCGCTCATCCTCGAGTCGGACGACCTGAGGAAGGATTTCGAGGTGTTTCGCCAGCGAGGCGTAACATTCGATCGGCCCGAACCGGAGGACTACCCGTTCGGCGTTCGCATCGAGGCGGTGGATCCGGACGGCAACCAGATCTCGCTCCGCCAGCCGCGCCGCCCAAACCGCGCCGATGGCTGACCGACCGTAGACCACGCGACGATCCAGACCCGTCATAACCCATGATCCGAGGAAAACCACCCGATGACTGACACCAGCCGGACGGACCTGCTGGCCGAGGCGTTCGAGGCCCAGCGCGACCGGCTGAGCGCGGTCGCCTACCGCGTGCTCGGATCGCACGCCGATGCCGAGGACGTGGTCCAGGAGTCCTGGATGCGGCTCGCCCGCCAGGACGCCGCGGCCATCGAGAACCTGGCGGGCTGGCTGACCACGGTGGTCGGCCGGATCAGCCTGGACGTCCTGCGGTCCCGCCGCGAGGCGTCCTACGGAGACGGGTTGTCCGAGCTCGTGCTCACGGCCGACGACAGCGCTGAGCCCGAGGAAACCGTGGCGCTCGCCGACTCGGTCGGGCTCGCGCTGCTCGTCGTCCTGGACTCGCTCGGGCCCAGCGAGCGACTGGCGTTCGTGCTGCACGACCTGTTCGCGGTGCCGTTCGCCGAGATCGGTCAGATCCTCGGCAAGTCCGCCGACGCCACCAAGATGATCGCCAGCCGCGCCCGCAGGAAGGTACAGGCAACCGAGCGGCCGGCGATCGTCCGACGAGAACAACGACAGGTCATCAACGCCTTCCGCGCGGCCGCGATGGGCGGCGATTTCGAGGCGCTGCTGCGCGTGCTCGACCCGGACGTGAAACTGACGGTCGACACTCCGAACGGGCTGGTCGTCACCCTCGGCGCCACCGCAGTCGCCACCGGCGCGAAGATGGTCTCCGGCGCTGTCGCACGGCATCAAGCGGTGCTCGTCAACGGCCTTCCCGGGTACATCTCGTGGCGCGAGGACGGAACCCCGCTCTCCATCATCTCGTTCACGGTCGCCGACGGCCGGATTGCCGCCATCGCGATCGTGGCCGACCCCGCCAAGCTCGCATCGATGCACTTCGCCGCTGGCACCAAAACTCACGCGTAGAACCAGCGGTCTCAAATGCGGCTCCCCGCTCGGTTGTCCTGTGACACCGAACCTTGAGCTTGTGCCATCGAAGGTTGAGCGGTGCAGCGTGACGTCTGATGGTGGACGTGGACTCGGTATGGCCGGGGCGGACCTGAATTGGGTCGGTGCGCGACAGGACAGGGGAGCCCGTCAATGGCGGTGACATTTCGCCCCGCGTGCGGGCGGCTCTGGGGGCTATCAGTCGGTCCCTATCCCCTCCCACCGGAACTCGACCTCAAAGATCGGAGCCTTCCCCGCCACGTCGAGCTCTCCTCCGTCCTCCTCGTCATCGGAGTAGTAATGGACCTCGGAACCCGGAAACGCCTGCGCAAGCCGATCGACCACCTGCTCCTTCCCCTCCTCGCTGATGAACGCGGAGCCGTCGTTCTCCATCAGGACGTCAATGTCCTCCTCGTGCAACGCGGATCGCGCGTCATCGCGGGTGAGCCAATGTCCAGCGGCGGTACGTCCCCACGCCGCGACCGTGAGACCAAACTCCACAGTGTCGCCGTGATCCTCGCCCCACACCTCGTCGTGGACCTCGATCCGAGCGCCCTTAAACATCGCCATGCGACCATTGTCCAGGCGGTCATGTCTGCGGTTCATCCCATCCCGGCGATGGCGCCACGTTCCGGGTGCGGCTGCAACTCCCCCATCCCGCAACTGGACGTCACGCTGCACCGCTCACCCATCCATGGCACAAGCTCAAGGTTCGGTGCCACAGGACAGCGGCTCCCCGCCCGGTATTCAGAAGGCGATTGACCAGTGCTGGCTTTGAAGACCCGGCTGAGATAGAACGCACTGCGATACCCGCACTGTTCGACGATGTTCTGCAGGGTGAAGTCGGTCCCGCTCAGTAGCTCCCGCGCTTTCTGCAACCTGACGCCGCGCAGGTATTGGATCGAGGTAACGCCTCGAACGTCACGGAAACGTCGCGAGAGCAACGAAGGGCTGACGCCCAGCGTGTCGGCCGCGGCAATCACGCGATCTTCAGATGTCTTCACAAACTCCGAATGATCACGTGGTGGCCGTCTTCATGCCACCTGAACGCCCAAGATCGCGAAGTGTCAGTGGAGTACTAGTCCGTATCTTCGTACCTGGCCTGGCGACGCAGGCGCTCCATGCTATTCGCAGGTGGTGGGATAAGATCCTCCCCCTTAGCCTGGCGTTCATGGCGAGCCTCTGCTGCGCGCTCATGTAGTGCCTGCTCACGTGCCCACTCATGCCACGCAGCCCCTTCCTGCCGGGCGCGTATTTCTCGCTCACGCACCCTGCCGCTGCGGGACGGCCGAAGCCTCGCCCGTCGCTTGCGCCTCCCCTCGTCGACTACTACCACCACGCAATAGACCGATACTCCCGAAATCAAGACAAAAAGAAATAGGAAAAACACGGTATCTACCGCTCGCATGAGCACCACCCGCGACGATCAAAGATGAATGTCTGCTTAAATTAAGTACATCCCAAGCGCTCTTTGTCGGCAACCAGAACTGACGAGTAATGTGAATCGGAATCCAGAGGCGTTCACGATCGTGGACTGCCCCGCTAGTGGCGCACCTAGTCCGTGGCGCCGGGCGCGCAGCGCTGCTGCGGCGCTCACCGCGAGCAGAGCCGCGCCCACGTCGCTCAGCAGCTTCACGACCCTGTGCGGACCTGTCAGCAAAGGTGATTACACGCCTGGCAACGCCGCACCGCAGAAGCCGTCCCTGCGGCCTCGGCATGCGTAGCCTGTACCTATTGCGGATCGGCGAAGTCGGCCCGGGACCAGGTCAGCCGGCCGGAGCGGAAGTCGTCGATCAGGGCGGTCAGCCAGCGCTCCTCGGCGACGGCCACCGCGTGCAGGTATTCGAGTTCGAGCAGGCCGGCCCGGTGCAGACCCCCCTCGGCCTGACCGGTCAGCGCGGTCTGCAGTTCCGCCACCGACGCCGTGACGGCCGTCCGCCGGCGCTCCAGTAGGTCGGGGATCTCCTCGGGCGAAAGCAGCAGCAGGTGGGACAGCGCCGCCGGAAACTGCGGGAACTCCCGTTTCGGAACCGTGAGCAGGTCCACCAGCCATTCACGGGCGGCCTCGCGGCCCGCGTCGGTGACCTCATAGACGGTCCGCTCGGGGTAGGCGTGGTCCCGTTCGGTGTCCAGCACCGCCACCAGCCCGGCCTCCGCGAGCCGGTCGATCGTCCGGTAGAGGCTCGTCCGCTGCTCGACGTTGACGACCAGATCCTTCCCCCAGTCCTTGATCAGCCGCTGGATCCCGTACGGATGCAGGGGCTTGTAGTGCAGCAGCGCCAGGACGGTGAGAGCCAGCGGCGAACCTCGGAACGCAGTACCCATGTCACCGACACTACTCCGGAAACTACTAGTTGACGAGCTACTAGTTGCAATGCAACTATCCCATCATGCAGCAGAACACCGTGAAAACAGCACTCGTCATCGGCGGCGGGATCGCCGGGCCGGTCACCGCGATGGCCCTGCAGAAGGCGGGCATCGACGCCGCCGTCTACGAGGCGTACGAGAAGACCGCCGACGGGGTCGGCGGTGGCATGAGCCTGGCCCCCAACGGGGTCGACGCGCTGGACGCGATCGACTGCGCCGACCTGATCCGTCCGCTCGGCGCGCCGATGACCGGCATCGTGCTCCAGGACTGGAAGGGCCGTCCGCTCGCCGAGTTCGGCAACCCGCCCGGGATCCGGCCGATGCAGTTCGTCTGGCGCGACGAGCTCTACCGGGTGCTGCACGACGAGGCCGCGCGGCGCGGTGTCAGAACCGAGTACGGCAAGCGCCTGGTCCGGGCCGAGGAGACCGCCGACGGGGTGACCGCGCACTTCGCGGACGGCACCCAGGCCACCGCCGACATCCTCATCGGCTGCGACGGCATCCGCTCGACCGTCCGCTCCCTCATCGACCCGGCGGCCCCGGGACCGCAGTACGCAGGTCTGATCAGCTTCGGCGCCCGCGTCCGAGCCCCGGGGATCCCCTCGACCGAGGGCAAGATGCCGATGACCTTCGGCAAGAAGGCTTTCTTCGGTTACCAGGTCTTCGGCGCCGACGACGCCGTCTGGTTCGTGAACCTCCCGCACCCCGAGCCGATGACCGCCGCCGAGGTCCAGGCGACCCCGGCCGCCGAGTGGCTGCCGATCCTGGCGGAGAAGTTCGCCGCCGACGGCACCCCCGCGCGGGACCTGATCGACCGGACCGACCCATCAGACGTGGTGATCGTCGGCCCGATGGAGAACATGCCACCCACAACCGTCACGTGGAGCCGGGGCAGGATCGTGCTGGTCGGCGACGCGGTACACGCGCCGTCGTCCAGTTCGGGGCAGGGCGCGTCCCTGTCGATCGAGAGCGCGATCCAGCTCGCCCGCTGCCTACGCGACCTCCCCTACGCCGAGGCGTTCGCCGCCTATGAGGCCGAGCGCCGTCCCCGGGTCGAGCGGGTCATCAAGGAGACGACCCGCAAGAACGCCAGCAAGGCGGCGGGGCCGGTCGGCCGCGTCATCAACGCCTACGCGATCCGGATCTTCGGCAAGCTGGGCAAGCCCGAGAAGATGACCTGGATCTTCGACTACCGGATCGACTGGGACGCAAAGGTGACCAGATGATCGCAAAGGCTCATCATGGACAGCCGAAGGTCCTGCTTGGCGCGGTTGGGCGAACGGGAAGACTTCCAGGGCGCTGCGTACGCTACGGCACGCGATGATTCCTACCGTCAGCGCGCCAACGCGGCACGGTGGACTGCTGGACAGCCGCTCACCTGCGCTGACACTGGGTCAAAGCCATAGCCGCAGCGCGATGGCCGCGACGACGATGATGATGATCGATGTGCCGATGAGGACCTTCCCGAGGGTGGAAGCCGGTTTCAGCCTTCTCAGGCTGGGACCTCGGCGCCACCACGTCCTCCGGCCATGGTCCTCATCCTCGGGGGCGGTCATCCGGTCGAGGCCGGCCTTGATGCTGTTGACGACGGGCGTTCCGGTCAGGCCGAATCTGCGCACCGCGCCGCCTGCCAGGGAGTACAGCAGGGTCGAGGCCGTTCCGGGCGCGCTCAGGGCCACGATCGCGAGCAGGAAGGTCTGGGGAGGGCGGTCCAGGTCCACGAGGATCTCTTCGATGTCCGCTGAGGAGAGCTGGCGGCGATGGCTCACCTGGAGCACGTTCTGGTAGTAGAGGACGCTCTCCTCGGCGGCGCAGATGGAGCTGATCGCGTCGATGAGGTAGCGGTGTCGCATCAGCGCGTATTTGACGGCCTCCATGGCCCGTGGATCGGTGGGCAGGGCACGGCGGTCCGCCTCAGATATGACGATGTCCAGCACCTTGCGGTTGCGGGACTGGACGGCGACATGGAACAACTCGTCCTCCGACATGCCGTCGAGGATCTTGAGAAGGTGCTCGGGGCCCTGCAGGCTCGCGATGAGCAACCTTCCCGAGGGAGAGCTTCGCGGGAGGAGCCGGCTCATCGCAGCGAGCAGCGCCGGCGGGAGGCCGGGCGCCGCCCGGCGCTGGCCACCCAGATCGACCAGCATCTCCTCGACGTCGGCCGCGTGCATCGGCGATGCGTACAGCAGTCGTAGCAGGGCCTCAAAGAAGTTCTGCACGACAACCGAACCGGCCAGACTTTGGGGCGGATGGATGGGGTTCGCCCTGATGAACACGCGGTAGGTCTTGCGGTCCTTGTCCGGCACACGTTCGCGAGCCCGCTGCGCCAGCTGCGTGTTGAGGACACCGAGCCGCTGCTCCTCGGAGTTCGCGATGCTCTCACGACACTGGTGCAGCAGCTGCTCCACCGAGGGTTTCGGGGAGCCTGCGACGGCGGTGCGCTGCTCGCCCGGGCCCGGGCGCTGAGCGGAGGTACTGGTTCGGAGCAGCCTGAACGCCGCGGCGCGGTGGGACACGTCGTCGAAGTCGCGCGGTTCTGCCAAGGTGGTGAGCCACCTCATCAGCTCGTGAAGGTCAGCACCCTGATAGCGCTCCAGTTCCTTCTCGTACAACAGAGCCTGGGGCGGATACGCCTCTGGTGGGTCATCGTCCTCCCAGGGCAGCTCCCACACCCCGTGGGTGGGCGGCACCTCGGCGAAGGAGAGGCGGATCCGGTGCCGGGAGGCGCTGTTGGTCCAGGTGGAGGCCGCCAGCGAGGGGCGGAACCCGTACGGAAGGAGCGCTGCCACGGAGTCCAGGAAGTCCAGCCGCCGATCCAGAGGCAGGTGGCCGGCCCCCACCACGCAGACCGGCCGCCCGGTGAGCAGCAGCGCCGCCGCCCGCCGTGCCGTGCCGTGCACCTCGCCGGCGAGACGACGCTCGTCGTACCCCGAAGGGGAGAGCTGGAAGGGCGCGTCGCCGGAGAAACTCTCCTTCGTCAGCGCCTCGTACAGGGCACGGTACGACAGCCTGGTCGACTCGGAGGCGATGTCCGCCCAGCGTACGCAGGCGTAGTACGTCATCGCGTACGGGCGTTGGAAGCCGTCCTGGGATTCCGGCTCGATCTGCACGGACAACCCCAGCCAGGGCTCTTTGTCAGGGCCGACGGCGAAGTAGTTGGTCGCCACCCGAGGGAGGGCCTTGGGCTCCATGGTGCCGGAGGTGAACGCCTTGAGCCACATGCCGAACTCAGCGCTGGTGATCGCGCCCGAGCTGCAGCCGATCACACCGTAGTCGTCCAGGCTCTCCGGCGTCTTACCGAGGATCGCCCAGTGGGCGGTCAGCCATCCCATCGCCGGCTCCTCATCGCGCCGGGCCGGATCATGCGGCCGAGCCAGATCACGGGCTCCATGACATTCAGGGGGCGGACGGCCCCCCGGATCGTCAGCCCGCCGTTCGCGTTGTCGATGACGTTCAGGAAGTCGTCCGGGTCGAAACGGCCGAGATCCTCATCGATGAACAGGCCCACCGACGAAGTCACGAAGTACTTGATGCGATCCTGATGGAAGAACGCCTCTATCAGATCGAGGATCATCTCCGCGTTGTGGTCGTGGGTCTCCCGGCACAGCACCCGGAAGAAATCGGGGACCCGGTCCTCGGGCACACGGGGGATTCGCAGCTCATCGCCGGGATCTCGTTCCGAGAACCCCTCTTCCATCGCGATTCGCAACACCTTCGGGTCGTCGTACTTGGTGATGCAGACCGCGATGTAGTGGGGCAGTTTGCCGTCTTCGAACTCGTCGCCGACGAGCATCCGCCCGGCGACCTCGTGCAGTGCGGCATCCAGATGTTTGAAGGCGTCGCCCACCCGGGCCTCACGGTCGGGGTCGAACATGTAAATCAGCCCGCGGCTCTTGACCAGGCTGTCGACCAGGGTTTTTTTGTCGATATTGGACTCGGACTCGGCGAACAGGTCCCCGCGCAGGTCCAGGAAGTCGAGCTTGAACTTCGGCGCCTTCGCCACGCGCGTCGCCCACGGCCACCACCATCGTCTGCGCGGCGCCGCCGCCGGGCCGATGATCAACCAGCTGTAGTGGGTGAGTGCCTCGGTCGGGGCCGGGAACGTACGCGCCTGCAGCAGCGTGTTGCGCAGCTTCGCCAGTTCGGTCCGGGACACCGGGTTCTCCCCGATGAGCCTCCAGCCCGCGTCGCGGGCCTTGTTCAGCGCGATGCTCAGCGCCGCCAGGAAGGCGGTCTTGCCGCTGCCCGAAGCCCCCCACATCGCGATGTCGGGCTCGCGATCGCGCTCGGGATCGCCGGGGGCGGAGTCAGTGTCGACCACCGATGTCCTCATTCTGGGAGACGAAATTCTGGGAGACGAAGGGAAGGGAAAGCGCGGCGGACGATCCCACCAGGCCGAGCCGGATCACGAGTTCTTCGGCGTTCACCGCGTCCACCTGGAACAGCGCGGCCGAGCCGAGCCGATGCCAGGGGGACGAGGGGGAGGCGGGCGGACTGTCGCAGATGGCCGCGCTCCTCAAATCGTGGCGCTGTTCCATGTCGCGCAGCAGCGCCAGCCAGTCGTGGCGCGCGGGGCAGGCGGGTACGCGGTCGAGGCCGGACCGCGGGGGATGCGGAGGCCGCGCCCCGATGGTGAGCAGCGCCGTCCGCGTGTTGCCCGGCTGCGGGAGCAGCCGGTCTCTCACCTCCGCGAGCAGGTCCTCGAGCTGGGCGGCGTTCGGGTACGTCGGCGCGGTGGGTTGCAGGGACTCCAGGGCGGCTCGTGCTTGCGCCGTGGAGCCGGACCAGACGGCCAAGGCCGGTCGAGTTCGGTCTGCGTGCCTGGTGCCGAACACGTGGGTGCCGTATCCCGCGACGGACACCTGGAGGTGCTGGGGGCCGAGACGGTGCTCGGTGAGAAGGTCGATGACGTAGCCGGCCCAGTGGCAGCGATCCTCGAACTCCTTCAGCGTTCCCGCCGTCTCTATGGCGCACACCAGGTGCGCGGGCCGGGGCACGGGCGGCAGCAGTGCCGGCAGCGTGGCCACCACTTCCGTCCACGGACGCGTGTCCGGCTGAAGACCGGGGACCTCGGGGAAGCGGACGACGCCGGGCCGCTCCAACACCGCCCGCAGCCGATGTGGTCCGGGAGAGAGCGGCGCGTGGTCGACCGACACCAGGTCCGAAGGCTGGAGCAGGCCTGACCAGGCGGAGACCGCGAGCAGCACGCCGCCCGCGTCGGTGCACGTAATGGTCACATGGGCGTCGTCCCCGGGCTTCGCTCCGGAGCCGAACAGCCGCCGTCCCACCAGTTCGAGCCTGCCGTCGTCCGTGCGTTCCCGGGCCACGATCAGGTCGTACGCATGACGCAGGGGCGCACCGACGATCAGCTCCGGGAGCAACTCCCCGAGTTTGACCCCGGGCACTTCGACGACCTGAGCCGATGGGCGCCACTGTCGCAGCGCGC
Source organism: Nonomuraea sp. NPDC048901 (assembly GCF_040649695.1). NCBI lineage: Bacteria > Bacillati > Actinomycetota > Actinomycetes > Streptosporangiales > Streptosporangiaceae > Nonomuraea > Nonomuraea sp. NPDC048901. The sequence goes on along the minus strand of NZ_JBEZFW010000004.1, from coordinate 238,745 downwards.
GCAGCGCCGCCTCCTGCTCGTGCCCGTCGGCGCAACACACCACCATCAGCGGGTCCTCCTCGTCGGCGGAGATCAGATCTCCAGCGATCCGGAGCACCGCGTCGAAGACCTCATCGCCGGAGGCGGTCAAGGTGGACCACTTGGCGGAGGCTCTGCGCGTGTGGAACGGCGTGCCGACCTCGTCGACGCGGACTTCGAAGATCCGTATTCCGGCGGCGTCGATCTCCACGACGGCCAGCCGCTCCCTGAACGAGACGATCAGATCGGCGAGATCGCCACGCAACCCGCCCTCTGCGAAATGGTTCAAAGATTTCCCCGCCCGTTTCGAACCTTTATTCGATGAGTCCTTATGGCATCATTAATGGAACTTATGGCGATAAGAGTGGATCGCCAATCTTTGTCCGTTCTATGGTGATTTGTAACCGTTGGTCGCCCTTGGGAAAGCCGTCCGTGGCGGGCCGTTGGACGTAACCTCCGCGAGTTGACATCTATCCTCTTGTGATAAATCAAGATTGCCGGTTGTTTATGGTAGTCAGTGGATTACTCACGGGGTAGGGCGTATGGCGTCCTGTCCCCTCCCCCCGGAGCCGCGCGTGGTCGGTAGATGGCTGATTGTTTTGTCGGGTGCCCGTCCGGATGTGCTGGAGCGGTGCAAGGGAGAGCGCGCCAGGTTTCACGGCCTGGGCGGCGCCATACTGACCACGGCCTGCGTCGCCGCCATCTCCATGACGTTCGCGCTCGCCTCGGCGCTCAAGCTGTTCGCACCGCTCGCCGTCCTGATCGGCATCGTCTGGGGTGTGGCGATTCTGAGCCTGGACCGGTGGCTCGTCACATCCCTGCCGGCACAAGGTGGACGGCGCTTGTGGCTCGCCCTGCCCCGGGTGCTCCTCGCGTTGCTGCTGGGCGCCGTCATCTCCACGCCGTTGGTCCTGCAGATCTTCAAGCCCGAGATCGATGCCGAGATCGTCGACATTCAGCAGGAGAAAGCCGACGCGTTCACCAGCGCGCAGCAGAGCGGCGAGACCGGTCGGCGCATAGCCGAACTGCAGAAGTCCGCGGCGGCTCTGCAAGCTGTGATCGCCTCCCGCGGGGAGGTCACGCTCGATCCGGCGGCCGATCCGCGGATCCGGGAACTGCGTAAGTCGCACGACCAGGCGGTGAAGCAGCGGGACACGTTCTACCAGGAATGGCAGTGCCAGCTGTACGTCGGGCCGCCCAAATGCGCGAAGAAGGGGTCCGGGCCTCTTGCGAAGGCGGCGGAGAAGGCGTACAGAACCGCCGACGACCGGGTGAAGGACATCGACCGGCAGATGGCGCTGCGCAGGAGACAACTCGGCGATGGCCAGGAGGCCGGCAAGGCGAGCAGGCTGGCCCAGGCGGAGCAGGATCTGCGCGGCGTACAGACGGAGCTGGGCAAACTGACCAAGCAGCAGGGAGGGCTCAGGGACGGCTTCGCCGCCGAGATCCGGGGATCCGACGGCCTGATGCTGCGACTGGAGGCGCTCGGCAGGGTGTCGCGGGACAACGCGACCCTCAACATGGCCCGGACCTTGCTGTTCCTGTTCATCCTGCTCATCGAGTGTCTGCCGGTCCTCGTCAAGCTGATGCAGCGGCCTGGTAATTACGACATGATCCTGGCCGCGTTGGAGAAGCGGGAGGTCAACGTGGCCATCGACCAGATCTACGAGGCAGACCGGCCACGTCGCGCTTCTTGGCGGGACGGCACGACCCGGCCGTACGTCGCGGACGAACCTCGTACCGGAGTCTTCTACGAACCCGGCGTCCCGTATTCACCCCCGCCGGCGGAGCACCCTGAGGACAGGAGCTTCGAGGACGAGGCGCTTCGCAACCTCCGAGACAACCGCGCCTCTCGGGCAGACGACGGCCAGCGGACCGAGTACGCCGGACTGAACGATGATTGGTGAGCGCGTCGCCGGTCGGTTCGTCATCGAGGCGCGACTGGGCAGCGGCGGCATGGGACGGGTCTGGCGCGGCCGGGACGGCAAGCTCGACCGCGTGGTGGCGCTCAAACAGGTACGCGCGGACGTCGGGCGCCTGCCAGAGCTGAAGGCGCGGGCAGAACAGGAGGCACAGGCGCTGGCCCGGATCGACCACCCGGGCATCGTCCGGGTCCATGACGTGCTCGACGCCCCTGACGGCCCATGGATCGTGATGGACTACGTGCCAGGCACCGTGCTCGGCTCGCTGATCGAGAAGAGACCCCTGTCCGAGCGCGACGTGGCGCGGATCGGTGCCCAGGCGCTCGCCGCGCTCGCGGCCGCGCATGCGGTCGGGGTGCTCCACCGCGACGTGAAGCCGGACAACATCCTGATCACCGCTTCCGGCGAGGTCGTCCTGGTGGACTTCGGGATCGCCGCCATCGAGGGCCACGAGCGCATCACCACGCTCGGTCACGTGATCGGCACCCCGGACTTCATAGCCCCTGAGCGGCTACGAGGTATCCCGATAGACGGAGCGGCCGATCTGTGGTCGCTCGGCGCCACCCTCTACACGGCCCTGGAGGGACGTCCACCCTTCCACCGAAGCACTGAGGAAGCCACCAAGTTCGCGATCCTCGCTCTCCCCCCGGACCCCATGACCCGGGCGGGCGAACTCAAGTCGACGATCAACCGCCTGTTGGTCAAGAGCCCGGCCAACAGGATGACGGCCGATGAACTGGCGCGGCGACTGCAACAGGTCCCCAGGGGTGATCCCGGGACAGGGCCGCGGCGGACGCGGCAAGACTCCGCCACTCGACCACGTCCGCCTCACCGGGCAAACGGAGCCGGAGCGAACGTCGCTGGAGCGAACGGAGCCGGAGCAAACGGAGCCGGAGCGAACGGAGCCGGAGCGAACGGCGGCATCCCCGGACGGAACGGCGGTATTCCCGGACGGAGCGGCGGCCGAGGTGGAAACGGCGCGGGAACGGGTGGTGACGGGGCGACACAACGAGTGCGTCGGGCGCTCGCCGGTGCCGGCGCCGCGGAGAGAGGCTCGATGGTCCTCGCGCTGCCCGCCGCCGAGGCGGCGGTCCTCCTCGCCCAGCAGTGGCAGCTGTTCACGACCGCCGCGGTGGAGGAGCTGTGCCGCCAGGCGACGAAGAGCGCGAAGATCCTGCAAATGTTGCTCCCGCACCGCGTCGGCTGGCTGCTGGACCAGGTACGAGACCCGAGCCTGGTGGCCGGGGTCGTACTGGCGATGGAGCCCCACCACCGCGGACGCATGCTCGGTCACATGCACGATCGGCACTCTGCGGCGGCCCTCGAAGCGATGGCTGTCATCGACACCCGGCAGGCCGGTCTCGTCGTCGCCGCGATGCCGGAGGGCCCGGCTGGTCAGGCGTTGAGCCGCCTTCCATCCGCCACGATCGCCGGGTTGCTCGTGCATTGCCCGCCTTCCTGCCGCGACCGCCTGCTGCCCCTGCTGCCGTCCGCGACCCGCGAGGACGTTGCGCGGAGGCTCGCCGCCAAGGGATAGCCGCTGTCTGTGGCCGCGCTCGTCAACGGCGGTCCTTATCAACCGCAAATCCGCGCGTCGACACCAAGCTTCTGGCCAGCAGTACCGGCGGGCGCCTGCCGGCCTCGGTGATCGCCGCCGGGGACGACCCGCACCGGGTGGAGGCCCTTCCGGGGCCGCTGGCCGTACAGGCTGACGGTGACCGGCTGACGGCGCGGTTGCCCGCCGCCTCGTGGACGGTGATCCTTGCGGAGTATTTGTAGACCGGGGGCATAACCGGGCCAAGCGACAGGAGACCCGGGATGCTCCGTCGAAGGCCGCGGTCCAGCGCGCGCTGGAGCGCGGCCTCGACAACGTCCGGGTCGAGGACTTAGCGGAGGCGGCAGGGATACCTTGCCCCATGTCCTTCTGGTCCGCCGGGACCAAGGTCGCCGGCCATGAATCAATGCGGAGTGACAGAGGGCATATGTGACAACAGGTCGAGCACAGCGGCCTCTCCTTGGCTCTCCGCCCATCCGCGCAAGAAAGAAATAGTTAGCTGATACTTCTGCATGACTTCGGACAAGGCCACTTTCCCCCGAATCCGAGCGACACCTTCATCGGAATCCCGGTCACATACGGCCACCACGCCGATTTTCAATGACGTGGAGTCCAAGCGATTTTCTGGGATGAACTTCAAATAATATGGCCCGTCAAAGAAATAAACTTCACCGACTTCGCCTCGACGAACAGCGTGAATGGCGGTCCCCAGAGAGCCGAGTACCGAGATCGGTGAATCAGTCCAGCGAGCGCCCGGAAAGTCGACTCCGTCGATCACCGCCCATATCTGCCCTGCGACGAAAAGCGGGCTTCGTGAGCGTACTTCGAGTTCTTCGACTGGCATGATCAGCTCGAACAAGCAAGCCTCTTTCTCTGGACTTTCACACGTCACGCCGAATATACCAGGTGTGTGCGTGAATCAGAACCTCACGCACACACCTCGCGTCAGCGTTTCGCTACGCGCTCTACACTACCTGGCAGGCCAAGGACCGAGAGGGTAAATGGAGCGCATCTCTCCCCCTCCTCTGGGAATTTGGAACTGAACGCGGACTCCCTGCACGACAGCCCGGCCCTGAATCATTCCCGTGACGGAGTCGTATCCCACGACCTCCGGATTGTTGGCCAGCGCTTGGCGCCCGATCGCATCGAGTTGCCCATTGGTCATATCCTCAGGCCAGAGGTCCTTATTCAATGTGACGCCGTTCCCCTTGGGGAAGTGGTTGTTTCGGACATGGGCGTAGTCCAGCCCTTCATAGGAGCGCGACAGCCTGATTCCTTTGAGATCCTTTGCGCCACGCTTCATGATCGACTGCATACCGTCACCGGCATCGGCGAGCAGGAACGCGTCGACGCCTCTCCCTGTTTTCAAGAGAGGTTTCAAGACCTTCGACAAGCCGAGGGTCACCCAGTTTGAAGCAGCCCAAGCGCACGCAGCGACATCACCGCGAGAGCACTCTACGTAGTCATCGACGGTCAGCGACCATGCCAAATCCCAGAGGGCACGCTTCCCGCCGCGCTCATCGCCAGCGTAGTAGTCAGGAGTGACCGCAAAGGGAGTGAAAGGATCGTACCCCTTCCGCGTGTGCTTCCCGGTGTTGGGGTCGTACCCGTTTTCTGCCATCCACTTCTGCATGTCCCGCTTGGCAAAGTTTGCAAGCATCCTTTCGTGCCCGGAGCGGTTTTCGGCATTCGCCTTGTCTATCGCGGCCTGGGATGTGGGGCAGGTGCTTTGGCAGTGGCCAGGGCGTGGTTCATGGCCGTCGACTTCAACGCCGGTGATGGGGTTGCCGCCGGTGAAGGCGTAGCGGTTGCTGGTCCAGGGGTCGGTGCCGAGGGAGAGGTCGTCGAGGGCGCCGTTGTAGCTGTCGAGGTTGAGGAAGCGGTTGAGGCCGGGGTTGTAGTTACGGAACCCCATGTCGTACATGCCGGTGGAGTTGTCCCAGCGCTTGCTGTTGAAGCGGTAGGGGTTGTACTCCTCCTTGGCCGTGGGGTCGACCGGATCCGGCTTGTCGATGCCGGTGAAGAGTTTGTCGTCGTTCTTGCCGTAGGCGGTGTAGCCGTAGGTGGCGCGGGTGTCGCCGGTCTCGCTGGTGATCTGTTCGACGTCGGTGTGCGGGTTGTAGCCGTAGTAGGAGGATTCCTCGCGGCCGTCGTCGGCGACCTTCACCTGGGAGAGGCGTTCGCCCCACGGGCTGTATTGGAAGGACTTGGTGAGTTTGCCGGCCACCTCTTCGTCCAGGACCTCGCCGGAGAGGCCGAGGTAGGAGTAGGTGGTGGTTTTGGCGTTGGCGGTGCCTTCCTTCTCGGTCTTGGTGGTGGTGCGGTCGAGCGGGTCGTAGGTGTAGGTGGTGACGGTGTTGGTGGTGCCGTCGGTGCCGAGCTTTTCGTGCTTGGTGACGTGGTCGAAGCCGTCGTAGGTGTACTTCTCCCAGGTCTTGCCGCCGCCTTGGATGGTGCGCAGTCGCCCGTACGGGTCGTAGGTGTACGTCGACGTCTGGCCGCCGGTGATCGAGGTCAGGAGGCGGTTGCGGTCGTAGGTGAAGGTGGTCTTCTTGCCGAGGACCTCTTCTTCCCAGACGTTGCTGTTGGGGTCGTGGGAGTAGGTTTCGGTTTCGGCCGCGCCGCCGCCGGTCGGGGTTTTGACGGTTTTGGCGATGCGGTCGCGGGGGTCGTAGGTGTAGGTGTAGTCGTTCTCGAGGTAGGCGCCAGGGCTGTCGGCGTTCTGGATTTTGGCGGTGTCGCGGGCGCGTTGCAGGTTGCCCTGGTAGCCGAGGGTGTGTTCGGCGACGAGGGTGGCGTTGGGCTTCTTTTCGAGGGAGTGGCGCAAGACGCCGGACAGGAAGTAGTCGTAGTCGACGGTGTTGCCGTTGGCCTTGGTTTCCTTCAGGCGTTCGGCGCGGGGGGTGTAGGTGTAGCGAGTGGTCTTCGGCGCGGTGTCGGTGGCCGACTTCTTGTTGACGACCTCCTCGACCAGGTCACGGATGTCGTAGCCGTAGGTGGCCAGCGTCTTGTCGTGGGTGCGCTCCACCACCGCGCTGTTTTCGTTGTAGCGGTAGCTAGTGGTGTTCTTGACCGCGCCCTTGAACGACTCGGCGATCTGGTCGATCTGGTTGAGCCCGGTGTAGCCGATCTCCCACCGGTCGATTTTGGCGGTCGGGGACTTGTCCTCGAGCAGGGTGAGGTTGGCGTTGGGGTCGTAGGTGTAGCTGAAGTCCTTTTTCTCGGTGTCGGTGTCGCCGGTGTTGTCGCGTACCAGTTTGACGGCGTCGGCGGCGACGGTGCCGTTGGCGTCATCGGTCAACGTGACCGAGTGAACGGTGCCGGCGGTGAAGGTGTAGGTGCCCAGGTCGACCCAGGTGCCGCTGTCCTTGGTCTGGTCGAGCGTGACGGTGTCCTGGCTGCCCTGGTGCTTGACCGTGTACTTGGCGTTGGTGGCCGTCGCGCCGGAGGGATATTGGACCTGCACCTTGTAGGTGCCGTCGGACGGGGTGGTCAGGTTCCAGGTGAAGGAGGACTGGCCGGTGCCCGAGGGGGCGGTGGCGTAGTCGTAGCCGACGAAGCCTTCGACTGCGGCTTGCGGACCGACGATGTTGGAAGCGGATGTGCCGCCCGTACCGAGGGTCCAGGTGCCGGTGGCGGTGACCTGGCCGGTGTCGGAGTTGTCCTCCATGACGACGTCCAGGCCGAGCGGGACGCCGTCGTCGGAGTGGGTCTTGAGCTTGCCGTCGGGGTAGTACGACCAGTCCAGGGCGCGCTGTGACGAGCCACCCGCGGACGTGACGGTGCGGTTGGTCTGCAGGCCCAGGTCGTTGTAGTCGTAGGTGGTCTTGATGTCCCACGGGTCGTTGGTGGTCTTGGACCAGCCGTTGTCCCAGTAGGTCATCGTGGTGATGTTGCGGACGGTCTGACCGTGTGAGGGTGGGGCGGAGATCTCCTTCAGCCGGGAGACCGCGTCGTAGGCGTACAGGACGCTGTCGGGCTTGTTGTAGACCGGGTCCTGCCGGTCGAACGGGTAGATCTCCTCGGCGGGCCGGTTCAGCTTGTCGTACTTGGTCTCGGCGACGAAGTCGCCCAGGTCGCCGCCGCGCTCCACGCCGCGCGGGGTGATGGTCTTGGTCTTGTTGCCGACCTGGTCGTAGGTGAACTGGGTGGTGACGTACTTGATGACGCCGTCGGTTTCGGAGTGCGGGACGCGCGTTTCGATGACGTCGCCGCGTTTGTTGTAGCCGGTGAGGGACTTGTTGCCCTCTTGGTCGGTCGCACCGACCACCAGCCCGTCGAGGTCGTAGTCGACGGCCGTTTCGTAGCCCGCCGCGTCCTTGACGCGTTTGACCTGGTGGTTGAGGTCATAGGTGTAGATCGCGGCGTAGTCGGCGCTGTCGGCGGTGGCGTTCTTGCGCGGGTCGACCACCTTGGTGGTGTTGCCGACGTTGTCGTAGCTGTAGGTGATCTTGTGCTGTTCGGCGTTCAGGACGTCGGTCAGCTGGTAGATCGGGTCGTAAACGTAGGTGGTGGTGTAGTCGGCGGGGTCAGCCGGGGTGAGGTTGCCCTTCGGCTCGGTCTGGGTCTTCAGGTTGCCGGCCAGGTCCCAGGTGAAGGACGCCTTGCGCTCCTCACCGGTCGGGGTGTCCTTCGGCAGGTTGGATTCGAGGAGTTGGTCGGCCTTGTCGTAGACCGCGGTGGCGACGGCGCCGTTGGGAGCGGTCGTCTTGGTGATGTTGTCGTTGGGGTCGTAGATCGGCGCCGGGGCGGTGATGAACTTCGCGTCGTCCTGGTCCTTGGGGACCTTCGACTCCAGCGGCCGTTTGAAGACGTCGTACGTCTGCGTGGCCTGCTTGCCCAGCGCGTCGGTGACCGTCAGGACGTTGCCGCGCACGTCGTAGGTGGTGGCGGTGACCTTGTCGTACGCGTCGGTGATCTTCTCCGGGTAGCCGGAGGGGTGGTAGTCGCTGAAGCTGGTGAGGTTGCCGTTGGCGTCCGTGCTCTTGGTCAGCTGTCCAAGCGGGTCGTACTCATACGAGGTGGTGTAGTCGCCGGCCGTCGCGGACTCGACACCGAGGGGGTCGGTGACCGTCTTGAGGTTGCCGTTGGCGTCGTAGCAGAACTGCCACTTTCGGCCCTCGGGTGAGGTCTTCTCGGTCAGGTCGGCGACGTAGCCGTTCAGGAACGACTGGTAGGCCAGGGTGGTCGGGTTGGTGTCGTTGACGTTGGCCTCGGCGTCACGCAGCTCCAGCGGGTAGCCGGTTTTCTGGTCGAAGCTCCAGGTCGCGTACGCGCCGTTGTCCTCGGTCAGCTTAGTGACGTTGTGGTCGGGATCCCACTCCAGCGCCGTGGTCTCGTTCTTGGCGTTGGTGATCGATTCGGTGCGACCGTAGGCGTCGAGCACGTACTTGGTGGCGTGCTGCAGCGGGTCGGTGACGGTGGCGTGGATCATGCCGCCCTGTGGCCCGTCCGGGTCGACGTAGTCGAACTTGGTGACGCCGTCGAGCCGGTCGGTGAGGGTCTCGACCTTCCACTTGTCCTTCGGGTCGACCGGCGCCTCGTAGTACTTCAGCGAGGTGGTGTTGCCGCGCGGATCCTTGACGTTGACGAGCTTGACGTTCTTGGTGCCCTGGGTGGCGTCGTAGGTGAACCGGAACGTCTTCGCGCCGTCGTCACCCGCACCGTCGACCATCTTGGCCATCAGGCCCTTGTCGGTGTAGGTGAAGGTCACCTTGCGGCCGGCGATGTCGGTGATCGACTCGACGTTGTCGATGATGTGCGGGTTGGTCAGCTTGGTGTCGTCGACGTCTTGGCCCGCGTCGTTGACGTAGGTGTAGTCCTGGCCCTTCTGGTAGTAGGTCAGGGCGAGCGTCTTACGGCCGGCCGCGTCGGTGATGTGCTGCAGGAACTTGGTCGGCTTGTTGTTGGAACGGCGCCGTTCGTAGGTGAACGACATGGTGTTGCCGTTCTTGTCGACGATCGCCGATTGGAAGCCCTCTTCGTCGAAGAAGAACTGGGTGCGGTCCGGCTTGGTGAACACCCAGCGCCGCTGCTCGGCCAGCTCCCGCTGCTCCTGCGGGAAGGAGTTCGGGTCGACGCGCTGCAGGTACAGGTGTACGCCGCGGGGATGGGTGTAGTCGCAGGTGGTGTAGTCGCAGTCGCGCCGGTCCAGGCCGTGGGTGTCCAGCGTCCACACGTGTGTGGTGCCGTCGCCGTCGGTCAGCCGGACCTGGTCGGCCCACTCCTGGCCAGGCGGGTGGAACTGCAGCGACGAACCGAGTTTGCCCAGCGTGGAGGTCTGCAGCGACCAGCCGTAGCCGAGCGATGCGCTGCTCGTGTCGAGGCTGTTGTACGTCATGCGGACGAACGTCTGCGAACCACGGGAGGGGTTGGATAAGGCGTTGTAGTTCCACACCACGTTTCCGGCGTACGGGTTGACCAGCGCGGTCGCGCCGGCGCCGGTGTTCTTGCCGGTGAACTGGTAGAACTTCTCCAACCCGAGCAGGTCGGACGTCGGCGAGTCGATGCGGATCTGCTGCGGCAGCTGCGGCAACTGATGCGAGGCCGACTTCCAGTTGTTGGTGAGCGTGTCCTGGACGTCCCACACCAGTTGCAGGCCCTCGGCCAGGTTGGTGCCGCCGCCGCTCACCGTCGGTGCTTTGACGTTCGCCTCGACGGCCACGCTCTCGCCGGGCGCGAGCTGGTTCGGCAGCGGCGTCTTGAGCTGGTTGTCCGGGGTGGAGATGTCGGTGCCGTCGGGCAGTTTCCAGTGGTAGCTCACCGCGGTCGAGGTGGCGGGCCAGGTCTCGGTGGTGGTGTTGGTGACCACCACCGTGATCTGCCGGGTGGCGCCGGAGTCCAGCCGCTCGGGGGTGCCAGGCACGTAGAAGGCGGACGCGCCTGTGCTCTTCTCCGTGTACGTCACCCGCAGGCGCGGGCGCAGCACCGGCTCATCGGTCTCCGAGGCCAGGAACGAGGCCGACTGCTTGGCGGTGCCCGCCTCATTGGCGACCTTGACCAGCAGCCCCTTGTTGGTGGCCGGATCGGCGACCCACGCCTTGGCCGCGTCGGTGACCGTCCAGGCGCGCCAGCCGGGTGTCGTCGTCACGCCTGTCACCGACCCGAGCGCGGCCGCGTCGAAGTCCCCGCCCGCGCTGCTCCATGGGCTGTTCCACGTCGCTGCTTCGTCGAAGCCGGCCGTGAGCTTGTGCGCGGTGAAGCTCGCGCCCGTCCCGGTGGAGGTGGCTCCCCACAGCGACAGCGTCGACTCGCTGATCTGGGCATCGGCCGGGATCTCGGCGGCGAAATCGCCGAAGGTGACCACCGCGCGGGTGTTGCCGAGCGTGGTGGCGGTGTTGCCGACCTGCAGCCGCTTCTGCCCGCCCACCTGGTCGTGGCCGGTCGACGGCTCGCCGGAGGCGAGCGTGGTGTCCACCGTCCCGTACAGGGTCTTGGCGATCTGACCCGGCCGGGGCAGGGTCACCGTCATCTCCTGCGACGGGGAGCGCTGACCGTTCTTCAGCACCGCCTCGACCCAGTACGTCGCCTGGTGAATGTAGGAGGGGTCGGCCACCGCGTCCGGCTCGCCGCCGCTGGCCGTGTCCACGTACGAGGTGACATCCAGCGGGAGCGTGGTGATCAGCGTGTCGTAGCCGGCGGTGAACCCACCGCCGGTCTGGCAACCCGACGGACACGTGCGATGCAGCTCGTAACCGGCCAGATCATCGGACTCGTCGCCCGGCGTGGGATCGGCAATAGATGAAACGAGTGTCCGGCTCACCTTTTGCGGCGAAACCGCGCCTTCCCGAGCAGGGCCCATCTGCCATCTCGGGCGACAGCTGTCCGATCAGCATCCCCACGCCCAGTGGCTGACTGAGACCGCCACCGAAGAGTGTGGCCCGGGTTTCCCGCTGACCTGGGCACACAGGCTAGGCCGACTGCGAGCCCCGCTCGACGGCTCAGCGACGATACTTCGCCCGCCTCACCTGGAGCTCGAGCCTCGCAGCGATGATGAGCATGACCTCTGCCAGCAGATTGGGCGCCAGGTCACCGATGAAGCGGTGAGGGCTGTTGAGCCACTCGACCAGCGATCCGGCCGCAACGGTGACGAGCAGCAGATACGTGAGTACCCCGACGAGCCGACTGGACAGCAGACGCGTAGCCCCGGTCACCGTGCGGACGACGACGCGTGGAATAGGCTGCCTGAAGTTGAAGGCTAAAATCTCCTCCATCGCCTGCCAAACGCACGCATACGTGCGAGTGGAGAGATAGCTACCTGAGGCTTCGTACCTGAACCCGGTCGGAGCGCAGATCTGCTGGACCACATCCAGCATCTTCCGCTGGATCGTGAACCCGTTGAATCTCGTCAGAGGGAACAGCTTGGCGCACGATTGGACCAGGTAGATCTGCCAGGGTATCCGGACATAGTCCTGCGCGCCGTACCGGGTGTACTCATGGTTCGCCTCCGACTGGCCGCCGAACGCGGCTGAAAGCGCCGAGAAGAGATCCTTCCAGGAGACCTGCAGCTGCCTCCGCTCCATCTGGGGGTCATAGGCAGTGAGCACGAGAAGCACGAAGCAGCGAACGAAGTCGTTGTCACCGCTGCTCAGGTACTCGCGAAGATAGCGCCAGTCCTCCGGCCTGATGGGCAGATTATTCGCCGCCAGACAGCGCACGACATGCGCCGTGGCCAGCGGATCCGGCTCTCCGCCTTCGCTACCAACCGCATATCCCGCCGGGTTGGCCCGCGCGCCCTCGAAAGCCCCCTGCACCAGCGTCAACGCCTCGGACTTCAGCGCGATGGCGGGGCTCACGTAGGAGAGGGCGAACCCGATATCGGCCATCCGAAAAATGTCCGACTTCTGCAGCCGGATTCTGCGTGCAACGAGGTCCCGGTACACGGCAGAGCTTACCGAGGCCCTTTCCACCTGGCTGCGGTTGACGACGTAATAGATCAACCTCGCCACCTGCTCCTTGACGGCGGGATCCGTTGTGGCCCGACGGGCGAGAATGTGGATCGTGGCCGCAGTGCCGTAGAGCCCGCGCTGTTCGTAGCGAGGATGGTCGAGATACTGCCCCGAAGCCAGGGCGCAGTCCGGCAGCCGCCCGGCCTCGACTTGTAGACGCAACTCGATCCGCCGCTCGATCTCTAACTGAGCGTCCCTCAGGATCTGGCGCGTCAGCAACTAACTCGTCCTTGATTCACACACGCCCGTAGGCGCCTCATCCGTTTGAACAGAATTGCTAGAGGTTTGCGAGAACCGTCTCGATGGGGCCTCTGGCGCTTGGAATGAGATCTAGATCGAGGACCTCGTCTCTCTCGAACCAGCCGTACTTCTCGATGAAATCATCCTCGTCGTTCCGGCTCATGTCCACATCCCCAGTACTCGTCTCACAGAGCCGGGCCACGGCGATGACCGTCGGGGCGTCCTGTTCGTTGCCCAGCCGCCATGACCACAGAGCCAGCGGACGCCCAGGCGACACATCCAACCCCACCTCCTCGCGTACCTCGCGAACAAGCGCGTCATCCGGCGATTCATCAGGCTTCATGCGTCCGCCCGGCAACTCCCATCTCCCTGGCTGGTGCGGGTCATCCTGACCCTTCCTGATCAGAAGCAGTCTTCCCTGCCACTCGATCACGGCTTTCTGTGCGAACTGCACATACATAAGATCCTCCGCAAAACCCATGGGTGGCCTCGTGGCCTTGAGGTCCTCCAGGAAACTCACTCTCCTGAGGTGCACGGCCTCTGCCTCCGGATCGCGGGCGGCCGCCAATTCTGCACGCATCTCACGATCACGATTCAGAATGTCCTCGTTCTCGCCGGCACTGATTCCGGTCGGCACAGATATATATTCAGCGGCATAGTCAAATGCGGACATCAGATCACACGTGATGCCCTCGACAGCCGTCACCAGCTCGATATTCGCCGATCTCTTGTACGCGGCCACGCGATCGCGCCGAATCGGTCGGTCGAGATTGTTCCACAGCTCGGATATCGACGCAGCCGATCGAGCCTCTTCTCGACGGTGAAACTCGAGAGCGGAAGCCGACCACCTCAATTCTGTGCGATCGCACAGCGGCGCCAGAGCAGCCTCCGGATCCGTGACCAGATCTTCGTAACGCAAGGTAAGCCAACGGTCTTCGCCGACCATCTCGCGTGCTGCCATAGCCGCTTCCTGGTCCTCCAACCAGCGCAAAGCGATCGCTTTTGGCTCCTTCGGACCTATCGGGGCCCGGGAAAACGAGGCGGCCACGTCGCGTGGATCTCTTACGAGGTGCAGATAAAGAATGGGCAGGCCGGAGTCGATGAGCTGATCAATGAAGTGGACATTCTCCAGACACTTGCTGACCCACACCTGCTTGCCGAAGTATCGGGCGTGCGCATCGTAAAAGGCTAAAACTGCGTGAGCCAGCGTAGATCCGCCCATCTCTGCTAAAACCGCCCGCCTCCGATCCGGTATACGTGGCCACGCGAGAGCATTCATATCGACAAGCCGGCCCATGTCCTCTGCCAGGCGTCCCTGGTTCGAGGGCACGTGCAACGAGCCGTACCGGCTGGTCAGGCTTTGGAAGTCCCTCAGCTTGTGCGCCGAAGGCGGCGCGAAGACGCCCGGGAGTGACCCCAACAGCAGGCGAAGCAGGTTGGATCCGGAGCGCTGGGTCCCGACGATCTGGACGCGCCTCATATCGAGCACCTCCGTACGTCCGGCAAGACCTCGCGGAGAATCCCGGCAGCGACCTCCGGAAGCAGCGGGTTGAGGTAGATTCCCAGGCCCAACTCCATGCCACCCGGCCGCTTGAGCGTTCTCTCGTCCTTGTGCAGCGGGACGAGCTCCACCCGCAGGTGGTGTGAGGTGTCGCCCTTGGGGGCCTGCATCACGTTGATCAGATAAGGCGGCATCTCGCCATCGTGGGTCAACCGACACAGTTGCAGGCCGGTGTGCAGGCAGTCGGCCATCGACGTGATCTCCTCGACAGACAGCGACGCAAGATCCGGCCGGTGCACCCTCGGCATAATGATCATCTCGAAGGGCAGCCGCGACCATGGAGGCACTTGAACGAGTGCATGGTTCCTGATCATCACCGTCAGGTCTCGCCTAATGACGGAGTCGCACACGGCACACGAATCAGCGGCCGGCGCGAGAGTCAGGCGCCTCGGAACGAAGGGGAGTCCGATGAGCTGACCGTGCGGATGAGCGACCGTCGGACCGAAGTGGTCCCCCACGGACTCGAAAGCGAAGACCGCCTTCACCGAAGAACGGTCAAAAAGCCGCGAGGTCTTGATGGAGATCAGCTCCAGGAACTCCCGGGTGACCTCGGCCGGGAGATCGCCCAGCCTCTGGGAATGGGAGTTGCCGTACACGAGCACCCAATGCAACTGCTCCGGCTCAGGGGAATGCGGCTCTTCCAGGGCAATCATGGGATGCTTGCTCGGCACCAGGCGGGCACCGCTCGCCATTGCCATGTCTTCCCCGCTGGGGCAGAATGGACATTTGGCATTTAAGTCGGCATGGGGGCGGATATCGGCCTGCGGCTCCAGATTGCGGCGGCCTGGCACGCGAAACAGCCACTCATGCTCAACGGGACTCCACATCGCCGTTGGTTCGCTAGACATGCGTCGCCCTCAGCCTTCACGCCTCACGACCAGCCTGCGGCACATTCAGCCTTGAGTGTAGCAACCGACCGGTATGTGTAAAGCGGAACAGAAAATCAACACCCAGCCTCGCTTGGACTTGGCTTGCCTTGATATGGTCAGCTATGGCCTACCTGATCAAGGACCAAGCGGCAGGCATTCGGGGCATCGACGACATCATCGCCTCGAATGGGGCACCAGTCTCATCGGTCGGCGATGTCGATCAGTTGCAACTGTGGAATGGGCACCACCGTAAATACTGGAACAACGATGAACGAATGAGCCCGGCTCCGCTCGCCCGCCTCCTCGCCGACAGCCTTGGCCGCGGCCACCGGATTCTCGAACTGGGGTGTGGCAGCGGGAAAGATGCCATCTTCCTGCAGGAACAGGGGCACACGGTCACCGCGACAGACTTCTCAGAGTTCGCCATCGAGGAGAACATACGCTTTCAGGGAGCGTCCGGAGTCAGCTTTTTCGTCCAAGACCTGCGAGCGCCCCTGGCTTTTCCGGACAGCGCTTTTGACGCGGTCTACGCACGACTTTCCTTGCATTATTTCTCTGACACGGTCACCCGGGACATCTTCCGCGAGATACATCGTGTGCTACGCCCGACCGGAAGAATTCTGTTCACCTGCAGGTCTACCGACGACCCGCTCTACGGCGAAGGCGATGAGCTCGGCCCTGACCTTTTCCGGAGCGAAGGCCAGGTCAGGCATTTCTTCAGTGAAGAATACACCCGGCGCGTCCTTGCCGAGGAGAGCTTCACGATTGACAGCCTTATGCTACGCGACGAGCTCATCTACAATCATCGCGCCAGCGTCGTGCAAGGCTTCGCACGCCGCTCGCAAGGCTAAGAACGTAGTTTTTTCCTGGCATTGAGCAATTGGTCCCGGACCGAGAGGGCATCGGCCCAACGAACGGAATCACGCCAGTTCCATACAGCCTTGGACCCGGCCACTTGGGAGACCAAACGTCGGAGGTATTGCGTGACGCAGGCGGGGGCGTGCACTCCATAAGCAGGACCCGCATCCCGGCCGAACATGAGGTAGGCACGGCCGGCCAGGCTTTCGAGCGCGTCCTCATATGAAGTGAACGACTCGACATTCGGGTAGTCGTGAGCGACGAGTGGGAAGATGTCGACGTCCCCCGGGACCAAGTGCAGGTGGGCGTGGTCGATGCACGCTCCCGCATGCCGCGCGAAACTCTCCGCGCCATGCTCGAAGTAGGTGATCGGACCGTACACGCCCCTGAGTTTCGATTCAGCGTCACGTTTGACCGCTTGGAGTTCGTCGCGTTCGGCTTTCGAGAGGCCCGCAAGTGAGGGCATATGGCGATCGGTGATGATGAGCAGGTGCCCTTCCGCGAGCGGCGCGGTGTCGAGAACGACTGAGAACGATGCGCTTCGGAAGATGACCTCATCGCCATTTTCGGCGTGAAAGAAATGCTCCCAAACGGGCGAACGCCCCTCCGCCGACAGGACGCAGAAAGGGCAATCGAGAGTCCTGTTATAGATGACCATGTGACACCACCCTAAATAGAATATCGGTCGTCCGACTTCGATCTTCACTTGTCGATAGTTACTCTGATACGGGGCGATGCGATCTCAGGAATAGTACTCGGATTGCCACCTTGAGATGGCTCGGGGGCTATATTTATCACTTCCCCGGCAGCTGAATTGCGACGGCGCACATGATGGCAACGCCGTCGGACGGCGATGGCCTGATGCCGGCCAAGGCCGCTATCAGGCCGTCCACAAGGATTAATAAGGGGCCACAGCACTTCGGGTAAGCATTCACGTCGTCCGCACGGGCAAGGCCGAAGCGTTCTCATGTTGAAAGACCGTGAGCTGGGCGTGTGTGATCCGCGGCCTGCCTGGAGGGGCAGGGCGCGCATCACTCGTTCGATCGCGTCCGACGCCTGCCGGGGTCGACACGTCCGGGTCAACGGAGTACGCGTCAGACCCTCGCACGCCGTCCGGGGCGGTGACGAGGTCCGACTGCGGCACGAGGGCCACGAACGCATAGTGGCCGTCTCCCGGATCATCACCGAGCGCGTCGGCGCCACTGCGGCCCACCCCGGAAGGCTGCCGGCGCCGTCACCGCAAGCGACCGAGACCAGGCATGGATGAAACCCGCACGGTGCGGGCGTTGAACCCTTCGCACGCGAGTCGGCCGATTTAGGGACGGATGACATGCCTCTTGAAGGTGAGTACGAACCCAGCACCGCGCAGTGGGTGCGTGAGCAAGTGGAGCTGTACGAGAGCTCCGGCGGTACCAAGGGCACGACCTTGATGGACACGGGATTGCCCGTCGTTGTGCTGACCAACCTGGGCGCCGAGACCGGCAAGATCCGCAAGACGCCACTGATGCGTGTGGAACATGAAGGTCGATACGCCGTGGTCGCCTCGCAGGGCGGCGCTCCCAAGCACCCCGTCTGGTACTTCAACCTCAAGGCCGAGCCCCGTGTGGAGCTTCAGGACGGCCCGGTCAAGCAGGACATGAGGGCCCGTGAAGTGACTGGCACGGAGAAGGCCGAGTGGTGGGAGCGTGCGGTGGCGGCGTATCCGCCGTATGCCGACTACCAGAAGAAGACGGATCGGGAGATCCCGGTGTTCGTGCTGGAGCCGGTCGAAGTCTGACCGCCGGGAAAGCCTGCCCCACTGGGCGCCTGCCACCGCGTCCACCAGCAGCTGTGAGTCCCGCCGCGCTCGCCCTCGCGGCGGGACTCCTGCGTGCCTCTTGCGGCGGCCCCTCACGGGCGGCGCCACGTTAGTGATCGCTCTGTTCGATGCCCTTTGATTAACCGGGTACAAGCCTGGACCGGCTAATTGACGCTGCGTCCGGTGGCACGCCAGTCCAGCCCGTACTCGAGGGCCCGAGGGAAGCCCAGCATCCACGCGGCTACCGGTCCCCAGACATATCGTGATCCAATGGCTTTATCCGATCTCGATCGCGAGATGGTCCTGGCGGCTATCGAGGAGTACGACCAACTGGGTCGCGACGTCTTCCTGCAGCGGTACGGCTACCGAGAAGCACGCGACTACTTCATCATCCGCAACGGCCGCCGCTACGACTCCAAGGCCATCGCCGGCGTGGCACACCGCGGTGTCGACGGGCATCCGCTTCGCGCTTCGGAGTTCTCCGGAGGGGCCGCAACGGTCGGCAGGGTCCTTGGCCATCTTGGGTTCCTCATCGCTTCGCGCGAAGACGCGTCGCCTGCCGTGGCATTCCTCGAAATGCTCAGAAATCTCGACACCGCCGTCTCGAACGGCCGCCCCAAACGGCACCAGCCGCTCACCTTGCTGTGGGCCCTCGGCCGCGCCGCACACCGAGCGGAACGCCTTGTTCCTTGGAATGTCACACGGGCCGAGATCAGCGCACTCATCAGAGAGTTCGGCCTGCCGGGCGACCGCCCCACTCCTGAATACCCGGTCTTGAAGCTCACGCACTTCGGGTTATGGACGCTGCCCGACCACCCGGAGCCGCCTCGCCCCAGCGGCAGCCCACCCCTAGCGTGGATGAGCCGAAACCAGCCGGTCTCCGGTCTGCGCGAGTGGGTGTACGACCTGGTGACGGAGGACCAGGCGGTACGGTCTCAGGCGAGCGCGTACCTCTTGAGCACGTACTTCTCGGATGTGGATCAGAACGCGCTGCTCATGCGCGTCGGTTTGAGTGACCTCGGCAATGAGCCGCTCCCGCCGCAGGACGATGTCCGTACACCGGAACGCCGCCCGACCACGGTCAAGCGGATCGTCCGGGACAGCGCACTCTCACGGCTGATCAAGACCCTGCACGATCACACCTGCCAGATGTGCGGGGTCCGGCTGCTGCTCCCTAACGGTCCGTACGCCGAGGGAGCGCATATCCGCCCGCTCGGCAGCCCGCACGACGGCCACGACGTGATCGGCAATCTCCTCTGCCTCTGCCCCAATGACCATGTGCTCTTCGACCAGGGCGCAATCATCGTCAAGGACGACCTCACGGTGATCAACCGGCTCACCGGCGAGTCGAGGGGCCTCTTACGCACTGTTCCCGGTCACGACATCGATCCGCAGTATCTGACGTACCACCGCAATTTGTACTGACACGTGCTCAGCCGGCGATCGAAGTGGTCGGATCTCTCAGCCATGATCCTCCTGCGACAGCGAACGTTGATTGTGTGTCATCGAAGTTTGAGCCGATTCGTGGACCCATGGAATTGACCTCAATCTAACGTGAGGTTGCATAGTCGAGTTCATGAAGAGCTTTGAGATCGGCGTCATCCTGCCCGGGGTTACCGTGCAGCGCGAGCAGGGCGTTGACCTGCGGGAGGCTGCTCGCCACGCGGAGGACGCGGGGCTGGACGGAGTCTGGCACGGCGATCATTTGGCCATCGGCGGGCCGACGCTGGACGCACCGACCGCCCTGGCCACCGCCGCTGCGGCCACCTCGGCGATCAAGATCGGCACCAGCGTGTTCATTCCGGCGATCCGGCCCGTGGCCTGGGCGGCCAAACAGATTGCGACCCTGCAGTACGTGTCCGGCAACAGGTTGGTATTGGGCATTGGTTCGGGAGGTGGACCGGGGCAGTGGGCGGCTGCCGGGATGATGTACGGGAAGCGCGGCAGCCGTACGGACACCGCGCTGGAACTGCTCCCCAAGCTGCTGGCGGGAGAGGAGGTTCACCTGCAGGACGAGCCGGGACAGCCGACGGTCACGCTGGCACCTGCCGTCGACATGCCGCCCGTGTGGGTCGGCAACGCGTCAGAGGTGGCCATCCGGCGGGCCGCACGGCTGGGCGACGGGTGGTTTCCCTCCCTGATCTCGTCTCAGGAGGTCGCTGAGGGCAGGGAGCGGTTGGCGGAGCTGGCCGCGAGATACGGGCGGGCCGTTCCGGTCATCGCGATTGGCGGCACTGCCGCTCTGGGCACCGGGCCGGGTGTTCCATCCCGAGAGCGCCTCGCGGCCAACATCAGCGGCGCATATGGCCGCACGCTCGACGACGTCATGGAAATCCCGCTCACCGGCCAACCCAAGGAGGCCGCCGAGAAACTGAACGCCTATCGCGAGGCCGGGGCGAGTCACGCGGTTATCGGGATATCGGGGGGCAACTGGCGGGCGCAGGTCGACCTGCTGGCGGAGGTGCAGGATCTGCTGCGCAGGTGATGCGCCGCAGACAGCGTGCTGACCACTCACGCCTTACTGTCACACCTCAGGGTTCGATGTCACGGGACAGCCGAGGTGTGATGCGAACATAAGCTGGCCTCGCCCGAGAGGATCAACGCCCACATACGTTCGGCCATCTGGCGGCGCCACGGGCCAGCGTATGACTCACGAGGAGACGGTGCCTGCTTCGTGCGGCGGATTCGATAGTTGCCGCCGCAGGCCAGGAGCTCGTAAACGATCGTGGTGCACGAGCAGGTGTATTCGAGGATCCGACAGCGGGACGGATTGTCCGTGGTCCACTCCAGGAGAGTCTTCGGGCCGTCTGTCCGGTGGGGTGGGTGCGGAGCGAATCCAGGGCAGGGCCATGCCGTCGTCACCAGGCATGTGGGTGAGGCCAGGACGTCAGCCGCTCGCTTCGCGTCCGTCATGGCCTCAACGCGCCTCATCCAGCGCTCCAGGTTCCTGCGTGATCTTGAGCAAGGCCCAGACAATCTTCCCGCCGGTGCTCGGCCATCGATAACCCCACTCTGTGGCTATCTTGTCGACCACCTGTAGCCCTCGTCCGCCAACCTCCGATGCGCTGGGATGGCCGATTCTCGGCGGCTTATGACTGGGATCCCACACCTCTATGACCACGTCATGGACTGTCCGGTAGAGGCCGATCCACACATGTCGATCGCACCCGGCGAGCATCCCGAACGTCTCGATTTCTGCTTCACGAGCACTTTCGTGCGCCTCGACCGCTTTTATGCCGTTGGTCACGAGCTCGCTGCTGATGAGCCGGGCGCCGTCGATCAACTCCTCGCAACCCCACCCCTCCAGCACCTGTGCGACATACCTGCGCACAATCGACACAGATACCGGAAAAGCTGGTAGATCAATGCAGTTGTGTCGATTAGCGCCCTTCTTCGCTGTACCGTTCATATCGCGACCTTGAAGACAGCCCCGTGAATCTGCACCTGCTGAGGCCAGGGATGCCCGCATGTCCCGTCCATGCCCCGCACCGCCTTCCGCCTGCAGATCAAGCTCCGGATGTACGAGCCGAGCAACCTCTCCACGAGCTGAGCAATGTGCGTCCACCTCGCTGACCACCTCCACAAGGCTCTGGAGATCCATTTACCGCACGCGACGAAAGCACTGTCTTTCGTCGCTGCGTGGAACCCAAGCATGAGCAATATCGGCGATCACAAGTGCCCCCACCTCGCGAAACTGGACGACAAAAGAAGACACAAAGCCTGTATTATCTGTCACACATCTGTCGCTCAACGACTGCGGCCAGGGATATTTCAGGTAGGACACGACGACGGAGGGCAGCGTGAACACCGAAAACATCGATCAGATGTCACCGCGGGCACGCTTCGCCTCCGACCTGGAGCACTACCGGAAGAAGAGGAAACTTTCTCAAATATCACTAAGCGCCCGGATGCGGTGCCACACCTCCCTCATCAGCCATGTCGAAAGAGGGCGCCGGACGCCGACACTGGAGTTCGCCGAGGCGGCCGATCAGGCTTTCGCGCTTGACGGCCATTTCGAAAAGCTATATCGGCAAATCACCCATTCACCCGCCCTCGGCTGGTTTGCCCGCTGGGTGGAGGAGATAGAACCGCAGGCGGTCATCCTTCAGTCGTGGGACCCGCTCCTGGTTCCAGGGCTGCTCCAGACTCCGGAGTACGCCCGAGCGATCTTCTCCACGACGTTCCCTCCCGAGCGGGCGGAGGAGCGGGTCCAAGCCCGAACGCGACGCATGCAGATCTTCGAGGGGCCGACGCCTCCGACGTTCTTGGCCCTGGTCGACGAGAGTGTGCTCGACCGCCCCATCGGAGGGCCGGCAGTCCTCCTGAACCAGCTCCGTTTCCTGCACGAACTGACGCAGCACCCGCGGATAACCATCCAATTGGTACCGACCGCGGCAGGCTGTGTGGTTGGCATGGTGAGCGCTTTCGCCCTGGCACGTCTCCGCGATGGAACCGAGGTAGTGTCGGCAGACTCGATCCTGTCCGGCCACGTCACCGGAGATCACGACGCGGTAGCGACACTCAAGGTGAGATATGACACCATCAGAGCAGACGCTAACTCGCAAACAGTGTCACAACGAGCAATAGGGGATGCGATAAGAAAATGGTCGAAATGAACCTAGAGCAAGCGGAGTGGCGCAAGGCAACCGCCAGCGGCGATACCGGCCAGTGTGTCGAGGTAGCTACCAATCTCCCGAACGTCGTAGCCGTGCGCGACAGCAAGAACCCAGCTGGACCCGCCTTGATCTTCACGCGCGATGAGTGGACGGCGTTCCTGCACGGAGCGGCTCACGGCGAGTTCGACATCTGATCTTTAGGAGACCCTCGCGGGTTCACTGCTTGTTACATGGAGGCGGCATCGGCGTAGCGGGGCTCTGTCCGCCGGTTGCTACCAAGTGGGTCAGGGCTTATCGGCCATCACCTGGCACACGCCGTACGGGCCGCTGCTCTTCGGTTCCCGCACCACCTGGCCGTCGATCTTGCCGCGGCGCTCCACCGCGCCCTCGGTGCTGGGGTTCTGCACCCACAGGTACAGGCGCGGCTGGGTCCCGTAGCAGTTGACGTCCTTGGTGCACGGCGGTTTGATGGCCTGCTCCTGCTTGATGTTGCCGATCCGAGCGATGCTCAGCTGATCAGCGCCAGCCCGACCGGAGCAAACCTGAGCGGCGCGAAACTGAAGGGCGCGAGCTTGAACGGCCGGGTCGGGCTGGCCACGACGTCCAGAGGGCCGGATGGCCAGCTGGCACGGGCTCGCGATGAGATCGCCCAAGAGGTTAAGCGGACTTTGCACGCCAAACCAGGACATAATCGTAATATGAGATAGTTTACGGCTTACGCCATGCATCACCCTATGCCATCTGATATAAACATGCCGCAGCACGCAAAGACCCGAGACCGACGCATTTATCAGCGTCAACACCGGGAAACGGATCTCGACTGCAGGCTTGGAACCCATATGCCGTTGAAGGACTTCGTAGTCGCAACACCACGCCAGCTCCCGGTTCTCATTCTCGCGGACGTAAGCGGGAGCATGATACATGAATCAAAGATCGAAACGCTCAATCGCAGTATCAGTGAAATGCTCCGTTCCTTCAAGGAACTTGTGGAGACCGACTACGAGATCACGGTGGGCGTCGTCACTTTCGGTGGCTTCGAGGCGCGGCTGCACCATCCATTGGCCCCGGTGGCTGGCTATGAATGGCGCGATATGCCCGCAGAGGGGAGGACGCCACTCGGCCACGCCCTGACTCTCGCGCATGATGTGCTCGAAGACCGCGCCCAGGTCCCGAGCCGATCCGGTAAGCCGGTCGTAGTCCTCGCGTCCGACGGCATCCCGACTGACGAGTGGGAAGAGCCGCTGCAGCGGCTGCTCCTGTCGCCACGAGCCGGCCGGGCGACAAGATTCTCTGTAGCTATCGGCAACGATATCGACGAGCAGGCCATGCATGTGCTCGAGCGCTTCGCTAAGGACGGGGCGGAGGGTGTCATCAGGGCTGAGAATGCGCACCGGATCGTTGAGTTCTTCAGTTGGCTGACGATGAGCATCAGTCAGCAGGCTGTCAGCGGACAGGCCGATTTCCAGCCGCCGCCGCTCACCGGTCGCGCCGCCGACGTGGTCGTCGAATGAAATGACCGTGACTTCAGTCAACCGGCCATGGTTCGGGGCATCGGTCTGCGGGCCCGCTCATCGACGGGCAGGTGTGCCCAAGCAGGATGCGTGGAAGGGATTCCGTGGCCGGTTCGGCTCACTCGTCGTAGTGGCAGACGGCCTGGGCTCGCGCGCGTACGGTCGCGAGGGAGCTTTGGCGGCCTGCCGGGCCGCATATCGTGCCGTCCGCGAACTCGGGGCACCGAATCTCCCTCAGCCTGAGTCGCTGTTCCGGCTGCTCGAGCGGACATGGCTGGACGAAATCGCGCCACGCGATCCGGGTGAGTGCAGCACAACCGTTCTGTTCTCGCTCATCCATCCGTCCGGCGCGACGCTTCTGGGACAGATTGGTGATGGTTTGATCGTCGTCGGCGGCGATACGACGGCCGATGTGTTGGGCCCGGAGGACAACACCTTCGGCAACGAGACCAGCGGTCTCGGCATGCCCCACCTTGCCCCGGTCTGGCACAGTCGTCTCCTGCCCTCCTTGCCTGCCAGCTCGCGCATACTTCTGGCGACCGACGGCGTCTCCGACGATCTCCATCCGCGGGCGCTCAGCGGGTTCATCGCGGAGCTCGATCGGGATTTCGGGCCGTTCCCCCCAGGTGAGCGCCATCGGCGGCTCTGCGCGGCCTTACGCGACTGGCCCACGGCCGGCCACTACGACGACAAGACCCTGGCGCTGCACTGGCGGGGACAGGACGGTGTGACGTGCTTGTAGAGCTGCCCCGCAAGGTGCGCACGGCCAGCGGCACCACCTTGGAGCTCGTGCGCGAGTTGGGAAGCGGCGGCCAGGGAGCCGTGTACGAGGTCGCCGGTGGCCGCCATGCGGTCAAGCTGCTGAAGGAGACCGGGGCGGGGTCCACGCGCGACTGGGCGATCAGGCTGCGCGACCTCCGACGGTTGCCGGTCGACGGGCTGCCACTGGCCCGCCCCATCGACGTTCTCGCCCCGCCGCTGACGGGCTACGTCATGGAGCTGGTCTCTGGCATGGCGCCCCGCAGTCGGGTAGCAAAGGTCCGGCCGGGCGAACACGCAGCCGAGCACTACCGGGACACCGGCGGGCTCCGCCGCAGGCTGGCCATTCTGGCCGGCGTGGCTGACGCGCTCGCTTCGCTGCACGCTCGGGGGCTGATCTACCAGGATCCGTCGCCAGCCAACATCTTCGTGTCGGAAGACGTCCAGCGCTCCGACATCTGGCTAATCGACACCGACAACCTGACCTTTACCGGGGCGTCTGGCCATACCGTTTACACCCCTCGATACTCCGCACCGGAGCTCGGCTCTTCCGGATGGTCGGCCAACACTCTCAGCGACTCCTTTGCCTTCGCCGTGGTGGCGTACGAGTTACTTACCCTCGACCATCCCTTCGTCGGCGACGAGCTGTACGAGGGCCTGGAGGACGATGAGCTCAACGCTCTCAACGGCGCTCATCCCTGGATCGACCACCCAAACGACGCGTCGAACCGGTCGACCCGCGGCGTACAGCCCCGTGATCTGGTGCTCGGACCCGAGCTGAAGAGCCTGTTCCAACTCACCTTTGTGGACGGACTCCGCCAGCGCGAACACCGGCCGGGCATCGGTCGGTGGGCCACAGCCTTCCGGGCGGCGCTGTCCTCCACCGTGCCGTGTACGGCCTGCGGCATGACCTACTACTACTACACCTCCCAGGACAGATGCCCATGGTGCGATGATGCGCCCCGGCCCGCCACCCTGGGCGTGTGGGTCTTTCTCGACCTGGCTTCCATGCCAACTCCCACCGTCGGCGAAACGGACAACAGCCTCCGGCCCATCGAGCGCGCAACCGTGCTCGCCGTGGAGAACCAGGAAATCCTCCTCACCCGGGGAACGGTGCTCGGCGAGGTGCCGAATCCCGGCCGCCCGATGTTCCAGCTCTGCTGGAGCGAGGGCTATCTGCTGATCGCCAACTACTCCGGTCAGGTCGTCAACATCGTGTCACCGGACGCCGTGCGCTCCCAGCCGCTCGCCGACGGAGCGGTCGGCAAGCTCCCGGCCGTGGTGGACCGCGCCATGTGGAGCGTGCGCGTCGCCAGGAAAGACCGGCCCGACAGGTGGCTCTGTTTCATGGTGAACCCCGGAGGACCGTCGTGAAGCTGTCCCAACTCCCCTATGGCGCGATCACGACGATCGACTTGACCAGCCCTGATGATGGTTTCTCCACCGGAGCGGTAGTGGGTGACGAGATCACCTTGCTGACGTCGGCGCAATCAGGAGTGGTCATGCTCCGCGCTGGCGAGTCCGCCTGGCGCGTGGCCGGCGCCGAGCCAGCCCACCAGGATGCTCTCGACCTGGTCATGGACACGAACCTGCCCAGGATCGCCTGGGTCACAAACGCCGCCAAGGGTAGTCCGCTCACCGTTCGAGTTCATCGGTTCGCGCAGGCGGTGAGCTGGGACGACAAGCTCATCATCGAAGTAGACGACGAGAGCCTGCGGTCCCTCACGAGGGCGCGCTCAGGGAAGATGACCATGAAACGCGCGCTGGCCTGGCTGGAGGCGGAATTCTTGCTGCCCCACGCCGACCGCTCGTCGCGGCGGCTCTTTGCCTCCGCCGGGCCCTCCCACGCGGTGGCGGCAGGAGGTGGCGGCTTCTCCCTCTACGGGAAATCCACCATCGCCCATATCGACAAGCAGGGTGATCGCTTCCGGGTGAAGACCGTCCGGCGCGCCGCTGCGAAAAGTTCGCACAATGTAGCGCTGACGGTGGTCGAAGCCGAGGTTGCCTTCGACGACGCCCGATTCACCACCACGTTCCGCACGGAGCACAGCGCGGCCTTCCAGGAACTGCTCAGCAGCGGGCGGCAATATCTCAACTACTGGGACGATTACAGCAAGCGCGAGCGCGAGCAAATCCTCTCCCGTGCGCTGGGTCTTGGGTTCGCCCGCTACACCAAGATCAAGAAGATCGACAAGTCGACGTACCGCTTCCATCTCGAACCCCAGGACGGCATCGACTTCTTTGGCCGACTCGGCGAGGGGCGCATCGAACTCGAGGCGGCCGCCGAACCACCCGAGGACTTGTTGCGCGGCGCACTGGAGATCCAAGGGCGCGGACCGGATGTCGGGTTCACCGGGACCATCGTGCGTATCAACCCCGCCGCGCACACCGTCGAGCTGCGTGCTCCCGAATGGCACGAGGACCCTTCCCCACCGGCCGAGCAAGGCTCGATCTTCCTCAGTCTTCTAGGCGACAGGCAGCGGCTGAAGCGGCAGGTACGGGCACGTGAGCGCATCGTCGGGATGCGTACGCCGATGCCGCATCTCGGCCCGCTGCTAGAGGGCCGCCCCGTACAGGCGCCCCGCCGCGGGAGCAGGGAGATCCGGCCGAGAGAGCTGGCCGCGTTCGCCCAGTACGCAGGCAGATTCACGGACAAGCAGGAAGAGGCTGTGCGAATTGCGTTGAACACGCCGGACATCGCCCTCATCCAGGGGCCACCAGGCACCGGTAAGACCAGCGTCATCACGGCGATCGAGGAATGCCTCGTGGAGCTGGGCAAGAAGGCCGGAGACGTCGGGCACAGCGTGCTGCTCACGAGCTTCCAGCACGAAGCGGTTGACGAGGTAGCCCGACGAACCCAGGTGCTCGGACTGCCCGCCGTGAAAGTCAGCTCACGGCGGCGCAAGGAGGACGACCGCCAGGTTCGGGAATGGTGTGAGCGGATGACCACGGCCCTGCGCGCGGACCGGTCGCCGACGGGCGAGCTGATGCAAGCGGTCAGGCAGGTCGAGTCGCTGGTGATCGGCTACGGCAAACAGCCGCCCTCACCGCCCCGTACCCGGGAAATGCTCGAACAGATCGACCGGCTGGTGGGCGATCGGCTGCCAATCGTTCTGCGCTCGCGGCTCGTAGCCGCTCGGGACAACCTGATGACGGAGCCCCAGGTATCCCGGCCCGACGCGGAGAATCTCGAGCCGCTTCGGCGCGCGATCTCCGGCCTCCGTGTGCATCCGGCCGCCTTCACCGATGACGGACCGCACATGGCACGAAAGGCGCTGCTTCGGTTGACCGCCTACGGTCACCTGTCCGCCGCTGAGGTCAGGCTGCTGGAGGCGGCAGCCGACTGGGAGGGCGACAGCGTGCCGCCGTTTTTGGACCGGCTCGTCGTGCTCAGGGATCGGCTGCTCGACCTGACCGCGCCGATGGCCGCGCCTATTCCAACGACCATCGACGACGAGCTGATGGAGTTGCTCGATGACGTGGTGCGGACGTTACGCCACGTTCTCTCTACGTCTGGTGAAGGGGCCGCGGCCGCGATCGAGCATTTCCTCGAGGAGCTCGAATACGACACCGAGGCGATCGCAGGCGCAATCCGAGATTTCACGGCCGTGCTCGCTGCGACCTGCCAACAGTCGAGTTCGAAGGCCATGGCCGACGAGATCCGCGACACGGGTGACGGGATCATGTTCGACACCGTCATCGTCGACGAGGCCGCCCGTGCCAATCCCCTCGATCTGATGATCCCGCTCTGCTTGTCGAGACGGCGCATCATCCTGGTCGGCGACCACCGGCAGCTCCCGCACCTCCTGGAGCCAGACATCGAGAAGGATCTGGAATCCTCGGCGGAGGCCGAAACCCTGGAGGCGCTCCGGCAGAGCATGTTCGAGCGGCTCTTCCACTATCTACGTACCGCACGAGCCGACAGCGGGCTCTCCCGGCGGGAGATCACCCTCGACCAGCAGTTCCGGATGCATCCGGTTCTCGGCTCCTTCGTCAGCGACGCCTTCTACTCCGACGACACTGCAATAGACAATGGTCCGGACACGGAGAATTTGAGACACGGCATCGAACGCTACGGCGATGCGGTCGCGGTCTGGGCCGACATCAGCAGAGAGCGCTCAGGACCAGAGATCAGCGGGCGCAGTAAATCTCGTGCGGCCGAGGCCGACTGGATCGCCGACGAGCTGAAGCGGCTGGTGACAGAGACGTCGCCCGATGTCGAATTCGGGGTGATCACGTTCTACCGGGCCCAGGTCAACCTCATCTGGGCGGCGTTGCACGGTGTCGGCCTGGCAACCCAGATGCCCTCCGGCGAGTACCAGCCAGTGGAGAAGCTTGTGGGACGACTCCACGTCGGCACGGTGGACGCCTTTCAAGGGCGCGAGTTCGACGTGGTCCTGCTGTCCGTGACCCGGAGTAACGATCTGCCGGGAGGGCAGCCGCGCGCGAATCGTGCCAAATACGGGCACCTTCTTCTCACCAACCGCCTCTGCGTGGCCATGAGTCGGCAGAAACGGCTGCTCATCGTGGCCGGTGACGCCGCGATGTTCAGTCCAGAGAAAACGGGTGGAGAGGTGCGGGGACTCGTCGAGTTCAAGACTCTGTGCGAGGGAGAGCACGGCCGTGTCCTTCGCGTCTGACAGCCTGATCCTGGACTTCGGCGGGCTGCGTGCCGCGCCGCCCGGCTGCCGCTGGCTGCTATGGCCTGCCTGGTGTTGGCGAGTCCTCGCCCCCGACTTGGCGGCACGGCGACTGAACGCTTTCGAGCGGGTCGTCGCCCGGCTCTGCCAGGCAGGCGTCACAGACTCCAAGAAGCTCGCCGAGCTCACCCAACTCCATCCCGACCTCTGCAATCAGGTGCTGCTCATGCTCCACCAGAGACGGCTCGTCGACAGACAGGGCAGGCTCACCGAGCAGGGCACCGCCGCGCTCAAGGGAGAAGCCTGGGACATCTCCATGTCCAAGGTCGTTCACGTCTTTCAAGACCCCTTCGGCGATGCAGCAGGGCAGGGATTGTGGCCTGCGGTGCGGGAGGAGCTCGCGTACGCGAACGTGGACTACGGATCCGGCGGCAAACCGCAACTTCGTGCGAAACTCCGACGGGACTCGCCATCGGTCTTGCCCCTTGTCCCCTACGTCCGGGACCTCTCACGA
This sequence comes from Nonomuraea sp. NPDC048901, assembly GCF_040649695.1. Taxonomy (NCBI): domain Bacteria; kingdom Bacillati; phylum Actinomycetota; class Actinomycetes; order Streptosporangiales; family Streptosporangiaceae; genus Nonomuraea; species Nonomuraea sp. NPDC048901. The sequence goes on along the minus strand of NZ_JBEZFW010000004.1, from coordinate 208,936 downwards.
CCACGGCGCCCGAGCCCGGAGGCTATCCTGGCGGCGTCGCGGCAATCCCTCAGGGCTCAGACCGAGCATGAGGGCACCGTCCGGGACCGGGTCCCCTCCGCACACGTCGGCCGGGTCTCGTTCATCGAGGACAGGCCCGAGGCCGTCTTGCTGATCGCCGGCCTGCGCCTGCCGGAGGACGCCTTGTCCGGCGGTGACTGGGAGGTCCTCGATCCCTTCACCCACCGGCCCAGTGCCTGGCTCAAGGACCGCATGCGTACCAGGGCGGCGGACGACGCGGGGCTGGCCGCACTGATCGCCGAACTGGAAGGGGAGCTGGATCCGGCCGACGCCGCGCTCCGCCAGGAGGAGTATCGCCGGGAACGCGCCCAGGCCGCCCATCGCGTGGAGAGCCGGTCGGGGCCGTGGATCAGCGACCCGCAGCACGCGAAGGTCTTCGGGCTGCTAACCGAGATCGAGGCCGGCCTCGCCGAAGCCGAAGCCCTAGGCGGGTTCGGCGGCAGGCGCAGACAGGCCGCGGTCAACGACGCGGGAAAGCTGCTGGAGCACGTTTTTGCGCAGGTGTACGAGACCTATCCGCTGAACAAGGCTTACCGCAGCATGCTTGGCGGCGAGCTCGGACCGGAGATTCTGGCGGAACGCCTCGGCGACGCTGTGCGGATCCTCGCCGCCGAATCGCCGCTGCCCATGGGCCTCACGCGCCAGAGCAGCGATCAGGTGGCCAGGGCGGCGGCCGGATACCTGCCGTCGCTCCGTGCCGGCCTGGTGACAGCCCTACTCGCGGCCGCTGAGCACCCCGGCCACCCGCTCCGGTCGGCCCTGGAGCAGGTCCCTTACCTCTGCGATCTCCTTGACGGCGTGGCGCAGTTGCGCAACGACGGTGCCCACCAGAAGGACTTGGAGCCCACACAGCCAAGGGCAACGGACGTCCTCGAATTGGTCTACTGGACCGTTTCAGCTCTCCTCTCACCATCAACCACAAGGAAAAGAACCCTCGATGCCCCGATCCCGCAACAGCTCGCAGATACCGGTGCGTAAGAACCCCGCAGTGGAGCTCCTCAAGCGTGATCTCAAAAAGGCGGAGGGGCCAGCGAAGAACGTCGCGAAGAAGGAGGATGTCGAAGCCGATCCGGTGTCCGCGGTGCCGGACGACGTCGCGCTGACCGACGCGCAGGAAGCGTGGAAGCAGGCGCAGGAGCTGGCCGACCTCTACCGCAAGGCTAGAGACAAGTACCACAACGCGAATTCCGAACTCGAGCGACGGGAGCGGGAGCTCGAAAAGGAGGCGAATCGGGTCGCCGAGCAGGAGAGCACCCTGCGCGCGGACGCCCTCGGCATCAAGGCAGAGCGACAGTCCCTGGCTGATTCCAGACGCGAGCTGGAGGAGGAGGGACGGCGCCAGCTCCAGGCCGGGCGAGAGTCCGCGGAGCGACGGGCTCACCTGGACCGGCGTGAACGCGAGCTCAACCAGCGGGCCTACGAGATCGAAACCGCCAGGATCGACGCGGAGGCGGGCTTTCTCGAGCAGGAACGGGTGGCTCTGCATCGGCTCGCAGAACAGCGGGAGAAGCTGCTGGAGGATATCGAGCACGACCGCGAACACTTTCGCGAGGAGTTCCGGCAGCGCAGCAAGAAACTGAACGAAGAGCTCAAGCAGGATCGAGACGAGCTCCGCCAGGCCCAGGAGCGGGCGCGGACGGAACTCGATCGCGAACGCGCAGAGCTGGCAGCGCAGGAAGGGCGTCTACGTATTTGGGAGCGACGACTGCAGGCGGCGGACGAGATTCAGGAGGAAGATCGCGAACATCTGCATCAGCAAGCCGAACTGGCCGTGGCCGCCCGGCTGGAAAAGCTGGAGCTGCTGCTTCGCCAGCGGACAGTGCAGTACGAGACAGCGGTCGAGCACGCGCGCAGTCTCGAAGTGCAGGTCGAGCAGCACAACGAGGAACTGCGCCGTGCGGGGCACGAAGCACCCGAGGCGCTCAGCAGGCGGGTGCAACAGCTCACCACGGATAACGCCGCACTGCAGCAACGGCTCAGCGCACTTCCCAGCAGGCTCGACGTGGAGGAGCTGGATCGTCTAAAAGCGGAACACGGCCAGTGCCAGGTGATGAAAGGCCGGCTCGAACTAGAGAACGCCCGGCTGCGCAACGACCTGAGCTCCTACACCATTGCAGTCACCGAACTGGAACAGCTTCGCGAGCACCGTGACATGCTGCAGCACTCGGTAAAAGTGCACAAGCAGCTGCTGGCGGACGCCCGTTCGGATCTAGACGACGCGCTCAGCAGCGCCGAGGCGGCGTCGCCCTTCCCAGGTATGAAGGAACTCGACGAGACTGCCGCCCTACAAACGCCAGCGCCGGTCGAGAACAGACCGCCCAAGCTGGAGGAACTCGTCGGCTACATCCAGCAGCGGATCCTCGCGGACAGGAAACACCGGCGCGGCGAGACCCCGCTGGCCTACTCCGGCAGGGACATCAGATGCCTGCTCGCCGGTCTCGCGACGACCAGGCTACACATCCTGCAAGGGATGAGCGGCATCGGCAAGACGACGTTCCCCAAGGCGTTCGCCCAGGCCATCGGCGCCGACTATGAAGTGATCGAAGTACAGGCGGGATGGCGCGACCGGCAGGACCTCATCGGCCACCTCAACGCGTTCGAACGCCGCTACTACGAGACGCGCTTCACCAAAGCGATCTACCGCGCTGGCTGCGCAGCCCATCTCCAGCGCCCCTTCTTCGTCATCCTGGACGAGATGAACCTCGCTCACCCCGAGCAGTACTTCGCCGACATCCTGTCAGGCCTGGAGAACGAGGGCACCCCGCTGCGGCTGCAGCTCACCTCGCATCCCGTTACCCCTCTAGCCGACCTGCTCATCATCGAGAGAGGAGTGCAACTGCCTGTCCCCGACAACGTGTGGTTCTTCGGCACCGCCAACCACGACGAGACGACGGTGCAGTTCGCAGACAAGACCTATGACAGGTCCCACATTATCGAGCTCCCCGTGGCGCCGCCCGACCTGGAGATCGCCGAATGTCCCGCGCGAGCACCGCTGTCGCGCAAGGCCCTGATGAAGGGCTTCGCCGAGGCCTGGACCGCGCAGCGCGCCGATCAGAACCTGGTGGTGACCTTCTTCAGAGAGAACTTCGCCCAGGTGCTTGCCGACTTCAAGCTCAGCTGGGGACCCCGGCTCGACCAGCAGATCCGAGACTTCGCCCCGATCGTGGTCGCGGCCGGTGGCTCCTACGGGGAGGCTGCCGACCACATACTGGCCACCCGCATCCTGCGCAAGCTCCGCGGCCGCTACAACCTGCGCCCGGAAAAACTCCAGGAGCTGCGCGAACTGGCCGACGAGCGCTGGCCCAAGCTCGACAAGAGCAGAGCCGGTGAGCCGATCGCGACCCGGGCCCTGCTCGACGAGCTCATGACGCAGGAGTGAGCGCACATGGGCGAAGGATTCTGGGACCGGGTGACCGGAAGGCGGCTGCAGCGGCTGCCGAGCCGACCGCTGCTCGGCCGTTACCAGCTCGCCGGTCCCGGACTCGTCAACGGACGCGCGACGGCGGCATACGCGCACATCCTGCCTGACCTGGCGGCGAAATGGTCGGCCGCCGCCGAGGGCTGCGTGGCGGAAGGCTCACTCGGTCAAGATGCGATGCCGGAGTACGTAATAGCCACTCGGACCATCTCGATTGCCGCTGAGCTGGACGCCGCCACCGACTCCTCCATGGAACAGTCCCCCGGCACAGGGTACGACCGGTGGGCCGCAGTGCTCCCCGTGGCCACCGACCTGATCACGCGTCTGCAGACTACCCACGGCCGTGATCCGATCGCCGCGCTGGAACGCGAGATGGATGCGAACCTCGGCCACCTCGAACAAGTCTGCCTGCGTCCCGAGGCGCGGCTGTCACGCGTCGAGCAAGTGGACCCCCTGTCACGTGCCCAGCGCACCGCACCCCGCGCGCTCTCCCATCTGGCCGCCCATACCGAGGACTGGGAGAGACGCACGATTCGCGGCGTGTACCCCAAGCGCCTGCTGAGCGTGCACAACGAACCCGACGTCGATCTGTACGAGAACCAGGTGGCCGTCCGGCTCGTCGATCACCTGCTCGCGTTTCTCGAATGGCGCCGCAGCAGCCTCCAAGCCGCGCTCGACATGCTCAAAGATCTGGACGACCTGCAGGAGCTCACCGGGCAACTCAACGACCGTCATTGGTGGACCACCTGGCGGCTGGCCTCGTTGCTGGGAGAGCTCGTCTCATCGCTAGGACAGCTCTCCGATTCCGACAATCTCCGCTCCAGCGCGAGTGACCTGCTGCGGCGGACCCGCGAGCGCCGGGCGAGACTGGAGCGGCTGCGCGCCTCGCGCCTCTGCCAGAACAGGCGCCTGCGGCGCCACGGCGAACTCCCTTCCGACCTGCGCCAGACCAACCTGTTCACACACCATCAGGAATACCGGCGGGTTGGCGCTCTCTGGCGGGCCTGGGCGCGCGCGAGCAGGGAGGCGGACATCGACGCCTCGTTCTCGTTGCGGGAGTTCTGCGATGGCTTCGATCGCTTCGTCGGCTTGCTCATCGCTCGTTCGCTCGGCGCGCTGGGATATCGGGCGACCAGTGAGCGACCACCAGTCCCCGGAAGCCAGGACGTCGTCTACGCACGGCCGTCCGGCGATGTGGTCGTCCTGCGCAACCAGCCGGACGGCACTTTCGAGCTGTTCCGCGACGGTGCCCGCGTACTGATCATCGTGCCGCTGCCACATCCGCTTGCCGCCGAGCCTTCCAGAGCGGCCCTCCACGCGTTCCTCGACGACCCCGGCGCGACGGCTCAGCCTGAAGGGGGCCCTGCTCGCATCATCGTCTATCCCGGCACGCGCGAAGAGCAACGGACGCTGCCGCCACGCCTCCTCAGCCGAATCGACACGGTCGGCAACGACGTACGCGAAGGCACCGCCGCTGGCATCCTCCCGGTGGCCCCAACCGAGATCGACAGCGTGGAGCGAATGATACGGGCGGTGCAGTGGGCGCTGGTCGCGCCCGACGCAGCCGCCTATCCTCCCGCGGTCCGGTGCCCGGCGGAAATGGGTGAGAAGATCTTGGCCGGGCGCGGCACCTGGCTCGGCGCCGGTGAGCTCGACCAGCTGATGGTACTCAGGCCGCCGGCTCAGGCCGAGCTGGAGCACGTCACCGGGCTGATGAGGGCGTGGTCCGGCGAGCGGGGCGCGCTGGCCAGACGACGGGAGCGGGACAGCGCGGCGGCGATGTTCCATAAGGAGCTCGAAGCCGCCCTCGGCGTATTGGACCGGCTCAGCATATGTCCCGTGTGCGGGAAGAAAGCGGAAGCGGAGCATCAGTTCACGTTGAGAAAGGGCACGTTCCGGATCGCCTGCGCTCGGTGTAGGAACGACTGGGGGACACAGACTTGCAGATGGTGCAAGGCCCCATTCCCCACAGTTCAGCTGCGCAGAACCCAGCTCAGCAGCGATCCCGGCCCGGTCGAGGCGTCAGGCCACGGCATCCTCGCGACCTCCTGTCAGCGAGCCGGCCAGTTCACCTTCTACATCTGCCCGAACTGCGGGAGATGCGGAAACGAGGGCGCCCGCGCTGAGCGGCCGTGCCATCGATGCGACGTGGACGATTCTCCGCCCGATCATCCGGTCGGCGGAGCCGATCCCTCCAACGGCGAATAGGAAAGACATGGATTCCACCAAGGCCGACATCAAGATTCGCGAGATCCTCCGCGGCGAGGACACCTGGGGTGCGGGCTCACCCTCGGATCAGGCCACGGCCTTCTTCCTCGACACGATGCTGGACGACATGGTGACGCGGGTCCGCCAGCGCAACAGCGCCCTGCGCCGCCCGGTCGATCTGCTGATCAGCATGAGCGGCTTCTCACCGCTCACCACGATCCTCGCCTACGAGCTAATCCGTCCCCGGCGTTTACTCGTCATCTACTCGGAGCAGGCGAACGCGAGCGTGGATTTCATCGCGGGCCGAGTCATTGGGCCCGGGCGGCTTCGCTTCCAGGACTTCTCACACCGCTCCGTCGAGCCCACCGATCCACAGGGCGTCTACCGAGAGGTCAAAGCAGAGCTAGACCGCTCCGCGATGCCGAACAGCAGGCGGTTGTCCGCGGTAATAGACATCACTGGCGGCAAGAAGGTGATGAGCGCCGCAGCCGCGCTGGCGGCTTGGCAGCTGAACCTTGGCATCTGCTACCTCGACGGTGAGTACGATCAGGAGTTCCGCCGCGTCGTTCCCGGGGACGAGCGACCGCTTCTCCTCGACAACCCAACGGCTCTGTTCGGGGAGCAGGAGATGGCGGCAGCTCTGGAGACCTTCAGGAACGGGGCCTTCGGCAGCGCGCACGCCCAATACCAAGAGCTATGCGAGCAGATCGCCGAGCCTGTACGCGCCCGCTTCATGCGTGCACTCAGCGAGCTGTACCGAACATGGTGCGATCTGGACCTGTCGGCCCTGCCCGACTGCATCGCGACGGTCGAAGGCGCGCTCGCCGCCTATCGGGACCTCACGTCGGAGACCTGCGACCGGATCACTGAGCAACTGGCATTTCTTCGCTCACTCACCACAGAGCCACCCGACCTCAACAGACTGCTGGTCTGCTTCTATGTCCTAGGTATGCACTACCAGGCCATCGGGCGGCACGACTTCGCAGCTCTGTTGTTCTATCGAACCGTCGAAGGCTGCTTGGCTCGCCGCCTGGAGCTGCGTTTTCCCGGCTTCAGCTGTAAGAAGGCCGACTACCGGTTGATCGGCGATGTCGACGACCTCACCCGCGCCTACCGCAGGGCGATGTCCGACACCGGCGCCCAAGGCAGCGCGGAGCTGCCCGCCGATGTTGACCTGAGGACAGCCGTGCTGCTCTTGTATGCTCTCGGCGACGACTTCATAAGCCAGGCGGGGTTGCACACGCCGTCATCGGTCAAGAGCCTGCGCGACCTCGCCGCGGTCCGGAACGACTCGGTGCTAGCCCATGGCTACCGCACGATCTCTCCCGCCCAGTCGGACAAGCTTAGCGCTCGGGCCAAGCACCTGCTCACGGTCTTCTGGAAGCTACACGGCCCGCCAACTGACGTGCAGGCTCTGTGCCAGAGGCTCCGCTTCGTGGACACCGACCGGTGATCCGATCATTAGCGACGTAAGCCGGGCCAACCATTGGGTTCGAAGCCCGCCGGGGCACTCTTCTTCCTTCTGCGAATGACCTATCAGCGCCAGCATCCGTTGGATGGACGACCTGGAGAGCGACCGCCGCGCCAGCAGTAGGCCGTCGCTCTCCTTACGTGTACGTCAGGCGCCTGGCATCGGACTGAGTCATTTGCCGGATGGCGGACCGTCTGGTTTGCACTTGAACATCTCAGCGAACCGCCCCTGAGCGATTTTCATGAGCTGAATAAGGTCGTAGTCCTGATCTCGTGCGGAATTCTGCTTGACCGTGATAGCGATGAGCGAGTTGTTGGATCCACAGCGGAACCAGGTTTCCACCGTCCGGTATGGATTGAGCCGGACCTCGAAGTCAGCAATCAATCCCTTGCCCAGTTCTCTAGGCAGTTCAGCCGGATTGCTCTTCTGCGCCCATTCGAGGTATTGCTCGATGGTTCTCCGGGAGCCTGAGACCTCGTAACTTGTGATGAATAGGCTCTGCTCTTCGTTCGAGATGACGCAGTCATATCTGACAGGATTGCGTTCATCGTCACCAGCCTTGTAGGGACCGGTGTAGCCCGTCAGTTCAGCCACCACCGCCTGGGGGATGAAATAGCAGAGGTAGGGCGGCCGGTCGGCGACGGAACCCCGCACGGGGCTGGGGCCATGCGTCGGATCGGCCACGGGCTTGTCCGCCGTGCATCCGACGATCATCATGACCGTCGCGGCCCCGCAGAGCCATCCTGGGAGCCTGCTCATTTGGTTGCGGCCTTGAGGTTGTCGCCGATTTCCTTGGCCCCTACGGAGGCGCTTTGCTGCGCTTCCTTGAAATCGGCCGGAACCGTAGTCTTATTAGATATCCAGCGCATGAAGCTTTCGTATTCGTCTTTATTCATGTCGCGCGGATCCTTCACCCTCGGTGGGTCACCGATCAAAAATGGCCCCACGAGATTCTTACGATCATAAGTTCCATGAGCCACCGCAGACGATGCGAGCATCTGTTTCACCAGCTCTTGAGCTGCTATGTCATTCGAGGCGGCATCGCCGAATGCCTTGTCCGTTTTTCCGCCGGCGTGGCCGCTCTGCTCCACGAGCCAGTCCCCGGCCTTCGTGTAGCCGTCCTTGATGAATGTCTCGTAGATACTGCCGACCGCCTTGAGTCCCACCTTGCCAGCTTTCTCGGCGAAGGGGATCGGAACGAGGCCGATTCCGTCCTGGATCATCTTCCGCAACTCCGCGTCCGCCGCGTCTGCCTCCTTGCCTCGACCGACGAGCGCCATCCTGCGTGCCTCCACCAGGTGCCCCAGGGCTGTGGAGTTGAGCGCGATCACATTGTTCAGCCCTCTCTTGTCACCCGTCGCCAACGCCTGATCGATCTTGCCTCGCATGTCCGCGATCTCTCCGCGAAGCAGGCCCTGGTAACCCTGGTCGTCGCCAGCCACATCGAGCATGACGAGATCGAGGTCGGTCGGGCTGAAGCGCGCTGTGTTCTTCCCGTCGACATTTCCCGTGAGCTCGTCGTCGGCTGCCCGCTGCTGGTTCCAGAAGTAGGAGAACACGACGTTGTCGGCGTGCTCGGACAGGATGCGGCCCATGTTGTCGCGGATGCCGGAGAGCCGATCGAGTTCCGACGGGTTCTTGATCTCAACCACCCCGGCGTCGTTGAACGACACCTGCGGCTTCACATCGTCGGCGAGTATTTGGGCAGCCTTGGCGGCCAGTCGCTTGGAATCGGCGTCGGCGCCCTTCATAGCGGCTTCCATGGCCTCACCCAGCGATTCACCGCGATCGCCCATCTCCCACTGCGGGCGCCGGTCGCTCATCAGGTACTTCAGCAGGTCCTTGTCGTCGAGCAGTGCCTGGGCGCGCTCTCGCGACGTGCTCGCGACCGTCATCAACGCGGCGATCGGGTCCGCGGCGCCGATGGCCTCGGAGTCCTGGAGCGGCTGCGTGTCGATGGGAGCGGGCAGGTTGTAGACGTCGGTGTCCTTGGGCAGGAACCTTGCGCCATGCTCTTTCAGGTAGTCGCGGTCCCAGCGGATCATGTCCTGGCCGATGGTCTTCATGAACCACTCGCTGTAGGCCTGTTTCGGCGCCGCCGCGAGGATCTGGCCGAGTGACCAATATCCGGAGTTCGTTAGCCCGCCCATGTCAGGAGCCGCGATCTCCGCGCGCCCCTGCTGCTTCAACTCCTCTGCAAATTTTCGGCCGACATGCACATCCTTGGTCACGTCGGTGGCTGTGGCGAGCGCCTTGCTCAGCATGGACAGGACGTCACGGTTCTGCCGCCGGATGGCCTCCGCCGAATCGCGATCGGCATCGAGTGCCTTGCGCACCCGGGTCCCCATGGCGGCGGGGATCGTGAGGAGACCCCGCGGGCCGAGTTGCTCGATGAGGGCGGTGGCAAACTGCGGGTCAGACAGCCGCCCCTTGTAAGCGGCGAGCTTCTGCAGCGCGTTCGCGTCCCCGCGTGCGGCGGCGGCGAACAGTGGAGCCGCCAGCGCCGCCTCGGCACGTACCTTGGCCGGGATCATTCTCGACTCGTCGATCCGGGTCAGCCCGGGAGCGACGACCGCCCCGGGGAGCGGATTGCCGAACACGTCCACGTCGACCTTCTCGGCCTCGTACGCGAGATCGCGCCGCCGGTAGAGGTCGGGCGCCTGCTCGGTCAGCCACTGCCCTATCCGGCCGATCGCCGCCACTCCGGGGTGCGTGAGTTCGACCTCGTTCAGAATCGCCCGAAGCTGCGCGGCACATTCGGTCAGGCCTTTTCCCACATTTTGTACGCCGGATCCGAGCTGATGCATTTCTTTGGGGTCGATCGAGGAGAAAGTCATTCGTCTCTCGGCCCCATCACGGTCAGATTGGAGATCGTTTCGTCGAGATGGTCGATGACCCCGCGAAGCCCCCGCCACAGCTCCGCACGCTGATGCGTCAGGTCACCGCCGAATCTGTCGGCGACCGGCCCTGTCCACGTGCGTCCGCTCGACATTTGCAGCAGCGGCCGGTCCAGGGAATGCCAGTGCTGGTCCGAAATTTCCTGCGCGCGGCGCAGCGCGTTCATCAACTCGGCACGAGTAGCCATGAAGACCTCCCACCGAAGTGGTACGCAAACCGTGCCCCTCAAGTCTCAAATTCGCTCCGATTCACTTTGCCATGCCATCATTCCCGGCGTCATGTCGCCGGACAAAAACGGTATTCCTGTCAGCCGAGCCGGTCGACCTCCACGGCCAGGGCCTGCCCGGACACCGCGTACATCTCATGCCTTGTCTTCGGACTGGGAGGCGGGAACATCACCAGCCCCAAAGACGTCCTGACCGAACTGGCCGCCGCGAGCCTGGCCATCACGGCGTAACCATCGCGTTGGGCCCGCGTCCAGCGAGTTCGACCGCGACGGTCGCGACCACGCGACCGAGCAGACACTCACTACCGAGGACATGATCACCCGATACGAGGGGCTCGTTTCCCACGTCGGTGACCCAGCACCAGGAAGGGATCCCGCCGAGGTCGGCCCGCGATCACGAATCGCCCAGGGATTGGGTTGACTCTCGGGTCACCGGAGGTCCGATGGTGGTGTGGTGGACGACGACGAGTTGATGACAATCGGCCGGTTCGCCCGGCTGACCGGGTTGTCGGTCGGCACGCTGCGACACTACGACGAGGTCGGCCTGCTGTCGCCGGCATCAGTGGACCCCGCCACCGGGTACCGCCGGTACCGCATGGCGCAAGCCGAGCGGGCCCGGCAGATCCGCATGCTGCGATGGGACGACCTACCGATCGAGGACATCCGCCAGGTCATCGACGACCAAACCGGAGCCACGACCCGCCAAGTCCTGGCCCGGCACCAGCGCCGCCTGCAACGTCAGCAAGACCTGCTGACCGCCAGGATCGGCGACACCATCCGCTTCCTGCAGGAAGGAATCACGATGCCCGTACTCCAGGCCGGTTGCCGACCCATCCAGCTCAAGATCGCCGTTGACGACCTCGACACCGCGGTCGCGTTCTACGTCAAGGCGTTCGACTTCCGCTACGACGTGGCCCGGCGCACCCAGGAAGCGGACTACTCCGCGTTCCTGTTCGGCACATACGGTCAGGACGACTTCTTCCTGGTACACCTCATCGCCGGCCAGGAGCGTATGGACCAGCCAGGCACGTCGACGTTCGGGCTGCTGACCGAGGACATCGACACCTACCACGCCCGCGCCATCAACGCCGGCGCAACCGAGGCCGTTGCCCCGCACGACGCCGAAGGAATCCCCCGCTGCTCGGCGATCCGTGACCCCAGCGGCAACTGGATCTGGCTCTACCAAGCGTGACCGATGGGGTCAGCCGCCTTCCCCGAAGCGTCGGGGCGCGGCAGGCGCACACACTACGTGGTCGACCCCCGCCCAGCAGCTGCATGGAGTCTCCGACGAGTTTCGGGTGGCCAGTAGACCGAGACATCGGGAGAATCGGCTGTCGTGAGGATGGGCATCTCCGGCTTCGAGCCGATCTTCCTGGTCGGGGTTGCCGCGATCCGCGAAGAGCACGGATCGCGGCTGGCTGCGCTTGCCGGGCGTCGTCTGACCGGGTTTGCGCTCGTACGTTTCGCCGAGGATGGGGATTGGTTCGCCGACTGCCCGGTCGTCCTGGACTTCGACGGCATGCAGATAGAGATCTGCCACTGGAAACTTGACGAGTTGTCGATCGGCTGGAACGCCATAGACATCACGACGGCGATCACAGGCTGGGAGTCGCTGGAGTTCACGCCTGAGTGGTCGTGCGCCGACGAACGACTAGAGCCGTTCGTCGGTCAGGAACTGTCCCAGGTCGCTCTGCTCGAGTGGCGACCTTCAGGCCTCGACCTGGCGGACGGCACCGTTGCCGTGGAGTTTGTCTTCGATAGCGGTCGCTTCCAAATCGTCAACAATCTCGACGAGAACGGCATCGACGTCGGCGACGCTCATTCGGATTTCGTGCGGCATCGGCTGAACTGTTGAGTTCGTCAACATGGCTTGCGGTTGATCTCGATAATCGGCAGCAGCGTCGCCGACGCGGGCAGCCACACCCGCGAGTTCGACCAGGGCAGGCGGGGCGTGCTGACCACCACCAAGCGCATCAGCGACGCCGACAGCGAACTGCGGGCCCGCTACGTGCTTGGCCGGGTGCTGTTCGCGAGCAACCGGCTCAAAGAAGCCGAGGAGCAGTTCAGGATCGTGCACGAGCTCTCGGTCGAGCGCGCGGAGAAGGTCGTCACCGATGACGTGATGAAGGCACTGGCCGTCGTCGCAGGCCAGCAGCGCCGTGCCAATGACGAGGACCTGTCTTTCTGCCTCTGCCACACGGATCAGGCCGCTCCGCATGAGATCGCCGAGCAAACTGTCAGCACCCTCTTCAAACAGCGCACGGCCACCCCGTAGTCACCGTGCCTGACCGGTAAGGATCTGCATCCACAGTGTCCGCGCAGCGTAAGCGGACATCCACGCACTTTCAAGGATGTCCGCAGGCTCATCGAACGGGTAATGCCGTACGAGCCACAGGCCGCCGGCCGTGCAGAGCTCGAACATCGGGTACCTACACGCGCACGTATGACCGCGAACCCGCAAGCGATCAGCGCGGGGCCGGACCGGCGTCCACTCCACTTCGACGGCCCCTGCCTGCGGAGCCGCCACATGCGGACCGTGATAGTCAAACTGCGGAGGCAGACAGCTCATGACCTCACCGCCATCCGAGTCTGATCCTGCAGCAACGACACGAAAGCCTCCGCATCGTCCGCACTCACCGTCTGCCGCAAACCCCTGTCGATATCGGCATCCCTGAGACGGACACCACGCAAGGTCGCGTAGAACACACCCGCATCGCTACAGAACAGCGACCAAGCCGGGAACGCCGCACGAAGAACGTCAAGGTCGTAGCGCTCGTGAGAACCCTGTTCAGGTGACATGCGACGACCGTAGAAGCCGTAGCGTAAGCGAAGGGACACACTCTGTATCCCTTCGCTCCTGTCAGATCATCAGGCCGATATGGTCCGCGAGTTCCCGTGCCTGCGGCCGTAGAGCGGCCGGGCCCGTCTCGCACAGGTCAAGGGTCATCCGGCGCGCGTAGCCGTTGTAGCGGATGGTCTCCGGTGCAGCTTGGTGCGCGAGCTGCAGCGTACCGAGGACCGCCGCGTGGTCTCGCTGCAGCAAGTGGGCACGAGCAACCTCGATCAGATGCCGGCCGCGTCGCGGACGGGACGGAATAGGTACGGACTCAGCGTGGTCGCTCTGCCGCGCGGACTCCCCACCCTGATGGAGCTCAACCGCGATGGTGACGGCGTGCGGGCGCATAATTACCCGCGAGAACGAGGTCCACGGCTGGTAATAACCGTCAGGGAGCCGATCCGCGACCCGCGCCGCCTCATCCCAATGCCGCCACGCATCACCGATGTCGCCGGTACGTGCTGCGGTGAACGCCAGCTCGAACAACAACGCCCCCCACATGGCGAGCAGGTCCGTACCCGGGTCGTCCATGTGCGACTCGATGGCTGCCATCCCCTGCCTGTTGATCTCATGCGCGGCGTCGAAGTCGGCAGCTTCCCGATGCACCTGAACTAGGAACCACACCGCACACGACAACGCCAGCGGATCCTCTGACTCCCGCGCGGCGGCCAGCGCCCGATCGGCCACCCGCCACAGCAGGTCCGGCGCGGGCTGGTAAGCGACGAACATCTGAGTCAGGCCATAGGTCTCCGCGAGCAGCGCCTGGGCGGTGCGCCGGTGCTCGCCTCGGTACATCCAGGCGGCCAGCTGGGCGTCGCGAATCAGGTCGGGGAGCAGATCACCGAGGGCAGTGCGATGATCGGGAGAGGCATGCCTGATCCGCCACGCCGCATCGAGTCGTGCCCGAAGGCTGGTGAGCGGCTGCACGGTGCCGCGCGGCTGGATCGGTACGGCGTTGACGGCCTCTCGGACTGCGCTCAGTGCCGGATGGCCGGAACCGGTGAACATCCGCACAGGTATGGACTGATCGCCAGTGAGCTCGCTTAGGTCGCGAACGCGCAAGGCCTCAGCGAGTTGCAGCAGGATCGGCAGCCGGGGATTCTGCTGACGGCGGCCGTGCTCGACGGCCTTCAACCAACTCTCGGACTTACCGACCAGGCCGGCGAGGACTTCACGGGTCATGCCCCGACGCTCACGCAGGTGTTGAATGCGCTGGCCGATAGTGCGTACCGGTGCACTGGAATCGTTGGTGTCGTCGTCCACAGCCTGCCTCCCGGAAGGTGACATCCTCAGGCTACGATGCACCCCCTTTGCCTGCCAGCGAACGCCTGACGTGCATGTCCTGGAACAGGGCAACGGGGGACAGGACAAGATCGATGATTGACTGGATGAGAACTTTCTCCACGGTTTTTTCAAGGGCAGCCCGCCTGCGGCGACCTGCCGCGCGTGGGCGGGCGCTGGCCGCGCTGCGGCTCTTCGGCCGGTCGCGGCCAACACCACCCACACGCAGACTCCCCACATGAACGCCATCAGCCGAGACAAGAGCATCGTCATCTACGGGCAGACCACGTAAAGAGCAATCTCTGCCAGAGTCCTCCGTGACGACTCAGAAGGTCGCGCCGAACACACCGGATTGGCCATCTTGACGGAGAGGAAGCGGGGGCCAGGCGCGCCACCGCGCTCCCTTGCCCTCCGCCTCCACCGTCGCCCCGCGGTGAGCTGTGGGGCGAGCCGACTTTAGTCGAGCATCTTATGAAGAGCCCCTACGGCCATCAGACCGACGATCACGGCTGCTGTGGGTCCTTCGGCCTGGCCCACGAGAGCCGAGATGGCCGTTGCAACAGCAAGTATCAGGAACCAGCGTTGCGGCAGAGGCGGCGGGTGTTTGGGATGAGGGTTAGGTCGTACCCTGGGCATGCGGCGTCTCCTCCTGGTGCACTTGGGTGGATGCGCTGGATCTGTGACCCCCGGGCGGTACCCCGGGGGTCACACGCATTTCTGCTGAATCACATGGTGCCCTTTGGGATGTCTCTTCGCGACTCGACTTGCCCGACGTCTTGACCCGCCAGTTAGAGGCCCCTGAACATGGAGAACCTCGTGGTGGACCCCTCCACAGAAAAGGGGCGGATCAAGGCGTCAAAACAACTTCCGAAAGAGCCGTAAGTCGCTCAGAGAACGTGCCTGCAAGGAGATCAGGTGAGACAGAGGGATCAGGAGAAGCTGGAGCGACGAGTCGAGCGTCTTCAGCGGATGGTCGAGTCGGTGGAAGCTGCCCGGGTGAAGCTGAGGCAGCAACAGCGCCGCCCGCTACGAAACGTTGCCATTAGGTCACGATTTGCATACAAGGAAAACTTAATTCGATATCGCATATCTTCGGCTCGCGTACTTCCACCTGAGGCCGCTCGGCCCCCCGCTGCGCGCGTTGTATCACCGAACGGTATGGCTTTGCGGCTGTATTTAATTGCCCTCTGCGTCGCCCAGCTCGGCTCTGGCGCCGGGACGCGTCCGGCCAATCGGCTGCCGCTGCGGGATGGGGGATCAAGTACCGGGTGGATTGATCTCCTGGCCTTGCCGAAGCCTAGGAGAGAAACGACCCCTATGGTCGCAGACAAAAAATATCGACGTGTGATATCGGCCCTGGCCAGCTTGGCAAGCGATAAGAATCAGCTCGTATATCTGCCTCGTAGACGCGAGAGATCTGGCAGATATGAGGAGTTTCAGTTACTGGACGAAGGCGGAGCGCGATCGACTGGTGACCCGGTGCGGTATGCCGTGCCAAGACCAGGAGAAGCAGATCAATTTGGCGTTCCGTACGGCCTGTTTGAAAATGGGTGGATACATATCCTAGAAGACACCGAGCTCCTCTTGCTTCTTTCTTTAGCACACCATCGCGATTTATATGCTTTTCCCGAAGACGAGGGGTGGGTAAAGATTGAGAGCCGGGAACGACTGCAAAGCTATGGGTTGGGGCGCGACGCGTATCAGTCTCATCAGGTTCTGCAATGGTTCGGGTTGTTAGAAGTGGATGCTGATCCAGATCGTCGCACTGACGGCACCCTTCCGGTTCCTCCCGCTTATGCTGCCACGAATGGCCTACTCCATAGGTTTCGAATAAAGGAGAAGGCATTTGGTGAGTCAGCGCTAGAAGTTGCCGTGCCTGCCCTCAAGAGGCTTCTATCTTGATGCCAATCATCGCACTGAGAAGGCGGAAGGTTCTGTACCGCATTGGCTGGCGTCGATGTCAGCCGATGTTCCTCGGTGGACTCCGCTGGCCAGGCCCGGAAGATCGTACGTAGGCAGGTTCGTGTTGTTACCCCTCCGCAAGGTATCCAAGCATCTCTGCTACTTCTCGTGTTTCTTCGTGGTCTGGTCCGTAGAGGATGCGGAGGTCGTCGAACAGCGGGGTTAGTATCTCGTGTGCCGCCGTGACATCACCCTCGCTGGCGAGAAGTGTCCCGATGCTGCGCCGGACCTCGATGGCGGTTTGGGAGATGTCGCTCTCCTTCGCGCGAACCAGGCGCAGAACGTCCTGGTACTGCCGAAGCGCACTGGTGACGTGGCCAAGTTCGGCGCGGCAGTCGGCCGCGTGGCGACGGCAGTCGATGACGTTGTTGCCTGTCGGTCCCTCGGCGACTTCATAAGCCCGGGTGAGGTCGTCGAACTCCGGGAGTGATCGGCGATAATCGCCTCCGACGAATAGAATCGCTGCTCTCCTCTTGCGTAGGGCAAGGATCCTTGGGTGGCGGGCTCCGAGGGCGGTTGAACCTGAGTCGATTACGTCCTGGAGGGCGTCTGCCGCTTGCACGTAGCGTTCGTCGTTAAGGAGCTCGTCGACCTTACGGTTGGCGTCGGCGACGGCGGCCTTGAAGTTAGTATCGGCCAGTCCGCCTGGAGAAAGAGCAGGTGCCGGCTCGGGGACGCTGGGGGCGGCCTCCGGCGGACGCGGGGCGTTCGGGCGACGATACATCTGGGTGGGATCCGGACAACCGGCGAGCTGAGGGCCACCCCGCGGCGCGGGTGATCCCTGTGGAGGTAAGAACGGCAGAAGGCTGACGTAGGCCGCGTAGGCATCCGACGGGCGCTGCTCGGGCTTCTTGGCCAGCAGTTCGAGGACAAGCTTCTCCAAATCCTCTGGGATTTCGGGGCGTAGCACGCGAACCGGCGTTGGTCCGGAATGACGATGCTGCTCGACGAATTCGTCCTCTGTGGGGCCGTCGAAGGCCGGATGGCCGGTGAGCAGCTCGTGGAGGAGACAGCCAAGGGCGTAGAGGTCACTCTGCGGGGTGACCTGACGGGCTCGGGTCTGCTCGGGCGACATGTACTGGAAGGTCCCCATCGGGATGCCGAGTCTGGTCAGTTGCGGGACATCGGGGCGGAGGATCGCGGCGATACCGAAGTCGAGCACCTTGACCGTGCCGTCCGCGCTGACCAGCACGTTGTCGGGCTTGAGGTCGCGGTGGACGACGGGAATGGCGTGGGCGTGGGAGAGGACAGTGGCGATCTGTGCGGCCATCGCCGCCGCCCAGGGGATCGGCAGGAGAGCACCAGGACTGATATAGGAGCGCAGGCTGGTGCCATGAATGTACTCCATGACCAGGTAGAGCTGGTCATAGGGCTCTTCGAGAACAGCGTCGTAGACCTGGGGCACGCCATGGTGGCGAATGCGCGCGGTGATACGGGCCTCACGACGGAAACGGTCGGCGAGCTCCTTGGCATCTCGTATGGACGTGACCACGTCTGTGCGGATTGCCTTCACCGCGACCTCGCGGTCGAGCACGGCGTCGTAGCCGCGCCAGACCGTGCCCATGCCGCCGGTACTGATCTTCTCGGTCAGCTCGTATCGCCCGGCGACGGGTTCAATCGACACGTTGTCTCCACGAGTCGTCCTCAGCACGTTTGGTGATCAGTGTGACCATGGAAGAGCTCGACTGTCCAACAGAAGCCATCAAGCCACGTCGTCGAGACCCTCCTGCTCGCGGATGAGCCGCCAGGCCGCCCGGCGGGCGGTCTTGGTGAGCGCGACCTTGAACGTGGGGTCCTTGTCGAAGAACCTGTCCCCGAGCGTCTTCAGGTTGTCGACGTGGTCGGCGACCTTCTCCTCGAAGACCTTGTTGAAGACGTGCCCGAAGTTGTCCGGGTCCACGTTGGCGACGGCGGCCTGCCGTACCTCGTGGTCGGCGACGGTCTCGTTGAACGGGACGATCATGTCCTGCTCGGTGAAGCTGGTGCCGAACTTCTCGTTGAACTTCTCGATCAGCTCCGACAGCAGCGACTTCTCCTCCTCCTTGGACCGGCCGGAACCGTCGCCGAAGCCCTTGAGAATGGAAGCGCCTTCCGGGGTGAGGCCGAGGTCGTGCTCGCCGGTCTTCTCGGTCTTGACATGCGTGAGGTCGATCTCGCCCAGGTCCACGTCACCCCTGGCGCCGTGGGGGAGCCGGGCCAGCAGGTAACGGCCGTAGACGTAGAGCAGTTCCAGGTCCTCGTCCTGGTAGGGGATGACCTGGGAGAGGAATCCGTACTTGCTGACATAGGCGTCCAGGTCGGACCGGAAGTCCTCGGCCTTCTCCTGGTCGTCCTCATCCTCGCTGTCCAGCAGGTCCTTGAACCGGCTGACCGCCGGCGCGAGCAGCCGGTAGAGCTCAGCGTGCAGCTTCTCGCGAGAGACCCGGGCCTCATCGGCCGCGAAGAGCGCTGCGGCGAAGGCGAGCATCTCCTGCTTGTAGAGCACTTGGTGACCCATGACCTTGCTCAACGCCGTGTACAGCAGGTTTGGGTCCGAGGGGAGCGTCTCCGCCTCCTCGAAGTAAGGGCGGAAGGAGTCCCTGATCTGCTCGGCGTCGTTGACGAAGTCGATGACGGCCAGGTCCGCCTGTGACTTGCGCTCAGCGGTCCGGTTCAACCGCGACAGGGTCTGCACGGCGGCGATGCCCGCCAGCTTCTTGTTGACGTACATCGTGGTCAGCAGCGGCTCGTCGAAGCCGGTCTGATACTTGTCGGCCACGACCAGGATCCGATACTCGGCGCGGCCCCTGCCGCCGGCCTTCACGACCTTGTCGTCCGCGCGGGTGTAGGCGAACGCCTTGGGCAGGGCGTCCTCGCCGAGGCCGCCGTTCTCCTTGACCTCGGTGATGTCCTTGTCGCCGTCGTGGTCGAGGCTACCGGAGAAGGCGACCAGCACTCCGATGTCGCTGCCGCGGATCTCCAGCTCCTCCTTGATGGCACGTGACATCTGCAACGCGCTGACCCGGTATGGAGTGACGACCATCGCCTTGGCCCGTCCGCCCATCCTGCCTCGGGTGTGGGCCAGGAAGTGCTCGACGATGACGACCGCCTGCTGCGCGACGGTCGCATCATGGGTAAGGGCGTACCGGGCCAGCTGTGGACTGGCCTTCGACTTGTCCACCTCCCGGTCGTCGGGGTTGTTGCTGACCAGCTTCCAGAAGGTGTCGTAGGTGACGTAGGCGCGGAGCGGATCGAGGATGAAGCCCTCCTCGATCGCCTGCCGCATCGCGTAGGTATGGAACGGCTTGTACTTCTCCTCGCCGTCGACCTTCGCCAGCTTGCCGAACAGCTCCAGGGTCTTGGCCTTCGGCGTGGCCGTGAAGGCGAAGTAGGAGATGTTGGAGGCCATGCTACGCTCGGCGGCGCTCTGCTTCAGCATGGCGTCCACACTGGTGGCGCCCTGGGCTTCGTCCTCGGCGTCCAGGCCGAGATCACGCAGCGCGGCGCGGACCGCCTTGGCGGCCTCGCCGGACTGGGAGGAGTGCGCCTCGTCCACGACGATCGCGAACGTTCGGCCCTTGATCTCGGTCGGGTTGTCCTTGAGGTACTCCACCAGCACCGGGAAGGTGGCTAGGGTCACCGTGATGATCTTCCCGCTCTCCTTGGAGAGCGCGGTTGCCAGCTGCGCTGACTTCGCCCCCTGCCGCTCGTCGATCTTGATGACGAGCCCGGCGGTCTGCTCGAAGCTGCCGACCGTCTCGCGGAGCTGGGCATCCAGGTTGCGCCGGTCGGTGATGATGATCGTCTTGTCGAATACCGGAACGCCGGGCTTGAGCCCTTTGGCCACCGCTGCGGGATCGAGCTCGCGGGCATCGGTCGCCGTGTGCAGCGCACTCAGGCGGTGCGCCAGCCAGGCGATCGTGTTCGACTTGCCGGAGCCGGCCGAGTGCATCACCAGGTAGTTGTGGCCGGCTCCATGCCGTACGGCATGCGCCGTGAGCTTCTTGACGGCGTCCCACTGGTGGAACCTGGGGACGATCGCCGAGCGTCCGCTGCCCTTCTTGTCCTTGGGCTGGTGGACGAAGCGCTCCAGCAGGTCCAGCCAGTTGTCACGCTCCCACACCTGCTCCCACAGGTAGGAGGTCGGATACTTTCCCGGTACGGTCGGCGTCGGGTTTCCGGTGCCGCCGGATTCGCCAGGGCCTTCCGACCCCGTGTTGAAGGGAAGGAACGGCGTGTTCTTGCCGCGCAGTCTCGGGGCGACGAAGACCTGGTCAGGGTCGACGGCGAAGTTCGCCACCGACTTCTGGGCGAAGATCGGCTCGGTGTGGTCGCGCTTTTCCCTGTACTGCTCCTTGGCCTGCTCCACGCCCTGCCCGGTGAGCGGGTTCTTCAGCTCGGCGGTGGCGACCGGGATGCCGTTGACGAGCAGCACCAGGTCCAGGCGGTGGCCCTGGTCCGCCGCTTTGGTGGCGTAGGCGATCTCCCGGATGGCCGTCAGCCGGTTAGCCCGGTAGTTGGTCAGCACGTCGTCGGATTCGACCAGGTTCGGCTTGAAGTAGGCCAGCCTGATACGGACGCCGCGATCCTTCACGCCGTTCCGCAGCACGTTGAGGACGCCTTCGGTGGCGATCTCCTGGTTCAGCCGTTTGGCGAAACCCTGTTGGGCGGCATCGGGCTCGTTGCCGTAGAGGGTGATGAGCTGGTTCCACTCGTCGATTTGGGTCGCGCCGATGAAGGTGAACAGTTCAGCGGTGGCCAGGCCAAGATCGACTCGATAGTCCGAGTGATGGCCCACCTCCCAGCCACGCTGCTGCATTTCGGCGAGGATCGCGCTCCGAAAGGCTTCCTCGTTGTGGTTCGCAGCCATCACTACTCCACTCCACGTCCGCTCGCCGATGACACATCGAACTGCCCGGTCACTGCCGCCGTGATCAGTGCCTGTCGATGTTCTGCTAGTAGTCCTCTCGACCGCTCAAGCATGGACCGCGCTCGCCGGCTCTCCTCTGCGGCTCTTTCAAGGCCCAGAGCAATCTCATCCTGCTGATTGACAGGGATATTCGGAAGCTCGCAATCCTTGACGACGCTGGTCGGTAGGTTGTTGGCCATGCCATCGGCTCCAGAGATGCCGTTTTTGATGTGTTCGCGAACACGATGGCTGCGCAACATATTCGCTACGAAAGCGGGTCTCATTCGGGTCTCGTTGAGGCGAATTCGATAGACCTTGTCGCATAGGAGGAGGTTGCCTTCGTAGTCCCCCACTATTCCGACGCTGCCGATCAGGTCCCGCGATCCGCTTGCCCTTGACATCAAAAGATCGCCCGGATAAAGGCGATACTCCTGTCGTGGGGCGGTCTCTGGTGGAAGTGCCTTGTGCTGAAGAGGGTCGAATATGCCAGTGTTAACGCATCCTGCCTTTACTACTGCCCACTCACCGTCTTCTGCTAGCCGATCATCGCACTGTGGCGACCAGCCTTGCTCGATGCTCATCAGGGTGTACCGCAGGCGAATCGCACCGTATTTGACGACGCAGACCTCATAGGTCTCGGAGAGGGCGCTAATCGTGCGCGACAAGATCAGCTGGATCTGATGGGAACGGAGCATCGAGAGGCGGTCGATACGAGCAGTCTCGGCGTCGAGGAAGCCCGCGATCCGTCGTTGCTCATGCAGTTCTGGCACTGGAAAGGACAGGTTGCGAAAAGCTTCAATGTCAATGGCTTGTCCTTGGCGAATTCCCTGCGTGATGCTGGCTAGTTGCGATATAAAAAACCCTGACCTGAAGTAGTACTTAAAGAACTCCGGGGTAATTTCGGAACCTGGCTGTAGTACGGTATATGCCGGACTAACATTTCCTCGAATTTCCGAATGGGAGATCCCATGTTGGAAGGACCGAAGGCCAATTACGAAGTCGCCGGGTTCTACCAGCTTATAGTTGCTTGTCTCTGAAAGGGGATTCCAGACGGAGAACTCCAGGTCGTCGCGAAGGAGAACGCCATCCTTCGTTGCAGAGGCTAGTGGAGCCTCGACTCCACGCACGTCAGACAGCGAAAAGCAGAAGCGGGAACGACGTGTTGCCCAACTGCTGGGGAGATTCATTCGGCTACCTCGCTAAGGAGGGCTCGGATCTCGGCTTCGAGAGACTTTAAATCAGCGTCGATCTCGGTCAGCGGACGGGGTGGCGTGTATACGTAGAAGTGGCGAGTGAATGGGATCTCGTAGCCGATCTTAGTTTTCTCGTGGTCAATCCAGGCGTCGGGAACGTGCGGGAGAACTTCGCGTTTCAGGTACTCCTCGACGTCCTCGTCCAACGGAACATTCTCAAAGTCACGCAGGTCCGGGTCGGGTTCTAGGTTTGGGTCGCTTTTTTTCTTGCGCTGCACCTCGCCCTTCGGGTCCTTCACGCCGATGGCGTCGCGAAGCGACTTAAGGAACGGCGCCTTCGACGGCCACGGCCTCCCGGCAGCGGCCACCGCCGCGTGCAGAGCGGAGAAGGCCTCGGCCTTCGTCCACCATGTGGAGCCGAGCAGTGGGCGGATCGCCTCAAGCTGGTCGCTGACACCGATGTCGCTGCCGGCGGCGATCGGATTGTAGACCGTCAGGGAGGTCCGTACCTTAGCGAGAGTCTCTTCGGTGAGCTCGAACCGGAGCTTGAGCGGCCGCTCGACGGTGATGCGGCGGTAGCCGAAATCCTCATTGCGGAAGATCTTGGCCTTGCCGTGCAACGGGTGCTCAGGGTCGTCGGCCACGCTGAGCGCTTCACCGTACAGTCTGGTGATCTCTCTGACCTGGTCCTCGCCGATCGCCTTGCGCTTGTCACCGAGAGACTTGCGCATCTTCTGCCAATACTCCCGCGCGTCCAGCAGGATGACCTTCCCCTGGTGATCGGGGGACTTGCGGTTGCTGAGGATCCAGAAGTAGGTGGAGATCCCGGTGTTGTAGAAGAGCTGGTCGGGCAGGGCGACGATCGCCTCCAGCCAGTCGTTCTCCAGGATCCAGCGGCGGATGTTCGACTCGCCCGAACCGGCAGCACCGGTGAACAGCGGGGAGCCGTTGAAGACGATCGCGATGCGGCTGCCGCCCAGCGCGGGCGTCTTCATCTTGGAGATCATGTGCTGGAGGAAGAGCAGCGAGCCGTCGTTGATCCGGGGCAGACCGGCCTGGAATTTGCCCTCCGGTTCGCGTGCCGCCTCGTCCTCGATCTGGGTCTTGATCTTCTTCCACTCGACGCCGAACGGCGGGTTGGCCAGCAGGTAGTCGAACCGCTCCCGCAGGTGGCCGTCGTCGGTGAAGGAGTTGCCGAAGGCGATGTGGTCCGGGTCCTGGCCTTTGATCATGAGGTCCGAGCGGCAAATCGCCCAGGACTCGGGGTTGAGCTCCTGGCCGAACGCCTTGACGGTCGCGCCGGGGTTGAACGTCTTGATGTGCTCCTCGGCGGCGCTGAGCATGCCGCCGGTGCCGCACGCGGGGTCGAGCACGGTGCGTACGACACCGCTGTCGCGCAGCAGGTCGGCATCGGGTGCGATGAGCAGGTTGACCATCAGCTCGATGACCTCACGCGGGGTGAAGTGCTCACCCGCGGTCTCGTTCGAAGCCTCGGCGAAGCGCCGGATCAGGTCCTCGAAGATGTAGCCCATCGCCTGGTTGGAGACCACCCGCGGGTCTAGGTCGAGGTCGGTGAACTTGCCGATGACCTGGTAGAGCAGATCGGCCTCGTCCAGCTTCTTGATCTGCTGGGCGAAGTCGTACTTCTCCAGCACTTCGCGGGCGTTGTCGGAGAAGGCCGCCACGTACTGGTTCATCAGCGAGGCGGCGTGCTTCGGGTCACCCGCGATCTTCTTCAGCGTGTAGCGGCTGATGTTGTAGAAGTTATGCCCGGCCGCCCGGCGCAGGAAGAACTCGCGCTCCTCGCCCTTGTCGGCGGCGTCGGCGACTGCGTCGCGGGTGGAGCCCAGAACGCACTCTAGGCGGCGCAGCACTGTGAACGGCAGGATCACCTTGCCGTAGTCATGCCTGCGATAGTCACCGCGCAGCAGGTCGGCGACGGCCCAGGCGTGGTTGGACAGTTGGGAGTGCTTACCGAGGTCCAACGGGGGTCCTTCTCTCGTGGCGACCGGGAGGACAGTGTCCTCAAGTGTGAGGGGAATGCGAAGAGTGGGAGGGCTGATCCAGCGGAAAACTCAATGTTGCGGAGGTGTCAGCCCACCGCCGGTCAGGGCTGAGGAGACGGTCCTGGCGGTTTCGGCGGCCAGTTCGTGCATGTGCCGGGCTGCCTCCTCCAACCGGTGCAGCTCACGGAAGGCGGAGCCGTACCGGACCTGCTCCTCCAGTGGGAGAAGTGGCACCTTGAACCGCAGCGGATCGATGGGGATGTAGGAACGCAGACCGGATGCGGCTGCGAGATTCTCCTCCGTGAGCGAGAAGCCGGCCAGGAACCACGGGTCCAGCCGGGACGGGTCGACCCGGAGGGCGACCAGGTCGGCGCCCAGCATGGCTCCCGCGTGGCGATCATCAGCCACCCGGAACCTCGCTCGCTCTCGCGAGGCGATCCCCTTCGGAAGGAGAACGTCGCCCGCCGCCACGATGACCGGCGTGGCCGGTTCAGGCCGGAGAACGGCGAGCAGGCCGCCCCGGACGAGATCGCTGATCAAGGCGGTGCGCCACGTCCTCGGCTGGTCTGACGCAGCCCATCGTTGAGACGAGATCGCCGTGTCCAGATCGGCATGGCTCTGGGAGAGCTCGCTGAGCAGGAGAGCGGCCTGCCGAGAAACCTCTGCCGGGTCAAGTTGCGCACGGTGCAGGTGTCGGATCGGTGTGAGATCGACGTTGTCGCCGAAGAGTTCGACCACGGGGACCGCTCTTGCTCTGCCGGGCACCGGTTCGAATTCGGCCGGGTCGTTGAGGAAGGCCCGCCAGGTGGCGAGGGTGGTGCCCGTGAGGGTCTCCCAAGCGGGCGTTTCGTCGCCGCTTCCTTCGGACAGGTCGAGCATCAGGATCGGTTCGGCAGCCGCACTCGGAGGGGGATTGCGCAACACCCACAGGTGAAGGCCGACGTGCAGCGGGACTGCGAGGCCGGGTGGCAGGGCGATCACGGCTCGGATGGCACCTGCTTTGAGTAGCTCGGTGCGAATCTTCCGGCTCGGCGTGCGCGTGGCCGTGGACGGCGGTAGCAGGAGCACCGCGTGGCCACCAGGGGCAAGGTGGGCGAGTGCGTGCTGTACCCATGCCAGCTCGCTTTCACCGCGGGCCGGCGTGCCGTACGTCCAGCGAGGGTCGTAAGCCAGTTGGTCGTGGCCCCACTCGCGGTCCCCGAACGGTGGGTTGCACAGAACCGCGTCTGCTTTCAGCCCATGGAAGGCATCGACGCGCAGACTGTCGCCGGCACGCACCAGCGTCAAGGCCTCCGGGCGGGACAGTGTCAGGCGGATAGTGCTGCGCAGCGCCTGCACCTCCAGCCGATCCTGCCCGAGCAGCTCGGTCGCTCCTCGGCTGCCGGCAGCATCGAGGAGTGACCCGCCGCCGCAGGCAGGGTCGAACACCGTCTCGGGGTAGTGGTCATCGGTCCGCAGCAGGGCTGCCATGAGGTCAGCGAGCTGGCGTGGGGTGGTGAAGGCGCCAGGGGAGTTGCTGTCGGCGAGCTCTCGTTCGGCCAAAACGTCAACGACAGCAGGACCGCCCTCGTCGCGCACGCTGCTCACGATGGCTCGGAGCACCGGTGCATCGTCGGTCTCATAGGTCAGCGTGGAGCTTCCCGGGAGGTCAGCGAGACTGGCCACGGCCTGGTTGGCCGTTTCGGCGAGCGCCTTGTCCGGCAGGGCGGTCAGGTCGCGCTCGGCTTGCACAGCAGTGAGCACGAAGGGCAGAAGCTGGTGCGCGATCGCGGTTCCCTGCCGGAGCCGTAGCAGCGTACGGAGCTCAGCCAGAGCAGAACCCGATTTCGTCTGCCCGTGAACTGCCAACCAGACCCGCACGGCATCCAAGTCGTAGAGCGGACTGGTGTCGGCTCCAGCGGCGGGAGCGGGAAAGTCCGCGTGACGCCGCCGCCAGTTGCTGACGGTGGCTCTGGTGACCCCCGCCAGCCGGGAGATCTCGGCGGCGGTCACGTACACCGGCTGCTGCGACATGGTCTCCTCGTTCCCTTGGCGACTGCCGTGATGGTAACCGTGAAAAGCAGTCTTAGCCAAGCGGGAACTTTTTAACAGCGCTTTCAGTCATACTCGGTGCAAGCGGTTCTCCTCTCACTCTCTTCCCCTTGGAGCATGCCATGGCACCCGCGACCCTGCCCGCCACCGTTTACCGACTCGCCGGCATCGCACCCACTGCGGACGCGATGTTCGAAGCCACCTCCACCGGCCGCCTCGCGGCTCCGGGCGTCGATGTCATGGAGCTCGACATCGACGGTTCGCCAGCGGTTCTCTACTTCCGCCAGCACCCACCATCCAAGGCCGGGTGGACTCCTGGCCTCTCCGCGCTCACAGGCATATCGCTTCCGCTGATCAGGCAGGACTGCGAGGCGGTACTGATCGTGGCGGCGGAGCCATACGTCTATGCGATCGGTTTCGGTCAGGGGTACCTCGCGGTCACTGACTCCCGTGAGCCGGGCTTCGGTCTGCGCTGCGCGTTGCGTGCGGTCGACCCGGCACGGGTGCGCGACGTGGACCGACGGGCGCTCGGCGGCCTGCCACGGCACGACTCCACCTACGTCCCGGACGGCATCCCCATCGGTGGCGTCGGCATCCGAGACTACGCCGAGCTGGTCAAGAAGCTCGGCGGCCTGATCAAGGCCGCCGACCTCGGTCTCAGCCACCGGGAAAGCGTCTCTGTCGAAGGTGCGGACGGGTTGCGCTTGCCCATCCCGCTGGAGCCGACGGCGTTTCGAGCCCTGCTGCACCGGTTGAACGAGATCAGCGAGCGCGAGGTGCCACCCGACTTCGAACGGCTGGAAGCCATCCGGCCGGTGGGCTCCGAGCCGCTCCGCGACAAGCTGGACGCGCTGCTGGATGAGGCACTCCGCGGGAAGGGCGACGCCCGGCTGCGTGTGGCAGTCCCGGCCGCCCTGGTCGACCTGCGCCACGAGGCTCGCTCATACCGCATCAAGGTCGGTAGCGTCGCGATCGTCCGGGAGGAGCTCGACCTTGACGACCTCCGCCGGCGGTGCAAGGTGCAGTACTGCACCAGCCCCTCCGCCGCGCTCCGCGACGGGACCGTCGAGATGTGTGCCGACCGTGAAGGAAAGGAGCCGATCGGCAGGGCCCGGGCCATCCGCTGGTTCGAGGCCGTGGCGGCGATTGGGTCACGCATCTACCAGCTCAGCGACGGGGAATGGTACGAGTGCGGTGCCGGCTACGTCGAGTCGATGCGGCGCCGCCTGCAGGAGCTCATCGTGCCCGAGTCGGAGGTGACCATGTTGCCGTGGCGGGCTGGTGAGTCCGAGGAGGACTACAACGTGCGCATGCAGAACACGTTCGGACGAGGCCGGTACCTGTGCCTTGATCGCCAGTTCAGCCGGACCCGGCAGCAGCGCCGGGGCAAGGGTTACGAGGCGTGCGACGGGTTGACCGACCGGCACACGCTTGTGCATGTCAAAGCGGCTCACAGCTCGGAGCCCCTCAGCCACCAGTTCGCCCAGGCGCTGATCTCGACCCGGACGTTGTACAGCGAGCCAGATGCTCGGGCGAAGTTCAGCGCGAAGGTAGCAGAGCTGAGCGGCGGACTGCTCACCGTGCCGGAAGACTTCGTCCCGAGCAAGGTCGTGCTGGCCATCCTCCTCAAGGATAAGGAGCTGACACCGGACTCGCTCTACCCGTTTGCCCAGGTCGCGCTCGTCGCACTCGCCGATACACTCCGGCGAGACCACGGGGTGATCGTCGAGGTCGTCGGTATCCCGAGCGACTCCTCGGAAGTGTTCAGAACGTGACCGCAGAGTCCATGGCGAAGGCCCATCGCCGCTGGCACTATCTCAAGGTTGAACCGTTGCCGAAGGGTGGATGCGTGGGCAAGCAGAACGGCATGCCGGTGCAGGTTCTCCAAGTCGCTGAAGCCTTGCGCAAGGAGTTCGTCCAACTGATCGGCATGGACGATGCCGAGAAGATGAGCAAGGACGAGTACGAGAGGAAGTTCCTCAGTCGTGCCCTCGCAGCGCTGGTAGCCCGCAAGCTAGTTCGCTGCGACAGCTCCGCGGCAGCCGACACCCTCATCGATGGACGCGGGGATCTGGGCATCGATGGGATCGCGTTCACTGACGGGGGGCTGCATCTCCATCTCATCCAAAGCAAGTGGAGTGACAAGGGCACGGCCGGCTTCGGGGTCGCCGAGGCGCTCAAGTTCGTGCAGGGACTGCGACTCATTGATCAACAGAAGTTCGAGCGGTTCAATGAGCGATTCCAGCGCCATGCGGAACAGGTGAAGGCCGTTCTGAAGGATCCGCGCGGAAAGATCACCCTAGTCACCGTGCTCATGGGACCGGGCATGCTCTCCCGCGAGGTTGTGGACTGCTTCCAAGATGTGCAGGGTGAGTTCAACACCGACTACGACAAGAAGCTCGACTACGACGTATGGTCAGCACAGCAGGTCTGGGAAGCCGTTCGCGACGATCTTGCTGAGCCGCCGATCAGCCTCGTGGCCCGCATGGACAAGTGGATGCCCCTAGGGGAGCCCTACGAGGCATATCAGGGAAGAGTCGCCGTAGCAGAGATCGCCAAGTGGCACGAGGATCATGGCGATCGACTGTTCTCGCAGAACATCCGGCAATCGCTAGGCCTCACCGATGTCAACCACGGGCTCGTAGAGACCCTCATCAAGACACCGCAGGACTTCTGGTACCTGAACAATGGGATCACCGTCCTGTGTGACCTGGCAGAACGCCATGCGTGGAGCCTCGCCAGTCAAGGCCCTGTCGCGTTGGACATGCATGGTGCGAGTGTTGTCAATGGCGCTCAGACCGTCACCGCCATCGCCGAAGCCATGCGTAGCGATCCCGGGGCGGCGGGGAATGCCTTCGTGGGGGTCAAGGTCATCACCACGAAGGACTGCCCCGAGGGCTTTGGATTGACGGTCACCCGTGCGACGAATACTCAGAACCGCGTCGAGCGCAGGGATATCGTGGTCGCCCTTGATCCTGCGCAAGCTGCCATCCGTGAGGACTTTGCACTGACGCTGGACAAGAACTATACCTTCCGGCGAGGCGAGCTAGATCCTCTCCCGGCAATGGGTTGCTCTGTCGTTCACGCCGCGACTGCCCTAGCGTGCGCTCACCGCAATCCTGATCTTGCGGTCCGAGCAAGGAGGAACACTGATCTCCTATGGGAGACCGGGCCGACGGGCGCGTACACCTTGCTTTTTCAACCTGCCCCAGGTGCCCACCAGATCTGGCACTCCGTCCTCGTGATGAGAGCCGTTGGCAGCGCACTTCAGGAGAGTAAAGGCGACCGCGAGGGACGCGCGCAGGCTATAGCGGAACACGCCGATCTCTTGATTACCCACGTCGTATTCCAACAGCTCGAATCGAGCGACATCGACAGCCCGGAGTTCGACGTCAGCGCGGCTCTGAACCGCGTGCCGGAACTCGTCCACGAAGCATTGACCTGGCTGATCCACTACACGGATGTAGAGTTCGGCCCGACGTCCTTTGTGAGCAGCACGTTCGCGAATCCTGAACGCTGTCGCACTTTGACCGCACGAGTGCTCTTGGCCATCAGTGGCAACGACTCCACACCAGACCTGCCGGCCGAGTATCGTCCAGCCCCCAGGAAACCTCGCGTGCGTCGGCCTAACGCTGTTCCCACACTCGTCGACGCGGGGCGACTCGCAGAGGGAACCATTCTCGAATTCGTCCACGCGACCAGGCCAGAACAGGAGGCGGTGGCCGCCTGGCTCGCGGAGGATTCCCGCCGGAGCAAAGCCGCATGGGTTAACGACCGATCCAAGCCTCTCCTCTGGTCGGTCGACGGCCAGAGGTACTCCCCAACGGGCCTCGTAACGGAGATCTGGAACCGTGCAGGCTGGGATCCAGAGACACGGCCGGTTGCGGTTCAAGGCCCATCCCGCTGGGTAGTGCCCGGGGAAGGTTCGCTTTGGCAGCTTGCGCTCAAGGTGCTTGCCCGACGCGATGAGGACTCGGAGTAGCGATTGCCTTGGGAGCCCCCTTCGCAAAGGCCACCTAATCGGACATCGCAGCCGCGGGTGAAGTCGCGCCCCGCGATCGTCGCCGGCTCGCGCCCGCGCTCGCAGTCTTCCGATCAGCTCTTGAAGATCCCGGCGCCGTGGACGCGCCCGGTCAGCCTCCACCCCTGTGGAAAGATCCGACGAAGCCCGTTCGTGGCAGTTCCATGACAAGGAGGAATTGATGGACTGGCATCAAGTCAAACGCTCTTTGGATAATATCTGTTGGTCTTCTCGCGATCCGTCAAATTTGGAAGTCGACGAGATTTCCGTAAAGTCATTGGCAGCCTACATTCATGGAGACCCCACCCAGTTTGAGGCGTTCCTACTGCAGGAGTTGCCAGAGCAGGTTCTCACAATGGAGTACCTGCCAGACCTGGTTCAAAGGGCGGTAGTAATTAATCGCCTCTGGCCCGCCTCGGATTTGGAGTCGCATTCTGTTGTGCTTGGCATTGCTCAAGGACTGATACGAGCTGAGCGCACTCGGCGCGAGCTAAAGCTCTCTTCGTGGGGCTTGCCACACGGCTGGAATCCCCACGATCTGTATATTTCTGGATTGACACAAAAGGGCTATCAGATCGCCACTCTTTGGCATATTCTGGGCGTCCTGGCGGTTCTTCCACGCGATTATGAGGTAGAGCGTGCAGAATGGCTTCGCCGCCTAGATGAAAGCATCAACGAGCATCCTGATGGTTGGATCCTATCCTTGGGCTGGATTTTGACAGTCGGCCCCTTTCTGGATCACCTCGACGTTGCCATGACATTGAAGTTGATGGATTTGCATCCAGAGATCATCGATTCTCTGCAAAATGTTGCGAATGCCTCGCCGAGCCGAATGACACTTCGGGCTCAAGGGATCAAGGCGATCGCGGCTGGCACGGACCCTGCCAGAGGGCAGGAATGGCTGCTAGATGCCGCAGCGACGCTGCTGGACCGACGTCGCCATCAATTCCCGCGGCCTTTGGAAGCACCCTCAGCAACTTGGCTCAGCGACCTGGACGTTGAGAGCATGCTGCGCGGCGCCTCGTGTCGAGCATTGGAAGAGTTCGCCGACGTGGTAGAAGCAGAAGGTGCCGCCGAAGAGGAGGGCCTTACTCAAAACCTTCTATCGCTGCTGGTAACGAACATGAAGTCGGTCGATCGCGCGCTCCACCTGGCCGCGCCTGCCGGTTCTAGACCTAGGATCGAGGTAGAGCGCCGAACTGTGCCGAAAAATGAAGAGAATGGACTAGGTGCCGACCTTGGCATTGTCGTCAACATTACGTTGCCCTCGCATGCCGAGATTCGATTTGGCGATCTTATTCAAGTCAAAAAGACGCAGTTGCTACATGGTTCGGGCCAAGTTTCTAGCGCTCGCGCCGATTCCTGGCGCATCGATATTGCACAGCTCGAAGATTTGCTTCATTGTAGCGCAACCGCCGTTTATTGGCTGATTGCCCAAGTAGGAAATGTTTACGTAGTCCCCGCCAAGATGCTTCTAGCACTACGCAATGGCCGCAGCGCCCCCAAGGCAGGGACTTTCACAGCCCGCTACAGAGACATCCGACACGTTGCAATCCCACTCGGAAGCTACTTGTGCGATGTCCTTATTGGCATGTGGACAGCCAGCACAAATCCCGAGACGTTGGCTATCGCGGATGGAAGAAACAATAATAGCCGAACACACCCCCGCAACTTGCTTAGCATCACTGTACAAATTACGGATCAGTGAGATACTGGAAAAAGAGGCCAGTCAGGCTGGATAACCGCGAGCTCCCGTTATCTGGCCTCGGTGGCAGACTTTGTGGCGGAAGACGTCCCGTCCCTGGACTACTCCATTCACCACGGGCGGCAGCCTGCGGTCGTCTGCTCAGCCCCGATCCGGACGAGACCTGATCGAGGGCTTGGGGAACGTAGCCAACTCGGCACAGCAGGCGCAGTCACAGAGTGCTCACCGCCCCCAGACCGATCCGACCCTCAACCACCAAGACCTAACGGGACATCTCCCTACTCGACGTTCACCATGCCATCGGATGACGTGGTTCCCTCTGCCTAGGCCCGGGGAAGTGCGCGGGATGATCTTGCATA
Organism: Nonomuraea sp. NPDC048901; assembly: GCF_040649695.1. Classification (NCBI taxonomy): domain Bacteria; kingdom Bacillati; phylum Actinomycetota; class Actinomycetes; order Streptosporangiales; family Streptosporangiaceae; genus Nonomuraea; species Nonomuraea sp. NPDC048901. Next base: position 176,373 of record NZ_JBEZFW010000004.1, on the reverse strand, counting down.
ACCCATGTCCTGCTTGGGCTATCTACCCAGGTCAACCACCTGCGCAGACTGGCACTTGCCACCTCTGATCAAGGTAGGGAGGAGCCAACTCACAATGTCGGGGTGGACAGGTTCACCGCAGCCGGTCGTGAACGCGCAGTCACCACCTCCGTGCTGCCCGTCGGCTAAACCTTGATCTTTTCGGCGGTCTGCATCCTGCGCTGGTCCATCGCCCTAATCGGCTAACTCGCCGACAACCGATCGAGGAGCGCAGATAGTAGATCTCTGTAAGGGGAAAGCCTAGAGACTGACTCGGTCAGCTTCTGTTGTACCCGTGGAGGGGTTGTGCTGCAGCCGATGCAGGACATGCGCGACATTCAGATCAAACGGCTGTCCGAGCAAGGAATGAGCCAGCGGGAGATCGGCGAACTGTACGGCCTGACCGGTCCACGCGTTCATCAGATCCTGCAGCAGGTGGGCGCGGCCTCAAGGCCACGCGATCGCAGACCTCCCGTCGAACACCTGACGGAAGCCGTCGCGTCCTTTGTGTCCGAGTACAAAGGGACCATCGCGACGCTCGCGGCTTCCGGCACGTCCCGCGCCGAGGTCATCGCCCGCTTCCAGCTGATTCTGCCTGACGTCGACATCACCATCGTTGGCAAGGGCATCTGCGCCAGTGATGCTGTCTTCGGACACTGGCACGCCCGAGACGCCGCACTCTTCTCGGTGAAGGTCACCGAGGCCGCAGTCTGGTACCTGCTGGGACGCAGCCTCGACCTGGCCAGCGACCCCAAGGCCGCACTGATAGCAGATGACTTCGAGGAGACGCGGGAGGTCTCGGCAGCACTCGGGAAGCAGGGTGTACCCCGCCCCGACATTGCCTCGACGCTGTGCCTCATCGCGACCACACGTGCCTTCTGCCGCGATAGCCCCGACGCAACGATCACGAGGAAACGCTACGACGAGTTGCGTCTCCAAGTCATCAGCGAGTGGATTTTGCCTGTAGCCGGAAAACCCTTTCTCTGGCCGCCAACAGGCCTCACGGTCATGAAGCGACTCGGCGACGGATACTGGGCGGACGCCTTGCGCAATATCGGTCTCAATACGAGCTCGAAGGGCCGCCCCCGTGGTCCCTTAAAGTATCAGGAGGAGGACTACGCATCAGCGATCTCCGACTACTTCGACTACTCGAAGACCCACGACCACGTGCCGAGCATCGAGGGATACCAGCGGTGGGTCGATTTCGAGGACCGCGCCGGGTATGACAGACCATCTTGGGGAGCCGTCCGTCTCCGCTACAAGACTTGGAGCAACGTCCGTTGGGCCGCTGACAGGCCTCCCCATGAACAGAGGGCTTCAAAGGTAAACCGGATACCGCACAGCACTCGTGCCCTCCACGATGCACAGAACGAATGGAAGCGCTTCGTAGAGGAGCTTGACGCCACCCCGCAAGCCAGGGCGTCGGCCGTCGTCAGGAACTTTCTGCGCTCCTATGTGGAGGAGTTCGAGTTCCGGCGAAGGACCTGGCTACGCGCGGTGGTAGCCGCCGACGCTGATGCGGTCAGACGCATTCTGGAAGGGGATTCTCTGTCTAAAAAGCAGCGCCTCGCGCTGGCAGAAGGTTCACCGGCGGACGTCCTGACGGACAAGTACATTGACGGTTTGGGAGCAGGAGATCCGCGCCTGAATGATGGCTGGCTCCAACCAGACGCTCAAGCAGAGCTGGATTCCGTGCCTAACGAAGTAGCTCTGCAGTACAAGGTCCTTAGAGAAGCCCGCAACTACTTCACGCACACTTCAGATGAATCTCGGCAGCGCGTTCATACTGCGATAGATGCCCTCGCTACCCTGGATCCGCGGTTTACGATGAACCAGGCAATCACTATCCGGATTCTTTCCGATTGGCTGAGGGCCAAGGACCTTCAGCGGCTGCGACTACTATGCCGCTCGGTCCAAGAACTCTGGCGGGCTATGGTCGTCAGCGAAACGCTCATGGACGTCCGATGACTCCAATTGGGGAGGATGCGAGCAGTTTATGCGCGATGGAGGGCGAGTCGATGTGGCGCACGCCGATGCCCGTGCAGCAACAGCCACTCACGGGATCGTTCGGCGTCGAACAAGCGACCCACGCCAAGAGGGCGTCGTGCCAACTACGCCTTGGCCGTTGTCTCGCAAGGAAACTCACAGGTGTGGCCGTAACCTCGCCAAATTCACGACTCGTCGTGCGGGCGAGCCAAGCGATGCGCTCTTGCCAAATTTGGACCTGCCACACGGTGTCGAACAGGGCTTCAGAGTCCGCTCGTAGCGATTGGACAGGCTCTCCAGGAGAGAGCCTGCGGGCTGAGGACCGAAGGCGGCGCGGATGGACTCGATCGGCGGGCGGACTCGCCGTCAATGTCGACGGTGAGGTAGGAGTACAGCAGGCTGGGCGCGTGATCGGCGAGGGGTAAGGGCAACGCGAAGCAGCCCGGCTCGGCCAGCATCAGCCCGTCGGACAGGCCGAAGCCGTCGACCGGGCGATCCAGGACGGTAGCGCCGATCAGGTAATTCAGCGGGTGCAGGTACTTCTGCCACCCGAAAGCGCCGCCGCAGTCGCTGACTGCGCCGGCCCGCCGAGCCGCCAGGCCGAGGCGACGCCGCTACCGAACAGCATGATGAAGTATCCCCCGCGCGGTGTGTGGATGCCTGTTCCACCCTCACCGGCTCCCACCCGATCTGGCGCAGTCGTACCGCAGTGCCCCGCCCGGCGTCGACGTCCCGGCCGTGGTCCGCCCGTCATCGATGTTTCGGCCGCGGTTCTCCCCGACACCGTGACCATCCTGAGCGGCCCCTCAAGCCTGCCCGGTGAAGGGGGCCATAGCTGCGGCTGCTGGGAAGGGGCGCGCTGGCTCCGCCAGGCCAGTTCGCCTCCGTGACCTTGGGTGCAGGCCCGAATGTGTACCTTCGTCGGACCCCGACCCGGCCATACTACGGTCGCAGTAGAGCCGATGGGTACCACAGCATGAGGGAATTCGCCCAGGTCAGACCTACTGTTTAGGGGTGCGTACCGTGACCTGGCTGCGGCGGGAGCTCCTTTCCCGGCCCTATGTGGCCGACACGATCCTGGCCGTGTGCGTGTATGCGATGACACTGCTGGCGCCCGGCCCGCCCCAGCCGGCTGGGGCGGAGTGGCGCGGTCAAATGCAGCCTCTCACTGCTTACGACATCGCGCTGGCTTCGGTTGTCTGCGGTGCTCTGGTCTTTCGTCGGCGGTGGCCCCGTGCCGTTCTCGCCGTCACCGTCGCCGGGTTCGTTGTCTACGCCGTGATCGACGGCGGGCGGAGCCTGCTGAACCTGGGGTCGGCGATCGCGATGTACACGGTGGCCTCGCGAGTCCCGCGCCGGCACGCGTGGGCCTACGGAGGGCTTGCCGCGCTCGTCATCACCGTGGCCAGGGTGGTGTTCGGTGGAAGTGCGTTGTTGACGCCCGAGATGCTGGCGCCGATCGCGTCGATTGGTATGGCCACCGCGGTCGGGGACTCGCTGCGCAGCCGCCGGGCCTATGTGGCCGCCATCGAGGAGCGGGCGCGCAGGGCCGAGGAGACGCGTGAGGAGGAGGCCGAACGGCGGGTGATGGAGGAACGGCTGTACATCGCGCGGGAGTTGCACGATGTTCTCGCCCATCACATCGCGCTGATCAACGTACAGGCGCAGGTAGCTGCGCATTTGCTGGCGACTGAACCCGAGCAGGCCCGTACAGCGCTGGGTCATGTTCGCGAAGCGGGCAAGGAGGCGTTGGATGAGTTGCGGACGACAGTGGGGCTGCTGCGGCGGCCGGGTAGCCGCGAGGAGCTGCTGACCGAGCCCGCGCCGGGGCTGGATCGGCTGCCTGAGCTGGTCGACTCCTTCACTGCGGCCGGGCTGGAGCTGGGTTGGCTCATCTACGGCGATCCGAGACCGTTGCCCGCTCCTGTGGATCTCGCCGCGTTCCGGATTGTTCAGGAGGCGCTGACCAACGTGAGCAAGCACGCGCCGCAGGCGACCGCGACTGTGCGGATCGACTATGCGTCCGACGAGGTGATCGTCGACGTCGCCGACGACGGTCAGGGTCAGAGTGATGCGGGTGGGGTCTCTTCCGGGACCGGTCACGGGCTGATCGGTATGCGGGAGCGGGCCCTTTCGGTCGATGGGACCTTCCTCGCTGGGCCCGTGGACGGCAGCGGGTTTCGGGTGCATGCCGTGCTCCCCACCTCGAGGAAGAACAGGTGACGACCGTCTTGAGGGAGTACAGGCCATGACCGTCAAAGTGCTGCTGGCAGACGACCAAGCGCTGGTCCGGGCCGGGTTCCGGGTGCTGATCGACTCGGCGCCCGACCTGACGGTGGTCGGCGAGGCTGCCAACGGTCATGACGCCGTACGGCTCGCGCGGGAGACTATGGCCGACGTGGTGCTGATGGACGTTCGCATGCCCGGAATGGATGGTCTGGCCGCTACGAGGGAGATCACCCGCGATGAGGCCACGGCCGGGGTCCGGGTGCTGGTCCTGACCACGTTCGAGATCGACGAGTACGTCTTCGCCGCGCTGCAGGCGGGTGCCAGCGGGTTCCTCGGCAAGAGTGTGGAGGCCGGCGAGTTGCAAGAGGCGATCAGGGTGGTGGCCAGGGGCGAGGCGCTGCTGTCACCGTTGGCGACTCGACGTCTGATCACCCGCTTCCTGGACGGGCGCGGGGTCTCGGCCCAGCACGTGCCCGAAGACCTGGCTGTGCTCACCGAGCGCGAGCGCGAGGTGATGATCCTCGTGGCCCACGGGCGTACCAACGACGAGATCGCCGATCTGCTGGGGATCAGCCGGGTGACCGCCAAGACGCACGTCAACCGAGCCATGACCAAGCTGAAGGCCCACGACCGCGCCCAGCTGGTAATCATCGCGTACGAGACCGGTCTGGTCCGTCCTCAAGCCCGCTGATCGCCCCCAAAGGCCACAGGCGCGGGCCACCGCGCCCCCTGATCGCCCGCGAACCGCAGGCGGAGGCCACTGCGCCCGCCGATCGCCCGAGAACTGCGGGCCAACTGACCGCCCGGGAACCACGCGCGCGGGCTAGCTGATCGCCCAAGAACCGCGGACGCAGTAGCCCACGCCCGCGTCTACTGCGATCGCCGCAGTCCAGAACCCTCCCCCAGGCGGACGTCCACCCAAAGCCAGGCCCTGAGGCTTGAAGTAGCGCCCCAAGTGCGTCCCCTCCGGCTCGCCCGTTCCCGCGCACCGTGCGATCTGACCCCATGCGAAGAGAAGTGGAAAGATGTCGTTTCTGGCTAGATTGAGCCTTGCCCAACGGGGGCTCATCGCGCTCATCACGGTCGTGGTGCTCGCGTTCGGCGTTTACGTCACCCCGGCGCTGCAGCAGCAACTCCTGCCCTCCCTGTCGTTCCCCCAGGTATCGGTCGTGGCGTCATACGCCGGCGCCGCTCCGGAGATCGTCGAGGACCGGGTCACAGTGCCGCTGGAGGAGGGGGTACGCGGGGTCACCGGCGTCACCGGGGTGAACTCGACTTCGCGGGAGTCCAGCGCGACGGTTCAGGTGGCTTTCGACTTCGGGACCGACATCGACGACGCGCAGAGCAAGATCCAGCAGGTGGTCAGCGGGCTGGCCGACCGGCTGCCGGACAGGGTTGAGCCGAAGGTGGTCGTGGGGAGTACCGACGACCTGCCGGTCATCCAGCTCGCCGCTGCTTCCGACAAGTCGCAGCAGCGGCTCGCCGAGCAGTTGACCACCCATGTGGTCCCGACGCTCACCGGCATCGAGGGGGTCAAGGAGGCCTCCGTCACGGGTACCCGTGATCAGGTCATCACCATCACCCCCGACGCCGATGAGCTGAAGAAGAAGGGGCTGGACACCAGCGCGATCTCCACCGCCATCCAGGGTGCTGGCCAGCCGATTCCCGCCGGATCCCTGACCCATGCGGACACGACGCTGAGCGTCCAGGTCGGCGGCAGGTTCGAGTCGATCAAGGACCTCAAGGACCTCTACCTCGCCCCCGCCGCGCAGGCATCCCAGCCTCAGGCCCAGGCCCAACCCGCAGGCCAGGATCAGCGGCCAGGCTCGCCGCAGGCCACCCCGACCGCCGCAAATGCCGCAAAAACCGAGAAGGCCGACAAGCCGAAGCCCGTACGGCTCGGCGACGTGGCCACCGTGAAGCTGGGACTCGCCGAATCGACCACGCTCACCCGCACCGACGGCAAGCCCAGCCTGGGTGTCTCGATCACCATGAAGCCCGGTGGCAACGCCGTGTCGATCTCCGAGGACGTACGCGCCAAGCTGCCCGCCCTAGCCTCCGCCCTAGGCACGGACGCCGCCCTCACCATCGTCTACGACCAGGCGCCGGAGGTGGAGAAGTCGATCGAGAGCCTGACCACCGAGGGACTGCTGGGCCTGGCCATGGCCGTGCTGATCATCCTGGTCTTCCTGTTCTCGCTGCGCTCCACGCTGGTCACCGCAGTCTCCATCCCCCTGTCGGTGCTGATCGCGTTGATCGCGCTATGGGCCTGGGACTACTCGCTCAATATGCTCACTCTCGGCGCGCTCACCATCGCCATCGGCCGCGTCGTGGACGACTCGATCGTGGTCTTGGAGAACATCAAACGCCATCTCTCTTACGGCGAGCAGAAACGGCAGGCGATCGAGAACGGTGTACGCGAGGTCGCGGGCGCGGTGACCGCCTCCACCCTCACCACCGTGGCGGTGTTCCTGCCGATCGCCTTTGTCGGTGGTTTCGTCGGCGAGCTGTTCGGCCCGTTCTCCATCACCGTCACGGTGGCCCTGCTAGCGTCTCTGCTGGTGTCGCTGACCGTCGTACCGGTGCTGAGCTACTGGTTCCTCAAGCCGCCCAAGAACGGTGACCGGCACAAGGCGGAGGAGAAGGAGCGCCGCAGTCTGCTCCAGCGCGCCTACGTCCCGGTGATCCGCTTCGCCACCCGGCACCGGCTCACGACGGTCGCCGGTGCTCTGGCGATCCTCATTGGCACGCTCGCCCTGGTCCCCCGGCTGGAGACCAGCTTCATCGACAACGCGGGGCAGGACACGGTCAACATCACCCAGAACCTGCCCGTCGGCACCTCCCTGGCTGCGGCCGACACGAAGGCCAAGGAGGTCGAGAAGGTCCTGACCGGCCTCGACGCGGTCAAGTCGTACCAGGTCACCGTAGGCGGCGCGAGCGGCGTCGGGTTCGCGGGCGCAGGTCCGAACGGAGGCGGCGGGGGTACGGCCCGCGCCAGCTACTCGCTCACCCTGCGCGAGAACAGTGACACCGCGGCCGTCGAGAACATCCTGCGCGACCAGCTGGGCAAGCTGCCCGACGCCGGAGAGATCAGCATCGGCGAGACGGGCGGCTTCGGCGGCGACGGGCTCGAAGTCCTGGTACACGCCAGTGAACAGGACACGTTGAGCGACGCGGCGCGAGTCGTACAGCAGACCATGTCGGCCATCCCCGGCGTCACCGAGGTGACCAGCGGTCTGGCCGAGACCGCGCCCCGCATCGACGTCACCGTCGATCGCAAGGAGGCCGCGGAGCGCGGCCTCACGGAGGCCGCTGTCGGCCAGCTGGTCTCCCAGGCGTTCCGTGGCAGCACCGTGACGCAGCTGACCTTCGACGGCACCACCGCCGACGTCGTCGTGGACACCGGCGACGCGCCCGTCTCGCTCGGCGAGCTGCGCAAGCTCGACCTGCCCGGGAAGGGGGAGCTCGCCGACGTGGCCGAGGTCAAGCAGGTCAACGGGCCCGTTTCGGTCAGCCGTGTCGACGGGGAGCGTACCGTCACCGTCTCCGGCAAGAGCACCGGTGCCGACCTCGGCGCCATCAGCGCGGACCTGGACAGCCGGCTCGCCAAGCTGACACTGCCCGCCGGCGCCACCTACTCCGTTGGCGGTGCCAGCGCCGACCAGGACGAAGCCTTCGGCAGCCTCGGGCTGGCCCTGGTGGCGGCCATCGCGCTGGTGTTCTTCGTCATGGTCGCCACCTTCCGCAGCCTCATTCAGCCGCTGCTGCTCCTGGTGTCGATCCCGTTCGCCGCCACGGGGGCGATCGGGCTGCTGCTCATCACCGGTACGTCGCTCGGGCTGGCGGCGATGATCGGGCTGCTGATGCTGGTCGGCATCGTGGTCACCAACGCCATCGTGCTGCTGGACCTGATCAACCAGTACCGCGGTCAGGGGATGCCGCTGCATGAGGCCGTCGTGGAAGGCGGGCGCAACAGGCTCCGGCCCATCCTGATGACCGCGCTGGCCACGATCTTCGCGCTGCTGCCGATGGCTCTGGGCATCACCGGTGGCGGCGGGTTCATCTCCAAGCCGCTCGCGATCGTGGTCATCGGCGGGCTGATCAGTTCGACGTTGCTCACGCTGATCCTGGTCCCAACCCTGTACACCATGGTCGAAAGCCGGAAGGAGAAGATCCGGGCCAGACGCGCGCCGCGATCTGCCGTACCACCCATTGCCGAGACCCCCGGGGAGCCGGCAGTTGTTTCCGGAGGACATCGATGACCAACACGACCCGCGGCCGGAGCGTCCTCCGGGACTTCCAGCCCTCGAAGCTTCCGCATCCCACGGTCGAGATCGTCATCCCCGTCTACAACGAGGAGCGGGCGCTCCCAGGATGTCTGCGTACCCTTCACGCACACCTCAGTCAGTGGATGCCGTTCCCCTGGCGGCTCACCGTGGCGGACAACGCGAGCGTTGACCGGACGCTGGAGGTGGCCCGGGAACTGGCCGCCGAGCTGCCCGGCACGAACGTGGTCCACCTCGACAGGAAAGGGCGCGGGCTCGCGCTGCGTACGGTGTGGGGCGCGAGCGAGGCCGACATCGTCGTCTACATGGACGTCGACCTGTCCACACGCCTGGACGCGCTGATGCCGCTGATCGCCCCGCTCGCCAGCGGCCACTCCGACCTCGCCATCGGCAGTCGGCTGGCTCCCGGGGCGCGTACTGTGCGCGGACCGCGCCGCGAGCTGATCTCCCGCTGCTACAACGCGATCATCCGGCTCACTCACGGAGCCCGGTTCAGTGACGCGCAGTGCGGCTTCAAGGCCGCGCGTACGGACGTGCTCGGCCCGCTCCTCGAACGGACGCAGGACGACGCCTGGTTCTTCGACACCGAGCTGCTGCTGCTCGCCGAACACAACGGGCTGCGCATCCACGAGGTCCCGGTCGACTGGGTCGAGGATGTGGACACCCGGGTCGATGTCGTCAGCACCGCCACGGACGATCTGCGCGGGCTGTGGCGGGTGGCCCGCATGAAGGCGTCGGGCGCCGCGCGGGCTCCGTTGCCGAGTCGCCCCGCCCCAGCCGCCGAGCACCCCGACGCCGTACTGGCTCCCAGCAGGGCACGCTCCCGGATCACCTGGGAGGTCGGCTGTTTCGTGGCGATCGGCGTGCTCTCGACGGCCGGTCAGGCCCTGCTCTATTGGCTGCTGCGCGCCTGGTGGCCGCCTGCGCTCGCGAACCTGGTGTCGCTGCTGGTCCTCACCGTGCTCAACACGGAGGCCAACCGCCGTCTCACCTTCCGCTGGTCCGGTACGGGGGCTGGCCGGGCGCACCTGGGAGCCGGTGCCTTGTTCCTGCTCGGGTACGTCATCACCTCCGCCGCCGTGCTGCTGTTCCGCGAGGTACAGCCCGAGGCGTCGGCCGCGGCCGAGACGCTGGTGCTCACCGCCTCGTCCGTGCTGGTCACCGTTGTCCGCTTCCTGGTGCTGCGGCTGGCCGTCTTCCGCCGCAGCACCCCCTGATCCTTTCCAGAGAGTGACGTACGAGATGACTCCGCCATCCACCCCCCGCCCGCTCCCCAGACGGGTGGCGCTCGCGGTGATCCTGCTCCTGGCCGCCGGACTGTACGGCTGGGCTCTGGGCTCCCTCGGCTGGGGCAACAGCTACTACTCCGCCGCTGTGAAGTCGATGGGCCAGAGCTGGACGAACTTCCTGTTCGGCGCGTACGACCCAGCGGGCGTGATCACCGTCGACAAGCCGCCGGCGGCGCTGTGGCCGCAGGTGCTCAGTACCAAGATCTTCGGTCTGCACGGCTGGGCGATGATCCTGCCTCAGGTGCTGGAGGGCATCGCCACGGTGTTCCTCCTGCACCGGACCGTACGCCTGTGGGCAGGTGAGGCGGCCGGGCTGCTGGCCGCGCTGGTTCTGACGCTGACCCCGATCACGGTGGCGATCAACCGCGACAACAACCCTGACACGCTGCTGGTGCTGACGCTGGTGGCGGCGGCGTACGCGCTGACCCGCGCCATGCGGACAACCTCCGGACTGAGGTGGTTGTGCGCGGCCGGGTTCCTGATCGGCCTTGGCTTCATGACCAAGATGCTGGCCGCCTGGATGGTGATCCCGGCGTTCGCGGCGGCCTGGTTGGTCGGGGCGCGCGGGCCCTGGCTCGGGCGGCTCGGCAAGCTGCTGATCGGGGGCGTCGTGCTTGTGGTGTCCTCTCTGTGGTGGGTCGCCGTGGTTGCGCTCTGGCCGGGGAACCGTCCGTACATCGGGGGCAGTACTGACGGCAGCGCCTGGGACCTGGTCGTCGGCTACAACGGCCTCGGCCGGATCCTCGGCGGTGACGGCCCAGGCGGCTTCAGCATCTCCTTCGGCGGAGCGGCCGGCCTGGGCCGGCTCTTCAACGACCAGGTCGGCGGGCAGATCAGCTGGCTGCTGCCGTTGTGCGGAGTGGCGCTGGTGCTGGCCGTGGCTGGCGCCGTACTGCGCTGGCGTGGGGTCACGATGCCCGGTGAGCCGCTCGCCGCTGCCGGATGGGTGCTGTGGGGAACATGGCTGGTGGTCTGCGGCCTGGTGTTCGCCACCCAGAAGGGGACCTTTCACCCGTACTACACGACTCAGCTGGCCCCGGCGGTCGCCGCCGTCACCGCCGGCTTCGCCACGACGTTGGCCCGTGCCCACCGGGCGGGGGCTCGCTGGGCGCTCCCGCTGGGAGCCGGGGCCGTCGCGGTGACCACGGCCTTGGCCTATGTCGTGATCGCTCGGGTCCCGTCCTGGAACGGCTGGGTGGCGTGGCTTGTGGGTGCGGCCGGAGTGGCGGCGGTCGTCCTGCTCCTTCTGTGCGCGGGTCGGCGAGGACGGCTGCCCGCCGGTCGACGACGGCTGCCCGCCGCCTTCGGCATCGCGGTCCTGGCGGTGCTTTCGGCGCCTGCGGCCTGGGCGATCAGCGTCCCCAGCGCCACGTCGGCGATGGGCGGCGCCAACCCCACCGCAGGGCCACCCACCATGCCGTTCGGCCGCGGGGCAGGCGGAGGCGGCCCAGCTCCGGGCGGCTTCGAACTCCCAGAAGGCATGCAACTCCCACCAGGCATGGAACTCCCGGAAGGGATGCAGCTCCCCGAAGGATTTCCTGGGGGATTTCCTGGCGGGAACGGTGGCATGCCACCCGGGCTCTTGGGAGGCGGCGCCGAGCTCGCCCCCGACCAGCGCAAGGTCCTGGACTATGCCGTCAAGCAGTCCGGCTCCGCCCGGATCAAACTCGCCACCGAGGGCGGCGCCATGTTCGCCTCCTCTTTCATCCTGAACAGTGACGCCACCGTCATCGGCATGGGCGGCTTCATCGGCATCGACGACGCCCCGACCGTCCAGCAGTTGAAGGACTGGACGAGTTCGGGGCAACTACGCTTCGTCCTGGGATCCGGTCGGGGCGGCTTCGGCGCCATGATGGGCGGGGCGAGCACGCACCGCTCGCAATGGCTGAAAGAGAACTGCACCGAAGTCCCCGCCGCCGCGTATGGGGGAAGTCCCACCGCCTCCACACCGAGCAGTCCAATGACAGGAGGCGGCACCACCCTCTACGACTGCGCCGCGAAGCACTGACGCACGGCGCCGCCCGTCCGGCAGGGCTCAGGAGATGGGCTCTGGGGGCGGGCTCCGCCGCGAGCACCAGACCCGACTTGCCGCCCCACTGCCGGTACAGAGTTGCCGTGCTCGAAAGAGTGCGGGCGGCGACGGTGGGCATGGTGAGCGCCTTCTAGCTCACTTCACGCGACGGCTCCACGACGGCCGCATACAACAGCTCTGCCCCCGGAGCGGGGGATGGACGAGCCCGCCGAACGCCGGTGCCTCCCTCCGCGGCGGGCGTCGGCTCCATCGCTCTATCAGAAACAAAAATGGGTCGTTTCGATAGAGGGTTGGCTCATGGCGCAACTCGAGGTGAGGTGCCAGCCGCAGCTCCCGCGCACCCGCAGGAGCGACTGTCCGGAAGGTACGACAAGTAGGAGAGGCTCGGGATCGCAACGGATCGGGAATTGGACATTACCCCTTTCGATCTTGCGTTCGATATAAGAGGAATGTAAAGATCAACTTGCCCTTCTCTCCGCACCGATCGAGGTGAACTTGAACGCACCAAGACGATCACGACGTGCTCATTCACGATTACTCATCGCAGTTATGACGCTCTCTGTGACCGCGTCACTTCTTCCCGCAGAGCAAGCCGCCGCCCAGCCATCTCCCACACCGACGCCCTCCGCTAAGGACACCGCACTCCTCTCTCCGGTTGACTCGGCCAAGGCAGAGGCGAAAGAGGCTGGCCGTGAGGTGGAGATCCCCAGCCTGCACACCGAAGCCTCGACCACCTATGCCAACAGCGACGGCAAGACCCTCAGCACCGAGTTCTATACCGACCCCATCCGCTTCAAACTGGGCGACGCCTGGCAACCCGTCGACACCACACTGGTGGCAGACAACGGCACCATCAAGCCGCGCGCCACCAAGGCCGGCCTCGCGATCTCGCCCGGCGGCAGCACCGACCTGCTCACCGTGAAGAGCGGGCGCGACGGGTCGGCGATCAAGATCTCCGCTCCCCAGAAGCTGGCCGCTCCGAAGCTGTCGGGCAACAGAGCGGAATATGCGAACGCCTACGGTCCGGGCATCGACCTCGCGATCACCGCGACGCCGACGGGATTCCGGCAAGAAGCGATCATCAGGCAACGACCTGCTAGCCCGCTGAAACTCGCAGTACCCGTCCAACTACCCGCCGGTCTCTCCTTCAACGAGACCTCCTCAGGGAAGCTATCTCTGCGCGACAGCTCTGCCAAGGGCAAGCGCCGCACGACCGAAATCCCGGCCCCGCTGCTGACGGACGCCGGCGCGAACCTCAGCGTCGGCGAGGAAGGGCAAGTCGGCAAGGTGACCACTGCGGTAGAGAAAACCGCGGCAGGTCAGACGCTCACCTACAAACCCGACGCCAACTTCCTGGCCGATCCGGACGTCACCTACCCGGTCACCCTCGTCGTAGCCGACGACATCATCTGGACCCAACTGCCGAACGCCAACGACACGTTCATCAACAACTCCTCCTACCAGAACGGCTACGCCAACAGCGGCGCCTACCACCTGCAAGCCGGCATGACCAACAGCGGAACGGTCCGCTGGCGCACCTACATCCGCTTCGAGGACATCCCCGCGGACTCCCCGCTGCGTGGCGGCCGGGTGACCAACGCCGACCTCGTTCTGTGGAACTTCGACTCCAACGACTGCGGCCTACCAGTCGGCTCCGGCATCACCGCCCGCCGGGTCACCCAGCGGTGGGACGTCTCCACGCTCACGTGGAGCAACCAGCCGACGGTGACCAGTGAGGATGCCAACACCGAAAAGGGCGCCTACAAGCCGACATGCACCCGCGGCTACATGGACTATGAACATGACCTGATCCACTCCGTGAACGGCATCGTCCAGGACTGGGCCGACGGCCAGCCCAACTACGGATTCCAGCTCACCTCTGGAAACGAATCCGAGAGCACCAACTGGCGCGCCTACCGCTCGAAGGAATGGGGGAGCAACAGCGACGGCTCCCACGGCCCCAAACTCATCATTGGCTACGAGCCCGCGACGTACGTCGTAGTGCCCCGCGGCTATGAAGGCGCAACCCCGCCCCAGACCACCTGGGAGGAGGACAAGGCGTGGATAGACGCGGGCAACGTCTACAACGGCGAGCTTCCTCCTGCAAAGGCCCTGACGCCAGAAGAGGCGATGGCCGAGGCTAAGGCGGACGGCAGATCGGCCAAGACCCGCTTCCTTGACGCCTACTATCCGGACGATCTCACCGATCAGGAGTTGGTGGACAGCATGACGTCCGAGGAGGATCCTCCTCCGGACGAGGTGCCGCCCGACCCCAATCCCTTGCCCGTGGAGGACACCACACCGCCGGATGTTTCGAGTACCACTCCCTCAAACGGGCAGACCGGTATCTCGGTCGGCAGTTCAATCAAGGCAGTGTTCAACGAACCAGTGACCGGTGCCCAGATCGTGGTGAAGGATGCGCTAGGCGCCGAGGTGGCTGGGAATGCGGCCATGGACTCCGCGGAGACCACACTCACCTTTATTCCGGGCGCGCCCCTGACTCCCGGGACCGCTTACACCGCCAAAATCAGCGAGGCAAAAGACTACGCCGGAAATCCGATGGCGGCGGCTCACTCGTGGTCGTTCACCACGGGCGGCCCGGACACCGACGCACCGACCGTGACCGCGATCGAGCCTGGCCGGGACGCCACCAACGTGCCGCAAAGCACCACAGTGAAGGTGACGTTCAACGAGGTAGTGTCCGAGGCGCAGATCACGGTCAAGGACCAGTCGGACGTGGCCGTGCAGGGAACGCTGGCGGGCGGCAACGGCAACGGCAACACCGTATGGACTTTCACGCCGACATCCCCGCTCGCCGCCCAGACTGCGTACCGGGTCGAGGTCAGCGGCGCCAAGGACCCCTCGGGTAATCTCATGGCGCCCTACACCTGGTCGTTCACCACGACTGCGGCGGCGCCGCAGCCGATCCCGGGGCTCGTGGCTGCCTACGGCATGAACGAGGGCGCGGGTACGAGCGTTGCCGACTCTTCAGGGCAGAACAACACCGGCACTAGCAGCAGCACCACCTGGGCCAACGGCAAGTTCGGTAAGGCGTTGTCGTTCGACGGTTCCTCCAGTTGGGTGACCGTCGAAGATGCCGCGTCGCTTCGTCTGACGACCGGGATGACGCTCTCGGCCTGGGTCAACCCGACCACGGTGGCTGACTGGAGCAGCGTGGTGACCAAGGAATTGGACACCAACGGGGCTTCCTACAGCCTGTATGCCGCCAACGGCAGTTCGGTTCCGTCCGGCTGGGTACAGACCTCTCCTGCGGACCCTTCGACTGCCAATGGCATCTCGCCGTTGCCGGTGAGCACCTGGAGCCACCTGGCGCTCACCTACGACGGCGCCGCTCTGCGGTTGTTCGTCAACGGCCAGCAGGTCGCCCAGACTGCTCTGAGCGGCAGCCTCTACGACGACGGCAGCCCGCTGCGGATCGGCGGCAACGGCGTTTGGGGTGAGTTCTTCAGCGGCCTGATCGACGAGGTACGCGTCTACAACCGCGCCCAGACCGCAACCCAAATCCAAACCGACATGACCACCCCCGTGGGCTCCACTACGCCGGGACCCATCCCTAGCCCTACCCCGACCCCCACCCCGACTCCCCCGACTCCGGTTCCAGGCCTGGTGGCGGCCTACGGCATGGAAGAGGGCACCGGCACGACCGTGGCCGACTCCTCCGGCCAGAACAACACTGGAGCGGCCCGGGACACCAGCTGGGCGGCAGGCAAGCACGGCAAGGCGTTGTCGTTCAACGGCTCCTCCAGCTGGGTCACCGTCGAGCATGCCGCGTCGCTGCGCTCAACGACCGCGCTGACACTCTCGGCGTGGGTGCGGCCTTCGGCACTGGGCACCGTCTGGCGCAGCGTGCTCATGAAGGAGCTGGACGAAGGCGGCGCCTATGGCCTGTACGCCTCCAATGGCACCGGGCCGGCGGGCTGGTTGCAAACCGCCGACGATGAAGGCGGGGTAGCAGGTAACAGCCTGTTACCGCTGAATCAGTGGAGTCATCTGGCGGTCACCTACGACGGCAGCATGGCCAGACTGTACGTCAACGGCACCCAGGTCGCGCAGTCCGCATTCACCGGCGAGCTTGCCGACGACGGCGGAGCGCTGCGGATCGGCGGCAACGGTGTCTGGGGTGAGTTCTTCAGCGGCCTGATCGACGAGGTACGCGTCTACAACCGCGCCCAGACCGCAACCCAAATCCAAACCGACATGACCACCCCAATCGGCGCCGCCACGGCACCGAATGGGACAGCGCGTACAAGCGCCGCTGCGGACCCCGCGATCGAGAAGCTGATGGTGAACGGCAGTCGCACTGTGGACGGCGTCACCGTCGTTTCCGCCCTCACCCCCCACCTGACCACCTGGCTTTCCGCCGGGCGCGATAACGAGGCGAAGGTGGAAATGGAAGTTGCCCACAAGCCCGACAAGACGGGCAAGGGTAGACAGTTAATCTGGTCAGGCCAGGCCACCGCCAAGTCCGGCGATTCCCGGGTGACGCTGCAGATGCCCCAGGGCAGACTGCGGGACGGCGAGGAAATGAGATGGCGAGCCCGCGTCACCGGACCCGGGAGCACAGGCGCATGGACAGGCTGGCAGGACCTCACTATTGACACTTCCAAGGCGGCGTCCAGAACCACTGCCGCAACAGCGATCTCCGACCCGACACCGGACGACATCAAACGAGTCCTGCCAAGCGGGAAGGCCACCTCCACGCCTAGCGCGACCTACCAGCAATGCCACAACGCGACAACGACCGGCCACGAGCCGTACGCGATCACACCGAACCGCTTTGCGCACTGTCGCTATTCCGGCTGGCAGGTAAACGTCTGGAGGTTTTTCCTTGATGTGATACCCGACAAGATCGCAACTATCGACGGGCACCAACTCACATACATTCAGGGGACCTTAGACAAGCGCGAATTCACGGTCAGCAAGCACATCTATATCGACAAGACCGACGGGGACATGCCCTCCGGCCTCCGCTTCGCCAGCAAGATCGGTTCCAACAGTCAGGGCTGCGTCGCGGGAACCTCGACCGGGATGACCGGCACATACACGGTGGACCAGTGGAAGCAACATGCCGGAGACCAATGGCATATAACAGAGGCCTACACGTCAGGCCCGGGATCGGGATACCACCTGAAGAGTGACTGTACGATCAACTATTCCGTCGTCTCCAAGCACCCGGACAACGACAAGGAGAGCAGCACCCCAATTTATGCCGAGGGCACGTTCCGCTGCGACAAGTCGCCTCAACAACGAGGATGGCACAACAAGCGGGGTGGCGGCTGCGTACACATGGCGGGCGTCCCATCGTTCACGATGACCAGGAACGACATCAATGACAAGGGCGTCAAGTTCCCGAACATGTATGACCACATCAAACGCGCGCTCACTCCCGGGTCGAAGACATACCCTATACCAGGAGGAAAGTCCTACCCAGACGAGACGCGACCAAAGAATATCCCTGGCGGGAGCTGGCAAAGCACGCTTACACGTCATGGATACGACCCCATCGGAGTGGGGAACCGCTCTGCCGCAGGCATCGTCTGCAAGAATGAACTCGGAGTAGACGAAGAAGAGGCAGAGGCTGGGTCCTGCGACGAGTTTCCGTTCGCGTCGACTCTCCAAGGAGCGGCGCGCGCCAATCCTCCGCACAACTTCTCGGTTGCGCGTATAGAAATAGGCGAGAATACGGCACACGGACGCGTACTGAAGGCGTGGTACCGGAACAATCGGATCCTGAACTACGATCAGTTCTGGGTGGACATCCAGTAATCCGCTCACTCAGGGTCTGTCTGGACCGCCCAACCGGCGGGCCAGACAGACCCGCCTGTCGCTCGCAACATTAGGAATGTCAGGAAACTCATGGCCAACGTCATCACCGAACTCCTTGACCGGCGCGAGATATTGGAATATCTGACCGGCATCGCAGACGTCGAGGCGGAGTGGGATCTCTATGAAATAGACACCGACGTGGAAGGCTGGATCGGAACCGGCGACAACGGGATCCTGATTAAAGGGCTTGACAGTAAAAGGTGTTTGGTCAAATACGAACTTTGGGATGGCCCACCTCCTCCTCTCCACTCCTGGGACAGGACCTGGTCCGGAAGCGTACGCCTTCATTCCGGAAAAGTGTTCACCGTAAGCGATTATTCTGGCGATTCGTCTTACGGCGCGGAATTCGACCTCGGCAAGCAGGACAGCGTTTGGCAGGTCAGAATCCATCGCAAGTCTCTTAGCCACGAAGAGTTCACTGCGAAGCTCATCAGCTTCACTCTGCTGAAGATACAGTTCTGGTCCGGGTGACAGGCGGGTAGTGAGCTGGCTCACAGGCCACCGCAGAGCTCAGGATGGCCGTGAGGCCGGCGCCCGAGGGCAGCGGGCGCGGCCCCGTGAACGGCCAGCCAGGCGGCGAAAGTGCGTACCCGCAGCAGCCCTAGCAGTTGGAACAGCCGCTGCGCCTGGGGAGGGAGCCCCTGATAACTCAAGTTGAAGCCAGCTCGCACCGTGGTGGAGCGGTACTCCAGCTCGGCCAGTCGTTCCGCTCGTCGGCCCTACCCCGAATACGGCCTCTGGTTGCGACTCCACGTACCGTCAGCGGGTCGGCGGCCGGGGGCGGTTCCACCAGAGGGAGAGGGACAGGGCCGCGGCGATGAGGATGCCACCGCCTGCGGCAAAGGCGGCGGCTGTGTCGACTCGTTGCTGGATGACGGTGAAGCTGCCGGGCAGGGCGGCGAGAGCGCTTTGGAGCTGGTCGGCGTTCTCGGCGCGGTGGTAGGAGCCACCGGTGGTCTGGGCTATCTGCTTGAGTGCGGGCTCGTCGATGGTGCGGGGGTTGCGGCCTCTGTCGAATCCGCCGCGGCCACCGAAGCCGCCACCCCAGCCGCCGAAACCGCCGTCGAACTGTGTGTTGTCGCACACCATCGGGGTCGGGTTCGTGGTGCCGAAGCCGATGGGGAAGACCCGGACGCGGCGCACGGCCGCCTCCTGCGCGGCGATCTCCGGGTCGACGCCCTGGGTGTTGGCGCCGTCGGTGAGCACGACGATCGCGGCACCGGCATAGCCCGTCCCGCCGTCCACGGGTTTCGCCCCGGTGGCGGCGACCGACGGGTCGACCTCCGCGATCGCGTCGATCGAGGTGAGCATGGCCTGCCCGATCGCGGTGCCTCTGGACACGGTGAGGTTGTCCAGCGCCTTGATCAGCGAGTCGGTGTCGTCGGTGGGCGGGACGAGCAGCCCCGCGGTGCCCGCGAAGGTGACCAGGCCGATGCGCGGCCCGCCCCGCTGCGACTCGATGAACTCCACGGCGGCCTTCTTCGCGGCTGTGATGCGGTTGGGGTCGACGTCCGTGGAACACATGGAGCCGGAGGTGTCGAACGCGAGCAGGATCGTCGCCGACTTCATCGGCACCGGCACCGACGCCTGCGGTCGCGCGGCTCCGACCACGAGCAGCGCGAGTCCGGCAATGAACAGTGCCGCGGGGATCTTCCGCGTCCAGCGCGTACGACCGGGCAGGGCAGTCCGTACGAGCGCGATCGAGGTGACACTCACGACGGACCGTCGGCGGCGGCGGCGCGCCCACTCGCGGATGGCGAAGATCAGCGGGATGACCAGTACCGACAGCAGCGCCCACGGCCATGAGAACGACATTCAGATCACCCGTCCAGACCGGAGCACGGTGAGCGCCGCTCCTGCGGCGAGCAGTGCGAGGGCGAGCCCGATCAGCCCGCCGGCGAGGGGCAGCGGCTCGTCGGAGATGGTGAGCCGCAGATCGATCGTGTCGGCGATCCCGTCGAGCCGGGCGGCGTCGGAGGCGGGGCGGTAGGCGCCGCCGGTGGTCTGCGCGATCAAGGTGAGGGTGTCCTCTTCGAGCGAGGTCTGCAGGTGGTAGCCGTCTACCTGCACCGTCGCCCCGGCGGTGGTGCCGACCCCGACTGTTTGGATGTGTACGCCTGCCTTTTGGGCCACGGTGGCGGCCTGTTCGAGGTCCGTGCCCTGGTTCTGGCCGTCCGAGAACATCACGATCGTCGCCGACGGCCAGTAGCCGATGTCGGGGGCGGTGCCGTCACGGCCGATGGCCACCTGCTTGCCGGTGATCGCCGTCAGCGAGGCCGTGATGGCCGTCGCCAGCGAGGTGCCGCCGGTTATCTTCAGCCGGTCGATGGCCTTGAGCGCGCTGGAGTGGTCGGCGGCGGGCCGTGCGGTGGTGAGCGCGCCACTCTCGAACGCGACGACTCCGATGTCGACGCTGTCGGGCTGCGCCGCCACGAACGCGCGTGCCGCCCGCTGCGCGGCCGCCAGCCGGGTGGGCGCGACGTCGTCGGCACCCATGCTGTTGGAGACGTCGATGGCGAGGATGACGGTGCCCGCAGTGCGCGAGACCGGCACCATGGCCGCGGGTCCGGCGGTGGCGATCGCGAGTACGGCGACGCCGGCGATCGTCAGGCCGATGCCGAGGTACGCCCGGCGTCCGCCCGGCACAGCGACGCCGGCCGCGGCGAGCGCGGCCGTCCGGCGGCGCGCCGAGACGACGGCCGCCCAGGCGAGCGCCGCTGTGACGAGCAGTCCGACGGCCAGCAGCAGCGGGGAGGACAGGGTCATGAGTCCGCCTTCGCCTTTGATGGGCTCGGTCATGATGACCGGTCCCGGGTTCGGGCGACGACCTCGACGAGCGCCTCGGCCAGATCGCGGTCGGTGTCGATGCGGTGGACGGGCACCCCGGCCCGGCGCATGCCCGCCGTGAGCCGGGCGTCGCGGGCGTCGACGGCGGCGCGGAAGCGGACCCGCAGCAGTGGATCGGTGGAGTCGACGACGAGTTGTTCGCCGGTCTCGGCGTCCTCGACCACGATCAGCCCGGCCTCGGGCAGTACGTCGTCGGCGGTGTCCACGATGCGCAGCGCCACCACCTCGTGCCGCCGGGCCAGGCGCTGGAGCGAGCGCTCCCAGTCGCCGTCGCCGATGAAGTCCGACAGGACGACGATGAGGGCGCGGCGGCGCGCGAGCCGTCCGGCGGCATCGAGCATCTCCGCCAGGTCGGTGGTGACGCCGGGACGCGCCTTGGAGGTGCGTTTCAGCTTGCCACCGCGCACCCCAGCGGTTCGTTCCAGCTTGCCGCCGCTCGATCCAGCGGTACGTTCGGCGGTGCGTTCCAGCTCGGCGCCGATCCGCAGCGCGTGCCGCCGGGAGGTGCCGGGTGGCACGACACGCAGCATCTCGGTGTCGTACAGCAGAGCGCCAACGCGGTTACCACCCCGGCCGAACAGCCGAGCCAGAACGAGCGCGAGCTCGGCGAGCACGTCGTGCTTGCCGCGCCCCGGTCGACCGGCCGCCATCGACGCCGACCGGTCGAGCATGAGCCACACCGTCAGCTCCCGGTCCTCGGTGAACACGCGCAGGTGCGGCTCGTCCAGCCGGGCAGTGACATTCCAGTCGATGTGCCGGGCATCATCGCCGTCGCTGTAGGCACGCAACCCGGTGAAGTCGATCCCGGAGCCACGGTGTGCGGTGCGGTGGGCGCCCTGGAGCCGGCCGTCCAGCCGGCGGACGACCTTCCACTCCAGGCGGAGCAGGAGCTTCTCGGGGGCGGTGGCCATGGTTCAGCGCTTCTGCAGGACGACGTCGGGCGCCCGAACAGCCCCGAGCACCCTGGTGATGATCGTGTCGGCGTCGACATCGTCCGCGAGGGCCTCGTACGACAGCACGAGGCGGTGACGCAGCACGTCGAGCGCGAGTTCGGACAAGTCGTGCGGCAGGACGTACTCGCGACCGCGCAGGAACGCCAGCGCCCGAGCGCCCGTGACGAGCGCGATGGACGCCCGTGGGCTCGCCCCGTAGGTGACGTACCGTTCCAGCTCGCCGAGTCCGGCCATTGCAGGGGAGCGTGTCACGGAGACCAGCCGTACCGCGTAGTCGACGATCGCCGGATCGACGTACACCTCCTGAGCGCGAGCCCGCATCGCGACCAGGTCCTCGGCCGTCACCATCGGCTGTGGCGGCTCCGGCGGACGCAGCGCCCGTGCGACAATCGCCTGCTCTTCGGCCTGCGTCGGATAGTCGACGACCACTTTCATCATGAAACGGTCGACCTGCGCTTCGGGCAGCGGGTAGGTGCCCTCCGACTCGATCGGGTTCTCCGTCGCCATGACCAGGAACGGCTCCGGCACCTGGAACGTCTCACGGCCGATCGTCACCTGATGCTCCTGCATCACCTCCAGCAGGGCGCTCTGCACCTTGGCGGGGGCGCGGTTGATCTCGTCGGCCAGCAGCAGGTTCGCGAACACCGGGCCGAGTTCGGTACGGAACTCCCCAGAGTGCTGGTGGTAGACCCGCGTACCCACGAGGTCGGCGGGCACCAGGTCGGGGGTGAACTGGACGCGCTGGAAACTCCCGGCGATCGCGGCGGCCAGCGACCGTACCGCGAGCGTCTTGGCCAGGCCCGGCACGCCCTCGACGAGCAGGTGTCCGTCGGCGATCAGCGCGACGGCCATGCGCTCCAGCAGGACGTCCTGCCCGACGATCGTACGTTTGACCTCGAACAGCACCTGTTCGAGCGGATGGGCCGACTCGGGGGACTTGGTCGAGGTCATGGTCTTCCTTCTAGATCTGTGGCCCGCCCGGCGGGCCGTCGCCTTCGGTGCCCAGGGCCACGCCGATCGGCACCGCGAACGCGATCCCGGCGAACGCCTCGTCGCCTCCCGGGTCGGCCATCGAGACCACGATCCCGATGACCAGGCCACGAGCGTTGAGGAGAGGGCCGCCGGAACTGCCCGGGTTCACGGAGGCGTCGAACTGGATGAGCCCGCTCAGGTCGCCGTCTTCGGCGCTCCGGTTCAGGCCCGACACGACGCCGGTGGAGACGCTGTAGGTCAGGCCCAGCGGATTGCCGATCGCCGTGACGGGCGCGCCCACGGCCACGGCGCCGCCGAGCGTCGCCGGGACGACGATCTCCGGCAGTTTCGCGGGTTTGAGGGTCGCGACGTCGCGCTTGGGGTTCGACGACGCGATGGTGGCCTTCGTCTTGGTGCCGTCGGCGAATGTCACGGTGACGTTGTCCTTATTACTGCCTTTGACGACGTGGTACGCCGTCAGAATCGTCCCGTCCTCGGCCGCGATCACCCCGGTTCCGAGCGATTTCCCGGTCTGGATGACCGCCACCGACGGCCCGACCCTCTTGAAGACCTCGGATGCCGTGAGCGTCGCGCTGGGCGTCGGCGTCGGCGTCGGGCGGGGCGCGGCCGCTTCGCCGTTCCCACCGCTGTTTCCCAGCCAGTACGCGAGCAGCGCCACGACGACGAGCGCGCCGCCCCAGACGGCGAACCGCCGAGCCCTCCCGGCCACGGCTCCCCGAGCCTCGGCCGCATCAGCCTCCTGCGGCCCGCGCTCCATCACCCCATATTCATAAAAATAAGTCGAAAGAGCTATAAATCCCGCCTTAGAACTCCCTGAGAAACGGTCCTGGTTGGACACCCGGCGATCTTGGATACTTGGCGCATGTCCATGATTTCCAAGGTCTTATTAGGGGTGACTGTCCTCGGCGGCCTGCTCACAGGCTGCAGTGGTGGCAGCCCGACCGCGTCCAGCTCACCCGCACCCGCCACAACGGCCGGATCAAGCGCACCAAGCACATTGACCGCGACGACCGCACTCGCGCGGCCGTTCGCTCTGCCGAAGAGCTGTGACGATCCCCGGATGGTCGCGGCCATGGGCGCGTTGATAAAAGGGAAGAAGTTCAGCAAGCGGTACGACGCCAGCGGCGCGCTGACCTGCTCGTGGGGGAAGAAGATTCCCGCGACCTCGGTGACGATCGCCCTTCCGTCGGCGCCGCCCAAGTACAAGGACTTCCCTCAGGTCCAGGTCCCCGAACTGGCCACGCTCGGCGTCGAAGCGCAGTCCGGCGGCACCGAGATCGCCCTTGGCAACCGCTCCCTGTACAACCAGGCGTTCGTGGTCACGGCCCCGCAGTTCCGGCTGACCGTCGACCAGCTGAGCGAGAAGCGCCGCGACGACGACCTACGCGAGGCCGCCGTCGCCCTCACCACGTGGCTGATGTCGTAGCCACTGTTCGTTTGAGGCGTACCCGCCTGTCGGTCGCCCAGACGGCCAGCGCGCAGGCCGCGAATCCGGCCCCGAGGAGACTGGAGCCCGCCCAGCCGTACGCGGTGAAGATGGCGGTGGTCGCGGCGGCACCGAGGGCGGAGCCGAGCGAGTAGAAGACCATGTAGCCGCCGATGACACTGCTGGTGCGCTCCGGATGCGCGGCGGCGAGCAGGTGCTGGTTGCTCACATGTACGACCTGGACCGCGAAGTCGAGGACCACGATTCCGACGATGAGGAGCCACAGCGACCACGGCAGTTGCGCGATCGCTGCCCACGAGAGGATGAGCAGGGTGAGCGCGAGACCGGTGACCGGGACCGCCCGTCCTGCGTCCGCCCACCGTCCCGCGCGTGCCGCACCGAGTGCGCCGGCGAGTCCGGCGATGCCGAACAGTCCGATCTGGCTCTCGCTCAGCTGCCACGGCGTGTCCGCCAGCGGCAGGGACAGTCCGCTCCACAGGGTTCCGAACGATGCGAACAAGAAGAACGCGATGAGCCCGCGCGTCAGGAAGACGCGCTGCCCGAACAGCCCGCCGAGTGAGACGTACCCCCTAGGTCGGTTGGGGCGGACCTCTGACGGCAGCACCAAGAGGACGAGGGCCGCCAGCCCGAGTGACAGCACCGCGAGCACGGCATAGACGCTCCGCCAGCCCCACACCTCGGCGAGCGTGCCGGTGACGACCCGCGCGCCCAGGATGCCGACCACAACGCCCGAGGTCACGACGCCGATGTTCCGTCCGCGTTCGGCGGGCGGCGAGACCGACGCGGCGTAGGCCACCGTGGTCTGCACCACGACCGCGAACACCCCAGCCATCGCGAGCCCCACGAACGCCACCCATGCGGCTGACGCCGAAGCCGTCAGGATCACGCCCACTGCGGTGAGCGCCAGGTGCATGGCGATGAGTCGGCGCCTGTCGACCACATCGCCAAGCGGCACCAGCAGCACCAGCCCTGCCAGATAGCCGAACTGGCCGGTCGCGACGATCCACCCGGTGAGTTCCGCCGACACACCGAGATCGCGTCCCATCGGCTCCAGAACCGGCTGCGCGGCATAGATGCTCGCCACCGCGACACCACACACCACCGCGAGCAGCAATCGCCGCCACACGTCCATCGCACTCCAAACCCAATCAGTAGCAGATTGCAACCAATTTGACCGTACGGCATAATGGTTTCAATTCGCAACTGATTGGGAGGTGCCGTGCCGAGCACGGACTGGACCGACCCCGAGTGCCCCGTCGCCCGCACGCTCGACCTCGTCGGTGACAAGTGGAGCCTGCTCGTCATCCGCGACGCGATGGACGGGGCACGATCGTTCACCGAATTCCAGCGACGGACCGGCATCGCCCGCAATATCCTCACCGACCGCCTCCGCAAGCTCATCGCTCACGGGCTCCTCGCCCAACGCACCGCGCCATCGGGGCGCCGCCAGGAATACGTGCTCACCGACGTCGGCCGCGACCTCTTCCCGGTCATCCTCACCCTGAGGCAGTGGGGAGAACGCCACGCCTTCGCCCCCGGCGAGACCCACTCCACCCTTGTCGACCAGCACGGCACCCCGGTGCCGGAAATCGCGCCGACCAGCGCCGACGGCACCCTCCTCGGCACGGAGACCACCCACGTGCAGAAGTCCCGATAAAGCCTCGGCGTAACATGCCGGCTCAGGACGCGCCAAGCTCCCGGCTGCTCTCGACCCGGAAAGAGCTGCCGTCGGGGACCAGGTTGAGCCTGCTCACAGTCCCGTCCGTGTCGAGGCGGAACACCCGGGCGCCCGTCGCGGTGAGTGCCTCCAGGGCGATGGCGCGCGTACCGTTGCCCGACGCGGCCGACAGCAGCGTCGTCGTCCGGCCGGACGGCCACTCCCCTGTCGTCATCTCGGCCGAATCCGGCTGCGGGTTCGGTGGCCAGACGTGGTCCAGTTTCCACAAGGTTCCGACGCTGCGCATCTCCATGACCACGCCGCCGAGATGGTAGTCGGAGGTGGAACCCTTGGTCGTGTTGATCTGGCCCCAGACCAGCACGACGACCCGATCAGCCCGTGCCGCGATGATTCCGCTCTCGGATGCCACCGCACGCTGCACGATCTTCTCGTCGCGGATCTGCCGCGCCTGGTCCTGGAGGTGGCCGGTGTACTCCACGCCCGCACGTCCGGTGGTCGCGTCATCCACTGCCCGGAGGTCCTTGTCGAGCGTCTTGTAGTCGAAGCTGTTGATGATCGTGTAGGCGGTTCGGGCCGTTGCCCCGGCTTCCAGGGCGTAGAGCGGTGACGGCGCGAGGACACCCAGGCTCCTGGTCTCCGCGCTTGCCGGTCTGCCCTGGTCGCCGGACGACCCTTTCCACATCGCCGCACCGAGTCCGCCCGCGAGTAGTACGACAACCGCCGCCACCGCGATGATCCATCCCCACCACAAGCCGCGCGCCGGCGTCGGTGCCGGTACCTCGGCAGGTTTCAGCGGGGTGCGGTCGACAAGGTGATAGAGGAGGTCCTGGGCGGACGGGCGGAGGGCTGGATCCTTGGCCAGGCAGGTCTGGAGGATCGCGCGTAGGAAGCCGTCCAGTTCGGTGTCCGGGCCCAGGTCGGGTTCCTGATGGAGTACGCGGTAGACGACGGTCGGCACCGCGTCGTCACCGAATGGAGGACGGCCGGTCGCGGCGTAGGCGAGCGTCGCGGCCCATGAGAAGACGTCGGCGCCGGGAGCCGGTGGATGTCCGGCCAGTTGCTCGGGTGCGATGAAGGCGGGCGTGCCGGTGATGAGGGCGTTCGTGGTGGGGCCGCCGACGGCGTGGGCGAGGCCGAAGTCGACGACGCGGGGGCCGTCCGGGCCGATGATCACGTTGCGGGGGGACAAGTCGAGGTGGGCGACGCCCGCGCGATGGATCGCGGTCAGCGCCGTGGCGGTGGCGACGGCCAGCCGTTCCAGTGCCCCGTCGCGCAGGGGACCCTCGCGCCGGACGAGTTCGGCCAGAGATGGGCCGGGGACGTACTCGGTGACGATGTGGGGCGGGTCGGCGGTCAGATCGGCGTCGAGCACCTGGGCCGTACAGAACCCGGAGACCCTGCGCAGCAGGTCCAGTTCGGCCGCCATGCGATGCCGGGCGGCCTCGTCGGAGATCCGGGGGAGCGCTTTCACGGCGACCTGCCGTCCGTCGTTCCCGGTGGCGAGGAAGACGACGCCCTGGCCGCCCGCGCCGAGTCGGCCGAGCACCCGGTAGCGGCCGATCCGTTCCGGATCACCCGGACGGAGGAGCAGGCTCATTTGGTACGCCGCTCGAACATGGATCGATTGTCCTTCGGCGAAGTGACGTCCTCCAGCTTCCAACGCCCGTCGACCCGACGCAGATACAGCCGGTACGCCACGACCTCGTGGTCAGGGGCCTTGGCCGAGTCGCCGAGGTGGATCAAGGTCGCTACGTCGGGCCCGTCGAACCGTTCGAAGGCCGTACCGATCTCCCGGTATTGCCAGGTCCACCAGGTGGGAACCTGAGCGTCGGGGACGGCGGCCAACTCTCGCCACCACTGTTCGGCCCGTCCCGTGGTGCAGCGATCGAAGAAGTCCGGACGCTCTTCCAGGCGCGGCCCGTTGATGAACGCCTCGGTCTGGCAGTGGGCGGCGTCGGCGACCATCTGCCGTACCTGCGCGGTGGGCCACGCGGCGTCGGCCGGAGCCGGGGAGCCGGACGGTGTGGTTCGCGCGTAGTCCATCTTCCAGCCCGCGCCTGCGGGCACCATCTCGGCGAACAGCAGCGGGTCCTCCGACTTCGTCGGGGTTCCGTTGCGGGTGATGGCGCTGAGTCCGGTGACGATGACCGACACCCGCTGCGGCGACGCCCACACGATGCCCACGGCGGTCGCCCGCGCGGTCTGCTTCGCCTTCGCGGCTACCACCGCGTTCTTGGAATTGGCGACCAGATGCTGGTAGTCCTGCGCCGCTGTCCCGGAGAGCAGTGTCAGCGTACGCCGCTCGCCGGCGTCGTAGTCGGTGTAGTCGAGGCTGTACCAGGCCTCGAAGGCCGTCCGTGCCGCCCCTGCCGCGGCTTGGGAGTATCCCGGAGGTTCGTTGGTCGTCGCGGGCTCCGTGACCGTCGTCGTTGTCTCGTTTGTTCTCGCCCACCAGAGCGCGCCGCCCGCCAGGATGAGGGCCGTGGCGATCGCGCTCGACACTAATATCGTGCGCCGCGCCCATCTTGTTGGTTTTCGTACGGCAGGACGCGGCTCGGTTGGGAGGCCGACGCCGAGATCCATGATGGACAGCGGGAGCTCGGCTGCCGTGGGACGGTCGGCGGGATCCTTGGAGAGGCAGCGCCCGACCAGGAGGCGGAGATGACCCGGCAGGGAGCCGAGGTCAGGCGGCTCGTTGAGCACGCGATACAGGACGGCGGGCAGCGAGCCGGCCTCGAACGGGGAGCGGCCGGTGGCGGCGTACACCATGGTGGCGCCCCAGGCGAAGATGTCGGCGGCCGGGCCGAACTCCTCACCCCGGATCTGCTCGGGGGCCATGTAGCGGGGAGTGCCCACTTGGGCGCTGGCGAGGGCGGCGCCGTCTTGGAGTACGCGGGCGATGCCGAAGTCGATGACGCGTGGGCCGTCGCGCCCCAGGAGGACGTTCTGCGGTTTGAAGTCGCGATGGACGATGCCCGCCCGGTGAATCGCGATGAGGGCCGTGGCCGTCGCCACCGCGAGCCGGTCGAGCTCGGCTCCAGTGAGAGGCCCGTGTTCGGCGACGAAGGCATGGAGGGATTGACCGGCGACGTACTCGCTGACGATGTACGGCGGGTCGGCCGTCACATCGGCGTCGAGGACCTGCGCCGTACAGAAGCTGGAGACGCGCCGCAGAATGGCGAACTCGCGCTCGAACAGGCGGCGGGCATCGGAACCCACCTCGGCGTTGATCACCTTCAACGCCACCTGGGCGCCGTCCGGCGCGTTGGCCAGATAGACGATGCCTTGGCCGCCGGCCCCGAGCCGCCCCGTCAACGCGTAACGTCCGACGTGCTTCGGGTCGCCTGCGAGCAGCCCTTCAACGCTCATCACCGCACAGGGTAATGGTCGTTCAACCTACCGGCCAGAGTGGCGCCGTCATGCGGACAAAGGCCCAGCTCACCCCCTGGCGGCTCATGGCGCCCGCAGGCTCCAGAACCGCGAGCGCGCTTGTCAGCGCGGGCCGACGAGCGCCGAGCCGAAGACCCACGAAGACGTCTGGTTGATGAAGTCTCCCGGGAATCCCAGCGCGAAGCCGGTGGCCTGTTCCAGACTGTCGATGCTTTCGGGCGGCAGGGTGAGGTCGGCGGCGGCGAGGTTGTCGCGGAGTTGGTCGGTGCTGCGCGCCCCGACGATGGGGTGGACGGCATGGGAGCGGCTCGCCGTCCAGGCGATGGCCACCTGCGAGGGCGTGGCACCGAGGTCGTCGGCGACGTCCTGTACCACTCGGGCGACGGCGTGGTCACGAGCCGAGAGCGATTCGGCGCTGAGCCGGCCACCGGTCGCGGGTCCACCGGCGCGGGTGTACTTGCCGGACAGCACGCCGCCGCCCAGCGGGCTCCACGCGGTGACGCCCAGCCCGAGCGACTCGGCCATGGGCAGCAGCTCGCGTTCGATGTCACGCTGGAGCAGGCTGTACGGCACCTGGAGACCGATGAACGGACTCCAGCCGTGCCAGTGCGCCAGCGTGTTCGCCCGGGACACGATCCAGGCGGGGGCGTCGGAGATCCCCACGTACAGCACTTTGCCCGCCCGGACCGCGTCGTCCAGCGCACGCATGGTCTCCTCGATCGGCGTGGCGCGGTCCCACATGTGCACCCAGTAGACGTCCACGTAGTCCGTGCGCAGCCGGCGCAGGCTGGTCTCCAGCGACGCCCGCAGGTTCTTGCGATGGTTCCCGGCCGCGTTGGGGTCGGTGCGGTCGCGTGAGACGGTGTACTTCGTACCGAGCACGAACGACTCGCGCCGGCCCTCCAGCAGCTCGCCGAGTATCTGCTCGCTCGCCCCGTCGCGGTAGTTGACGGCGGTGTCGATCATGTTGCCGCCGGCTTCGGCGTACAGGTCGAGCATTCGCCGGCACTCCGGCAAAGGCGCGCCGACGCCTCCCTGCTCGCCGAAGGTCATGGCGCCCAGGATCAGCTCGGAGACCCGCAGACCGCTCGCGCCCAGCGTGCGGTACCTCACGCCGTCGCCGATCCGCTGAACAGCTCCGCGGCACGGGAGGCGATCTCGTCGTGCGGCACGTCCCGGATGTGCTGGTCCAGTGCCCAGCGATGCCCGAACGGGTCGAGCACCTGGCCGGTGCGCTCACCCCAGAAGGCGTCGTGCACCGGCTCGAAGACCGTGGCTCCCGCCTTCAGCGCTCGTGCCCAGGCCGCGTCGACATCCGAGACAGGAAGGTGAAAGGCGGCGGAGGTGCCACCGAGGGCGGCCGGGGAACGCATTCCCAGCGCCGGCATCTCCGCGGCTACCGCGAGGACGGTGTCGCCGATCAGGAGGTCGACGGTCAGCGTGCGGCCGCCGGGAAGAGTGATGCGGTTGGTCTCGCGCGCGCCCAGAGCCTCGGCGTACCAGGCTGCGGCATGGTCGGGGTCGGTGACGACCAGGTGGATTGCTATGTGTGCCATAAACCGTGACCATACACAATGTATGGACATATCGTCCAGACGCATCGTCCGTACAAGGCGGTCATATGCTGGGTCGCATGTCCGCCAAGCGCACCGCACACTCCGCCCGCCGATCTGGAGCCGCGCCGGCCGCCGCAGAGCTTCGGGAGCGCATCATGTCGGCGACGCGCGAGCTGCTGGATGAGCGGCGCTTCGACGCCCTGAGCGTGGCCGACATCCTGACCGCCGCCGAGGTCTCCCGGGCCAGCTTCTACTTCTACTTCCCGAGCAAGCAGGCCGTACTCGGCGAGCTGGTGCGCGCAGCCGTGACGCAGGGGCAGCAGGCGGCGCAGCCCTGGATCGACGGGCAGCAGGACCCGGCGGCCGCGCTCCGGGCCGGGGTGAGCGACGGCGCCCGGCTGTGGCGCGCCAACGCGGGCGTCCTCATGGCGATCGTGGAGAGCTGGGGCTCCGACGAGGGCCTGCGGGCCCTGTGGCTTGAACAGATGGACCTGTTCACCGAGGCCGCCGCAGTCCGCATCCGATCCGACCCGGAGGCGCTCCGACAGCTCGGCGACGTCGATGTACGCGCCGTGGCCGCCTCACTGACCTGGCTGGGAGAACGTCTCTACTACCTCGCCGCGGCCGGGGTGCCGCCCTTCGACAACGAGGAGGTTCTCATCGACGTCCTCACCAATGCCTGGACCGCGATGCTCTACGGCCGGTCGGCCCCGGAGCGGTGAGCGCCCAGGGACCCGACGTCAGCGGCTGAGCGGCTTGACGTCACCCTGACCACGAGCTGGAGATCGTCATCGGCCGCCAGTGAAAACCGGGTGACATTTCGCATCACTCACCGGAATGCTGGGGCGGGGGCGATGAGTTTTGTCGGTGGTGCCGGTCAGTCTTTGCGTGACCACAACATCGTGTGAGCCCGATGACCACATCATGTCCGACAACCCAGATAGAGGTGCCGTGTTCAGCCCAGAGCTCGACTCACCCGCCAAAACCGCGACCGCCGTTTCGGGTCGCACCCCGGCCGTGATCCGGCTGCTGGTGCTCGCCACGTTCGTGGTGATCCTCAACGAGACGATCATGATCAATGCGATCCCTCGGTTGATCGAAGCGCTGCACATCACCGAGCAGACCGCGCAATGGCTCTCGACCGCCTTCATGCTGACCATGGCCGCGGTGATCCCGATCACCGGATGGTTCCTGCAGCGGGTGTCCACTCGCAGTGCGTACACCACCGCTATGGGGCTGTTCCTGGCCGGCACGGCGTTGGCCGCCATCGCGCCGTCGTTCGAGGTGCTGCTCGGCGCCCGCATCATTCAGGCGTCGGGGACGGCGGTGATGATGCCGCTGCTGATGACCACGCTGATGCAGGTGGTGCCCGAGGAGGAGCGGGGCCGGGTCATGGGGAACGTCACCCTGGCCATCTCGGTCGCGCCCGCGATGGGTCCGGCGGTCTCGGGGGTGATCCTGCAATTCGGGTCGTGGCGGCTGCTGTTCGCCGTGGTACTGCCCATCGCCGCCTTGATCACCTGGGGTGGCCTGAAGCAGCTCAAGAACGTCGGAGAGACCGAGTTCAGCACCATCGACTGGTTGAGCGTCGTGACTGCGGCGGCCGGCTTCGGCGGCTTGGTCTTTGGGCTCAGTCGGTTCGAAGGTGGTGATGTCGGCGTCGCCGCCGCGATCGTGGCGGCCGGTCTGCTCGCCATCGCCGTCTTCGTGGTGCGGCAGTTGTCGTTGCAGAAGCGCGGCACGCCGCTGCTGGACCTGCGTACCCTGCGCCACCGCACCTACACGGTCGCGCTGATCATGATGTCGGTGGCCTTCATGGCGATGCTCGGCTCGATGATCCTGCTGCCGCTGTACCTGCAGAACATCCGCTTGCTCACCCCCCTGCAGACCGGACTCCTCGTGATGCCGGGCGGCCTCGCGATGGGGCTGCTCGGTCCGATCGTCGGCCGCCTGTTCGACAAGTACGGCGGCCGGGTGCTGGTCGTCCCCGGCGCGATCGGCATCACGCTCGCGCTCGCCGGCTTCACCCAGATCACGATGACCATGCCGTTCTGGCAGCTCCTCGGTCTGCACGCGCTGCTGATGGTGGGTCTGGCCGCGACCTTCACCCCGGTGTTCACCATCGGGCTCGGCGCGGTTCCGCCGCCGCTCTACTCCCACGCCAGCTCGATCCTGAGCACGTTGCAGCAGGTCTCCGCGGCCATCGGCACGGCGCTCGTGGTCACCGTGATGAGCGCGCGAGCCGAAACCCTGAGATCCGAGGGAGTCACGCAGGTGCTCGCCACTCTCAACGGCATGCGGCTGGCCTTCATCATCGGCGCGTTGCTGTCCGTGGCCGTGATCGTCACCGCTCTGCTCCTCCCGGCCCGCGCGGACGGCGCCGGCGAGCACGGGGACCGGCCGATGCACGCGGCGTGACGGCGGTGGCGAGCTCTGACAGCAGCGCATCCCACACACCGTTACGGGTTGCCCGCTCTCCCCGCGCCCGGGTCATCCTGTGCTGCCCACACCGTCAGAGTTCGGGCGGGTCCGCCGATGCGGCGCCAGGTGCCGGTGTCGCGGGACCAGCGGAGGATCTGCGAGCGGTCTTGAGTCAGGACGTATACCTCTCGTCGGCCGACCCGCACCTCCGCGCCCGCTGGGCCGATGTCCTGCCAGTTCTGGTTCTTGGCGTCGGTCCCCGGCTCCGTGAGCACGCGCAGCCGCTCGCGCGACGGGTCGGTGGAGAAGAGGCCGGCGGCGCCTCCGTACAGGTCGTCGGCCGGGCCGGCCGCGTAGACCCAGGGTGGTCGCGCTCCCGCGAGCCAGCGGTTGACCGTGGTCCGTTCCGGGGTGAGGCCGTACAGGTGCCGGTCGGTGAGGGCGAACGAGGCGCCCGCCGTCCCGACGAAATCCCATTGGCCAGGGCGGCCCAGGTAGGTGAAGATCCGGCCGTCGTTCGGGTCGGTCGCGAACAGGCCCGGCTCACCGCCGTACAACCGCGCTGCCGGGCCGCCTATCTGAGTCCATGACGTGCCGTGTCCGTCCCAGATGTGTACGGCCTGACGGTCCGCGGCCAGCCGGTAGACATGTGTGCCGCTGACCGCAAGGTCGCCGCCCGGTTCGCCGATGGGGAACCAGTAACCGGGACGCCCTCCGTACGCGTAGAGCAGGTTGTCCATCCCGGTCGCGAACAGGCCCGCAGGTCCGCACCAGAGCTGCCTCGCGGCGGCGCCGATCCTGGTCCACCGGGTCGCGTCCCATTGGAAGATGCCACGGCCGCCTGGTCCGATGGCGAACACGCTGGTGCCCGTGAGCGGCGCGGCCGTCGGGGCATCGCCGACCTCGGGGGTGCCCGGCGCGCTCGCGGCGGTGTCCATGCTGCTGGCCGGGCCTAATCCGAGCAGCAGCATGAGCACCGCGAGGATCACGATTCCGGCTCCACCGCTGTTGAGCATGTTGCGCGTCAGGGGGCGTGGGCGCTGGCTCCCGGCCGATGCCGCTCTCCCAGCCGATGCCGCTCTCGCGGCCAGTACCGGTCCCGCTGTCGGCGCAGGCTCCAGACTCGGTGGGCGCTCTGGGGCCTTTATGGGCTCCGGGGCCTTTGCGGGCTCTAGCGCTGCCGAGGGTCCGGTGATTGACGGCGAGGCCGCTGGGGCGGGCGTCTGGAGTGGTCCCTCCAGGGCCGCCTGGTGCAGCCGCGCGGCCGTCTCCATGCGTACCTGGCGGGTGCGTTCGTCCGGCGTGCGGTCCCGTACCAGCCGGCGCAGCAGTTCCAGCGGGATGATCTTCTGGCCGGAGCGGTACTCGCCCCAGAGCGTCTTGCCCACGTGGTAGCGCCCGGCGAGCTCGCGGACGGTCATCCCGCTGGTCAGCGTCAGCAGGAACTCCGCCAGCGCGTTCGCCTGCTCCGTGCTCCCTCTCGGCCTGCCCTGGGGCCTGCCTACCCGGCTGCTCATCGCGGTCGCCTCCCTCCCGCTCCCCTCTCTCTGATGATCAGTTGAACAGAACGGTTGTCCGCGGACAACTCATTGTCCGGACTTAACCAGCGATTTCATGCCGAACCGGTTCCGGACAACCGCCGCGCCCGTCAGCCTCCGAAGTACCGGGCCTTTTACCAAAGATTCCGGCCAACCGTACCCAAGGAGGTTCTGAGCATGAGCTTCAGCGACAACGAGCGGATGAGCAGGCTCACGGCACGATTCGCCGCAGCAGCCCTGCTCGCGACCGCCCTCAGCGCGTTACCGGCCTCCGCCTCCACCGCGGCGAGCGGGTACACCCCCGAGCAGGTGTGCGGCAGCGGCTTCGGGAAGGTGGCAGGCGGCACCCGGACGGTGACCGACGAGAGGCGCATCGTCCGGGGCTATGTCTACCTGCTCTACAACGCGCGTACCGGGGAGAACTGCGTCGTCACCATCAAGTCGAGTTTCGTGGGGCAGCCCACCCTGACCAGGGCGACCCTCTTCGTCAAGGTCGCCGGCCGAAACGACGCCGACAAGTTCGAGGACCAGGGAGCCTACAAGTACTACGCGGGTCCGGTGAAAGCGCAGGCCAAGGACGTCTGTGTCGCCTTCAATGGGCTTGTCACCAACCTACGCGCCAACGAGAATTCTTCGGCTTCCAGCGTCCAGGCCTTCGGCGGTTCGACGAGCTTCGGAAACTGCGGCACCCAGCGTATGCGTAAAAGGGGGATCCGCTAGGTCAAGCCGCTGCCGGCCCGAACAGGCGGTCCAAGTGGTAGTCGATGATCTTGATGGCGGCCTCGCGGCTGCGCTGCCCGCTGAGGACGCTGGAGGTCAGGCCGTTGACGAGAGCCAGCAGGCCGGCGACTTCGATACGCGGGTCACGATCGGGGTCGATCTCCCCTGCCTGCTGCGCGGCGGTCATCCGTACGGTGAGAAAGTTCTCCAGTGTATTGGGCAGGGTAAGCCCGGCCGCGGCGAGCGCCGGGTCGGTGAGGGCGGCGGTGTAGTAGGCGGTCCAAGCCAGCGAGTCCAGGCGGCTCTGCTCGTCGGAGGGAATGATCACGCCGAGGACGGCGGCGAAAACGTCTCGCGTGGACAGCCCCGCCGCCGCAGCGGCAGCCCGCTGCTTGACCCGGCGATCCATGCGGGCGCCCAGCTCGGCGAGGCCGGAGTCGAGCAGGGCCTGCTTGTTCTTGAAGTAGTACTGGACGACGCGCAGCGAGACCCCGGCCTCGGTGGCGATCTCACGCATCGACACGGCCCGCAGGCCGCGGGTGCCGGCGATGCGCAGCAGCGCCTCGGTCAACTGGCGCCGCCGCGCATCATGGTCCACCTGTTTGGGCATGCCGATTTCCTAGCTGTGCTTCGACGTTGCGATGCCGAGCCGTGCCTGGCCGGGAAAGGCAAGAATCCGCTCGACGACCAGGTCCGGGGCTTCGACGGGCAGCGCGTGTCCGGTGCCGGGCACGATCTCCACCCGCCACGACGGCGCGATCTCGGCCAGCCGCGCGGCCACCGCCTGCGCGTCGTGCATCGCGCTGCGGGCGCCCAGCAGCACCTGTATGGGCACGGACAGCTCGCGCACCTGCTCGTCGGTGTAGACGGGCGGGATGGGCAGGCGCCGGCGGAAGGACCGGCCGGCCGCCACCAGCTTCATCAGCACGTCCTCGCGTAACGTGCCGTTGCCCACTGCGTCAGCGACACGGTGTCGCAGCGCACGAGGAAACAGGGCGGCCATACCGCCGACGATGAGCCACCGGAGAAACCGCCCGGTCATCGGCGCGAAGCCAGCCGGGTCCACCAGGGTCAGCGCCGCGACCCGGCCGCCCCCGCCGAGCTGCTGTTCCACCGCGATCCAGCCGCCGTAAGAGGCACCCACCACATGTGCGCGCTCAGCACCGGTCGCGACCAGGACGTCGGTGAGCCAGCCACCGACCTCGGCACCGGTCGCGAGCGGCTGCCTCTGGACCGAGCGGCCGGGCTCGCCGAGCGGGTCTACGGCAAAGACCGGACGCATGCGTGCCAGCGGTTCTATGTAGCGGTACCAGGCCAGTGCGTTCCCGCCGGAGCCGGCCACGAGGACGATGGGGTTTCCCGTGGCGGGCCCGGTCCGGTGGATCCGCACGCTGCCAGCACGGGTCTCCACATCGATGGCGTTTACCGGCACCGGCCACAGCTCGCCGAGCAATCGGTCATAAGTGGCGTAGTACTTGTCGCGGGCAGAGTCGCTGGTAAAGGCGGATGGCCGGTCAGGCATGCGCATGGTGACCTCATCTTCCGAATGGATACAGTCGTATCCTAAACGGTCCCCAACGAGGCGGCGCCGCGTCGTTCGAAGTCGTCGTTCAGCAGTTTGAAGAAGGTGTCGCCGCGGACGATCTCAAAGGGGTCGGTGAGCAGGGTGCCGAGCTCGGCGACGTCGGCCGGTGTCCAGTTCCAGGCGTTGATCGCGCCCGCGATGAACAGCGGTGATTTCCCGTCCCAGCCCTCGATGTGCTTCAGCAGCGTGTCGCGATATTCCCGGGCCTTTCCCTGAGGGGAGTAATTGCCGATCAGCGGGATGCCGGCCAGGCGGGTCCGCAGGTCGCCGCTTTCCCAGGATTGGATGATGCCGCGCACCGGGGTGTTCTTTCGGTACGAGCCGGCGATGCGCTCGTCGAACGCCACCCAGCCGGTGTTCTCCGGGTTGCGATAGTTGTAGGCGTAGACCAGGTCCATGCCGGTGTCGCGCAGGAAGCGGCCGCTGAGTTCGGTGTAGGCGTCCAGGTCCTTGGCCGGCCAGGATCCCGGGTAGGTGTAGCCGGCGCCGGAGGGGCCCGAGATCAGCAGGTCGTTGGCGGTGGCCGTGCGCTGGTAGTACGCCAGGAGCGCGGGGCCGATGTCGGCCAGCAGGGGGCTGACGGTCCAGTTCACCGCCACGGCGCCGCGTTTCGGGTCGTCCCAGAGTTCGCGCATTCTGCGCTGGCAGTACTGGATGTTGTCGCCCTCGCCGAAAGTGAGGGTGAGGTAGACGCGGTTGCGTAACGTGGCCGCCGGTCTCGGTCGTACGCGATTGGAGACCTTCGCGGCGACGCCCGCGTGCACGGTGGCGTTCATGTAGTAGTCGGCGGGCACCACTTCGACCGCGTGCTGTGAGGCGCGGTCCACGCCGCCCCATTCACCCGCCACGTCGTTGGAGAACCAGCCCGCATAAGGGGTGGTGGGCTTCACCTTGCTGAGAATCTCGTCGAGTAACTTGCCCGTCTCCCCCGAGGGCGGCAGCCAGAACACCATCGCGCGCATCGCCGCCGCGTAGTCCCGGAAATACGGGAAGGACTCCACCCGGGTGGGCGCGGTGGTGGCGGCCGTGACCAGGAATTGGTTCCACAGGTCTACCTCGACCAGGAGCTGCTGGGTCCCGGCCGGTGCGGTGAATCGGTAGATGAAGTAGCCGCCGCCGTCGGAGAAACGGTTGGCGTCCCCGCCGATGGAAGAATTGAGGCCGTCGAACAGGTACGGGGCCTCGGCCTCCGTACCCGGGATGAAGGACACGATCTCCTTGCCGTCGGCCTGCACCTTCACCGAGCCGACCGAGGCGCCCCAGCCGTCGTCGCCGAGGGAATCCTGGAAACGCAGATACACGCCGTCCTGGCCGGAAAGCTCCTGGCTCAGGTCGAAGGTGCGGACCGCCCTGTTGGAGGAGTCACGGACGCGCTCGCTCTCGCGGGCGATCTCGCGCCACTGAACGCCGTCCACGCGTACCGTCCTGGTCGGCGGGAGTCCGGTGAGCAGCGCGTGCGTGCAGCGGGGAAAAAGGTGGTCGAGCTGCCATCGGTACGTCCCCAGAATGTCGTCGGCTTTGAAACGCCCACGCAGGTCGGTGATGATTCTGAGGCCGTACTGGCTCGCCTGCTCGGCGGTGGCGGCGACGGCGTTCTCCAGCCCGGCCAGCGTGGTGGCGACATTCACGGAATCGGGCACGGCGGGGTCGTGCACGATCGCTCCGCGCACCTCGTTCTTGTAGCGGGCGACGAGGTCGAGCGGCCGGTCATGGCGCGTTACCGTGGTGCCGGTGCCGGCCAGCCAGCGCAGGTCGTAATTGGCACTGTCGTAGTTGAAGTAGAGACGCGGCTGCCGCCGGTTGACGATTCCCTGGAGGGTGGTCAGCAGCAACTGGTCGTTTCCGTGAAGCGTGCTGACGTCGGCGAAATCGAGCCGGGTGGGACGGCCGAAGTTCGGCAGAAGGGGGACTCGAGTTGAGGCGGCGGCCGGGCTGGGGAGTGTGATTCCGAGGCCGCCGGCCGCGAGGACCACGCCATTCGCCCACAGGAAAGTACGTCGTGACACCATCAGCGATCGCTGCTCCTTACTGGAGGGACCGGGACTGACATCGTTGTCATCTCGCAGCGAACTTAACCGGCTGACGAAATGTTGTCCATGGTGTAAATACGGCGAGTAACGAGCAAACGCTTGGTAGAGTCGACCCGTGCTGCTGGAGGGCAAGGTCGCGGTCGTCACTGGGGCGGGCCCTGGGTTAGGGCGGACGCTGGCCGGGCTGTTGAGCGAGGAGGGCGCCAGGATCGTCGTGGCCGCCCGTACCGCCGCGACCGTGGCGAAGACGGCCGACGAGGTGCCGGGCGTGCTGGCCGTACCCGCCGACGTGACCCGGATCGACGACGTACGGCGGCTGGCCGACACGGTGATCGAGCGGTTCGGCCGGGTGGACGTGCTGGTCAACGCCGCCTTCCCCGGCTCGCACCGCAGGAACGTACTCGACATGTCCGTCGACGACCTGGAGAGCTGGCGCGGGGCCGTGGAGACGGGCGGTTACGGCACGCTGCTGGCCTGCCGGTTCATCGCGCCGCACATGGTGGCCCAGGGCTCCGGGTCGATCGTCAACATCACCTCCATGTCGTCCCGTACGGGCTACGCGGGGCGCAGCGACTACGCCGCGGGCAAGGCCGCCGCGCACCTGCTGTCACACTGCCTGGCCGACGAGCTCGGGCCGCATGGCGTACGGGTGAACTGCGTCGCGCCCGGCTGGATCGCCAGCGAGCTGCTTGATGACTGGATGCGCACCCGGGCGGCGGCGGAAGGCGTCACGTTCGAGGAGATCCTCGCGCGCGACGTCTCGGCGATGGCGCTGCGCCGCATCGCCACGGAGGAGGACGTGGCCCGCGCCGTCATCTACCTGGCCTCCGACCGCGCCAAGGCCATCACGGGCGCGACCATCGACGTCAACGGCGGCCAGCTGTTCACGTGACAGCCTCCGACGATATATGGCGCTTTATCGTACTGAGATCCACTCTTTTCGCTACTGTCACATCCGTCCCTTACGAGAGGAACACCACGGATGCGACGCTTACCCGCCGTTCTCACCGCCGCGCTCGCCGCGACCTCGCTCCTTTCCGCCCCCGCCCCCGCCCTCGCCCTCGCGCAACCAGCGCAGGCGACCAAGGGGCAGGCGACCTTATATGAGCTCCAATCGGGAGGCGGCAACTGCTCGTATCCGTCACGTCCCGCCGGCGACCTCTATGTCGCGCTCTCCCCCGGTGAGTACGCCGCCGCCGCTGCCTGCGGCGGCTACCTGGACGTCACCGGACCGAAGGGGACAGTCCGGGTCAAGGTCGTCGACCAGTGCCCGGAGTGCCAGGCGGGACACATCGACCTGAGCCGTACGGCCTTCGCCCGCGTCGCGGACCCCGCCAAGGGCCTGGTGGGCGTCACCTACCGCCCGGTCGCCAACCCGAAAGTCGGCCAGCCGCTCTCCTTCCGCGTCAAGGAGGGATCGTCGCAGTGGTGGCTGGCGCTGCTGGTCATCGACCACGGCAACCCGCTCACCTCGGTCGAGGTGAAGTCCACCGGCGGCGCCTGGCGCAAGCTCGCCCGCGCCAACTTCAACTACTGGATCGCCGAGTCCGGCGCGGGCCAGGGCCCCTTCTCCGTGCGGGTCACCGACACCCGCGGCCACCGGGTCACGGCCAATGGCGTCCGACTTTCCCCCGCCGCCATTCAGCGCAGCACCACCAAGATGTACTGACAATTCTTTCTCGCATACAGTGAATGATCATGCGGACCTCGGCCATGGCAGTCGCGGGAATGGTGATCGTCGCGGTCGCGGTCGCGATTTCCGCTGTAGTGCTCGTCCTGTCAGCGCCGGCTGGCAGGACCGTCCCATCGGCACCCGCCGCCTCCCAGCAGGTCACCGAAGAGGACGAGGAAGACGGGGAACGGGTAGCTCCCGGGACAGCATGGTCGCTGTCGCTCGACGGGGAGACCCGCCAGAGCCTCGTCGACGTCACGCAAAACGCGGGTGCGCGGGCCGCGCTGAGTGGGAGCGTATATTTCGGTGCCGTATACGGGCAGAGCGAAGCCGAGGACGATTACTATGCGATCGCCATGGCCGACAGGATCCACTTCTGGAGCAAACATGGCGGCGATGCCTGGCGTTATAGGGGCGACTTCGAAAAGGCGGGCTGCATAGCCCCGGTGCCGTCCAGGCTGTACACCGCATGGGGCTTGAGCCTCTCGACGGCACGGCCGGACGGCCGGCCTCCTTGCCCTGACGCTCAATAGGTAGACGCCAGAGCCTTGAGCGTGGCCGCGCCGCCGGGGTCGCGGTCCGTGCTCACCGGCACCAAGGCGACCTCCTCCACCCCGGCCGCCGCATAGGCCGACAACCGCGCAGCGACCGCGTCCACGTCGCCGAGCAGCGAAACCGAGGCGACCAGCTCGTCAGGCACAGCGGCGAACAGCTCCCGGGGATGCGGCCGGGTGCGTGCGAAGGCGACGACGTCGGCGAAGCCCGCCTCGGCGAACATCTCGCCGTACCCGGGAGCGGGTAAGTACCCGACCACCGCCCGCCGGATGCGATCGATGGCCTCGCGGTCGGGGTCCACGGCGGCAGTGACCCAGGCGGCCACGGACGTGGCCGGATTGACGGCGCGCAACTGGGCGACCAGCCGTCCGGCCGAGGCAGGCGTGATCAGGTTGAGCACCATGCGGTCGGCCAGGGCGGCGGTCCGGACGGCCGACGGCCCGAAGGCCGCGACCAACAGTCGCGAGCGCGGGGCGGGCAGCCGGAGGCGATAGCCGTTGCTCGACACGCTCGTTCCGGTGAAGTCGGAGCGCTCGCCGGCCAGCAGCGGCCGGAGGGCCTCGACGGCTTCCCGCAGCGCGGTCGCGGAGCGGGCGCGCGAACGTCCGTGCCAGCCCTCCACGACGAGCGGGCTGGAGGTGCCCACGGCGACGTCCACCTGCCGTCCGGTCAGCGCGGCGACCGAGGCCGCCCCCATGGCGATCATCATCGGATCGCGTACGGACACCGCCAGCGGGCCGATGGTGAGACCGATCCGCGAGGTGGCCAACCCGACGGCGGTGGCCAGGGCGAAGGCGTCATAGGTGGCCATCTCGCCGATCCAGAGCGACGGATAGCCGAGCTCGTCGGCGGCGCGGGCCGTCAGCAGAGCCTCTTGCGCGGGCCGATCCTGCCACAGCCCGAGGGAGACCGTCAGCGAAGGATTCACGCCAGCTGCTCTGCCCGTACCCAGGTGGCGTGGAAGCCGAGCGGGACCCGCTGCGGCAGCAGCACGCGGGCGATCGGGCCCTCGGAGATCCGGGCGGCGTGCAGGATCTGCACCTCGGAGCGGCCCTCCCGCTCGTCGGTGACGAAGCTGACAAGGTAACCGTCGTCCTCGCCGGTCGAGCCGTCGCGGGGGGCGAAGGGCGCCTCGCTGCCGTACCGGCCGGGGCCGTAGGAGTAGGTCTCCTTGGCGCCGGTGACGTTGTCGTAGCGGACCAGGCCGTCGAAGAGGTTGGTCTCGGCGTCGGCCA
This sequence comes from Nonomuraea sp. NPDC048901, assembly GCF_040649695.1. Taxonomy (NCBI): domain Bacteria; kingdom Bacillati; phylum Actinomycetota; class Actinomycetes; order Streptosporangiales; family Streptosporangiaceae; genus Nonomuraea; species Nonomuraea sp. NPDC048901. The sequence continues at coordinate 134,066 of NZ_JBEZFW010000004.1, read as the reverse complement.
CGGTGACGTTGTAGGCGTACCGCGTGGGGTGGCCGGTGGAGCGCGTGTCGATCGAGGGGAACTCGGTGTTGTGGTCGGCGTCCACGTACTCCTCCGAGGTGCGGCCGGTCCGCAGGTCGAAGCGGTAGCGGTACATCCGCGCGTCGAGCTTCAGATAGGAGATCATCCGCGCCAGCGGCGAGCCGGTGCTGGACGGCGCCGGGCGTGAGACCCGGCAGACGTCCAGGACGATCTCGTCGCCCTCCTCCCAGGCGTTGACGACGTGGTAGATGTAGCACGGCTTCGCCTCGAACCAGCGGATCTCGTCCGCCTGACCGCGTCGTGGGAGCACCCCGAAGCGGGCGGGCAGCTCCCGGTCGAAGGTCAGCTTGTAGCGGCCCTGCCGGGCGGCGTCGAGGTCCTGGTAGAGCGGCAGGTCCATGAGGATCGCGTGGTTCCGCGTGATCGCCATGTCGTGCGGCAGCCGCGCCCCCGGCAGGTCCAGTTCCACGCTGTGCTCGACGCCGCCGCCGGGCCCGACCACGCCATAGCGCAGGTACGGCGGGCGCGGGCCGTAGTCGAACCAGAACAGCTCTCCGGTGCGCTCGTCCACCTTGGGATGCGCCATGAAGTCACCGTTGAGCGTGTCGAGGAAGGTGTCGACGCCGAGGGTCTCCAGCGAGAGCGGGTCCAGGCTGTACGGCGCGCCGCACAGATACCACGAGGCCAGCACCCTGCCCCGATGGAAGATCACATCGGTGTTGGCCGTGTCCTTGAAGGGCAGGCCGCGCGCGTTGCCGAACGGGTTGCCCTTCGGGTTCTCCATCACGCCGGTCCAGAGCGAGCGGCCGGCGGCCGACTCCGCCTCGAAGGCCCTGGTACGCACCCAGCGGTTGCGGTAGCGGGCCCGGCCGTTCTCGAAGTGCACGGCATGCACCATGCCGTCGCCGTCGAACCAGTGGTATCGGCCCGTCACCGGAAAGCGGGCGTTGGGACCGTTGCGGAGGTAGACGCCGTTGAGGTCCGCGGGAATCCGCCCGATCACCGTGAGCTCGTCCGCGGTGATCTCGTCCTGGACCGGGGCGTAGACGCCCAGCAGGTACGGGTTTGGCTCGCCCGATTCATCCGCCATTACGACAATGTCGGCCATGCCTTGGAAGCTATGAAAAGCAAATTCAGGCGTCAATATCCGGGCGTTGACGGCCTCATTTCCGCTTTCTAGTGTTGCGGCCACCACCCCACGGACGGGAGTCGTGATGACGCATTCCGCCGAACAGATCGCCCGCTACACCGCCAAGGGCTGGTGGACCGGTGACACGATTGACCAGCTCCTCAGGACGCAGGTGGCGGCCCGGCCCGACGACACGGCGATCGTGGACCCGCTGAACAAAATGCTTGAGGGTCCGGTGAAACGGCTGACCTGGGGACAGCTCGGCGCGGAGGTCGACCGGGTGGCCGGCGTACTGCGCGCACACGGGGTCGGTCCCGGCGACGTGGTGGCCGTTCAGCTGCCCAACAGCGTCGAGCTGGCGGTGAGTTTCCTCGCGACGGTCCGGCTCGGCGCCACTGTCACGCCGTTCCCGGTGCAGTACCGCGCGTACGAGCTGGCCCAGCTGCTGCCGCTGTCCGGCGCCGGGCTACTGGTCACCGGCCGGGAGTCCAGAGCGCCAGCGGGCACCCCGACACTGTCGTGGCCGGACGACCTGGAAGGCGTGACCGGCGACGAGGTGCCGCGGCGGGCGGCCGACCCCGCCGAGCGGGTGACGATCTGCTGGACCTCCGGCACCGAGGCCACTCCCAAGGGCGTGCCGAGGTGCCACTACGACTGGCTCGCGGTCGAGGCGATCTGTACGGCCGCGCCCGCGCTCACCGGCCAGGACGTGATCCTCAACCCATTCCCGATGGTGAACATGGCCGGCATCGGCGGCGTCTTCCTGCCATGGCTGCGGGTCGGCGCGCTGCTCGTCCAGCACCACCCCTTCGATCTGCCCACTTACCTGGCCCAGATCGCGGCCGAGCGGGTCACCTACACCCTGGCTCCGCCCGCGCTGCTCACCCTCCTGCTGCGCGAGAAGGCGATCCTCGCCAAGGCCGACATCTCCTCGCTCACCCGGATCGGCTCGGGCGCCGCCCCGTTGCCGCCGCCGATGGTGCGCGGCTGGCAGGACGAGCACGGCATCGCGATCATCAACTTCTTCGGCTCGAACGAGGGCATCGCCCTGCTGTCGGACCCCGCCCACATGCCCGACCCGGAGGTCCGCGCCCGTTTCTTCCCGCGGCCGGGCGCGCCGGGGGCGCCTGAGCTGCTCGATCGCGTGCGTACCAGGCTGGTCGCGCCGGACGGGAAGGAGATCACCGAGCCGGGAGTCCCCGGCGAGCTGTACCTGAGCGGTCCCACGGTCTTCGCGGGCTACCTGCGGGGCACGGCCTCGGTGGACCCGTTCGACGAGGACGGCTACCTCAAGACGGGAGACCTCTTCGAGATCGCCGGCGACCGGGGGCAGTACCTGCGCTATGTCGACCGCGCGAAGGACATCATCATCCGGGGAGGCATGAACATCGCCCCCGCCGAGTTGGAAGCCCTGCTCGCCGGACACCCTTCGGTCGCCGAGGCGGCGGTCGCCGGCTACCCCGACGACGTGCTCGGCGAGAAGGTCTGCGCGGTCGTGGTGCCCAAGGGCGAGATCGACCTCGAGTCGGTCGTCGGTTTCCTCAGGGACCAGGGCATCGCTTCCTACAAGCTCCCCGAGCGGCTGGAGATCGTCGAGGCGCTGCCGCGCAACCCCGTCGGCAAGATCCTCAAGCGGGAGCTGAAACTGTGATCCGCGTCCGGGGCGACGGAAACCGTCCCTCAGGGACGGCGAAGTGCACCTCGGTACGGCTGAGCTCCTCACCGCACGAGCGGCACCGCGGGCACGGGCGGTACGGCTGACCGCACGCGCGATGGGTGACGCGCAGGTCGGTGTCCGGCGGGCCGGTGTACCACCGCTGCGCCCAGTCGACGACGTAGGCGAAGATGCCGAAGAAGTCCAGGCCCTTGTCGGTCAGCTGATACCCGGGCTCTTCCACCACGAGCACGCCCAGCTCCCTGAACCGACGCAGCCGGTTGGACAGCACCGACGGGGCCACGTCGAGCTCCGCCCGGAAGTCGGCGAAGCGCCGGGTGCCGAGGAAGGCGGCCGCGAGTATCACCGTGCTCCAGCGATCGCCCAGCAGGTCGAAGGTCTCGGGGAAGTACGACAGCGGGTCAGCGGCGGCCTTGCCGCGCAGGGTCCTGCGGTGATGGCGCGGCACCGCCACCTGGGCGAAGGTGGCCACGCCCCGCACGATCTCGGCGTCATGGGCGGCGACCGGCGCCTGGCCGCAGCCCGCGCAGCCCAGCTCCACGTCGGTACGGTTGCCGCAGACGTCGTGCGTCAGCTCCGACAGCCCTTGGCGGTCCGGCACCCACCTGCGCTCCCATGACCAGATCTCCACCAGCATCGGCCACAGCTCGATCGCGCGCTCGGTCAGCCGGTATTCGGTGCGGGTACGACCTTGCTCCCGGTAAGGGGCCGGACGCAGCAACTCCCCCGCGACCAGTTCCTTCAGCCGGCTCGCCAGCACCGACTCGGACATCCCCAGTTCGTCCCGCCAGTCGGCGAAGCGCCGGATGCGCAGGAGGAAGGCCCGCTGAAGGATCAGCAAGTTCCACTGATCGCTGATCGCCAGCAGCGCCTGCCCGATCGCGCTGGGCCGCTCCGCTTCCGTCACCCGCTCTGCCCCCGTTCCGCGCCGGCCTGTCACTTCGGTGACGGCCGCTCTCTCTGAAAAAAGCCATCCGAGCGTCTCGGCGCGGCACTCCCTGACCGGCGCCCCCGCCGGACGGTCCAGGGCCTGCGCCGAGACGCTCAACCGCAATGCACGTTGTTCAGTCGGAGGACCATACGAGGCAGCTCTTCCGCTTTTCTTCCGTTCTGATTCCGAAGCTGACGGACTGCGGAGATCGCTAGGCGTAACATGGGGGGCACAGGGGGCAGGAGTGCAGCACTATCGGATACTGGGGCCGGTCTCGGTAGACGGGCCCGGCGGTCCGATCGAGTTGGGCTCGCCGAAGCAGCGCACCGTGCTGGCCGCGCTGTTGTTGAACGCGAACCGCACGGTGTCGGACGACCGGCTGATGTTCCTGGTGTGGGGGGAACACGCCCCGCGCACCGCCGTCGGCCGATTACAGGTCTATGTCCACGAGTTGCGGGCGCTGCTGGGCAGGGGGCTGATCAGCCGCGTCGGCACCGGTTACCGCATCCACACCGGCGGCGGCGAGGTCGACCTGGAGGTGTTCGAGCAGCTCAGGGCTGCCGCCTGGGAGGATCTGGCCGGCGGTCGCCCCGAGGCCGCGGCGCGGCGGTTGCGTGCGGCGGTGGCGCTGTGGCGCGGGTCCGCGCTCGGCGGCGCCGGCGAGCTGCTGATCGAGCAGGAACGCCCCGGGCTGGAAGATCGCCGGGTCGGCGCACTGGAGGAGCTGTTCGAGGCCGAGCTGGCGTTGGGCCGCCACAGCGAGATCGTGGCCGAACTCCGTACGGCGGCGGCCGAGCACCCCCTGCGCGAACGCCTGCAGGGGCAGCTCATGCTGGCGCTGCACCGGTGCGAACGCCGATCCGAGGCGCTGGCGGTCTTCAGGGACACCCGCAATCGGCTGGTCGACGAGCTGGGCATCGAGCCGGGTCAGACGCTGCGGGAGCTGCACCAGCAGCTCCTGACCGACCAGGCAGGACAGGACGAAGCAGGGCAGACGATCCAGACCGTACGTCCCGCGCGTCCCGCCGAGCTGCCCCGCGACATCCGTGGCTTCGCCGGGCGCGAGCGCGAGCTGGCGTGGCTGGACGACGCGTTGGACGCCAGCGGCGCGGTGTGCGTACTCACGGGAACGGCCGGTACGGGCAAGACCGCGCTGGCCCTGCACTGGGCCCACCGCGCGAAGAGCCGTTTCCCCTCCGGCCAGCTCTATGTCGACCTGCGCGGCTACGACGCCGAACACGAACCCCTGACCACGGCCGCGGCCCTGGCCCGGCTCCTGCTCTCCCTCGGCGTCGATCCCTCGCAGGCGCCCGGCGGCTTCGACGCGCAGCTCGGCCTCTACCGTTCGCTGCTCGCCGAGCGTACGGTGCTGCTGGTCCTGGACAACGCCCGCTCGGCGGAGCAGATCGACCCGCTGCTGCCGCCGTCGGGAGCGGCGCTGGTGACCAGCCGTCAGCACCTGGGCGAACTGGTGGCGCAGGCGGGGGCCGAGCAGCGCTCGCTCGGCGCTCTTCCCGAACGGGACGCCCTCGCCCTGGTCGGCGGCATGCTGGGCCCCGCTGACAGCCCGTCGGAAGCGGCGGCCCGCGCCGACCTCGTCCGGCTCTGCGGCGGCCTGCCGCTCGCGCTGCGCATCGCCGCGGCCAACGCCGCCACCCCGTGGAGCGGGACCGCGGCCGTGGTGAACGAGCTGACCTCGGGAGACCCGCTGACCGGCCTCACCGTCGACGGAACCGACCACAACCCCGTCACCCTCGCCTTCTCCGTGTCCTACCGCGCGCTCTCGGCGGCCGACCAGCGGGTCTTCCGCGTGCTGGGGCTCGTACCGGGGCCGGACTTCACCGTCGAGGCGGTGGCGTCGGCCGCCGGCGTCCCGCTCGCCGAGGCGCGTACGGCGGTCAAGGTCCTGGCCGCGGCCCACCTCGTCGAGCACCATCGCGCCGACCGGTTCAGGCTCCATGACCTGGTACGGCTCTACGCAGGCGTGGAGGTCGGCGGCGATCCGGATCGCGACGCCGCTTGGAGCCGGTTGTTCGACCACTATCTGCGTCTTGGCGACGCCATCGCCGCCTGGTGCGCCCCTGACGAGATCCGGCTGCCGGGGCACGCCTCACCGGTGGCCGGTTCGCCGGTCCCGCCCAGCGCCGAAGAGATCTCCAACCTGGTGGCCGCGCTCGCGCAGGCGGCCCGCCGCGATCCCGATCCCGGGACGTGGCGGCTGGCCGAGCAGGTGTGGATCATCTGCAACAGCACCGGTCGCCACGGCGAATGGCTGGAGATCGCACCGACCCTGCTCGCCGCCGCCGAGCAGACTGATATGCCTGCCATGCAAGCCATGTTGCATTACGGGATAGGCAAGAGCCTGTTCCGTGCGGTTCGCCGTGAGGAGGCCGTGCGGCATCTCGAACAGGCCGCCAGTATCGCCACCGCGTGCGGCTGGCGGGAAGGTGAGGCCGAGTCCTGGGCCAGCCTGAGCTTCGCCCTGGAATGGACGGGCCACCTTGAGCAGGCGATCGTCCACAACCGCCGAGCGGCTCAGCTCTTCACCGAGCTCGGCTCGGTCGTCGGCCGCACCCGTACCCTCAACAGGCTCGGCATGCAGTATCACCACATGGGCCAGTTGGAGAGCGCGGAGCGCTGTCGGCGAGAGGCGCTCAGTCTGAGCCGCGAGCACGGACTGGCCTACGCGGAGGCGAACGACCTGCGCGATCTCGGCGCCGTCCTGGTGGACCAGGGCCGCTACGACGAGGCCGAATCCACCCTGACGGAGGCGGTGAACCTGTTCGGCGCCTTGGGCGCGTTCGGCGCGGCCCACGCGTACACCTGGCTCAGCCGGTTGTACTGGGAAACCGGGCAGTGGTCGGCCGGCCGCACGGCGGCGCGCCACGCCCTCGGTCTCTCCCGCGACCAGGGAGACAGGCTCATCGAGGCGGCGGCCCTGATCGCGCTGGCCGACACCGAGATCCGACTCGGCCTGCTCACCGAGGCGGCCGAGAACCTGGACCTGGCCGACGAGTTCAACGCCGCCGCGAGCCTGCGGTGGCACCAGAGCTACGCCGCGGTCGCCCGCGCTCGCCTCATCGCCGCCCAAGGCGACTTGGCGGGCGCCATCCGGGTCGCCCTGCTCGCTCGCGACACCGCGCACCTCAACCGCTACCGCCTGCCCGAGCTCGCCGCCCTGACCGAACTCGCCACTCTCTACAGCGACCGGGGCGACCGCGCCGAGGCCGGGCGGGCGGCCGAGCAGGCTCTCCGGCTGTGCCGCACGATCGGCCACACCCCCTGCGCCGACCGGCTGGAACCGTTGCTCAAGTGAGTCCGGGGAACGGCTAGCGCAGGGTGGCGGTGAAAGAGCGGCCGTGGGCGTGGCGGGTCGACGCCTGGATCAGGGTGCCGCCCGGCACCCGGCGTACCGTCACCCCTTCGTCGGCCGTGTCGAGCCTGAGGGGCGCGCCGGCCAGGACGACCGTGACGCGGTCGCGTTTCATCGTCGGGTCGGACAGGGCGACGACCGTGCGCTTGCCGGACCGGACGATGACCGAGGCGGGGCCGTCGATGAGCAGGCGCTCGGCATGCCGTGGCCCGTCGGTGAAGACGTTGGCGGCGACGAGGCCCAGGGTCTTGTGCTTGATCGCCTGCACGTGCCGGTCGTTGGCCAGGACGGTCAGCGGGCCGTTCGCGTAGCCGCGCAGGCGGGCCTCCGTCGCGTTCGGGACCAGGGCGTAGGCGAGGGCGGTGACGCCGCCGGTGGCGGGGTGGGTGACCGAGGCGGTGAAGACGTTCTTGGTCACGTTGGTGTCGGGGTTGCTCGTGCGCACGACCCTGCGGCTGCGGGTCACCGTCTCCAGCCCGGCCGCGACGGGCTGCCGGGTGAGGAAGGCGTAGCCGATCGCCGTACGACGAGTGCCGTTGGCGTAGCGCAGCCAGCGCGGCGGCGTGGTGTCGCCCGTCTGCCAGGGCCGGCCGGTCCAGCTCTCGCCGGTGAGCGCGACCGCGTCGCCGGGAGCGGCGATGCGGCTGTCCACGGTGGTCACCGCCGCGCGGCCGCCCTGACCGGAGATGCCCGCGGCCAGCACCACGATCTCGTCGTCGAGCAGGAACCAGGACTTGGTGGCGCGGGCGTTCTGGTAGGCGACGAAGTCGTCGGGCAGGATGCCCGCCTGCTTGGCGGTGTACGCGGCGTCGTCGGACTGGACCATGCCGGACACGCCGTACGCGCCGAGTGTCGCGCCGCCGGAGAAGGCGTTCTCGGCGCGCGGGAAGTACACGTAGGTGTTCTGGGACTCCGAGGAGGAGGTGAAGTTCAGCGGGTGGCCAGGGTTCTCGTACCAGAGTCGGCCGTACAACTCGGGCACCGTCCGCCGGTCCTCCACCGGCGCGGTGATCCCGGCCAGCCGGTACGGCGAGACGGCCGTGTAGTAGTCGACGCCGAAGGCCTCGCGCTGATCTTCGCCCGCGAGGTAGAGGTAGTGCGCGCCATCGCCCTGGAACCAGGGCATGAGGTTCTCGCCGCTCATGTACTCGTACTTGCTGATCCGGTCGGAGCTGCGGGCCAGGGCGAAGGCGTAGCCGGGGCGCCGGTGGACGGTCCTGTCCATGGCGTTGAACGCCACGCAGCGCTCGGGCGCGTTCAGGTCGGCGGCCGGGATGGCGGCGTCGGCGCGGATGGCCGCGTAACGGGCGATGCTGACCGGGGAGGCGAAGGCGGCCGTGTCGGCGGCCGGCAGGAACTTGACGTACTTCTTCAGCGCGAGCGCCTCGGCGGCGGTGACGTGGTCGGCCAGGTCGGCGATGGCCTCCACGATGACCCCGACGTCGGCGTAGCCGGTGCCGGTGCGCGAGACCGCCCGCCCCTTGACGATCTCCATCAACCACCCCTCGAAGATCAGCGGGGCGAAGCCGTCGTTGACCCAGCGGTACACCACGCCGGGCAGGTCGGGGACGCCGGCGCTCGCCGCGCCCTCAAGCGTCTTGAGGGTCTGTACGACCCGGGTCAGCAGGCTGCGCCCGTACGAGCCGGTGTAGGCGACCGAGTCGTGCTGGATGAAGGACCCGTCGCGGTAGTAGCCATCGGTGACCCCGTGCTGGAGGTTGTAGGGGTCGACCGTGGCGAAGACGGTGGCCAGGTCGGTGATGGCCTTGCCGACACGGGCGTCGTCGCCGGTGAGCGCGCCCTGCAGAATGCGGTTGGCGGTGATGTCGGCCAGGTTCGCCCCGGTGTGGAAGCGGGAGTCGAGGTCGACGTCGCCGTTCTTGCCGTTGCGCAGATAGGCGTCCATCGAGGCGATGTAGGTCGCCGTCAAGTCGGGCCGTTCCTCCCGCACCCGGTCGGCCAGCAGGGCCAGCGTCCTGCTCACCTGGGTGGAGATCCCGATCTCCCAGTTGAACCAGTTGCCGTAGTAGCCCTTCGACTGGTCGCCGTAGTAGCGCTCGTGCAACCACCGCAGACCGTCGATGACCCGCCGCTGGGCGGCGGCGTCCTCGTTGAGCCCGCCGCCGGGCGTGCGGGTCGCCAGCGCGATCTCGTACAGGTATTGGAAGGCCAGCCGCAGGTTGGCGTCGTCGGTGCCGAGGCTCAGACCGGCGAACAACTCGCCGTCGGCCGCCTTGTCCATGGCCGTCAGCCGTTGCTTGGCGGTGTTGAGGATCGACGCGAGCTTGGCGGCCACCTCGGGCCGGGCGTTGACCTCCGGGGTCCCCGCGAACATCGCCACGGTGTTGGCGAGCAGCCGCGCGTGATCGACCCCCGCTGCGGCGTACGAAGGGGAGACTGCGGCAAGCAGACCGGCGGCGGGGAGCAGGGAGAGAACCTGGCGACGAGACATGTGCGGCACAGCGGGCTCCAGGCCGTCGGAGGATACGCCGGGCTCACCCTACATGATCTACGTTTGTCGGCCCAGGCCCGTGATGAGCGGCCCGGCAACCGTGGGCTGCCGGGCCGGACACCGGTACGTCAGGGCCGGGCCACACCGAGGTTGGCCGGCAGGAACAGCGGGCCGATCGTGAAGAACGACGGGGAGTAGGGGATCTCGTCGGGGTCGATCGCGAGGCTGAGATCCGGGAATCTCCGGTACAGCGTCTCGAGCGCCACCCGGCTCTCCAGCCGGGCCAGCCCCGCCCCGATGCAGTAGCGCGGGCCGTGGCCGAAGCCGAGGTTCCCGCTCGACTCGCGGGTGATGTCGAACTGGTTCGCGCTCGGGCCGTGCTCCGACGGGTCGATGCCGGTGGCCTGGAAGACCACGCCCACCGCGTTGCCCTTGGGGATGGGCACCCCGGCGATGGTCACGTCCTCCGCCGTGAAGCGGAAGCTGGTCATCATCACCGAGTGGCGGTAGCGCACGGTCTCCTCGACCACGTCGGCCCACCGGTCCTCGGCCTTGGCCAAGGCGAGTTGGTCGGGGTTCTGGGCCAGCGCCACGATGGCGTACCCGAGCAGGTGCACGGTGGTCTCGTGGCCGGCCACGAGCATGATCCACAGCACGCCGACCAGTTCGTCGGTGGTGAGCCTGTCATCCTCGTCGTGGGTCTGGACCAGGCCGGAGGTGAGGTCGTCACCCGGCTCGCGCCGCTTGCGCTCCACCAGGGCGTGCAGGAACGCCCAAAGGTCGTTCTGGGTCGCGAACGCCACCTCCGGCGGAGTGGTGTGCGCGAGCAGCGTGGAGGTCCAGTTCCGCAGCCGCAGCCGGTCCTCGGGCGCCACGCCGAACAGCTCGCAGATCACCCACATAGGCAGCGCCTCGGTGAAGGCGGGGACCAGGTCCACACCGTCACCGGCGGCCGCCACCTCATCGAGTAACTCATCGACCATCTGCTGGATCCGCCCCTCCATGGCCTGCACCCGGGCCGGCGTGAAGGCGCTCATGATCAGCCCGCGCAGCCGCCGGTGGTCGCCGCCGTCCATGGTGGACAGGTGACCGCCCTGGATGATGGCGCGCAGCGGCCAGTCCTCGGGGATCGATCCGTCGTGGAGGGCGGGCCAGTGCTTGGGGTCTCTGAGGAAGGTCTTGTTGTCCCCGGCGAGGATCTCCCGTACGGCCTTGTGGGTCAGGGCCAGGTAGGCGGGCACGCCTCCTGGGAATTCCACCTCCACCACGGGAGCGATCTCCCGGAACCGGATGCAGGTGTCGAGCGGGTTCTCGTCCACGACAGGGAAGGAGGGGAGGTTCGTTGCCATTTGACCCCTTGGGTGAGGAGATCGTGAAGTGCGCAGTGATCCCATCACATATGCCGGGTGATCTCCAAACAACACAAGTCGGCAAGCAGTAACACGATGGTTTCCTACCGTTCGCGCACGGCCCGCCGGTACGGGGAGAGCGCCAGCGTGGCGCCCATGATCAGGGCCGTCAGCAGGTGAAGGCCGTACCACAAGGGGGCGGGGATACCGCCCAGGACGGTATCGGCCGGCCGGTCGTCGGCGGATCCGTAACCGGAGAGGGCGCCGAGCAGGACCAGGCCGAGGCCCAGCAGCGCGAGCGAGTATCGGAGCCGGCCGAGCAGGATCCAGACGGCGGTGCCCAGGATGAGCAGGATCGAGGACTCGTGGTGCAGTTGCCGTAGGAGCGCACTGCCACGCACCTCGAGGGTGAGCTCCAGAGTGGAGGCGTAGGCGCTGCTCATCATGACGCCTCGTAGCGGTGCGTAGCTGCCGCTGTAGACCGCCGACTGGCCGCCGAGCGAGTAGAAGCTGTCGGGCACGTGGAAGAGGACCAGGAAGCCGCCGGTGAGCACGACCATCACGAAACAGTAGACGAGCATCTCGCCTACCAGCTGCCGCGTCCGTTCCATTGGGATATTTCACCAGAAAAGGCCAACAGGCGTCATTGATTTCCTGTCAGGCTTCGTATCTAGTGAAGAAGGTGCTCTCGCGGCAGGGGGTTCCCGAATACCCGCCCGCGCAAGAAACTCGTCTATGGAATCGCTTACTGGGAGGCGATGACCGTGCGCGTGGCATTCATCATGGCCAGGGCATCATCCGCGCCTATCGGCGCGCTCAAGACGGTCTACTCCTATGCCTCCCGCTTGGGGGAAAGGGGTCATGACATTCTGCTCGTCCACCCGCGGCGGCCCGTACGCCACCCTCTCGGGCCGCCGACCAGGGCTGCCGCGCCGATAATGCCGGCGGACGCCCATCCGCACCCGTGGTTCTCCGCCGGGCCGCGGACCCGCAGCGTTTTGGTATCCGACCCGGCCGACTTTCTCCATACGCTTTCCGGACCGCACGATCCCTTCGACGTCGTACTGGCGACGACCTGGCAGGTCGTGCCGCTTGTGGCCGCGCTTCCCGCGTATCTGGGCCTTAAGGCATTGTTCTTGCAGGACTACGAAAGCTATTTGCGGCCCGACGGAGCGGCGCGGGAGGCGATGGAAGCGGCCATGCGTACCGGCTGGCCCATCGCCGTGGGCGCGCGGCGGCTGCGATCCATCGTCGAGAACGTTTCCGGCGCGCCGTGCGCTCTGGTGGAATGCGCCGTCGACAGCTCGACCTTCTTCCTGCGGACCCCGATCGACTCGGCGGAACGGGTCCTGGTCGGCTTTCCGGCGCGCCGCGAATGGTCGAAACGGACCGGCGACGCGATCACCGCGTTGGAGCTGGCGCGGGAGGCGCGCCCCGGGGTGGTGCGGGCGTGGTGCTTTGGCGCGTACGACGCCGACCGGCTGCCCTTCTGGATCGAGCACCATCCGGGGCCGAGCGACGCCCGGCTGCGCGGCCTGTACAACCGGTCGGCCGTGTTCGCCGTGCCGTCGGAGTACGAGGGATTCGGCTTTCCCGGCGCCGAGGCCATGGCCTGTGGGGCCGCGCTGGTCACGACGCGGAACCACGGCATGGAGAGCTACGCGGAGCACGACCGCACGGCGCTGCTCTGCCCGCCGCGAGATCCGGAGGCGCTGGCCGAGGGCGTCGTCCGGCTGCTCGACGACGCCGCGCTACGGCACAGGCTGGCCAGGACCGCGGTCAAAGAGGTGGTTCAGCGGACGATGGACGACGCGGTCTCGGACTTCGAGACCTGGCTCCTGACGATCCGGGAAGCCTCGCCACGCTGAAGGTTTGTCGGTGGCGCGGCCTAGTGTGGCATGCGTGGATGTCCGGCCGACAGAGGAGATCATCATGAGGAGATCGTCGTGACCACGCTGTCAGATCGACCCAACACCGCGTTGCTGGTGATCGACGTCCAGAACGGCATCGTGGCGGACACGCACCAGCGTGACGTGGTCGTCGCCAACATCGGCACGCTCGTCGGCCGGGCTCGCGAGGAGGGCGTCCCGATCGTCTGGGTCCAGCACTCGAGCGAGCAGTTGGCGAAGGGGAGCGACGCCTGGCAATACGTCCCGGAGCTGGTCCGCCGGGAGGCGGAGCCGTTGGTGCACAAGACGTTCGCCGACTCCTTCGAGGACACCGACCTGGAGGAGGTGCTGGCCGGGGCCGGAATCGGACGCCTGGTCGTGACCGGCGCGCAGACCGACGAATGCATCCGGTCCACGATCCATGGGGCCTTCGTGCGTGGCTACGACGTGACGCTCGTCGGTGACGCGCACACGACGGAGGACCAGAGCGCGTGGGGCGCCCCGCCGCCGGACAAGGTCATCGCGCACACCAACCTCTATTGGCGCTACCACACGGCGCCCGGCCGCACCGCCGCGGTGGTGGAGACGAAGGATGTGACGTTCGGCGACTGAGCCGACGACATCCTCCGTCTCCACCGGTTTTAGGCGTCGGCGTTCTGGGCGTTCCGTTCGGCGTCCCGCTTGACCCGCTGGATCTGGTCGTCGGTGACGACGAGGTCACCCAGCTGCCGGACCGCCTGGTAGTACGTCCAGGCGAGGCCGTCACAGGTGGCCTTGGAGACTCCCGAGTATCCGGCGCACACCTGCTTCATATCGAAATAGAAGGCGCTGTCGATACGGTCCTTGTTGGCCGGGAATTGGCTTACGGCCTTGTAGTTTCGGTAGCCGAAATCGTGTCGGCGGCACGGCATCCGGAAATCGAAACCGAGGGGCTGGTCGGGGCTGCTGGAGCACAGGTCGGTGGACCAGTCGAAGGCGTAGTCGGCCCAGGCCGCCTGGTTCTGCCAGGCGGCGCGCCAGGAGGCGGCGCTGGCGGCGGTGGGCTGGCTGAATCCGGAGAGCGCGGCGAGTTTCTGCTCCAGAGTCACAGCGTGGGCCGGTAGGGCGAACGCGAGGACGGCGATCAGGGAGGTGACGACGGCGGCTAACGTGGCGAGGGATCGTCTGACCATGAGGACCTGCTTCTCTTGCCCGGGGGGTAAATGGTCATGGCAAGGTTCACCTGACGGTCTAACGATGAAGCGAAATCCCGGGCAATGCAGAAGCAGATCTTGCTTAATTTCCCCCAAGAAGTTCGAGCAAAACGGACATTTACCTCTAGTCGGTGGGCTGAGTCAGATTCACCGGCGAAGGGCGTTCGCAGGTGCTCGTGATGGTCACCGCCGCGCCGGAGTGCGCCGAGGCCAGCAGCGACTCCATGACGTCGAGCACGTGGAAGGCCAGCGAGCCGCTCGTACGAGGCTCCTCGCCCGCCGGGGTCGCGGCGAAGTCGGCCAGGCCCACCCCGCGCCCGCCCTCGACGTAGCCGGCCGCCACGGGGAGAGTCCGCCAGTCGCCCTCACCAACCCCTGAGACCAGGACGGATCCGTCGAAGTAGTTCGGGTCGGGCACGACGAGCGAGCCCGTCTCGCCGTGTACTTCGATGTTGGGCGCCTTGGTCGCCGCCCCGTCGAAGCTCATCACCAGCGTGGACAGCGCTCCCGAGGTGTGGACGAGCACTCCGGTGACGTGCGTGTCCACCGTCACCGGGATCTCCTCGCCCTGGCGGGGTCCGGAGCCGATCGTGCGCTTGGCCCGCGTACGGCTGGCCGCGCCGACGACCGACGCCACCGGGCCGAGCAGCGTCACCAGGCTGGTCACGTAATAGGGGCCCATGTCCAGGAGCGGGCCGCCGCCGGGGACGTAGTAGAAGTCGGGGTTCGGGTGCCAGCGTTCGTGACCGGGCGTCATCATCGTCGCGGTCGCCGCGATGGGCCTGCCGATCAGGCCGTCGTCGATCGCCTTGCGCGCAGTCTGCGTACCCGTGCCCAACACGGTGTCCGGCGCACACCCCACCCGCACCTGAGCGGCGCCCGCCGCCCGCAGCATCCCGGCGGCCTGCTCGGCGGTCGCGGCAAGGGGCTTCTCGCAATAGACGTCCTTGCCCGCCGCTATGGCCTGGAGCGCGATCTCGGCGTGGGCGGCCGGAATGGTGAGGTTGAGCACGATGTCGATGCGCGAGTCGGCCAGCAGCTCCGCCACGCTCAGCACGTCGACGCCCGCATAGGGCCGCACCGCCTCCCGCGCCCGGTCAAGGTCCAGATCGGCCACCGCGACGAGCCGCAGCTCCGGCAGCCGGTCGATGGTCTGGAAATACTGCGCCGAGATGGCGCCGCACCCCACGACGCCCACGTTCACCGGCTGGCCCACAGCATGCCCCTCTCAATGATGGTGCGTACGTTCTCGTCCTCCAGGACGTCGAGGCTGTGCCCCGGGGTCGCGACGAAGATCCGCCCGCTCCCCCACCGCCGGGTCCAGATCGCCGGCGAGGTGACCTCCCGATGCCAGGGGTCCCACGGGCGGACCTGCTGCGTCGTCGTGGCGAGCACGTCGATGTAGTCGTCCGTCAGCACCCAGTACTGCTCGGTCACGAGGCCGAAGTCCGCGATGCCCTCCGTGATGGGGTGATCGGCCGCTTCGGGCAGCATGTTCACGGTGTACGGGACGAAGTTGTCCGCCGCCGTGCCCTGCCGCTCGGCCGGCTCCTTGCCCGGATGGCAGGCGAACTGCCCGCCGATCAGGTGCAGATAGTCGGAGGAGTTGCGGTAGGAGTCGGCGATGCCACCGTGCCAGCCCGCCATCCCCGTGCCCGACTCGATGGCGGCCCGCAGGCCGTTGAGCTCGGCCGGCTCGATCGTACCCATCGTGTAGCACTGCACGATGAGATCGATCCCGGCCATGAACGCGGAGTCCGCGTACGGCGCCGGGGAGTCCGCCCGGCTCACCTCGAACCCCTGCTTCTCCAGGTAGGGGATAAAGAGCTCGGTGGCCGCGACCGGGGCGTGCCCTTCCCAGCCGCCCCGTACCACCAGCGCCTTCCGACGATGATCACCCGACATGCTTACATCCATCCGCTCGGCAGTCGACGCCTCCGATCATCGCATTGACCACCAAAGCGGGCAAAAGGTTAGATGCCGCTCGATTTGACCGGCGAGCTGGTGATTCGGCGAGCCAGGGCCCGGCCTGCCGGCAGATCGGCGACGAACGCTCGGAGGAAAGCGGTGATCTGTTCGAGGTCGCGCCCCTCGGCGGCGGCGTCGATGGATCGGTAGAGATCATCTTCGATCGTGGCGATCTGCCGGGCGAGACGCCTGCCCTCTTCGGTGAGGGACAGCTCGATGTGGCGGCGATCGTGCGCGGACACCTGCCGGTCGATGAGGCCCATCGTGGTAAGCCGGTCGACCAGGCGGCTGGGGCTGTTGCCGCTCTCGCAGACCAGCAGTTCGCCGAGCCCGTTGAGCGTGAGGGGCTGACGATCGGCGAGGATGCGGAGCACCTCGGCCTGGGAGGGCGTGACTCCGAGCGGCTTGAGTGCCTGGCCGAGCAGCCGGTTGCCTTCGCGCTGCGCGGCCAGGATCAGGTAGCGGAGTTCTTCAGCGGGTCGCATGTGAGTAAGCCTGTCGCCTCTTGGCAAGTGCTGCCATCACGGACGCCAGTCGGGCGGCCGCTCCCGGATCGTGGGCCGGCAGGATCACCAGGCCCGGGTTCTTCTCCCGCAGCGTGTTGATCGCCTTGGTGGTGTCGTCCAGTTGCCGCCTGTCCCCTACCCCGGGCACATGGCCCTCGTGCAGCAGATGGGCGTCGTAGGTCAGGTCGCCGACCATGAGCAGCGGCGGGTGCCCGGAGCCACGGACCAGCAGTGACAGTGATCCGGGGGTGTGGCCGGGGGTGGGCAGCAGCACGAGACTGCCGTCGCCGAACAGGTCGTGGCCGGTCGCGAAGGGCGCGAGCCCGGGATCCTGGATGTCGCCGAACTCGATGTGCCGCCAGCGCAGCCCGGGGATGTCGATGTGGGACCGCAGCAGCCCTCGCAGCTCGGGCAGGGCTCCATCGAGCGTTCGCCATTCCGTGCCGCTGACCACGATCTCGGCGCCGGTGAGCTCCCGCAGTCCCCCGATGTGGTCCTGATGCAGGTGGGAGATCACCACCGTGTGCACGTCCGCGATGTCGTAGCCGGCGGCGGCCAGCTGGGCGGTGAGGGTGTCGCCGGGGCCGATGTCGAAACGGGCCAGCCGGTCGTACATCACTCCCGTGATGCCGCCGGGGAAGTAGCCGACGTTGGTCACCGACGCCCGATCCTGGCCCGCGTCGAACAGCACCAGCCCACGCTCGTGCTCGATCACATAGACGTTGATCGGCAGCGGAGGCGTCCACTGGCGCGAGGTGAACAGCCACCAGTACATCGGTTTGCGGGTGGCGGCCACGTGCTCCGGGTGGATCGACACAGTCCCGGTGCTGACCACGGATACCTGCTTGATCGGGTTGATCATCTCGTGTCTCATGGGGATTACATTACACGACATATATGTCGTGTCAACTATCTCAAGACTGAGAGCGCGTATCACGGCGCTGTCAGGCCCGTATCAGCGACGGCGGCCATCGTCCTACCTGCACGCCAGAACGTACGAGATCTCGCCGGGAACGGTCGGGAGAAGAGGAGACACACGATGTCGCAGGAGAAGCTGACCGAGTTCGTCGAGGCGACGGCCAAGGAGTTCGGCATTCCCGGTGTTGCCGTGGGGGTGCTGACCGGCGGCCAGGAGCTCGTCGCCTCTCACGGGGTGACGAGCCTCGAGAACCCGCTGCCGGTCGATGACAAGACGCTGTTCCCCTTGGCCTCGGTGACCAAGTCCTTCACCGCGACCGCGCTGATGCGCCTGGTCGCGGAAGGCAAGGTGGAGTTGGACGCGCCGGTACGACGTTACGTACCCGAGCTCAGGCTCGCCGACGAGGCCGCCGCCGCGCAGATCACCGTGCTGAACCTGCTCAACCACACCGCCGGGCTGGACTGGAACCTGATCGACACCGATGAGGGCGCCGGTTCCCTGGCCGCGTTCGTGGCGAAGCTGGACGAGCTGACGTTGATCGCGCCGCCCGGCGCCCGGGCCTCCTACAGCCAGGCCGGCTACAACCTGGCCGGGCGGGTCATCGAGAAGGTCACCGGCCTGCCTTTCGAGAAGGCCGTGGCCGCGCTGGTCCTGGAGCCGGTGGGGCTGTCGAACACCTTCTTCGATCACGATGACGTCATGATCCGGCGGTTCGCCGTGGGCTACAACCGCGGCGAGGACGGCACCATGCGCGCCGCGCGGCCCTGGACGTCGTGGCGGGCCGGCTCGCAGGCCAACTACCCCGGCGGCGGCAGCGTGTCGTCGGTGAGCGACCTACTGCGCTGGGCCCGGTTCCACCTCGGCACCGGTGACGGCGTGCTGCCCGCCGAGGCGCTGCGGCGCATGCAGGAGCCGACCGTCGAGCTGCGGGCCAGCACGCTCGGCGACGCCTTCGGCATCTGCTGGTTCCTGCGTGAGGTGGACGGAGTCCGTACCTTCGGGCACGGCGGATCGGGCAACGGTCAGTTCGCCGAGCTGATCATCGTGCCCGAACACGACTTCGCCGTCGTCTCCCTGGCCAACGGCGGCCCTGACGGCTACCCCTTCAACCAGGCTGTCGTCCGCTGGGCACTGGAGAACTACCTCGGCGTGGTCGACCGGGACCCCGAGCCGATCCCCTACGACGAGGCTCGGGCGCGGCAGGTCGTCGGCCGCTACGAGATCGACGCCATGAACCTCGACATCGCCACGGACGGGCTTCAGCTCACCCTTGAGGTCGGGATCAAGCCGGAGATCCGCCAGGCATCGGATGCCGACATGCCGCCGGACTACGCGCCGGCCGCCTTCGGGTTCCTGCCCGGCGACGGTGACGAGTACATCATCACCGAGGGCGGGCTGAAGGGGCAGCGCGGCTACTTCAGCCGCGACGACAACGGCACGGTCGTGGGCGTCGACCTCGCCGGCCGGCTGTTCGGCCGGGCCACGGCCTCATCGTGATCGACCGGACGAGCAGGGGGCGGTCCCTGAATGTGCTGCGAGCGGCGCGTCGCGCGGCGCGCCGCTCGCAGTAGAGATCGCGTCGTCAGGTCTTGGCGAGCATGCCGTGCGGGTCGAGCACGTACTTGCGCGCGGCCCCCTCGTCGAACTCGTGGTAGCCCCGCGGCGCGTCGTCCAGCGAGATGGGCGTCGCGTTGACGTTCTTCGCGATCTGCACCCGGTCGTTGAGGATCGCCATCATGAGCTGGCGGTTGTACCTCATGACCGGGCACTGGCCGGTGACGAAGGAGTGCGACTTGGCCCAGCCGAGGCCGAACCGGATGGACAGCGAACCGTGCTTGGCCGCCTCGTCCTGCGCACCGGGGTCACCGGTGACGTACAGGCCGGGAATGCCGAGCGCGCCACCCGCCCGGGTGATGTCCATCAGCGTGTTGAGCACGGTGGCGGGACGCTCCACGTCCGACTCTCCGCCGTGGCCGCGGGCCTCGAAGCCGACGGCGTCGACGGCGCAGTCCACGACCGGCTCGCCCAGGATGTGCTCGATCTGGTCCTTCGGCTCGCCCAAGGCCACGTTGATCGTCTCGCAGCCGAAGGTGTGGGCCTGGTCCAGCCGCTCCTTGTTCAGGTCGGCGACGATGACCACGGCGGCTCCGAGCAGGAACGCCGAGGTCGCCGCGGCCAGGCCGACCGGGCCGGCGCCGGCGATGTAGACGGTCGATCCCGGCTTCACCCCCGCGCTCACACAGCCGTGGAACCCCGTCGGGAAGATGTCCGCGAGCATGGCCAGGTCGAGGATCTTCTCCATGGCCCGTTCCTTGTCGGGGAACTTGAGCAGGTTCCAGTCGGCGTACGGCACCAGGACGTAGTCGGCCTGCCCGCCTACCCAGCCGCCCATGTCGACGTAGCCGTACGCCGAGCCGGGCCGGTCGGGGTTGACGTTCTCGCAGACGCCTGTCTTGCCCTCCTTGCAGTTGCGGCAGCGGCCGCAGGCGATGTTGAACGGTACGGACACGAGGTCGCCGACCTTGGTGAACTCCACATCGGAACCGGTTTCGATCACCTCACCGGTGATCTCGTGGCCGAGGATGAGGCCCGGCGGGGCCGTGGTGCGGCCGCGGACCATGTGCTGGTCGCTGCCGCAGATGTTCGTCGCCACCGTTTTGAGGATGGCGGCGTGCGGTAGTTTGCGCCCTACGTTGGCCGGGTTTACCCCTGGGCCGTCCTTGAGCTCGAATTCGGGATAGTCGGTCTCGCGTACCTGGACGTTGCCTGGCCCCTCGTACGAAACTCCCCTGTTGCCGGGCATGATTCCCCCTTGCCCGATAGGTGGCGGATGTTCGTTCGCTCACGTGGTCACGGATCACCCCCCATGGCCGGGGCGCCAGCGGCGGCGGCCGATGTGCCCCACTCGGTCACGGATCCGGTCGTCGTGCGGGCGCCGGGCCGTCGGGATGTCACTCGCGGTGCCCTGAGCGGCCTCGGGCAGATCCTGTCCCCGCGCGCCGATGATCTCTCCGGCGGTGCCCTGCTCGGCCGTCACGGGCAGCTCGCGCATCGGGCGGGCCACCAGGTCGTACACCACGACGGCCAGCACCGCACCGATGATCGGGCCGGCAATGTAGACGCCGTACTGCCACCATGGCGCGCTACCGCCGAACACCGTGGTCGTCAGGTACGGCCCGAACGTACGGGCCGGGTTGACGGAACCACCCGTCAGCGGGCCGAGCACGAAGATCTCGCACGCCACGGCCAGTCCGATCATCCAACCGGCCCAGCCGCTCGGCGCCCGCCGGTCGACCGCCAGCGCCATGATCGTGAGCAGCAGCAGGAACGTCCCCAGTCCCTCCAACAGGATGCCCTGCCCATAGCTCACGCCCTGGCCGAGCGCGGTGAGCCCGACGCCGTTGTCCACCGCCCGCCGGCCGAACCCGCCCACGATCAACAGCCCGCCGGCAAAGGCGCCGACGAGCTGGGCAACGATGTAGAACGGCACTTCCGACCACGGGAACCTGCGTCCCGCGGCGAGGGCGATGGTGACCGCCGGGTTGATGTGCGCGCCGGACGTACTGCCGAAGGCGTAGATGACGAGCGCGACCACCACGGCGAACGAGAACGAGATGATGCCCAGCGCGGCGTAGTCGAGTCGGCCGTTCTGCATGACCAGCGCGGCCACCACGGACCCGGCACCGAAGAGAACCAGCAACATCGTTCCGATGGCTTCCGCGACAAGACGTCGCGGCAGGTCTCCAACCATCGCAACCCCCCGATGACGATGGTTTATCCCCAAACTCGAATATATACCCGCCGTCCAGCAGAGACCCAGGTCAGGGTGGTTGGCGGGGTGGCTGTTGGAGTGGTGCTGGGGTGGCTGTCGGGGGTGATCAGAGACAGCGGCGATGAACCTCGTCCACTCGTTGTGTCAGCCCACTCCGGTCGAGATGTTCGAGCAGCGGCACCGCGACCCGCCGACTGGTGTCGAGGGCCCGCCTGGCCTGACTGACCGTGAAGGGCTGCGGCAGGCGGCGCAGCAACTCTGCCGCCCGTACGTCCGCGCCAGGCAGGAGCACGATCCCCTCGGCCACGCGCAACAGACGCCCAGCCCGTACGGCCGCCGCCACCTCCCGCGACCCCAGCCCCAGCTCAGCCAACCGCCCAGCCTCCGGCGCCTGGAAGGGGTGTGCCGCCAACTCTCCCCTCAGCCGCTCAACCGCCCGCGCCACCGGCTCGGGCAGCCCGGCAGGCCGAGTCACGATCCGCCCCTCGGCAAGCGTGAACGGCGCCCGCACCAGCGCGGCGACCAACTGCCGGTCGGGCAACCCGAGCGCATGGCGGGCCGCCTCGATCGGCATGCCAGGCTCCAGGGGGTGCTCGATGGCGTACCGCCGTGCCGTGTCGGCCAGCCGCTCGCCCAGCTCGGCCCAGTACTCGGGATCGGCGTACCAGTCCCCGCACACCGGTCCCTCGCCCAGGTCACTGGACGTGCCGATCATGGCGGTCAGGTCGGCCGCGCGCAGCAGCCGGTGGATGCGCAGGGCCGAGGCGGCGTCCGGGACGGCCGATTCCAGCCGGGCGGCGTGCGCCCGCGCCGCGCCCCGGCGGCCGAGCGCGGGCGGGCGCACGTCGAGCACGCTCGCCCCCGCCAGCACCCGCACCTCGGCCCGGTCGCGGCCAGGGTCACGCAGCAGCAGCACGTCTCCGAGGTGGAGCGGGAGCGGGCGGGCCAGGCGCAGCCGTACGACGCGCCCGCCAAGCGTACGCACCTCGCACGTCACCGCCACCGACCCGATGTGCGCGGTCAGGCACCGGGGTAGCCGCCACTCCTCCCCCCTTCCCCGGCCACTCACCAGAACGTCACCGCCGCTTCCTCCCGGACCGTCAGCCGCTTCGGGACCGGAGCCGGTGTCCCGGAGGGTCCCGACTGGGGTGATCCGGACGTCGACCAGGTCCGTGTACGTCCACTTGCCGGGTGTGACCAGCGCCCGGCCCCGCTCGGGCAGACCATGACCGCGCTCCGGCAGCCTGTGGCCGCGCAGGTTGACCGCCACCCTGGCGACGCCGGTCACCGAGGACGACGGCTCCTTCATGGACTCCAGCGCCCGCACCCGTACAGGCTCGCCGTCCAGCGCCAGCTCGTCACCCACCGAGATGGCGCCCTCGGGCAGGGTCCCGGTCACGACCGTCCCGCTGCCCGGCACACTGAACGCCCGGTCGATCCACAACCGAACCGGCGCCTCCGGATCGGGCGCAGGCAGCGCGGCAACCAGCCGATCCAGCGCCTCCCGCAGCTCATCGAGCCCCTGCCCGGTCCGCCCACTCACCGCCACCGCCTCAACCGCACCACGGCCACCACCACAGCCCAGTCGGGTCACATCCGGGCGCTCTCCGCCCAACCCGGCCGCATCCGGACGCGCCCCACCCAACCCGGCCGAGGTCAGGCGAGTGCGTGCCTGGTCGAGGGCCGGAGCCGGGTCGGCGAGGTCGGCTCGGGTCACCGCGAGCAGGCAGTGCCGTACGCCGAGCGCCTCCAGCGCCACCACATGCTCCTCGGACTGCGGCATCCAGCCCTCGTCCGCCGCCACCACGAACAGCACCGCCGGCACCGGACCGACCCCCGCCAGCATTGTGCTGAGAAACCGCTCATGCCCCGGTACGTCCACGAAGGCGAGGCGCCGCCCCGAAGGCAGCGTGGTCCACGCGTACCCCAGTTCGATCGTCAGCCCCCGCCGCCGCTCCTCCTCCAGCCGATCGGGCTCCATCCCGGTGAGAGCCCGTACCAGCGTGGACTTACCGTGATCGACGTGACCCGCCGTGGCCACGACGTACATCAGCCGCCCGCCTCGAAGCCACTCACCCCGAGGCCACTCGCCCCGAGGATCGCGCGGGCCACATCATCGTCGCGGTCGCCGGGAACGGTGCGCAGGTCCAGCAGCAGCAGCCCGCCCTCGATCCGGCCGACCACCGGCGGATCACCGGCGCGCAGCGGTGCGGCGAGCCGTTCGGGCAAGCTGACGGCGGCACTCGGCAGCCTCACCCCGGGCGCCCCGCCACCCCCGACGGCGGCCTGGCTCGGCACCGCCCGAGCGTCGACTCCCGCCTCGGCGAGCCGCCCGGCGAGGGCCGCGGCACGGTCGCCGAGCGCCGCCGGATCGGCGTGCAGCGCCAGCCGGACGGGCGTGACAGGACCGCGGATCGTAGCCTCCAGCGCGGCCAGCGTCAGCTTGTCGACCCGCAGGGCGCGGGCGAGCGGGTGCCGCCTGCAGCGTTCGACCAGGTCATGGCGGCCGAGAAGGAGACCCGCCTGGGGTCCGCCGAGCAGCTTGTCACCGCTGGCCGTCACCAGGTCCGCCCCGGCCGCCAGTACGGTCGCCGCGTCCGGCTCCTCGGGCAGCAGCGGCTCGCGCGCCAGCAGCCCCGAGCCGATGTCGGCGACAACGGGCACACCGAGCCCGGTCAGCTCGCGTACCTCGACGGAGCCGGTGAAGCCCTCGATCCGGAAGTTCGACGGGTGCACCTTGAGCACGCATCCGGTCTCCGGCCCCACGGCCGCCGCGTAGTCGCGGTAGGAGGTGCGGTTGGTCGTACCGACCTCGCGCAGCCGCGCCCCGGTGGAGACGAGCAGGTCGGGGATGCGGAACCCGTCGCCGATCTCCACGAGTTCGCCCCGGCTGATCACGATCTCCCGGCCGGCGGCGAGTACGGTCGCCACCAGGACGAGCGCGGCGGCGTTGTTGTTGACGACGTGCACGTCCTCGGCGGCCGGCACGGCACGGGCGAGCGCGTCCAGCGCCCCCCGCCCACGCCGGGCCCGAGCGCCGGTCTTCAGGTCGAACTCCACGTCGGCGGCACCGGCCGCGGCGACCATCGCCTCGATCGCGGCGGACGACAGGGGCGCCCGGCCCAGGTTGGTGTGGACCAGCACGCCGGTCGCGTTGATCACCGCACGCAGGCTCGCGGCCCGCGGCGGAAGCGCCGCCACCGCCGCGTCGGCGACCTCCTCGGGACCGATCTCACCGCTCCGCGCCCGCTGCTGCGCCCGCGCCACCGCGTCCTTGACGACCGACCGGCCCAGCCGCCCACCCGCCGCGACCAGCCGCGGATCAGCGAGTACGGCATCCGTACGGGGTACGTGCCTGCGTGGGTCCACCCTTCGAAAATAGAACGGAGGCGGACGGGAATCGAACCCGCCAGGCCGAGGACCTCGGCCTCGTCGGTTTTGAAGACCGCGGGGGCCACCAGGCGCCCAGACGCCTCCAACGCAGAACCTACCCGTCACATCGGGTATGACCTCAAACGCCACACCCGTCGCGAGCCATCCGAGGGCG
This sequence comes from Nonomuraea sp. NPDC048901, assembly GCF_040649695.1. Lineage (NCBI taxonomy): Bacteria > Bacillati > Actinomycetota > Actinomycetes > Streptosporangiales > Streptosporangiaceae > Nonomuraea > Nonomuraea sp. NPDC048901. Next base: position 109,342 of record NZ_JBEZFW010000004.1, on the reverse strand, counting down.
CCATGACACGCACCACCGAGACGGTCCGACTGACGCAGTACGCCCACGGAGGCGGCTGCGCCTGCAAGATCCCGCCAGGCGAACTGGAGGCGGTGGTGGCGGCCCTCCGCACACGTGACGGCGGCGCCGCAGGCGAGCGTGACGCGGCAGGAAGGCACGGCGCTGTCGGCGAGCATGACACCGCGAACGGACATGGCGCTGTCGGGGAGCTGATCATCGGGCTGGACGACGGGGACGACGCCGCCGTGGTCCGCATCGACGGCGACCGGGCGATCGTGGCCACCGCCGACTTCTTCACGCCCGTGGTGGACGACCCCTACGACTGGGGCCGTATCGCGGCGGCCAACGCCCTGTCGGACGTCTACGCGGTCGGCGGGGAGCCGCTGGTGGCGGTCAACCTGCTCGGCTGGCCAAGGGAGAAGCTGCCCATGGAGCTGGCCAAGGAGGTTTTGCGCGGCGGCCTGGACGTGGCCCGGGCGGCGGCCTGCCACGTCGCGGGCGGCCACAGCGTCGACGACCCGGAGCCGAAGTACGGCATGGCCGTCACCGGCCTGGCCGACCCCGCCCGGCTGCTGCGCATCGACGACGGCCGACCCGGACTGCCGATCTCCCTCACCAAACCGCTCGGCATCGGCGTGCTCAACACCCGGCACAAGGCGACCGGCGAGGTGTCCCCGCAGGCGGTCGCGGCGATGACCACCCTGAACCGCGGCGCCTCCCGGACCGCGCTGGCCGCCGGAGCGAGATGCGCGACGGACGTGACCGGGTTCGGCCTGCTGGGCCACCTCTACAAACTGGCCCGAGCGAGCGGCGTCACGGCCGTGGTGAACGTGGCGGCCGTACCGTACCTGGAAGGGGCCCGGGAGGCGGTACGCGACGGCTACGTCAGCGGCGGCACCCGCCGCAACCTCGACTGGGTCCGCCCCTGGCTCGATCCCGGCGGCTACGGCGAGGACGACCTGCTACTACTCGCCGACGCCCAGACCTCCGGCGGCCTGCTGGTGGCCGGCGAGATCCCCGGCGCGCCGGTCATCGGCGAGCTGGTCCCCTTGGACGGCCCCCACCTGCGGCTCCGCTGACCGTATCCCGTGGTAACAACCATGGACATACTGTCGCTCGCGCGACGGCGAGGCTCCAAGGGCGCAGGGGGACGGGCCAGGCTTCACAATGGTCGGGTGCACAGGCTGATCACCCTGCTCGCGGTCGTGCTCGCCGCCTTGGGAACAGTGGCCATCATCGGTGCGGAGTTCGTGGTGACGAAGGTCCCGCTGCTGCTCATGGGATATGCGGCGGGGTCCGCCGCGGTGACGGGCGGCCTGTGGGCGAGGCTACGGTGGCCGGACAGTCCGGTGGGATCGTTGCTGGCCTGGAGCGGGGTGATGTGGCTGGCCACCGGGGTCAGCTACACGGGCGTGCCCGCGGCTCTCGCGTTGGGCGCGGTGGCGGCGGCCCTCCAGCACGGACTGCTCGGACACGTGATGGTCGTGCTCCCCACACGGCCGCGCGGACACGCCGGTCCGTCGAGGGGTCGTGGCGCTCGGCTACGCGGTGCCACTCCTCTCCGCCGCGATGTCGATGGTGTAAGGAGAGCTGCCCGGCGGGGGGTGCCTCTGTCTGGCTCAGGCGTTCGGCCGGGAAACAGGACGGACGGCGCTGGCCCTTTTCGGGGTGGCGATCGCCGGTGCGTACGTGGTCGGGCTGTCGGCGGCGGTGTTCCTGCGCTGGGCTCGGCTGCCGCGACCGGAACGCGATGCGGCCGTCACGTTCTCCGGGCTGTTGGTCATGCTGCTGGTGCTGGCACTCGAGGCGGAAAACCTGGCGCAGGCCGGCGGACTCGCGGTCTACTTCACCGGCGAGTTGCTGGACAGCCTGGTCGTGCTGGGCTTCATCGTTTGGCCACTGGCCTATCGTGTCGTGCTCGGACGCAGGGAGGCAGCGCGACGGATGGCCGGGCTCCTCGACGCGGGCGATGAGGCCAGGCGCCGGATCGAGCGGGACCTGCATGACGGCGCCCAGCAGCGGCTGGTCAACGTGCGGCTGTTGCTGGGGCTGGCGCGTGACGAACCGGCCCGCCTCGATCAGGCTGTCCAAGATCCGTATTTTCCTCGAGGGATAACCCTGGGGACGGGTTTCGCCTCCCTCACCAAGCCGCTCGGTCGTCAGCGGATGTCACCGAGTAGGCGCGAGGCTTGCGGGCGTGCGGGTCAGCGGCCGTTGTCGTAGGCATGCCGAGCTGCGGCGATGACGGGTCCGGCGTGGCGGGCCCATGCCGCCAGCGCCTCCAGGGGAGCGCGTATTTCCTCAACCAGACCCGTGGTGGCGTATTCCACCCGAGGCGGGGCGTCGGGGTACACCGTCCGGGTGATGAGCCCGTTGCGTTCCAGGTTGCGCAGGCTCACTGTCAGCATCCGCCGGCTGATGCCCTCGATCGCCCGTTCCAGCTGGGTGAACCGGTGCGGGCCGTCACCCAGTTCGACCAGCACCTGGGCGCTCCACTTGTCACCGATCAAAGCCAGGACCTCAGGCAGCGGGCAATCCTCGGGCGGGGGCGCATCGGCGAGCGCTGTGAGCTGGTCCGTTACCACGGTGTTCCGTTGTGACAAGAAAGTGCCTCCTTTCGGACCGTTCAATGATGCTGGAGGATAAAGCCCGTTACAAGTCGTAACGTTCCTGGCCAACGCCATCTTCGGCCGCTTGTCCAACGAAACTCGCCAAGCCGACAAGGAGTGACACGTGCCCGTCGCACGCAGCAACGGTTTCAAGATCTCGTACGAGGTGTTGGGGGACGGCCCGCCGCTCGTGCTGCACCCGGGCATGTTCCAAGACGGCGCGCACTGGGCCCACAGCGGATACACCCAGGCCCTGGCCCCTGCCCACACAGTGATCGCCATCGATCCGCTGGGACTGGGCGCCAGCGACCACCCGCGTGAGATCGAGGCCTATGGCTTGCGGCGCCGGGTCGACTACGTCACGGCCGTCCTCGACGACGTCGGCGCCGACCGAGCCGCGTTCTGGGGCTACTCGCTGGGAGCCATGACTGGGTATGCGGTCGCGGCGCACGCGCCCGAACGCCTGACCCGCTTGATCACCGGCGCCTACGATCCCATCAACGGTTTCCGCTCCGCGGTCGACCAAGCGATTCGGGAACTCGGCCTGCCTGCCGACATCGACGCCTATGAGATCGTCAAGCAGGGGGCCTCGGCTGACCCGTACCAGGCCGCCCTGATCAGCGCCGGGGACCTGGGCGCCTTCCGCGCCAACTACGACGCGTTCTCACGCGAGCCCGGCCTGGCCACCGAACTGGCGGCCTGCGGCGTGCCGATCCTGATGTACGCGGGCACGGCTGATCCCTGGCACGACCCGATGCGGACTTTCGCCGAGCGCACCGGCGCGGGCTTCTTCTCCCTGCCGGACGCCGACCACAAGGGCGGCTGGGACAGATCCGCCGACGTACTCCCCCACGTGCTGCCGTTCCTGTCCTCGGACAGGCCGTAACACCTCAGGCAGTGATGACTCATTCGCCAGCCTGTTGCCCCTTTTCAGGCTTACTTTGCCCCCAGTCGATCTGCAGGTCGTCCCAGTGGACGGACCATCGCCGCACCCCGCCGGGCAACTCGCCGAGCTCACCCTCGAGCGCGATCAAGGCCAGCGTGCCGTCGCGCAGGATGCTCACCACGATGCCCTGCCGCCCGATCAGCAGCGAGGCGAACCCCCGAGTAGACGCGGGACTGTGCATCAAGTCCACGATCATCGCCCGGCAGCCGAAGCTTGACCAAGGCATACTCACCGGACGCCATCTCCCTGCCGGTCAGGTGGAGGAGACGACATCGGCGATCAGCTCCGAGTGCGGATGGTGCCGATAGACCTCTTCGTACCGGAAAGCCACCCGCCGAGCGGCTCTAACGGGTTCGTCCGCTGGATGCCGGGCGTACAAGACTCGCTTGCGCTGGTCGTTCCAGCCCACCCGCCACCAGAACCAGTTGCCGTCGCACCACACAACGAGGCTGATCCACACCGACACCAGAGCAAGCCCGTAGCCGACGTGAATGTCAGAGGCGATGCCCTGATCAGCCAGGGCATCCCGAAGGGCATGTGCGCTCTGAGCAGGACTGAACGCGATTACCGACGGCTTGAGAAGCATGCATTCCCCATCCCTTCGGCCTCTTCGAGGGCCGCCGATCCCAGACTCGATCGACTTGCCAAAACCTTACTGTGATTCGCGAAAGGTAGCAAGGATTACGGCATCCGCCATCCACAGGTTCCCTTGATCGGTCTGGGATGCCGCCGACCCGGTACGGTGGCTCCTGACCGGCCTTTCGTGACCGAAGGAGGAGCGCATGGAAGACGCGGGCTGGGTCAGCGTTTCGGCGCCCTACGTGCGGCCGCGGCGTCCCGGAGAGCCTGATGCATGGGCGGAGGAAGCCGCCCAGCACGGCAAAGTTGGGACGCATCGCCTTCAAGCAGTGGAAGAGGTCCATCCGCCGAAGGAAGTCGTGCGAGCCTTCGGGCTGGCGGCGGGTCAGACCGCCTTCGTCCGCCGCCGTCTCGTGCTCGCGGACGGCCAGCCAACGGAGCTCGCCGATTCCTACTACCCGGCGACGATCGCCCGTGGCACTCGGCTTGCCGAGATGCGGAAGATCCCTGGCGGGGCTCCCACCCTTCTCGCCCAGCTCGGCTATCACCCACACAGCGCGGAAGAAGCCGTCCAAGCCCGCCCCGCGACCGATACAGAGCGACAGGCTCTCGACCTTCGACCAGAGGACTGGGTTCTGCTCCTGACCCGCATCGTTCGAACCGACGACGGAACGCCGATCGAGGTCAGCGTGATGACGATGGTGGCCCACGGTCGCGAGTTGCGCTATCAGATGATCATCAAGTGAGGGGATCGGCAATCGTGGGTAGGCGGCTGGATTCTCGTCCGCGCCATCAGCAGATCGCAGCCGAATTGCGTGCGGAGATCATGTCTGGTGACCTGAAGGCGGGCGAGCAACTCCCTTCCACGGCACACCTGGTGGCACGTTTCAACGCGGCGAACGCGACGATCCAGCGGGCCCTGCAGGCACTCAAAGACGAAGGATTCGTACGCGGCCACGCGGGAAAGGGCGTGTTCGTCCGCGACAGACGGCCGCTCGTCGTCAACGCCAGCACGTATAAGACCCCAGGGCCTCGCGAATACAGCTATGAGCTTCTGAAAGTCGGGGAGGTAGCACCTCCCAGCGATGTCGCCGCGGCATTCGCCATCAGCGGTGACGATCTGGTCGTCCTGCGCCACCGGCTGCTGTTGCATGACGGCGCTCCCGTTGAGTTGTCATGGTCTTACTACCCGGTGAGCATTGCGGCAGGAAGCCCTCTGGCCGCCAAGGGAAGAATCCGCGGTGGCGCACCACAGGCGTTGGCCGACCTCGGGTTTCCGCAGCGCCACTTCACGGATCGCATCTCCGTTCGGCAACCCACCGAGACGGAGGTGCAAGGCCTGGATCTCCCACCTGACGTGCCGGTGTTTCGGCAGTTCCGTGTTGTCTACAGCGACAGTGAGCGGCCGGTCGAAGTGTCGGTGCTGATCAAGGGCGGACATCTCCACGAATTGTCGTATCACCAGACCGCAGACTGACGGACCCCCGGACGCGAGTCGACGGGAGGGACTTCATGGACAAGCCCCCACGCCGCTAAGCAGGTTCGCGATTTACGATGGGGCGCGTGAGCGGAAGATTGCGCCAGGTCGCGATCGACAACGAGCGCATCGCCGCCGAGGGTTGGTACTCGGCCGCCGACGGCGCGGTCGTGGATGTGGGTCCTGCGCTGCGGGCCGCGGTGGCCGCAACCGTGAGCCACCCACCAGACGGCCCCATCGAATGGCCGAGAGCCGGTACGTACCGGACGGTCTTCGAGGTCACCGGCGAGCGCAGCCTGCGGGCAGCGCGGCGGCTGCACCTTGACGGGGCGACCGGGATCGCCGTGCTGAACTTCGCCTCTGCCCGCAGCCCGGGAGGCGGCTATCTCGGCGGCGCCAAGGCGCAGGAGGAGGACCTGTGCCGCCAGGCCCTGCTTTATCCGTGCCTCCTTCAGGCACCCGACTACTACGCCGCGCACCGGGCCTCGTCCGACCTGCTCTACAGCCACCGCGTCATCTGGTCGCCCGGCGTGCCGGTGCACCGCGGCGAGGACGGCCAACTGCTGGCCGAGCCGTACCTCGTCTCCTTCCTCACCTCACCGGCGCCCAACGCTGGGCAGATGCTGCGCCGCGACCCGGGAGCGGGCGGGCGGATCCGGCAGGCGCTCCACCAGCGGGCGGGGCGTGTCCTGGCCGTGGCCGCGCATCACGGTGCTCGCACGCTGGTACTCGGGGCGTGGGGCTGCGGCGTGTTCCGCAACGATCCGCGCGAGGTCGCCGGGGCCTTTCACGCCCATCTGGTCGAGGATGGAGCCTTCGCGGCGGTGTTCGAGCGAGTGGTGTTCGCCGTATGGGATCGGATGCCGGACTCGGCGAACCGCGCCGCATTCGCCGAGCGGTTCGCGATGCCGCGGCTTTGAAGGCGCCAAGGTGAACGGTGAATCTGGGCTGGCGACGCGGTCGTTCTCGTCGCGTAATCCGAAGTCGATCATTACTATCCTGGCATGCCAAGAGAATTTCCCGGCGGTGTTGGGCCGGCGTGCAGTACTTCCTGCTGCCACCGGTGTCGCGGCTGCGTGTGCAGTTGCCAATAGCGCTCGGCGATGTCGTCCGGATCGAAGTCGGTACCGGGGGCCACCGGACCGGCCACGGTGACGCTCGCCACGTGTACTCCGGAAGGTCCATACTCCTCGTCGAGCAGCGTAACCAGGGCTCGGACGCCTGCCTTGCCCAGGGAGAGGCTCACGTACTGCGGCTTGGGCTCGGGCATACCGCCCGTGATCAGGAACGTTCCGCTGCCACGTTCCGCCATGGCGGGCGCGATGTGGGCCGCGGCGTTGATCGCGCCGACCACGTTCACCGCCCATGCCTCCATGTGGCCGCGTACGGACAGCTCGCCCGGCGCGTCCGCCTGGATGATCGCGGCGTTGTACACGACGACGTCCGGCACGCCATGCTCGCTGACAGCCTGGTCGAGTGCGGCGTTCAATCCGGCCTGGTCGGTGCTGTCAGCTGCCAACGTGACAATCGGGACACCGCTGGGAGCGACCGCCTCGGCCGCGGCGCGTAGCGTCTGCTTACCGCGGGCGATCAGCGTGATCGGCAGGCCTTCCCTGGCGAACCGACGAGCCACCGCCTGTCCGATCCCCGGACCCGCACCAACGATCACTGCGCCTGACATGGACATCTCCTCGCTCTTCTTGATCGGCAATAATTGGGACGCTAAGGCTTCTCATCTATGTGAAGGTCAAGATGCGGATCGGTGACCTGGCCCACGAGACCGGGGTGAACAAGCGGCTGTTGCGCTACTACGAGGAACAGGGGCTCCTTAAGCCGGTCCGCCTGGGGAACGGCTACCGCGAGTACACCGAGGCGGACATTCCAACGGTCCGCCATATCCGCGCCCTGCTCGCCGCCGGGCTTTCCACCACAGTCATCGCCCGGGTCCTGCACTGCGTGCACGACGATGGCGAGCTGATGGTGTCTTCCGGCTGCCCGGCCTTCATCGAGGACTTGCGGCGCGAACGTGCCCACATCGCCGAGATGATCGCTCAGCTCCAGAGTTCGCAGAAGGTACTGGACACGATTCTTGACGCAGCCCTGCAAGAGGCCTCAAGAGGCTGACGCCTGGCGCTGCCGCTGGGGGACGATCGTGTACTTCGGGTCGGCGGCCGAGGCCCTGCCCGCCTCCAGGACGCCGAACCGGGTGCACAAAGCGCCCGCCGTAAGGGCGAGACCGGACAGGGCGGTGAGGGTACGGCTGCGCCCGGCGATCGACGCGAGCAGCCCGCCACCGGCCGTCAGTACGCGGGCCGAGAGCATCAGGCGCCCCGCCCTCCCCAGCCGGTACGGCTCGCCCACCAGGCCGAGCCGCCGTTCCATCACCACGCCGGCGACGCTCTCCACAGCGGCCCCCAACATCGCCACGACGCGGGCCGGCCCCGCCTGCGCCCGTGGGGTCGCCAGCATGCCCACCGCCCCGGCGCTGGCCAGCGCGCTCCCGGCGAACAGGAACGGCAATTCCCGGTAGGCCTCGTGCCAGGCGGGCACAGCGGTGTCGGCGACCACGACGGCGGTGTAGGTGGCGGTCAGCGGGCCGGTCAGGCCCGTGGCGAGGGCCGCCGCGTCTCCCACGGCGGGCAGGATCCCGGTCAGCTCGGTCGAGGCGGCGACCGCCGACAGCCCGCCCTGTGCGGCCAGGAGCCAGGAGCCCATGCTCATCGGCGATGTGGGCTTGAACACGCGGAACATGTTGAGGAAGCGTTCGGGCCTGCCCAGTTCGGCGATGAGGAACCCGGTGCCGGCGGCGGCGCCGATCGCCGCCGCGACCCGGGCGGTACGCTCCAGCCGGTCGTACCCGGTGAACCCGGCCATGACCGCCATCACCGACGAAGCCCCCGACAGACCCCCCGCGTAGAGATATGTCGGCATATGGGGTTCGTGCCAGACGGGGGCCTTGATCACTGGCCGCCCGTAGTAGGACCGGAACTCCGCCTCCGGCACCATCGACCGCTCCCCCTTCGGCACCGTCGACCGCTCCCGCGTCACCGCCGCCTCCCCTTCCGTGAACCGGTGAAGGCGCCCGAGCCCGCGAATGCCGCCACCACCGCCCCAGCCACGGACAGCGCCGCCGCCCCCGCCCAGCGCCACATGGACGGCAGGTCACGAGTGGTCACCACGGGATCCGGCGGCAGCCCGTACACCTCGGGCTCGTCCAGCAGCAGGAAGAACGCCCCCGCGCCGCCCACCCCATCGTCCGGGCTCTCGCCGTACAGGCGGGCCTCGGCCTGCCCGTCGGCGTGCAGCCGCGCCACCCGCTCCTCGGCCCGCTCCCGGAGCTCATCCAGCGGGCCGAACTGGATCGAGTCGGTCGGGCACGCCTTGGCGCACGCCGGTTCGAGGCCGCCGCGTTGCCGGTCGTAGCACATCGTGCACTTCCACGCCCGCCCGTCGTCCTCGCGCCGCTCGATCACGCCGTACGGGCAGGCGGACACGCAGTAGCCGCAGCCGTTGCAGATGTCCTCCTGGATCACCACCGTGCCGAACTCGGTACGGAACAGCGCTCCGGTCGGGCAGACGTCCAGGCAGGCGGCGTGAGTGCAGTGCTTGCACACGTCCGACGACATCAGCCACCGCTCCACACCCTCGTCAGCGGAGTCGTCCGAAGGCAGCGGCACCGGGCGGGACTGTTCGATGAAGGCCACGTGCCGCCAGGTGTTCGCCCCGAGCGCCCCGGTGTTGTCGTAGGAGTTCGCCTCGAACACGAAGCCGTCGTCGGGCAGCTGGTTCCACTCCTTGCACGCCACCTGGCACGCCTTGCAGCCGATGCAGACGCTCGTGTCGGTGAAGAAGCCCATCCGCTCAGCCATCGCGGTACACCTCCAGCAGGTCGAGCATCGCCTGCCCCCTCGGCCGTCTACCCGCCCGTACGTCGCAGGTCACGGCCTTGCTCTCCTGAATGTAGACATTCGGGTCGAGCACCAGCGGAAGCAGGTCGTTGGCGACGTCGCCGGTCACCAGGCCGCCGCCGCCCCACCCCCAGTGGTACGGCAGGCCGATCTGATGGATCACCCTGCCCTGGATCCGCAGCGGCCGGACCCGGCCGGTGACCAGCACCCGAGCCTCGATCACGGTGCGACTGGTCACGATCGTGGCCCAACCGCCGTTGACCAGCCCCACCTCGGCGGCCAGCTGCGGCGACACCTCGCAGAACAGCTCCGGCTGCAGCTCGGCGAGGTAGGCCAGCGGCCGGCTCATGCCACCCGCCGTGTGGTGCTCGGTGAGCCGGTACGTGGTCAGCACGTACGGGTAGCGCGGCGACTCCGGCGGGTTGTAGGGACTCTCCGGTCGCGGGTAGATCTTGCGCGCGGGGTTGGCCTGCTGGGCGTACAACGGGTTGCCGACCGGCGACTCATGCGGCTCGTAGTGCGCGGGCAGCGGGCCGTCGGCCAGGCCGGCGGGCACGTACAGCCAGCCCTTCCCGTCGGACTGCATGATGAACGCGTCGGTCCCGGCGAGCGCGTCCTCGGCGTGGGCGCCTTCGGGTGGCAGGTAGTCCGGCGGCTTGTTCGGCTCGAAGTCGGGCACGTCCTGCCCGGTCCATTTCCCCTGCTCCGCGTCCCACCAGACGTACGCCTTGCGCTCGCTCCATGGGCGGCCCTCGGGGTCGGCGGAGGCCCGGTTGTAGAGGATGCGCCTGTTCGCCGGCCAGGCCCAGCCCCATTCGGGCGCCACGGGCGACTGTTCCTGCCCCGGCCGACGCCGGGCCGCCTGGTTGACCTCGTCCGCGTACACGCCGCAGTAGATCCAGCAGCCGCAGCTGGTGGACCCGTCCGGCTTGAGCTGGGTGTAGGCCGACAGCGCCCGCCCGTCCGGGCCGACCCCGTTGATCTCGCGGAGTACGGCCGACGCCGACGGGTCCCGGTGCTCTCCCAGCTCGGGGTAGTCCCAGGTCAGCTCGCGCAGCGGCCGGTCGATCTCGTCGTCGGTCAGCCGTTGCCTGACCAGCTTGCCCAGGTGGTAGTAGAACCACAGGTCGCTGCGGCAGTCGCCCGGCGGGTCGAGCGCCTTCTCCCGCCACTGCAGGAGCCGCTGGGTGTTGGTGAACGTACCCTCCTTCTCCACATGGCTCGCGGCGGGCAGGAAGAACACCTCGGTGGCGATGTCCTCGGTACGCATCTCCCCGGTCTCCAGCTCCGGGCCGTCCTTCCAGAAGGTGGCCGTCTCCACCAGCGTCAGGTCGCGTACCACCAGCCAGTCGAGGTTGGCCAGGCCGAGGCGCTGCGCCCGGCCGCCAGAGGAGCCGACCGCGGGGTTCTCGCCCGCCACGAAGTAGCCCTTCACCGTGCCGTCGATCTGGCCCATCACGGTGGTGTAGTGGCTGTGGTCGCCGGTCAGGCGCGGCAGGTGGTCGAAGCAGAAGTCGTTCTGTTCGGTGGCCGCGTTCCCCCACCACGCCTTGAGCAGGCTGACCAGGTAGGCGCGCCGGTGGCCCCAGAAGCCGACGTCGCCGCCCTCACGGGCGAGATAGTCCTCCAGCCCCTCGTGCCGGTGGGCGTGTGGCATGGTCAGGTAACCGGGCAGGAGGCTGAACAGCGTCGGGATGTCGGTGGACCCCTGGATGCTCGCGTGCCCACGCAGCGCCAGGATGCCGCCCCCGGGCCGGCCCATGTTGCCCAGCAGCAACTGGAGGATCGAGGCGGTGCGGATGTACTGCGCGCCGACGGTGTGCTGGGTCCAGCCGACGGAGTACACCCAGGCGGTGGTGCGCTCCCGGCCGGAGTTGGCGGTGATCGCGTCGGCGAGCTCGGCGAAGTGCGCCCGCGAGATGCCGCACAGCTGCTCGACCAGCTCCGGGGTGTAGCGGGCGAAGTGCCGCCGAAGGATCTGGTAGACGCAGCGCGGGTGGCGCAGCGTCGGATCCGTCGCCGGGGTGGGATGCGCCTCGGCGCCCCCGGAGCCGTAAGTGTCCGCCCCCGCGGCCTCGGCGTGCTGCCTACCACCCTCCAGGTCCGCGCCCGGTGCCTGCGCGCCCGGCGTCTCCTCGCCCGGCCCTTCGCCCGGCCCCTCGTACGCCCAGCTCCGCGGATCGTACGTACCCGTCTCCGCGTCGAAGCCGGAGAACAGCCCGTCAAGGTCCTCGGTGTCCCGGAAGTCCGCCGACACGATCACGGCGGCGTTGGTGTAGGCCAGCACGTACTCACGGAAGTCCAGCTCATTGGCCAGCACGTGGTTGATCAGCGCCCCGAGCAGCACGATGTCGCTACCCGCGCGGATCGGCAGGTGCCGGTCGGCCAGCGCGCTGGTCCGGGTGAAGCGCGGATCCACGTGGAACACCTTCGCGCCCCGCGCCTTGGCCTCGACCACCCACTGGAAGCCCACCGGGTGGCATTCGGCCATGTTGGAGCCCTGGATGACGATGCAGTCCGCACCCGCCAGATCCTGCTGGAAGGTGGTCGCGCCACCGCGTCCGAAGCTGGTCCCCAGACCGGGGACGGTGGAGGAGTGTCAAATACGGGCCTGGTTCTCGACCTGGATCGCGCCGAGGGCGGTGTACAGCTTCTTCATCAGGTAGTTCTCTTCGTCGTCGAGCGTCGCCCCGCCCAGTCCGGCGATGCCCATGGTGCGGCGCACGACCTTGCCCTCATAGGTCTGCTGCCAGGTCTCCCGCCGGGTCCGTACGACCCGGTCGGCGATCATCTCCATCGCGGCGTCGAGGTCGAGCCGCTCCCATTCGGTGCCGTGCGGTCTCCGGTACAGCACCTGGGTCTGGCGGCCGGGATGGGTGACGAGCTGCTTGCTCGCCGAGCCCTTGGGACACAGCCGCCCACGCGAGATGGGCGAGTCCGGGTCACCCTCGATCTGCGTGACCCGGCCGTCCTTGACGTAGACGAGCTGGCCGCAGCCGACCGCGCAGTAGGGGCAGATCGACCGCGCGACCGTATCGGCCTCCTCGGTGCGCGGGGCAAGCGCGTCCGTACGGGCGGAGCGCACGGCGTCGCTCCGACCGTCCTCTCCCCTGAGCTGCCGGATCACCGGCCACCGGGAGAACCACCCCTTACCGGACACAATGCAGGCCCTGCCCCAATCGGTCCGAGCTAACCATCCCGGCGGTCGAAGGTCAGGTACAGCTCGGAAGGGCTGCCGAAGGGCTCGCCGGCCTGGCGCGGGATGTCGGCGCCCGCTTCGAGGCGGAAGTTCGTCGCCTGCTTGAGCAACTCCTCGAAGGCGATCGCGAGCTGGATCCGGGCGAAGTTCTGGCCGATGCAGCGGTGCACCCCGGCGCCGAACGCCAGGTGCGGGTTGATCCGCCGGTCGAAGACCAGCTCGTCGGGCCGGTCGAAGCGCTCGGCATCGCGGTTGGCCGAGTAGAACTGCAGGACGACCCGGTCCCCCGCCTTCAACGGGGTGCCGGCCAGCTCGGTGTCCTGAGTCACCGTACGGGCCATGAACGCCACGGTCGTCTCGAAGCGCAGGAACTCGTCCATCGGACCGCGCCACCAGTCCGGGCTGCGCAGGATCGGCTCGATGTCCGTGCGCGTGGCCAGATGGTAGGCGATGTTGACGATCACGCCGCGCGTGGTGTCCAGGCCGCCGAGCAGCAGCGTGGTGACGATCGCCACCTGCTCCTCTGCCGTCAGGGGCCGCCCGTCGACGCTCGCCCTGGCCAGGGCGCTGAGGACGTTCTCGTGCTCCGAGGCCGGCCGGTCGCCGGCCTCGGCTATCGCCTCCATCGCGAGCAGGGCGACCGCTTCGAACGTCTCGGGCGTGCTCTCTATGGCGCACCGCTTGACCGCCGCCACCCCCCGGCGCATCAGCTCCATGTTGTCGGTGGCGAAGACGACACGGGCCAGCGACCCGGCGCTGAAGGGCACGGAGTAGTCACGGACCATCTCCACGCGGCCCTTGTCGATGAACCCCGCGATGGCGTCCCGGGCGATCTCCCGCATCTGCTCGGCGTACCGGAGCAGGAACGAGCGGGAGAAGTACGCCTCGAGGAACTTGCGGTATCGACGGTGGTCCGGCGGGTCGACGTCCAGCGGAATGAGCCGGACCGGCACGCCACGCACGCCCGGCTGCGCCGAACTGAAGATCGCCGGTCGCAGGCACACCATGCGGACGTCCTCGTAGCGGGTGACCATGTAGTAGCCGCCGTCGGTGCGCGTGTGCACGACCGGGCATTCCCTGCGTGCGATGGCCAGCGCGTCGAGCAGGTGTTCGCGCTGGTCGTCGGCGAACAAGTCGACGTTCGCCAGGATGTCCGCGGCCGGTGTGTCCATCCGTCCTCCATTCCGAGAAGACCTCACAACCGTCATTTGACCTCGCCGCGGCTGTTTGCCCAAAGGACCGACCAAAGGGACACAAGGGACAGAGGGACGTCACATTTCGATAACCTGAAGTATCAGGCACCACCAAGGATGCATCCTCTCTTTGGAGGGACTATGCCCGATATCGCGATGCTCTCGGATGCCCCGGCCAATTGGCGCGGAGATCTACTCCAGTTTCGCCGCTACGTCGACCCCCTCGTTTCGATCATCACCAATCCCGACACCGAGACGCCTTTCACGATCGGCATTTACGGCGCGTGGGGAAGTGGGAAATCGACCCTGCTCCAAATGGTCGACAGGCGCTTACTCGATCGGCATGGCGAGGAGATCGTCCGGGTGCGTTTCAACCCCTGGGTGCACCGCCGCGAGCCGGAGATGCTGCTTCCCCTGCTGAACGCGCTCCACGCCGAGCTCGACCAGGACCCCGAGCACCGCTTCGCCGGCACGGTCCGCCGGTTGGGCACGATCATGGCGCAGCTGGCCGCCGACGAGATGCTGAAAAGGCTCACCCTGAGCTCCGTGAGCGTGGAGAAGATCGACAAGCTGGCCCAGCAGTACGCCGCGATGCGCGGCCAGGTCGACAGCCAGACCGGCCGGCTGCGCGGGCTGCTGCAGCAGGAGGCCGACCGCCTGGCCGCGCAGGGCAAGAAGATCGTCTTCTTCGTCGACGACCTCGACAGGTGCGAGCCCGACCAGATCATCGACGTACTGGAGTCGATCAAGCTCTTCCTCGACCTGAAGCACGTCTTCGTGGTGATCGCCCTGGCCAAGGACGTGGTCGACCGCGGGGTCCTGGTGAAGTACCAGCCGTTCGGCTTCGCCGACCAGGCGGCCATCGGCGACGACTACCTGGACAAGATGATCCAGCTCCCGCTGCACCTCTACCCGCTCGGCCCCGCGGAGGTGGGCCGGTTCATCCGCGAATCGCGTCCGGGCGAGCTGGCCAGGAAGCACGTCGGCACGCTGGAGCGGATCCTCACGCCCAATCCCCGGAAGATCAAACGCGTGCTCAACCTGCTGCGGGTGACGGAGGCCATCATCGAGGGCACCCCCGGCCTCGCCGCCCTGCGTACCGACCTGGTCGTCCGCCTGGTGGTGCTGCGGGTGCAGAGCCCGGAGCTGTTCGCGAGCGTGCTCCGGCAGCCGGCGTTGCTGGTGGCGCTGGAGCTCGTCCACCAGGACAAGCTGGCGGCCGACGTACTCCAGGGTTTCCAGACGCGGTTCAAGACGCGGGCCGAGGCGCTGCAGAAGCTGACCCTGACCTTTCGCGGCAAGCACGACTTCCTGGCGCCGATCTTCGCCGACTCCGCCTTCGAGGCCGCGGCGGACGACCTGCCCGTCTACCTGACGATGATCGGCGGGTGAGACATGTCCGACGACCTGCGCTACGACTTGTACGGACTGCCCGCCGGAAACCCCTACGCCGCCCGCCCGCTGGATCCCCTCGCGCTGCCGGCCGATCGCGAACTCGTCCTCGAACTGGCCGGTTTCATCCGGCTCGAGGTCATCGAGGCGGCGGTCAAAGAGGCGATCAGCAAAGGGAGACCGGCCTACTTCCTGATCACGGGAGTGGGCAACAGCGGGCGGACGTCGCTGGCCAACCATGCGATGTACCTGTACCAGCAGGCCGCCGCATCGCTCCTGCCGCCCGGTTTCACCTTCGTGACGCATCGCGCGGAGCGCGGTGACATGACGCACGACGCGTACGCGGTTCTGTGCTCGACCCTGCTCTCGTTGCGCAACAAGATGAACGCCCAAGGCATCGACATCCCGCCCGCGCTGCGCGCCCATTTCAGCACGTTGAGCGAAAGGGGCGCGGCCAACCCCATGAACGAGTACGACCTGCAGGAGATCGCGGAATTCACCGCGACGACGTTCGCCGGCCGCAACGCCGGCTTCGGCATCCGGTACGAGGGCGTGCCCGCCAAGGAGCTCATCACCCAGGCCCAGAAGGTGTTCGAGAACACGAGCACCGTCGTGGTCTTCGTCATCGACAGTTACCAGCACGCGAACACCGTCCAGATCACCGAGGCGGACCGGCAGGCGTTCGCGGAGCGCGGGCACGTCTTCGACCTCGACACGCTGACTCCGGAGCAGATCGCGGCACTGGCGGAATTCCGGTGGAAGGGCCACCCGCCCGCGCCCTTCGACGAGCAGGGCGTGAAGAACGTCTTCAGCAAGCGCCCGTACACGATCGGGCAGGCCATCCAGCACCTCGAAGTACTCCTCGACCTGCGGCTCAGCGAGTACGAGAGCGACGTGCCATGGCCGGCCGCCGAAGACCTGCGCATTCATGAGCGCTGGGTGCGGCTCAAGATATGGCAGCGCGACAGATGGAACAGGCTGAGAGGCTTCCATGGCTGAATACCCCGCGCGCAATCCCTTTCCGGCCCGCGGCATCTCCAGCGCCGAGGAGACCTCCCTCGCCGAGTTCCTGCGCGACTGGGCCCGGCGCACCCCCACCGCGATCCTGCCCGGCGTGCGCGAGGCCCAGCGCTGGGCCACGGACTACCTGCGCGGGTTCGGGGACGACCGGGCGCACGACGGCGGCCTCGCCTGCCTGTACGGCGCCCACGGGGTGGGCAAGACGCACGCGGCCCGTCACATGATGGCCTTCGTCAACGACGCCGACCCTCGGGCGGTCCAGCTCTACCTGCGCTTCCAGGAGGACGACTTCGTCGCCGAGTACCGCCGCCTGGTCTCCCAGCTGCCCCAGGACCTGCTCACGGACCTGAGCCTGCGCTACCTGGGCGCGCTCGCGGGTGACCGGGCCGGACACGCCGACGGCCCGGCCAGCAGGGGCGCGGTCCTGTCCGTGGTCGGGGACGATCCCGGCCGGGTGTACGACCTGTTCGGCACGCATCAGGTCGAGGCCGGCGAGGTGCTGGAGGAGCAGGCCAAGGAGATCGCCGCCGTGGCGGGCAGCGGGCCCGAGTTCCAGCGGGCGCTGTCGTTCCTGCTGCGCCCCGAGTTCTCCGGCGTGGCCTACGACTGGCTGTGCGGCCGTCCGATCAGCCCCGACGCCTCCCGCGCGCTCGGCGTCAGCGGCCAGATCGACGACCCCCTGACCTGCCGGTACGGCCTGCAACTGCTGACCAGGCTGGTGACCAGGGGCGGGCGGCCGTTCGTGCTGGTGCTCGACCAGTGCGAGAAGTTCCTGCCGGAGGGCCGGAGTTCGTTGACCGCGAACATCGGGTTGCTGCAGAGCCTGGTCGAGGTGATCCCGCAGGCTGCCGGGCTGCTGCTCCTGGTGTCCAACGACGCGGCGTGGGAGCGCGTACCGCCCGATCTGCGCCAGCGCATCGGCACCGGCGCCTGCCACATGCTGCCGCTCACCCCCGACGAGGCCCGGCTGGTGCTCGGCGCGTACATCGGCGCCGCCCGCCCGGGGTACGACGACGCGACCATCTGGCCCTTCACCGAGAGCGCGATGCTCGAACTCCTGCGCCACAGCGGCGGCAACCTCCGCCTGCTGCTCCAGCTCAGCTGGGCGAGCTTCGAAGTCGCGGGGCCGCTGTCGGTCATCGACGCCGAGCTGGTCACGAGCGCGTCCGCCCGCCACAGTCACTCCCCCGGCCTCGCCGAGCTGGCCATGCTCGTCGAGACCCGCCTGCTCGCCGCCGGGCTCACCATCGAGCGAACGGAGACGGGTGACGGTGGCGTCTCCTTCCACCTGCCTGATCGGCGTGAGCCGCGTGCCCTGGTCAAGCTGTCCGAGGCCGTCTTCTTCGACGACGAGGTCGCCAACGCCGTCCAGACGGTCACCCAGACCAGACACCTGCGGGCCGGCGGCCAGCCGGTCTTCACCGCGCTGCTCGCCACGGGCTACGTCAGCCCTCCGGTGCTGGCCGGCCTGCGCGGCGCGGTGCACGTGGTGCTGGTGGCCGACGGCTCCCCCGGCTTCCCGGGACAGCTGGACGAACTGGTCGAGCGCATCGCCGCCATGCCACTCAAGGACGAGGAGCCGGCCGCCTTCGACGACGCCATGCGCGCGATCGTGGAGCACCTGGAAGAGCTGAACTCCGAGCGCCGCGCCGAGATGATGATCCTCAACCGCAACCTCACCGCCGTGAGTGACCGGCTCGAACACCAGAACCTCACCGCCGAGAGCGAGCGGCTCGACCGCCAGGCGCCGAAAGAGTGGCCGCCCAAGCGCGCGGAGCTGGCAGGACGCATCGCCGAGGCCAGGGCCGCGCGGACCGCCGCCGACTGGGCGGAGTTCCGCCAGGCCCGGGCGGAGGTGGTCCGCGAACGTACGTCACGGCTCAGGATGCTGGCCGTCGCCGTCGCCGCGGCAGTCGTCACGACGGCTGCGGCGCTCGCCACCGTCTCCCTCGTGCCGATCCAGCTCACGGTGACCCTGTTCGCGGGCACCGCCGTCGCGGCGACCGCCGCCTGGTTCCTGTGGCGGAGGTTCGCCGCCTCCGACGTACGCCGGGCGAACGCGCCGCTCGGCTCCCGGCGCGACCTCGACCAGCTCGCCCGTGAGCTGCGTGGATCCGCCGATCCGCACTCCGCCGACCCCGTCGGCCGCTACGCCTACGCGCTCAGCGAGGACCCCGACAGCGGATACCAGGTGCTGACGGAGGCCATGCTGGTGGAGCCGCTGGCGCTCGTACGACAGACCATAGGGCGGCGGCTGGCCGTCTCCGAGCGCTCGCCCGCCGACTGCGTGGCGGAGGTCCAGCGCGGGCTCCGTGAACGGATCCCCGAGGTGCTGCTGCTCCTGGCCCGCGGGCAGCGGCGCGCCGAGTCGGACCGGCCACCGCGCGTGCTCCGCGACCTGCCGCCCGAGCTGCGGGTGCTGGTGGCGATCGCCAATCCAGGCTCACTTGAGCTGGCCGACGGCGCGGTCTCCAAGCATCCCGCCGAAGCGGCCCTGGCGGCCCTCGGGGTACGCGGATCGCGACATCCGCTGGCCCGCGCCTACCGCGACGGTATGACCGAGATCGTGCCGATCGAGATCCCCTCCAACGAGCTCCGCGCCACCGCCCGCCTGCTTTCTCCCCTGGAACAAGACGGGCTCGGCACCTACGACTGGCTCCCCCTCGTCGCGGAAATCGACGAGCTGTATCTGTTCTTCGAAAAACTGCTCCACCACCAAGAGGAAATACGCTCAAATCTGGGTAAATCTTGACTATCCCTCGAAGCCATGAGAAATAGGGACCAGCTGTAGCGTTTCGCGAAACCCGAACGGCGAGTGTGCTGGGGCACACGACACTTAAGAGGTAGCCGTTGTTAGGAAGCCCTGATTCGGAACCGCTGCTCACCCAGGGGTTCCCGGAATTTCTCGACGTCGACGCGCTGCTGGCCGACGGATGGAAGCCGTTCGCCTTCCAGCAGTTCATCCTGAAGATTCACAGCCGCTGTGATCTTTCCTGCCGCCATTGCTACGTGTACGAGATGGCGGACCAGAGCTGGCGCGATCAGCCCCGCAGGATGTCCGACGCCGTCGCCGACCGCACGATCGAGCGCATCGCCGAGCATGCCGGCCGCCACAACCTGCCCGAGGTGGACATCATCCTGCACGGCGGCGAGCCGCTGCTGGCCGGCCCCGAGCTCATCTCCCGCCTGGTACGCGGCATCCGTGGCGCCGTCGACACCGGCACCCGGGTCAACGTCAACATCCAGACCAACGGCGTACGGCTCGACGAATCGTTCCTGCGGCTGTTCGAATCGCTGGAGATCCGCGTCGGCGTGAGCGTCGACGGCGACGAGGAGAGCCACGACCGGCACCGCCGGTTCGCCGACGGCCGGGGCAGCCATGCCCTGGTCAGCGCGTCGCTGCGCCGGCTGACCGAGGGGCCGTACCACCGCCTGTTCAGCGGGCTCCTGTGCACGGTGGACGTGCGGAACGACCCGGTGCGCACCTATGAGGCGCTGCTGGAGTTCGACCCACCGGCGATCGACTTCCTGCTGCCCCACGGCAACTGGCCGGCCCCGCCGCCCTTCCGCGACCCGGACTCGGCGGCGACGCCGTACGCCGACTGGCTGATCCAGATCTTCGACCGGTGGTACGAGAGCCCGGTGCTGCAGACCGAGATCCGGATGTTCCAGGAGATCCTGCGCCTGCTGCTCGGCAGTCCTTCGCGGGCGGAGACGGTGGGGCTGTCCCCGGTGCGCATGGTGGTGATCGAGACCGACGGCCGCATCCAGCAGTCGGACATCTTGAAGAGCGCCTACCCCGGCGCCCCCCAAACCTCGCTGCACGTGCTCAGAGACCCGCTCGACCGGGCGCTGCTGCACCCGTCGATCGTCGCGCGGCAGATCGGCGAGCTGGCGCTGTCCCCTGCCTGCCGCAGCTGCGAGATCGTCTCCACCTGCGGGGGCGGGCTCTACGCGCACCGCTACAGCCAGGACACCGGCTTCGCGACTCCCTCCGTCTACTGCCCTGACCTGTACCGGCTGATCACGTACATCGCCGAGCGGTGCGCCCGCGACATGGCGCGGCTCCGCGGAGCGGGCTGACCCGGCCGAATTAGATGGGTGGCGGGTCGAAGTCGCAGTTGAGCCGCTCACCGGCGAGCGCCGCGAGCGTATCGGGATGGTCACGTCCCACGATCAGGTCGAAGCGCCTCATCGTCTCCTCGTGCAGCCGCGCGGCTTCGTCCTCCGCGCCCGTCGCCCGCAGGTCCAGGCTCAGATTGGCGGCGCAGACGAGGCTGAGGTAGTGGTCGGGGGTGAAGTGCGTCTGGATCCGCTGGTAGTTCTCCTCGCCGAGCCGCCGGGCCTGGTCGAACTCGCCGAGCGCGGCCAGGTCGTTCTGCAGGTTGATGCCGCAGGTCACCGTGTAGTCGTGATCGCGGCCGAGCCGCTCGGTGAGACCGTCCAGGGCGTTCTGATCGAACTCCCGCGCCTTGGCGGCGTCGCCGCCGAGACGCGCCAGCAGCGCCAGATTGATCCTGCTCGCCTGGGTGAACGGGTGGTCCTCCCCGAACACCTGGGGGTAGTACTCCAGCGCGCGATCCACCATCGCCTGGGCCTCATCGAGCTCACCGAAGGCGCGCAGGGCGTTGGACAGGCCGAGGGCGGCGGCCATCGTGTCGGCGTGCACGTCTCCGTACAGTCGCCGCAGCCGCGTGTAGGTGTCCCGCATCAGCTCCAGGGCTTCGCCCAGCCGACCGGTCCGGCGCTGACTGATGGCGAGGTCCTTGGCCGCGAGCAGGGTGGCGGGGTGGTCTTCGCCCAGCTGCGCCACGCCGTACCGGTAGGCCTCCTCGGCCATGTCGGTCCCCACGTGGAACTGGCCGTTCAGCCGCACCGCCCGGCTCAGGTTGCTCCAGGTCTGCAGCAGGAGGCGCCTGCCGCTGCCCTCCGCGCCGCTCATGTAGAGGTAGGCGGACTGGAGGATCTTCTGCGCCTCGCCGTATTCGCTGGTCAGGGCGTAGTCGAGGGCCAGGTTGTTACGGGCGCGCAGCGTCCGGATGTCGTTGTCGCCGTACAGTCGCTCGTACGCCTCGCGGACCTCCGCGTCGACGTCGCGCGCCCGCAGGAAGTCGCCGCGGCCACGGAGCGAGGTGGCGTAGCCGTTCATCGCCCACAGCGTTTCCGGTTGCTCGTGGCCCAGGGCTTCCCGCATCAGCTCCAAGGCCCTCGTGTCGATCTCGTACGCCTCGGGATAGAGGGTCAGCGCCAGCTTGATGTTGCCCAGGTGGATCTGGGCCACCAGCACGTCCTGGTGCCGCGCGCCGCTTTGCTCTGTCCACTTCTCGATGTATTCGCCGAGCAGTGCCTGCGCCTGTTTGTAGCTACCACGTACGTAGAGATAACGCACGAGGTCGATCGCGAACTTACGGACGTTCGGCTCGACGCAGTTGATCAGCCCCGACGGCTCCAGGTGGGCGGCCAGCTCCTCGAAACTGGGCCATTTGGTCTCGTCGTCCGGGTCGCTCGGCGCGCTGCCGGCCAAGAGCAGGTGCACCTCGTGGCGGAGCTCGCCGCGGTCCTTCTCCGGCGTCTCGTCGCGGAGCAGGGCCTGGTTGAGCCGGTGGACCTGGAGGGTGCGGGCGGCGGGCTCGACCTTGACCAGCGCGTAACGTTCCAAATTACTCAGCGCGTTGGTCAGCAGGATGGCGTCGGACAGGATGGGCGCCAGCCGCGGCCCGACCAGCCGGTTGCCGCGGCGGAACACGTCGCGCGGGATGGGCTCGGGGCCGAAGAAGGCGCAGCAGCGCAGGAGCTCGACCGCCTCGGGGACCCGGTCTTCGAGCTGTGAGACCGACAGCTGCCACGCGGCGGTCATGGACTGCGGGTAGGTCGGCGCCTTCTCCAGGCTGAGCAGCCGGCCAGTCTGCTCCTCCAGCAGCGAGACGTACTCGTCCACCGGCATCAGGGTGCGGGCCAGCAGGGCGGCGGCCTGCTCCAGCGCCAGCGGGAGGTCGCCGAGCTTCTCGGCCAGCAGGGCGGCCCCGGCCTCGCTCACCGCCCCGCCGAGGCGCTTGCGGAGGAACTCCACGCTCTCCTCGCGCCTGAAGACGTCCACCTGAATGGTGGGCTCATGGTCGCTCCAGCGCGAGTTGCGCGAGGTGATGAGGACGTGGCCGGGTCCCCTGGGGATGAAGTCCTTGATGTAGTCGGGCTCTTCGGCGTTGTCGAAGATCACCAGCCAGCTCCGGTACGGGACGCCGCTCTGCAGCGTACGCAGCACCGCCTGGGTGGCCTGCTCCGCACCGGTCGCGGGCGGGAGTCCGAGCACCTGGCCCATCGCGGCCAGCGACGATGGGACCAGCACCGGCTGGTCCGCGGAGATCCACCAGACCAGGTCGTAATGGGCGCGGTACTGCCAGGCGTACTCGATGGCCAGCTGCGTCTTGCCGACGCCGCCGAGCCCCTGGAGGGCCTGGGGCTGCGCCACGACGGCGGTGACCGTGTTGATGCTCTTCCTGAGCACGCTGAGCAGGTCCGCGCGGCCGGTGAAGTTCGGATTACGCTTGGGGACCCTTTCCCAGATCTTCGGCCCCTGCGGCACCATGGAGTGTGAATTTTCCGTCACGTCAACCTCCGCCCCAGACGCCGGTAATCATATGTCTCATCCTAGAGCTTGATTAGTCCAACCCTTTATAACAGAATGGAAATAAGGAAGAAGTCGGACCGGCCTCGGCCGGGCTGACACACTCACGCTCATAAGCGCCTGTACATCATTTGACATTCGGATGGCCCGAAATGGACGGGGAGTGCACATGCGTGATGGGCAGTACAGATCCCGCCTCCTGATCGACGACACCACCGCTTCCCTGCGGCACGTGCCGGAAATGGAGAGCGCCGCCCTGCGAGCAGCGGTGGCATCCTGCCAGAGCGACAAGAAGGAGCCGGGAGCGGGCTTCTCAAACTCAATTTAAGACATACTCCGCATTTCTCAGCAGCAAGGCGGAAATCGGGCGTGCAAGGTACGCCCGAAGAGTGCCTCATCCAGCCGGATGGGCGCGCGCCCGCGCGCGCATGCGAAGAATTCGCCCACCTTGACCGTCACGGAGGAAATGTGCGGTGAAACGCGGCTGCGGATAGGAACGACATGGGCACTTCCGGTATGGACGCAGCGCCGGGACCATACAGGGGGTTACGCGTCTTTCGCGGTGAAGATCGGCATGGATTCTTCGGACGCGACGCGGAGTCTCGCGTTATTTGCCAGCTTTGGCAGAGCAAACGGCTGACTGTCCTGTACGGCGCCTCGGGGAGCGGGAAGACCTCCCTCATCCAGGCAGGTGTGATCCCGCTCCTCAGCCCGAACCGGACCGACGTCCTCCCTCTCGGCCGAGTGTCCTACGGGTCGTGCTTTCCGCAGGCCGCGCTTCCCGCCCACGATCCGTACGTCCTCGCCCTGCTGATGTCGTGGTCCCCCATGGCCACGCCCACCCGGCTGGCGAGCATGACGATCCCCGCGTTCCTGCGGGCCCGGCCGGTCAAACGCGACACCTACGGCGATCCGACCCTCACCATGGTGGCCATCGACCAGGTCGAAGAGCTTTTCGCCACCGGCCGCCGGCGCCACCCCTACCGGGACTGGTTCTTCGGGCAGCTCGGGGAGGCGCTCCACGCGGATCCCGGCCTCCGGCTGCTGCTGTCGATCCGCGCGGACCGGTTGCGGGACCTGCTGCCGTACGAGCGGGAGCTGGCCGGCTCCGACCGGGAACGCTTCCCGCTGGAGGCACTGGACCAGGCGGGCGCGCTGGAGGCGGTGACCAGGCCGATCGAGGGCACCGGGCACGTGTTCGCCCCTGGGGTGGCCGAGCAGATCGTCCGAGACCTCATCCAGATCAGGGGGCGCTCGAACCCCGCGCAGCAGGCAGAGGGCGTGGACCCGGTCCATCTCCAGGTGGTGTGCGAGGCGCTGTGGAACGCGCTGCCCGCCGAGGCCACGAAGATCACCGCCACCGAGGCCAGTCTGTACGCCGACAAGACGCTCTCCGAGCACTACCACCGGGTGATCGGGGAGATCGCGGCCGAGCGGCTCAACGGTGACGAGCACCGGCTGCGGACGTGGTTACGGCTGGCGTTCGCCGACCGGTCGGGGAGCCGGCAGCCCGTCCGTCAGAGCGCGATCCGGCTGGCCGGGATCAGCAGGGCCACCGTCGCCCTGCTGGTGACCCGGCATCTCCTCCGGGCCGACCAGCACATGGGCGAGAGCTCGTACGAGCTGGCGTACGACCGCCTCCTACAGGCGCCCGCGCAGGAGGACTACCGGCCCCGCGCCTACCCGGACCGGCTGCCGACCGAGGACCATCTCCGCGCGGCCGAGAGCGCCCTGCGCGAAGGCGATCTCGTGCTGGCGGAGCAGCACGGCAAGGAGGGCCTGGCCCGTTCCGAGCAGGACGACCATCGGGTGCGAGCGCAGATCGAGTCGCTCCTGGGCAACATCGCGCTGAAGCGGGGCGAGCTGAGTGACGCCGTCTCCCGCTACAGCGCGGCCGCCAAGAGCTTCGAGACGGCCGGCGAGGTGGCCGCCGTCGGCCCCATGCTCACGGCCATCGGACGGCTACGGCTCACGCAGGGATCCCCCAACGAGGCCGTACGCCACCTGCGGGCCGCGATGGTGCGTGTGCCCGCCGATCTCACGATCCAGACCGAGCTGGCGTGGGCGCTGTGGCACGGCGGGCATCCGGACGCGGCGGTGGGCGTGCTCAACGACGTACTCGACCGTGAGGGCAACAACGCCGACGCCCTGCTCGGCCGGGGCCAGATGCTGGCCGGCATGGGCCGGGCCCGCGCCGCGCTGCGCGACCTGGACCGGGCCCGGCCGCTGCGGTGGCCGTTCGCCAAGATCGCGCACGCGCTGGCACTCGCCCAGACCGACAGCCTGGAGGAGGCCCAGCAGGAGATGATGGAGGCGCTGGCGGAGGCCGTGGACGATGGGCCGCTGCTGCTTTACGCGGCTCGGGTGGAGGAACTGGCGGGCAAGACCACCTCAGCGGTGGACCTGGCCAAGGCGGCGATCTCCGCGCAGCGGCCCGCGCTGCCCGAGCACATGAAGCAGGACGCTCACCGGTTGGTCGGCGCGCGGTGACGTCAGGCCATGTGGGGCTCGCCGACGAAGTCAGGTAGCGGCGGAGTCAGCCATTTGCGCAACCGGGGCACGATCACAACCGACAGTGCCAGGAGCACCATCGCGCCGAGCAGCAGCATCGAGCCGCCCGTCACGCCGTGCCAGGTGACCAGGAAGGCGCCGAGCGGCGCGGCGAGGGAGAGCGCGCCGTAGGCCGACAGCCGGGAGACGCCGACCACGCGGGCCAGTGTTCCCGGGTCGATTCTGGCGACCTCCACGGCCCTGATCGCCACATTGGTCATCGACCCGCCGATTCCGGTGGTGAAGAAGGCCATGGCGAAGAAGAGCGGCTGCGACCGGAGCACCGACCCCAGCACCGCGAGGAGCATGGCCAGCAGCCAGATCCCCGTGTGGATCAGCAGGGTGAAGCGCAGCGGCCGCTGGAAGAAGGTCATGGTGGCGCCCAGCGCTCCGCCCACTCCGCCGGCCGCCAGTACGAGCCCGATCGTCAGCGACGGCACCCCGTCGGACCCCGCGACGAAAATCATGATGAGCGTGTTGACCATCAGATTGGTGATGGTGACCAGCATGATCGCGCCCCGCAGAAAGTCCTGCTTCATGAGCACGTGGAACCCCACGGACAGATCGCTCAGCTGCAACGAATGGGTGGGCCGCCGCCCAGAGCCAGGGCTCCCCTTCCAGAACAAAACCAATGAAACGGCGAATAGTACGGCGTTAAGCACAAAAGGGATAAACGCTCCCACTCCAAACAGATATCCACCGAGCGGCCGACCGGCGAGTGAGGCCAGATGGCTGGCCCCCTCGCTCTTGGCCAGCGCGCGCCGCATCATGACCGGCTGAACCAGCGACGGGAGCAACGCCGTCTCCGCCAGGTTGCACATGACCCAGAACGTGCCCTCAAGCAACGCCGCCGCGATGAGATGGAAAAGCGAGGGGCCCCCGAAGAGCATCGCGAACGCCACACTCGCCACGGTCACCCAGCGGCCGAACTCCGCCCAGAGCATGATCGAGCGATTGGACATCCTGTCGACCAGAAGCCCACCGGGGATATAGAAGACGAGGATGGGGATGGTCAAAGCGAACCCCGCCCAACCGGCGGCGGCGGGCGATTTGGTCTGCGCGAGAGCGAGGAGCGGGTAGGCGACACCGAGTGTCCGCGTACCTACCGTGGAAATGGTCGAACCAGCCCATACAAGGGCAAATCTGGTCGTCTTCGGTGGGCCCGAGTTGTCGCCCGACAAGCTTTCTGTCCTAGTCAACTCCCCCGCCCTGGCCGGTGGTTCCTGGAGCCCGACCTTAGGGTCACAAGTGGGGATGGCCACGGCGAACAGCCTGCCTCTTATGCATGGATGGAAAGCGCTGTACCAACTCTTGGGGCTTTTAGACCCGTCGGAGTATAGCCCGGCTCCGGTAGGCCCATCAGGGCTTGCGACTACGTGGCAGCGGCACGATTCCCTGTAGGGAATCGTAAAGTCGCAGGCCGCGCTGGACACTGCTACGCATGAGCAACGAACTCGATGTGAAGCAGTGGGCCGACCGTTATATCGCCCAGTGGAACGAGCCCGACCCGGCGACGCGGAGCGCCCTCATCCGCGAACTGTGGGCGCCCGACGGGATCCAGGTACTGGTCGACCCGCCCCAGGAGATCCGCGACGCCGCCACGGCGCTCGCCTTTCCCGTGCCGCCCCTGGAGGTCCGGGGTCACGACGCCTTGGACGCCAGGGTGAGCCGTGCCTACGAGATGTTCGTCGAGCCGGGCGAGCACGTCTTCGAGGCCGCCGAGGAGCCGTACTCCCTCATGCCCAACGTGCTCGCCATCCGGTGGTCGATGGTGTCGACCCGGACGGGCGAGGCCGTCGGCGGCGGCCTGGACATCCTGGCTCTGGACGGCGATGGCCGGCTGCGTACCGACCACCAGTTCATCGGAGCGAGCTGATGCGCTTCACCAGGATCGCCCGCACGGAGGACGGCGGATCGGCGTTCGAGGACGGCGAGATCACGCTCGCTCACCGGCAGGTCGCCGAAGGGGTGCCGGCCATGGCGGTCGGCGGGCTGCCGTCGAAGGGTGGCGTGCAGTTCGTCCGCAGCGCCGCGTTCGACAGCGCCGCTCATCCGGCGCCGCGCGAGCAGTGGGTGATGATGCTGCGCGGCACGATCGAGGTGACGGTCACGGACGGCACCCGACGCCGCTTCGGCGCGGGCGACCTGGTGCTCGCCGCCGACACGACGGGGCTGGGACACATCACCACCGGCGTCGGCGAACCACCGTTCGAGGCCCTGTTCATTCCGCTCTGACCGCCGGTCGGACGTGCGCCTCACCGGCTCGCGTCCGGCCGGTGTGAGGCTCACTGGCCGGGGGCCTCCGGGCAGGTCTCCCGGTACGCGACGTCACCCAGGTACCGGCTCCACTCCGCCTCGGTGAGCCGGCGGCCCGCGCGCCCGCACACCAGCGCGGCGACCCGCTCGGTCCCCACGGGAATCTCCAGGATGTCACCGGCGGCCGAGAAGTACAGCGTGCCGCCGTCTGCGCTGAAGGTCAGCGAGTCGACACCCTGGATCGTCCGGGCGTCAAAGGCGCCCCCGAGCCGCCGCCTGTTGGCGGGGTCCCAGAGCTGAACGAGGCCACCACTGGCCGTCGCGAGCACGTCTCCTCTCGGAGAGAACGCCAGGGCGTCCACGGGGCCCGCTGCCTTCGGCAGCATGGGCCGCAGCGCCGTCGGCCCGGATGGGTCCCAGAGCGCGACACGTCCTGTCTCGTCGTAGGAGATGGCCATGAGGCCACGGCTGCTCAAGGCCACGCCCGCCCCGCCGTCGTAGGACGTGTCGTAGGCCTCCCCGACCGGTTTGCCGGTCGCGACGTCCATGAACCTGCCGGAGCCGGTGGCCAGTCTCTTGCCGTCGGGCAGGTACGGGCCGCCGACGCTGGTGGTGAAGCTGTCGTGCAGGACCCGGCCGGTGGCGGCGTCGAGCACGGTCAGCCAGTACTCCAGCGTCTGCCCGTACGGGCCGAGGACGAGCGCGATCGTCCTGCCGTCTGGGCTGAAGGCGGCCTGTAACGCTGGGAAGCCGTCGCCGGGATGCTGGGACCGGATCGACCAGATCCGTTTGCGGGTAGCGACATCGACCAGCTCGACCCGGCCGGAATTCGACGCGATGAAGAGTCGTCTGGCCGGCTGGTCGAACGCTGACAAAGCCGACAAGCCCTCTTCGACGGGGAAGCGGGCGACGTCCTTGCGTTCGTGCACGTTCCAGAGCCGGACGTACTCGCTGTCATCGGCGCGGACCGCGGCCCACTGGCTGCCGGGGCTGAGGACAGCGTTGCCCCCCGCCTTGATCGAGGTGGCGCGCGGGGACAGGTCCACGCTGATCACCGAGTCGTCCATCAGGTAGCGCAGCGTGGATCCGTCGAAACCGACGCCGGACAGGTCGCCCTCGGCCTGGTACGTGAGCAGCTCGATGTCGTGGTCGGCGACCTCCCATACCCGGAGCTTCCGGCCCTTGAACGCGGCGAGGTAGCGGCCGTCGGGACTGAAGCGCAGCCGCGGGAAGAAGCCGCCGCAAATGTCACAGGTCCAGTCGCGCTTGTCCCGGCGGCGCCCGGTGGCGGCGTCCAGAAGCACCACGTCGCTGCCCGCACAGGCCAGAGTGGCACCGTCGGACGAGAACGCGGCGACCGAGTGCGCCCCGCGGCAGCCGGGGTAGCGGTGCTCGGGGGCCCAGCCGGGCAGGGCGCGCTCGGCGAAGCTGTCGCCGGTGAGCAGCAGGTGCCTGCCTGTCGGGTCGATCACCGGACCCCACCAGTGCAAGGCGGCCTTCTTACCGAACCTGTGCAAGGCGGCCTTCTTACCGAACTTCCTGCCGGTACGCAGGTCCACCAGGTGGTCGAGATCGTTGTCGAAACTGACGGCGAGGGTGGCCTCGTCCTCGCCGATGTCGATCTGGATCGTCATGTCGCCCGACGGGAAGCTCTCCTTGAACAGCCGCTTGCCGTCGGCGAGGCTCCAGACACCGAGCTCATCGTGGGTGTACACCGCCAGCAGCCGTCCGGTCCTGCTCAGCACCGGATCGGAGAGCTCCTGACCTTTCAGCCCCAGCCCTTTCCAACCACCCGTCCGCTTGTGCGTGCGGACGTCGTACACATTCACACCGCCGCCCTCGCTGACGCTGACCAACGTGCGGCCATCGCCGCTGAGCGTCCGCGTGGCCAGCCCCTTGACCTGCGGATCGTGGAAGACGGCAGTCTCCTGCTGCTGGGCCGAGGCCATCAGCGCGGAGTGGGCCTCGACCTGCGGGGAGACGCGCCAGGCCGCCACGCTGAGCAGCATCGCCAGGACCGGGTCGGTGGTACGCAGCCGGTCCGCCTCGGCCGCCACCTGCTTGGCCGTGACCACGTCACGCTGGTCGGACGCCTGCTGGCGCTGCCACAGCGCCAGGCCGCTCGCCACGAGCGAGACCACCAGCAGCCCGGCCAACCCGGTGGTGGTCAGGGTCCTGCGCCTGGCGCGCTTCTTTGTCAGCGCGGTGCCCGCCTGGAGGAAGTCGCGCTCGCGGGGAGTGAGCGTCACGTGGCGGCGCCCGGTGGCCGCCCAGCTCAGCGCCTGCTCCAGGCGGCTGCCCTGGAGCAGGTCGGCGTCGCGCCTGCCGTTGCCGGTCCAGTGCCGCGCCGCGCTGGTGATCTGGCTCAGTACGGCGAGACCCTCACGGTCCGCGTCCACCCACATGCGCAGCCTGGGCCAGGCCCGCAACAATCCGGGACGCGACAGCGCGACCGACTCGTCATCGGCGGCGACGACGTACGAGAAGGTCCGCAGAATGCGCCGGATGGCGGCGGCCTCGTGCTCGGGACGCCCGCCGAACAGCTCGTCCTGGGAGATCGTCCGGCCGCTCTCCCGACCGTCCTCGTCCACGGCGACCAACCGCAGGAACACCTCGGCGGCCAGCTCACGCTCCTCCGGCCCGAGCGCGCCATAGGCGTCCTCCGCGATGGCGCCCAACGCCGGATCGGCCCCACCCTCCCCCCGCACCCCCTGGGCGGCCCGGCTCCCTTCCGCCAGCAGCTCTGAGGTGTCGGCACCGTTGCCGCTGACCAGCGCGAGCAACAGCTCGTGGGAGGTCGGCCTGGCAGCGGGGTCCTTGCTCATCGCGGCCGAGACCAACGCGGCCACCCGAGGCGGCAACGCGCTCAGATCGGGCTGGTACGACAGCACCCGGTGCATCACGCCGCCGAGGTTGTCGGCGTCGAACGGTTCCTGCCCGGTGGCGGCGTACACCATGATCGCCCCCCAGGCGAACACGTCCGCCCGAGCCCCCGCCCGCTGCCCGGTGAACACCTCGGGCGCCATGTAGCTGGGCGTGCCCGACACCTCTCCGGTCTTGGTGAGCGACATGTCCAGCGTCCGCGCGATGCCAAAGTCGATCACCCGCGGCCCATCGGGACCGAGCAGCACATTGTCGGGTTTCAGATCGCGATGGATGACCCCCGCCTCGTGGATCGCCGTCAACGCCGTCGCGACCGCCGTGGCCAGCCGGTGCAGGTCGTCACCGGTGAACCTGCGCCCCTCGCGCACGGCCTGCCGCAGACTCGGCCCCGCCACGTACTCGGAGACGATGTACGGCCTGGGCCCCTCCAGCTCCGCGGTCAGCACCCTGGCCGTACAGAACGAGGCCACCCGACCCGCGGCGGTGGCCTCCTTGGCGAACCGATCCCGGCTGCCGTCGTGGCCGGCCGCGTGCAACATCTTGAGCGCCACCCGCCGCCCATCCGCGTCGTACGCCTCGTAGACGACTCCCTGCCCCCCGGAGCCGAGCCGCCCGGCCAGCCAGTAGCCCCCGATGTGCTGCGGATCTCCCCCGCTGAGCGATTCCACGGCGGATTAGACGCAAATGGTCACCCGCGAGTTGTGCTGCTTCACCCCTCTATGCACGTACCACCTGGCTTCGTAAAAGCGTTTCAGGTCAGGGCTGGATGTTCTCCAGGTCCTCCAGAAGGCGCGGGTGCTTCGGCTCCCAGCCGAGCGCCCGCCGCGTGTAGGTGCTTGAGGAGGGCTGGTCGCTCGCGAAGATCGGGCCGAGCGGGCCGTAGGTCTCCGATGGCACCGACTCGACCGGCAGGCCCAGCCGTCGGCCGATGACCGCGGCGATGTCACGCACCTTGTCTCCCTCATCGTCCACGGCGTGCCATGAGCTACCGGCCGACGCCGACTCCAGGGCGAGCCGGAAGAGGACTGCCGCGTCGAGCGCGTGCACGGCCGGCCAACGCTGTGCGCCGTCGCCCGGGTAGCCGGACAATCCGGTCCGGCGGGCGATGTCGGTCAGCAAACCGGCGAACCCGCCCGCGCCCTGGTTGTGAACCGTGCGCGGCAGGCGTACGGCCGTGCTCCGGACCCCGCGCGAGGCCAGGCCCAGGACCGCCGTGACCGCGCGACCGCGACCGCCGACCGGCCCATCGGTCGGCAGCGGGTCGGCCTCGGTGGAGAGGCGGCCCGGCACATAGGGCGTACCCGAGACGGTGACGAAGGGGCGGTCGCTGCCGACGAGTTCCTCACCGAGGGTCGCGAGGGCGGCACTTTCCTCGACGACCGACTTCGCGAGGGCGTCGGGGCTGCTGAAGTCGTTACCGAATGCCAGGTGGATCACCCCATCGGTCTGAGCGACGCCGGCGCGAAGGATGTCCAGATCGGCGAGACCTCCCCGGAGCGGCTCGGCGCCGGCCGCCTCGGCGACCAGCGCGGACGCGTCGGAGCGGGCGAGGGCGAGGACGGTGTGGCCGTTGCCGAGCAGTTCGGTGACGACGGCGGAACCGATCAGACCAGTGCCACCGGTGACAAAGACGCGCATGGAACTCTCCCGCAAGTGATGGGACTCTTGTCCCATCACATTAGCAGGGTGACGGGACAAGAGTCCCATCACGCTAGGATGGACCCATGGGTCGCTGGGAACCAGGGGCGCGCGAACGCCTCGTCGTGGCTGCCGTCGACCTGTTCGCCGAGCAGGGGTACGACGCCACGACGGTCGCGCAGATCGCCGAGCGCGCCGGGGTCACCAAAAGCACCTTCTTCCGGCACTTCCCCGATAAACGCGAGCTGCTGGTGGCCGGACAGGAGACGCTGAGCCGGCTGCTGGCCGAGGGGATCGCCGAGGCGCCCGGTGACGCCAGCCCGCTCGAGGCGGTCGCCGCCGGTCTCGAGCGCGCGTCGAGCGCGATGGGCCCCATGAATCGCGAGCTCGCCCCTCGCCTGAAGGCAGCCGTCGCCGCCAGCGCCGAACTTCAAGAGCGTGACGCCCTCAAAAGCGTCAGCCTCGCGACCGCGATGACCACCGCTCTGGTCGCCCGCGGCGTACCCGATCCGGCCGCGGCTCTCGCGGGCGAGCTCGGCGTCCTCGCCTTCAAACGGGGGTACGCCCAATGGTCCGAGGGCGACCGCGACGCCAAGGACGAGCTCGCCGGGTACACGCTGGCGGCCCTGGACGAGTTGCGTGCGGCGAGCGCATCACTGGGCTGATCGGCAGGCGTGCTGCGTAGATAATCTGCATGCATTGGCCTAGAATCGATCCTGAGCATGGATTAGAGGGTGTTCAGTGCTGCTTAGATTCAGAGGCGCCAACCATAGATCGTTCCGTGACGAGTTCGAGGTCTGGCTGGCGGCGAGCAAGTTCAACCAGGGGGCAAGCCGCCCGGCCGGTCTCGCCGAAGACCCCGACTTGGCCTATCTACCGGCGACCGCGATCTACGGCTCGAACGCGTCCGGCAAGTCGAACGTCCTGCATGCCATCCGCTGGATGCGGCAGGCGGTCCTCAACTCCGTCCACGGCTGGTCCACCCTTGACGGCATCCCGCGCGAGCCGTACGAACTCGACCCGGCCGCCCGTACGGACGCTTCCCTCTTCGAGGTCGACATCGTCCTCGGCGGCGACCGGTACATCTATGGCTTCGAGGTCTCCGACCAACGAGTCGAGACCGAATGGCTGCACACATACCCCGGCGGACAGGCCCGTCGGCAGGTCTGGTTCGAACGCGACGCCGACACCGACGAGCCCTTCACCTTTCCCGGCGAAGGGCTGAAGGGGCCGAAGGAAAGCCTTGTCTCCCAGACTCGGCCCGACGCGCTGTTCCTGACCGTCGCCGCAGCCTTCAACCAGCCCTATCTCAAGCCGGTCCACGACTGGTTCCGGCACAACCTCTGGTGGATCAGCCCAGGCCGCGACTTCGAAGATCGGCAGAGCTTCACGCGCAAGATGCTCGACGACCCACGGCAGCGGGATCGCATCATCGCGCTTCTCAAGGTCGCGGACCTGGGGGTCGTGGGAACCGAGATCGACAGCCTGACCGGCGAGCTCCGACTCGTGCACCAAGGGCCCCACAGCCCTGTCGCACTGAGCTACGAACGCCAGGAATCGATGGGCACCCGATCCTGGTTCGCCTTCCTGGGCCCCCTCCTCACCACCCTGGACCACGGGGCGGCCCTCCTTGTCGACGAACTCGACACCAGCCTGCATCCTCTCTTCGCCGCCGAAGTCCTCCGGCTCTTCCAGGATCCCGCGGCCAACCCCAACAACGCGCAATTGGTGTGCACGGTCCACGACGCGACCCTGCTGGGCCGCACGCACCTCTTCCAGCCGCTGGAGCGGGACCAGGTGCGCATCACCGTCAAGAACCGGGATGGCGCCTCCGAGATCTATCCGCTGACCGACGCCCGCCCCCGCAAGTCCGAAGCCCTCGACCGCAACTACCTGGCCGGTACGTACGGCGGCGTACCGAGGCTGACCGTCGGCGAGATCGCAGAGACGCTCGCCGGCCCACTCGCGGAGCCGACAACGGAGGTGCCGACCTGATGGCCAAACGCGGGGCACCCGGTGGAACCACGCTTCCGCGTCCTGGCCTGGGCAGCCGCAGAAAGAACAACGTCCTTTTCCTAGTCTGCGAGGGCCAGACCGAGCGGAGCTACTTCCACCATCTCAACCACCGTTATGGAGCGGAGCACAACTTCCAGATCCAGCTCACCCCGCGCAAGGTCACCGAGGGGCAACAGTTCAACGGCTACAAGCCTGTCCCAGCGGTACGAGAGGCGATCCGGCTCAAGAAGTCCACGAAGGGGATCAAGAACACGGTGTTCTGGGCGATCTTCGACCGTGATGAGAACGAGGACATCTACGAGGCGTTTCGCCTGGCCCGCCAGAACGGGATCAATATCGCTTTCTCCCACCCACACTTCGAGCTCTGGCTCTGGCTCCACTTCGCGTCGGGCACACCCGGCCGGCTCAGCGGAGACCGTACGACGATCCCTGCGAAGCTTCGGGGGACCAGGGAATTCGCAGACTTCGAGAAGCTGGTCGAGCCGCACCACTTCGAGGAGCTGATCAAGGAAGGCCGCCAGGCAACGGCGGTCAAACTGGCCCAGCATCTCGTGGCCGACTGCCCGAGCGGGCGCTGCGCTCCCGCGCCAGAGCCCGGTGCACCTGGCCACGCTCCCAACTGCGACATCCTCCTACGCGATCCCTCTACCGACGTCTACCGCATCCTTGAGGTCCTCGGGATCGTCTCCTAACGATCTTTGCTCTTGGTACGACGGGTCCAATTTCCCGATTGCGAACGGCCTGACCGGGCCATCCAGGCTCCGCCCCGCGTCGAAGAGGTCGAAGAGAGGGAAACCGCCTGAAGGGAACTCGCATGCGTACTGCCATCAAATTCGTGATCATGCTCGCAGTAGCGCTGGTCACCGTCGCAGCCGTACAGGCCGCGGCCTCCGCCGCCACGGCCATCGAGTACGGGCTCATGCTCTAGGCGGATCGAGACCGGCCAAGTGCGTGCGACCCTGTTGGGCCGCACGCACCTCTTCCAGCCATTGGGCAAACCGAGCGGAGCTGCTTCCAACCGTCATGAAACGGAGCACAACTTCCAGATCCAGCCCGGGACCGGTAACGTAGCGATCTTCGGCTGGCTCAAGCTACCGGAGTCCCCCGAGGCGGACGCCCATGACCAATCCCGACGCCACCACCCCCGTACGGCTTCGCCTGAATGCCGCCCTGGACGGCCTGGCCACCACCTTTCGCGGGATGACCGCCGACCCCGACGAGATCAACTGCACGTGCCACTGGGGCAGCGCCCAAGATCTCGCCCGTCTGAAGACGCCGGACGTGGCGCTGGACC
This sequence comes from Nonomuraea sp. NPDC048901, assembly GCF_040649695.1. Taxonomy (NCBI): domain Bacteria; kingdom Bacillati; phylum Actinomycetota; class Actinomycetes; order Streptosporangiales; family Streptosporangiaceae; genus Nonomuraea; species Nonomuraea sp. NPDC048901. The sequence continues at coordinate 73,757 of NZ_JBEZFW010000004.1, read as the reverse complement.
CCGATCTGCTACGGCGTAGCTATGAGGCGACCGACTGGGACGACCACGCGGCGGTGCTGCGCCGCATCCTGCCCTCGCTCGCCTCCGCTCTGGTCGATGGCCATGGCCCGCTGGGACGACCCACACTGGTCCGACCACACCTACTGAGCCTCCGCGCAGCTGCCACCACGCGCCTCGGGCGAGATCTTGAACGAGCGTAGGTAGGCGTAGGCGGCGTCCAACGCGATCCGCAGTGGTGCCACGTCCTTCTGGGTCTTGGCGAGCAGCAGTCCGCCCTGAATGCCGGCGAACACCACGATGGCGAGCTCCTTCGGTTTCGCGTCCGGAGCGAGCCGACCGGTGGCCCGCATGCGTTCCAGGCCTTCGCTCAGGTATTGCTCCCATCTGGTGAAGCAGGTCGCCAGGTCGGCTCGTGCGGCTTCGTCGCGGCCGGCGAGCTCGTTGGCCATGGTGCCGATGGGGCAGCCGGGCAGGCCGAACGCTTCGTTCGTGTCGACGAACGTGTCGAGCCAGCGGCGGATCCCAGCCCAGCTGTCCAGCTTGGTCAGCAGGGACATCTGCTCGTCCAGCACGGCTTCGAAGCGGGCGGCTATCACGGCGCGGACCAGGTCATCCTTGTCGTCGAAGAAGTGGTAGAGCTGGCTCTTGCTCGCCCCGGCCCGGGCGAGGATCCGGTCGACGCCCGTGCCGCTGACGCCGTGGTCGCTCATCAGAGCGGAGGCCGCTTCGACGATTCGGGCTCGGCTGCGCCGCCCGCGGTCGGTGGTCGGTTGGTGAGCCATGATCTGGAGCTTAGTCCGTACTGGACGGATCAGTCCACTGAAGCTACATTGGACCAATCCGTCCAGTTCCCCACAGAAGCCAAGGAGCACTGACGTGTCCACATCCGCTTCTCGTCCCGCCGCGCTGATCACCGGCGGCACTACCGGAATAGGCCTGGCCACGGCCCGGGTACTGCATGCCGAAGGGTTCGCCGTACTCGTCACCGGACAGAACCCCGACACCCTCGCCGCGGCCAGACGCACGTTGCCCGACGACGTCACGGTCCTCCGCGCCGACGCCCGTGTCCCCGCCGATGCCCAGGCTGTCGCCACCGAGGTCAAGGAGCGGTTCGGGGGCCTGGACGTGGTGTTCCTCAATGCCGGAGTCGGCCGGTTCGCGCCGTTGGAGGCCGTGGACGAGGCTTTCTACGACGAGCACTTCGACATCAACGTCAAGGGACAGCTGTTCACGCTCCAGCGCGTCCTGCCCATGCTGGCCGAAGGCAGCTCAGTGATCTTCAACAGCGCCCTGGGGGCGGAGCTGGGCCAGGCCGACTGGTCGGTCTACAGCGCCACCAAGGGCGCGGTGATGTCCCTGGTTCGTACGCTGGCCGTCGAGCTCGCCCCACGCGGGATCCGCGTCAACTCCGTGAGTCCGGGACCTGTCGACACGCCGGCCTTGACCAAACTCGGCCTGCCGTCGCACGTGCGCGACGGCTTCCGGACCGCCCTCTCCTCCCGGATCCCGCTGGGCCGGATGGGATCCGACGAGGAGGTGGCCCGCACGGTCGCCTTCCTGGCCTCCCCCGCGGCCGCCTTCATCACAGGGGTGAACCTCGCCGTGGACGGCGGCCTGGCCGTAAGCGCCTGAAAGGAGAAATGACATGACCCAGGTCGCACTCATCACCGGAGGCACTACCGGAATCGGTCTGGCCACAGCCCGGATCCTGCACGCCGAAGGGTTCGCCGTACTCGTCACCGGACAGAACCCCGACACCCTCGCCGCAGCCAGGCGTACGTTGCCCGACGACATCACGGTCTTTCGCGCCGACGCGGGCGTCCTGACCGACGCCGATGCCCTCGCCACCGAGGTACGCGAGCGATTCGGGCGGCTGGACCTGGTGTTCCTCAACGCGGCGGTGGCGCGGTTCGCCCCGCTGGAGGCCGTCGACGAGGCGTTCTACGACGAGCATTTCAGGATCAACGTCAAGGGACAGCTGTTCACGCTCCAGCGCGTCCTGCCCATGCTCGCCGAGGGCAGCTCAGTGATCTTCAGCAGCTCGCGGCTCGCCACACGCGCATTTTCCAACTGGTCGGTGTACGCCGCCACCAAGGGGGCGCTGCTCTCGATGGCACGGGCGCTGGCCATCGAGCTCGCACCCCGCGGCATCCGGGTCAACACCGTGAGCCCCGGCCCCATCGACACGCCCGCCCTGAACAAGCAGGGCCTCCCCGCCACCGCGCTCGCCGACTTCCGGGCGGATATGGCGTCCCGTGTACCTCTGGGCCGCATCGGATCCGACGACGACATCGCCCGTACGGTCGCCTTCCTCGCCTCATCGGGCGCCGGCTACATCACGGGAGCGGAGATCGTCGTCGACGGCGGCATGTTCGCGAGCCTCGCGGCCGCACAGAGCGCCAATGACCGCTGAACCAGCAGCAGCGCCCGCCCCGGCCAGGCCGATCTCGCGGTATTTCCCGAAAAGCATTTCGCAAGTCGCACTGATCGTACGTAGTACCGCCACCCCCATGACCTGCTGTCCTCGCCGCACTCCATGTAACGTTCACAAGATCTTGCCGAAAACCTTTTCGCGCGTCATCGTATCCACAGGCCTGCCCTCGCTCCCAGGACTCGGAGGACGCGCATCGATGAAACGATTAGCCGCCGCCCTTACCTCGCTGACCACCGCCCTGGTCTTTGTGATCACGATGGTCGGCGCCTCACCGGCCAACGCCGCCACGACATTCACCTCGACAGCCGTCAACCAGAACGGCGCCAACTGCCTGACCCTCCCCAACAGCTCCACCACCAACGGCGTCCAGCTCACGCAGGCGTCCTGTAACGGTGGCGGCAGCCAGAACTTCACCTTCACCCCGGTGAGCGGCACCACCGACCAGTACACCGTCGGCACCTCGACCAGCGGCAGATGCGTGGACGTCTACGGCGCGTCCACCGCCGACAACGCCACGGTCATCCAGTGGAACTGCTCCAACGCCAACAACCAGAAGTTCCGCCTGGTCCCGGTGACGGTCAGCGGCACCGACAAGACCTTCAGGCTCCAGGCCGTGCACTCCAGCAAGTGCGTCGTCCCCGCGGGCGGCTCGTCGGCCGCCAACACCGGGCTCGTACAGCTGTCCTGCGACGCGGTGTCCTCACGGACATGGCGGCTGCCGAACTACACCAGCGGTGGCGGCAACCCCACCACACCCCCGGAGAAGACCATCCGGGTGTACTGGCTGAAGCCATCCGATGTGGCCTACGACCAGCGGTGGCCGGACGGCATCGCCAATGTCCTGCGGGAGGCGCAGCGCTACTACAAGCAGGAGCTGGGCAAGACCTTCACCCTCAACAACCCCGTGGTGGAGGTCGTCAACGGCGACCACGTGAAGAACTGGTACGAGACCACCCCCAACGGGAGCGACCCGTACTGGTGGACCGTCTTCAACATGCAGCAAGAACTCCTCAGGAAGCTGAACCTGAGGGCACCCGACCCGCGCTGGATCAACGTGGGTGAGATCAGCGCGGAAGGCAACGGCGCGGGCGGCGGCGGCGGAGGTGGCTGGGTGATCCTGAACCAGCACGACGCCGATGGCGCCGCGGGCGTCAACGGCCCGATGAACCGCTGGTACGGCGGTATGGTCCACGAACTCGGCCACGCCTTCGGCCTGCCCGACTCGTCGTCCACCGACGGGACACCGATGTCCGCGTCGTTCTACGACTACCCGAACACGCATTTCAACCAGAGCCAGAAGAACCAGATCTTGTCCGGTCCGTACGGCAGCTTCCTGAGCTGACCTCGGCCAGACGTACGACCGGCCCGTCCCCGCTCGACCGGGAACGGGCCGGCCCAACGATCACGGGCAGACCTCCCGGTACGGCACGCCGGGCAGATATCGCTGCCAGTCGGCCCGCGTCAGCCCCCGCCCGGCGCGGGCGCAGATCGTGGCGGCCGTCGCCTCGGGCCCGACGGACATGTCGCGCAGCACGCCTTTGTCGTCGAGGGTGTGCAGTACCGCCCCATCGGATCCGAAGGCGGCTGACACGGAGTCCCCCTCCGCCGCCATCGATGGCCCGAGCTTGCGCGGAGTGGCGACGTCCCACAACTGGACCTCCCCCGCGCCGATGGACGCCGCCACATCCCCCTTCGGGGAGAAGACGATCTGGGTGATCCCGACGCCGTCGTTGGGGTTCGCCCGGAATGTCGGGCCGCGCTTGCCGCCCGTGGCCACGTCCCAGAACACGAGCCTGCCCGACTCGTCGCCAGTGGCGAGAACCGCTCCGTCAGGGCTGAAGGCCATTGTCCGCAGCGCGCCGTTGAGACCTCCCGGGCCGAATCCGGGACCCACCGGCTGCCCGGTGGACAGATCGATCAGGCGGTTCGCCGAGTTGGTCACCGGGACCATCATCGGGCTGCCCGGCCGGAACACGACCCCCGACAGGTTCCCGGTTTCGACGGACCGCATCCACGTGTGGTGCGGTACGTCCCAGACGAACACCCGGCTGTGCCCCGTACCTTCGAGGTCGTCGTTGGTGTCGCTGGCGCCGACCGCGACGAGCGTTCCGTTCTCGTTCACCGCCACGGTGGACGCCGTCCAGGGGTCCGGCAACCGGGCCGCGGACACGTGCGTCGGCTGTGAGGTGTCCCGCGTCTCCAGCCGCTGTCCCAGGCCGCCGATGGACGCCAGCAGCCGCCCGTCGGCGCTGAAGGCGAGGGCCATCTGGCTGTCTCCGATGGTGACCTTCAGCGGGGCGCCCAGCGGGCGGCGGCGCGCCACGTCCCAGAGCACCAACTCCCGCGACTCGGCCTTCTGCTGCGTGGCCAGGAACCGGCCGTCGGGACTGAACACCGCGGTCTCCGGGGCGTGGCCGGGCAGTCGCATGGGGTGGAGCAGATCGGAGATGTCGAGGCTCACCACGCTCTCGTCGGCCAGGTAGCGCAGGGTCGTACCGTCGAAGGCCACGTTCTGCGGGGCGACCCGGTAGTCGAGCAGGGTGTTCCCGTCGGAGACGCGGATGAGCTCGAAGCGGTCGTTGCCGTCGGCCACGAGGTAGCGGCCATCGGGGCTGAACCAGATCCGGCCGCCGCCCGTGGACATCCGTTGGGGAAGCGTACGCCGGGTGCGCAGGTCCACGAACGAGATGTCCGAGCCGGTGCCGCACGCGACCGTATGACCGTCGGGGCTGATGGCCGCCACCTGCCCGTCTTTGACGCAGGTCTCGCCGTCATGCCACCTCGCCACCGGCTTCCCGCCCGGCAGGCTGAGCAGCTGGAAACGCCCTTCGAGGTCGGCGTTCACGACCAGGTCGTTGGCCGGAGTGACGGCCGGCCGCAGCATGCCGGCCCTGGTGGAGACGGTCGCGCCGGTCCGTATGTCCCACAGGTCGCCGCCTTGGGACCCCACGACGTTCACGTACCGGTCTCCGGTCAGGAACTGGAGGCCGCCGAAGAATCCCGGCACATCGATCTTGCGCCTGGCTCCCGTCCGCCTGCCGGTGCTCGTGTCCCAGATGGTGACGGCATGACCCGCGGCCACGGCCAGCAGCCGGCCGCTGGGGCTGAGGTCGGCTCCGAGGAACCTGTCCGCGCCCATCTTCAGGTCGTTCCAGCCGCCGATCCTCTTGCCCGTACGCACGTCGTAGAGCTGCACGCCCTGCGGGGACACGCTGACGAACGTACGCCCGTCCGCGGTCATCTGCCGGACGGTCTCGGCGCCGGTGTCGGGGTCGGTGAACACCGCGCGCTCCCGCTGTGCCCACGCGTTCTGCAACGTCGCCCGCGTCGCGGAGATGGGAGCCAGCCGCCAGGCGGCGACGCTGAGCTGCATCGCCCGGACCGGGTCGGTGGCCCGCATGGTGTCAGCCTGCGCCGCCACCTTGCCCGCGACCGCCTCGTCCCGTTGTGCCGCGACGATCCTGCTCTGCTCCGAGACCAGGCGGCTCTGCCGCAGGGCGAGGCCGCCGCCCGCCAGAGCGAGGACGAGCAGGACGGCCAGGGCGACCGTGAGGAGGCGGCGGCGCCGGACCCGGTGGCGGGTGGCGGCGTTGCAGGCGTCGAGGAAGTCGCGTTCGAGCTTGCTCAGGGTGAGGTGGCGGCGGCCGGTGGCGGCCCAGCGCAGTGCCGTCTCCAGGCGGCTGCCCTGGAAGACGTCGCCGTCACGACGTCCATGGGCGTTCCAGTGGCGCGCGCCGGTGTGGATCATGTCGTGCGTGGGCAGTCCGTCGCGCTCGTCGCCGACCCAGGTGCGCAGCCGCGGCCAGGCCCGTACCAGCGCCGGCCGGGCCAGGGTGATGTCATCGCCCCGTGTGGTCACCAGGTACGCGAAGACCTCAAGGACCCGCTCCAGCGCGGCCCGCTCCCGCGGCGTCCTGGCCTCCGATAACTCCTCCCGCGACGCCGCCCGTACGGTCACCTCGCCGGTGTCGGTGACGTTCACCAGGCGCAGGAACAGATCGGGGACGAGATCACGTTCGGCGGGTTCGAGGAATTCGTAGGCGTCGTCGGCCAGGGTGCCGAGAGTGGGGTCGGCCGGGGCTCCACGGTCGAGCAACCCGGCCTCGACGCTGCCGACGGTGAGCAGGTCGGCCCGACTGCCCTGACCACCACTGACCAGGCCGCCACTGACTAGGCCGCCGCTGACCAGGCCGAGCAGCAGCTCGCTCGCGGCCGGCCTGGCGAGGGGGTCTTTGGCGAGGGCCGCCGAGACCAGGGGCCGCACCGACCGCGGCAGCACCGTCAGATCCGGCTCGGCCGACAGGACGCGGTGCATGACCGCGCCCAGACTCTCCGCCCGGAAAGGATCGTCACCGGTCGCCGCGTAGACCATGATGGCGCCCCAGGCGAACACGTCGGCGGGAGTGTCGGCGCGCTGCCCGGTGAACACCTCCGGAGCCATGTACGTCGGGGTGCCGGTGACCTGGCCGGTCGCGGTGAGCGACATCTCCGGGGTCCGCGCCACGCCGAAGTCGATGACGCGCGGCCCGTCGGGCCCCAGCAGCACGTTGTCGGGTTTGAGATCGCGGTGAATGACCCCGGCGTCGTGGATGGCGGTCAGCGCCGTGGCCACCGCGGTCGCCAGGCGGTGCAGCTCGTCGCCGCTGAAACGCCGCCCGCCGTCGACGGCCTGGCGCAGGCTGGGCCCCTCGACGTACTCGCTGACCAGGTACGGCTTAGGCGCGTCCAGATCAACCGCCAGCACCCGAGCGGTACAGAACGAGGCCACCCGCTGAGCGGCGGCGGCCTCCTTGCCGAACCGGGCCCGCAGACCCCGGTCACCGGCGGCGTTCCCGTGCAGCACCTTGATCGCCACCCGGGCGCCCTGGGAGTCGTACGCCTCGTACACCACCCCCTGCCCGCCGGCCCCGAGCCGCCCGGCCAGCCAGAAATCCCCCAGCCGAAGAGGGTCACCAGGAAGCAGGGCCGACGCCGACACCATCTCACCACCCCGTCATCACTGATCGACTACGTCGTTTAGATGCCGTCCCCCTTCCTGGAGTTGCCATCCTCGCGAGGTCGGCCCGATGACTTTCCCCGCCCTGATTTTGCTGATGAGTAGCAGCAGCGTTTTGTCGGTGAGTTTGGACAGCGCTCGGGGCTGATCGGGTCTGGAATGTCGGCGAGAATTAGCAGCACTCAGAGACCCGGCTACTCACCTAACGTGTTTCTGTGATTACCGATAGGGGCGTGGGGATGGCTGGCGCCGGAAGGGGGCCAGCGCGTCAAGCTTGTTCTTCATCTCTCTGTGCCGGCCATCCGCGCGAACCTGCGGGTACAGATAACGGGTACAGATAAAAGGTGTGGTCTGGGTCGCTGGCTGCTTGGTACGGTCGCGGCCATGGCGATCGTGGAGGCTTTGCGATGGATGGTTCGACGTGCGGGCATGGGCGATGTGGCCGGGCTCGTGCAGCTTGCGCGACGGACAGCGTCCGTTGCTGATGAACCGGATGTGACCAACCGACTCAACGGGTGAGAGCGCATCCATGTCCACCGTTCCCGCGGCCCGCATGAGCGGACGAGCCTGGGTCCTGCTGCTCGTCCTGTGCGGCACCATCTTCCTCGAGGGCAGCGACGTCGCCATGCTGGCCGTTGCCATCCCCACCATCCGCGCCGACCTCGGCCTGACCACCGGCACCGCGGCGTGGGTGATGAGCGGCTACGTGCTCGGCTACGCCGGTTTCACCCTGCTCGGCGGCCGCGCCGCCGATCTGCTGGGCAGGCGACGGATGTTCCTCACCTGGCTGGGCGTCTTCCTGGTCTTCTCCATGCTGGGCGGCTTCGCGACCGACGGGTGGATGCTGGTCGTGGCCCGGTTCGTCACCGGCGTGGCGGCGGCCTTCATGACCCCCGCCGCCATGTCGATCATCACGACCTCGTATCCGGAGGGGCCGCAGCGCAACAAGGCCCTGCTGGTCTTCGCCGGCGTCGGCGCCGGCGGCTTCTCGCTGGGCCTCGTCATCGGCGGGCTGCTGACCGAACTCGGCTGGCGCTGGGTGTTCTTCGCCCCGGTGGTCTTGGCCGGCGCCATCCTGCTCGCGGCGCTCAGGCTGCTGCCCGCCGAGGCCCGCCCTCAGCCCACGCATCGCGGCTACGACCTGGCCGGCGCGGCCAGCGCCGCCGCCGCGATGCTGCTGCTCGCCTTCGGCATCGTCCGACTCGAGCACCGCGGCGAAGGGCTCGGGCTGACCCTCGGCGCGTTCGCCGCAGGGCTGGCGCTGGTGGGGGCGTTCATCGTGATCGAACGGCGCGCCAAAGCGCCGCTCGTTCGGCTGGGGATCTTCCGCAAGGCCGCCATGGTCCGGGCCGACCTCGCCGCGCTGCTCTTTCTGGGCGCGTTCTTCGGCTTCCAGTTCATCGTCACGCTCTACCTGCAGGAGCTGCGCGGCTGGTCCTCCCTGCAGACCGCGATTGCGCTGATCGTCATGGGCTGCGACGCCGTGCTGGCTCCCATCCTCACCCCCCGCCTGGTGAACCGCTACGGCCACACCCGGGTGATCTTCGGTGGCTTCCTGCTGGCGATCGTGGCCTACGGGCTCTTCCTGACGGTCGAGATGGACTGGTCATACGCGGCGATGTTCCCGACCCTGATCATCGCGGGCACCGCCTTCGCCCTCGCCTACGGTCCGCTCACCATCGCGGCAACCAACAGCGTGGCGGAGGAGGAGCAGGGCCTGGCCGGCGGCCTGCTGTACACCTTCACCCAGTTCGGCTCGGCGGTCGGGATCTCCGCGGTGACCGCGGTGTACGGAATCGCCGCGGTCGGCGCCGATGGCTCACCGGGCGCGGTGCTGGACGCCTACCGCACCGCGCTCGTCGTCCCGGTGGTCATGGTGCTGCTGGGGGCTGCGGTCTCCGCCTTCGGCCTGCGCAACGCCAGGCCCGCCGGCCAGTGGAAGGGCGCGGCGCCCGCGGCGCACGACGAGGTCAGCGACGGCGTTCCGGGGTGACTGGTTGTCTTGTGCTCTTCCTCGAAGCTGCGATGATCGCCGCGGCTCGTCCCGCGTCAAGATCGTTCGTCCTCGCACGAGATGGTTTCGGCGGAACCAACCGATCTGGCCCTCCACTCCGCCCTTCTCGTGCGCGCCGGCCAGTCCCGGCCGGCAGTAGCAGGCGTCGATACCGGCCCAGCTGCGGAAGGCCACCCACCGCTCCGACTCCACCCGGCGGCGGGAGAAGCCCAGCACCCGGGCCACCGCGGGCTTGAGGTTGTCGTAGCGCACCTTGCCTGTGGGCACGCCTCTAATATGCGGGTCTCGATGTCAAGCCACCAACCACGCTGAGGGTGAGGCCCATGAGAACAATTGTGTCGAGGAGTCCGGCTGGGCCGATCTAGAGTCGGCGCCATGGTCTCCATGAAGCTCTTCGACTCCGAGCGCCGCGTCATCGAGGCTGCGGAACAGCTCGCTGCTGCCCTCGGGAGCGACCCGAACCACACCGTAGCCGCAGCGGCGATGGACACGGCTGGCAGGATCCATGAGGCGGTCAACGTCTACCACTTCACCGGCGGACCGTGCGCCGAGCTCGTCGTACTCGGTGCCGCCGCAGCAGCGGGAGCCGGTCCGCTCGCCACAATCGCCGCCGCGGGAGATCAGGGTCGCGGCCTCATCCCGCCGTGCGGCCGCTGCCGCCAAGCGCTTCTCGACCTCCATCCCGACGTCTTCGTCGCCGTACCGACCGCCGACGGGCCGACACTGCGCCCGATTCGGAAGCTTCTGCCGGACACTTACTTCTTCCCCGATGCGGATGCGCGTCGAATTGTTCGGTTCAACAAGCGCTACTAAGAGGCCATCGCCACCGCACGGAAGACCTCCACCGTCCGCTACGACGATCCGATCGCGCTGGGTCCCGCAATCTTCCTCTTCGAGGACGACGAAGCCCACCGCACGTTGAACGGCACCGTCACCGGCGTCGAACGTCACCGGCTCGATCGCCTCACCGCCGCACAGGCTCGGCTCGATGGTGGCACGAGCATCGACCAGCTCAAGACGGGCCTCCAGGGCCACTATCCCGGCCTACCCTCCGATGCCGAAGTCGAAATTGTGACGTTCACCGCCCGGTCGGGCTCTTGACCGCAGTCGCACCCGTATGTGGGCCGACATCCAGGAACGCGAACCATGTAATTGATCTATGCCGGATGGTCAATCCTTACCCTTCTCCGTCATGTCGATCAGCGTTCGCCCTATTGCGGTCCGTAATCATCGCAGTAGTCCGGCAAGGCAGCCGGATCACCTGTGCGCACCGGAGAGGGAAACGGATGAGCGAAGAGCAGGCAGTAAAGGCAGAGCAGGCCATCGGGCCGATCAGGCTGATCGCGCCACTGGAGGTCTCCGCACCGGCACCCACACCGGACAGGATGTGGGAGCTTCCCGGCGGCACCGCTTGGGTGTACTACGGAGAAGGCCACCAGACCCTGGTCAATCCGGTCATCCTCGCCGACGGCTTCAACACAGGTCCGTCCAACCTGCACGAGTCCTGGCATTTCCTGGAGCGGGGTGACTACCCCCTCATCAGCGAGCTGCGCCGCCGTGGCCGCGACCTCGTCATCCTCGGCTTCGCCGAGCGCAGCGCGTCGATCCTGGACAACGCGCAGACCGCCATCGCCGCCATCACCCAGACGCTCGCCGAACGGTACGGGAACACGCCGCTCACCGTCGGCGGATTCAGCATGGGCGGCCTGGTCACCCGCTACGCCCTGGCCAAGATGGAGCATGACGGCCTCGACCATCAGACGGCTCTCTACGTCTCCTACGACAGTCCGCATCGGGGCGCGTGGATCCCGATCTCCCTGCAGGCGTTCGCGCACTTCCTCAGGCCGGCCAACCCCGTCTTCTCCCGCCAGATCAACAGCCCGGCCGCGCGCCAGTTGCTGTTCCGTCACATCTCCGAGGTCGGCAGCGATCCCCAGCAGGACACGCTGCGTACCGATTTCCTCGACCAGCTCCGCGCGGTCGGCTCGTGGCCCAGCGTCCCGAGAAAGATAGGGGTCGCCAACGGTGTGGGAAACGGCACCGGCAATGGGGTTCCGGCCGGCGTCGAAGCGCTCAAGTGCACCGGCCTGGTGTTCAACGGCACCGTGCTCTACACCCAGTCCGCCGGGGATGACCAGCAGGTGGCCGTGCTCAGAAGCATCCTCGGCGCCCACAAGGACATCCGTACCAGCGGACTGCCCGAGTTGGACGGCGCACCGGGCGGGACGCTGGAGTCCTTCGGCATTCTGGCCGACGCCCTGAACAAGCACGGTCAGGCCGAGGTGTACTACCGCTCCATCTGTTTTGTCCCCGCGGTCAGCGCTGTGGCGATCCGCGACCTCGAGAACCAGGACGATGTGTACGCCGACATCGGCAGCCTGCGCCCGTCGCAAAGCGAGCTGGACGAGTTCCTGTGCGCGTCCGACAACGAGGCGCACACCCAGATCACCGAAGAACTCTGCACCTGGATCCTCGGTCGGCTCCCGGAGCCGACGTCACCATGAGCGATGCAGCCCACATAAGCCCTTTCTCCTGGCTGAGCATGTACTTGGTCAGGTGAATCAATTCTTCGCCGGCGCTGGCACCGCGGCGATCGTCTCCTCGTCCTGCGCGGGATGCGCAGGACGGTCGCCGCGTACAGCCAGTAAGGGGTGATCATTGTAGTTATGGCGCTTTCGACAGCATTCACGAAGTTGTTCGGCGTGCAGCACCCCCTTGCCCTGGCGCCGATGGGCGGGTCGGCCGGTGGTGCGCTGACGGCGGCCGTCTCTCGCGGTGGCGGGCTCGGACTGCTGGGCAGCGGCAACGGCGATCCGGACTGGCTGGCCCGCGAGGTGCCGATCGTTGCCGAGGGCTCCGGCGGAAGGCCATGGGGCATCGGTTTCCTGACCTGGCAGATCGATGTTGGGGCGGTCGAGCGTGCCCTGGAGTACGCCCCCCGGGCGGTGATGCTGTCCTTCGGAGACCCGAGCCCGTTCGCCGAACGCATTCGCCGGGCAGGCACGGCACTGATCATTCAGGTCACCGATCTGGAGGAGGCCAGGCGGGCGGTGGACTTGGGCGCCGATGTCATCGTGGCGCAGGGGGTCGAAAGCGGTGGGCATGGCGCTCGGCACGGGCGCTCCACGTTGCCGTTCGTGCCGGTTGTGGTGGACCTGGCGGCACCGGTGCCGGTGCTGGCGGCCGGCGGAATCGCCGATGGCCGCGGCCTGGCCGCCGTGCTGGCCCTGGGGGCCGCCGGGGCGCTCATCGGCACCCGCTTCCAGGCCACGACCGAGGCTCTGGTGGCCCCCTCGACCGCCAAGGCGATCGTCGAGGGACGCGGGGAGGACACCGAGCGCAGCAGCGTACTTGACATCGCCCGAGGCTCCCAGTGGCCGTCGAAATACACCGCGCGCACCCTCGGCCACCCCTTCCTGGATCAGTGGCGGGGCCGAGAAGCCGAACTCTCCACAAATGTCCAGGCCAAGCAGGCGTACCAGGATGGCGTGGCACGAGGCGAGATCCCCGCACTGCCGATGTGGGCCGGGGAGGCCATCGATCTCATCAACGACCTGCCCTCCGCAGCCGACCTTGTCGGAGCCATCGCCGCGCAGGCTGAGGACGCACTGGCCCGAGCGGGAAGCCGCTGACCGAAACGGAGCCGGACCACGGCGTGTGCCGTGGCCCGGCAACTCTGCTTACCTACTGGACCGTGGCGGGTGCCGTGGTCCGGCGGCTCTGGTTACCTACCAGTGCTGTTTGTCCGTTGGCCACGTCTTCTGCGGCAGTTGCCGCTGCTTGAGCTATGAGGTCACGACTTCACCCAGCCGGGAAGGCCGGGAACGGGGCCGGGGAGTGGCTTGTACCCGGAAACCTTGGATGAGGTGGGCGGGATGGCGGGGCATCTTGCGCCCGCGGCCGGCAGTTCGAGGGAGACCAGGTAGCGGTCGATGCCGTTGACGGCGCACTCTCCATGGTCGTAGATGCGGTGGCCCCAGCCTTCGTAGGTGAACAGCCTTCCCGCGCGGCCAAGCTGCTGAGCCGTGCTGACCGCCCAGTTGTAGCCGGTGGCGGGGTCATGCAGGGCGTTGGCCACCAGGATCGTGGGGCTGGAGACGCGCAGGCGGTGTTGAGGATTGGGGATCGGGGCCCGCTGTCCCAGGCACGCGGCCATCGTGGCCAGCGCCTCAGGACCGGCCTGCATGTCGGGAGCGATGCGGCGGGAACTCGCCAGGTGCGCCGCGTACTCGGGATAGTCGCGAACCGGCAGCAGGTAATCCTGGCAGAAGACCTGGGTCGCGTCGTTGACCACCTCCTGGTCGGGCAGAGGTGTGAGCAGCGATTTCACCTGGCCTTCGCCGCTGTCGGCCGCCACCAGGAATTCGGCCAGGCCGGCCCAGTCGGGACCGAAGAACCCGCCCGTCGCCTCATAGATGAGCAGCAGCTTGGTGAGGGGCGTGTCCGGCTGGCCCGGGTAGTGCAGTTCGCCGCGATCGGCGCGCGTCAGCAGGTTGGCCCAGAAGGTGCGGATGTTCTTGCCGTGCAGGGCGCACGACGCGGTCTTGTCGCACCATTTCACGAACTCGTTGAAGGAATCCTGGGTCGTCCATGCCTGGGTGTCCAGGAAACCCCTGGTACCCAGACTGTGGTCCATGTTGCTGTCGAGCGCCAGGGCGCGGACCCGGCCGGGGAAACGCTCGGCATAGATCTGGCCGATCAGCGTGCCGTACGAGATGGCGTAGAAGGAGAGTTTGTCGTCGCCGAGAGCCTCCCGCATGGTGTCCAGGTCACGCGCGACGCTGACGGTGTCCACATGGTCGAACAGCGGGCCGGTGCGGGCTCGGCAGTCCTGCTTGTACCGTTCGTTGAAGGCCAGCAGCCGCTCGAAGTCGGCCTGGCTCTTCAGGAACGGATCAGGCGCCTGCGACGCCAGTTCCTGCGAACACAGGATGGGATGGCTGCCGGCCACCCCGCGCGGGTCGAAGCCCACGATGTCGAACCGGCTGGTGATCTCGGAGGAGAAGGGGAGCCGGTCACGCAGCACTATTTGCTTGCCCGAGCCGCCGGGTCCGCCCGGATTGACGACCAGCGAGCCGATCCTGGCCGAGGGGTTGGTGGCCTTGCGCCGCGCCAGCGCCAGCTGGATCTGCTCGCCACCGGGGTTGGCCCAGTCAAGGGGTACGCTCAGCGTTCCGCAATCGACCGCTGGATCCTCCGTACACGGCTGCCACGAGATCGGGGTCGTGCTCGTGCTCGTGCTCGTGCTGGCCTCGGCCAACGCCATGGGCGCGACTGAGACGGTGAGCGCAAGTAAGGAAATCAGGAGTGCGATGTGCCTTCGCACAGTGCTCCAATCATTGGGGATTTGATCGAGCCTCGCAGCCAAGGCTTCCGTTTCTCTTCTCCTTCACCTCCGGACCGTCACGGAGCACGTCGGAGTCGAGGTCGACGTCCCCTGGATTCGGCAACAACGCCATGGATACGGCCGTACAGACAAGGAAACCGAATGACCACCACCGCGCTCATCGTCGGCGACCTGCAGGCGGGCATCGTGGACAATTACCCCTTCGCCGCCGACGTGCTTCCCGTCATGGAAAGGGTTCTCCCCGCGGCCAGAGCCGCCGGAATCCCCGTGATCTTCATACGTTTCGGGCTCCGGGCCTCAGGACTTGATGTGGCAGCGGGAAACCCGCTGATCAGCGCCCTGCACGGGGCGGGGACGCTGTTCCACGAAGAGTCCCCCGAGACGCTCGTGCACCCGCGCATCGAGCCGTTGCCGGGCGAGGCCGTCGTCCTCAAGCGCCGCGCCAGCGCGTTCGCGGCGACCGACCTCGACCTGCTCCTGCGCGCCCAGGGCATCGACTCGATCGTGCTGACCGGCGTCGCGACCGGGGCGATGGTCGCCGCTACGCTCTTCGACGCCGCCGACCGCGACTACCGCCTGACCGTGCTCAGCGACGCCTGCGCCGACGGGGAACCGGACGTGCACGACTTCCTGATCAACCGCGTCTTCCCGGCCAGGGGTGCTGACGTCCTCACGAGCCACGAGTGGACCGCCCGCCTGTGACCAGGCGTCAGTAGGGAGGGGCCGTACGGGGGAAGGGAAGCACCCCGGGTTCGGCCGCGCATTGAACTGAACGGCCATCGCTTTCTCCCGATAAGCCACGTGGACGGGTGGTCAGCCGATGAGGCTGGTGAGAGCCTGTCGTGCGATCCGTGCGAACAGGGCCTCGGGATCATGGAAGGGGACGCTGGTGGTGCCGTCGGCGACAGCCGCCATCACCCATCTGTGCCTACCTTCAGCGGCGGCCCTGGCGAGGTAGGCGGCCTGGGCGGCCTGCCTTCCTGTCGGCGCGCGCCGGGCCTGCAGTTCGGCTCGCGCGAACAGGGTCGCCAGCGCGTTCATGACAGCGACGGCTTCCAGCTTGGCCCGGTCGGTCACCGGCGCGGGAGCAAAGGCCTGCAACGCCCGGTCCAGGTAGCCGAGCCCGTTCGGGCCCAGCCGCAGTGGCTCGGGCGGGATGTCGTTCAGCCAAGGGTGGCGCAGGTGCAGGGCCTTGATCTGGGCAGCGAGCGCGACCATGTCGTCGACTGGATCGCCACTGAGTGGCGCGCCGAGGTCGACCTCGGCGGTGACGGCGTCGGCCATCAGATCAAGAAGGTCGTCGCGGCTTGAGACGTAGCGGTACAGGGACGCGGAGCCGGTCCCCAGCTGTTTGGCGACCGCCCGGACCGACAGAGCGGCCAGCCCACCCGCATCGGCCAGTTCGACCGCGACCGTGGTGATCTGAGCGCGGCTGCGCTCGGGCGCGGGACCGCGCGCGCCGCGTTCGGGACGCTCCCACACCACTGTCGTTTCGTCGGCCATACCTGTCCTGTCTCTTGTGATTCTTCGCCTATGCTAATACTGCGATCACTGATTGCAGTTTTTTGGAGGGGCGATGAGCGCAGCACCGACCGACCTGTGGACCCCGGTCCGCTGGGCCGAGAACGGGACGGTCCGGCTGGCCTACGACCGGCTGGCTCACGGCCGCGAGGGAGAGCCGCTCCTGCTGGTCGCGGGGCTCGGCGTCGCTCGCCGCTGGTGGCCCGACGGCCTGTGCCGGGCGCTGGCGGCGCACGGCTTCACCGTGGGCCGCTACGACCAGCGCGACGCGGGAGAGTCCACGCGCCTGGAGTCGGCAGCCACGGGCAGCCCCATCACCGCGCTGTTCCGCAAGCGCGGCGAGGCGTACACCGCCGAGGACATGACCGACGACGCCGCCACCGTCCTGGACGCTCTCGGGTGGGAGTCTGCGCATCTGTTCGGACAGTCGCTCGGCGGCGCCGTCGCACAGCGCATCGCGATACGGCATCCGGGCCGCGTCAGGACCCTGACGACGGTCTCCGCTGTCCCCGGGGACACCGCGGGCCTGGGGACCCTGCGCTACATCCGGCCCGGGACGCTGGCCAGGTTCGGCCGCCTGAAGTTCCCCAAGACACCGGAGGGCGGCATCGAGGCGGGCGTCGCGGTGGCCCGCATCCTCGCCTCGCCCGCCTACCCCCTCGATGAACAGGCCACCCGCGAGCTGATCGAACAACTCGCCGACACCGGCGTCCATGACCGGCGATCCCAGAGCCGCCAGATCGGCGCGCAGTGGCACGGCCCACCGATCAGCTCCATCACGGCACCGACGCTCGTCCTGCACGGCACCGCCGATCCGCTCATCAAGCCGAACGCCGGACGTCGCATCGCGGCCCGCATCCCCGGCGCGCGGTTTGTCCCCCTGCCGGGCGTCGGCCACGAACTCCCCGAACCCGTCTGGGACGAGGTCGCCACAGAGGTTCGCCGCCTGGCCTCAGGCAGCGCAAATTAACCCATTCTTCCGCGAGCTCGGCTCAGCGGAGATGCCGCACAAATTCGACCCCTCACGTTCTGTTTGACAGTACGTGATTATCGCGGTCGGCGATGTGCGCCCGGCTGACGTCGCAGGACATTAAAGTACCGCTCTTCCGTTTTTCTTCCTCCTGCCTTCCGTCGCAGGTGAGCGATGCGATAGCCACCTGAAAAGCCGCTTTCCGCCGCCGATCGAACGGAGCGGATTGCTATCGCGAGCGGTTCCATGATTCGCCGTCACTCTCAGATACCGGGCGAATCTGCTATACCTCTCAGGGCCGTTCGAAATGCGCGCGGCATTGACGATCGCGGAGTGCCTGACACAGGTCGGCAATCACCGCATCGTCGAGACGCACAACGTTCCTGAAAGAGGTCCGCATGGCCATGTACGAACGCCAGGCACCCGCCAACTTCGAAGACCGGCGCGCCGCCAAGGCCCCCGAGAGGCCGGCGAACTTAACCCGAGCGGTGTACGCGGCCATCGGCGCCGCGGCGCTCAACGTGATCAGCGCCATCGGACTCCTCGTCTCCGGCGCAGAGGCGATCAAAGAACAGATCGCCGCGAATTCGGACGGAGGCTCTGCCCCCGTGAGCCTCGACGAGGTCGACATCCACAGCGACCGGTTCGAGTCGCTCCAGATGATCTACTCGGGGCTCGCCTACAGCACGATCTTCTGGTCGCTCGTGCTCATACTGCTCGCCTGGCTGGCGCTGCGCGGCGGCGGCGCCGTCCGGATCTTCGCCACCATCATCGTCATCGTCTCCGTCCTGTTCAAGGTGGTGGGCCTGTTCATCACCCTGCCCGCCCTCACGCTGGTCGCCGACGTGCTCGTCGCCGTGCTGGGTCTGGCCGCGACCGTCTTGTTCTTCGGTGCCGGTGGCAAGGCCGCCCGCCAGGGAAGGTGACGAGGTCCCACCCCCCGCATGAGAACGCCGCCGGACCACGGCGTGTGCCGTGGTCCGGCGGCTCTGTGTTTACCTACCAGTGCTGTTTGTCCGTTGGCCACGTCTTCTGCGGCAACTGCTGCTGCTTGCGCATGCTCTCCTCAGGCGTGCCCACGGCGCAGCGGGTGCCGGGCGGAGGCACGGTCAGAGCGATCAGGTACTGGTCGATGATGTCCGTCTGACACTTGTCCTTGCCATAGATGCGATGACCCCAGCCTTCATAGGTGAGCAGCACGGCCTTCGGGCCGAGTTGCCGCGCCGCGTTGGCGGACCACATGTACGGCGTCGCGGGATCATGCAGCGAGTTCCCCAGCAGAATCGGCGCGTCGCCCGTGTACTTCAGCCGGTGCGGCGGGTTGGTCGGCGTGGAGTTGAGGCAGATGGGCAGGTCGTCGATCGGGTACGGGTGATACCGCACGTCGGGCGCCAACCGCTTGGAAACGCCCATGTAGAAGGCGTACTCGGCGTAGTTCCGCACCCGGAGGTTGTAGTCCTGGCAGAGGATCCGGGTGGGCAGCTCGGCGGTGTCGCCCTCCACGGGCCCCCGGCCCGGCAGCGGCGGCACCCACGACGGCTCGGGGCCGCCGCTCAGCCAGTTGATGACCTCACTTAGCAGGCGCCAGTCAGGCCCCTCGGTGCCGAGCGCCGCGTTGTAGATGACCTGCAGCTCGGTCATCGGGCGGTCCGGGGCGGTCGGGTAGTACAGCTCGCCGCGCCGGGCCTTGGCCCGCAGATCACTCCACATCTTTCGGACGTCACGCCCGTGCAGAACGCAGCTGGTGTCGGCCTCGCACCAGCCCACGAACTGGTCGAAGGCGTCCTCGATGGCGATCGCCTCGGTGCTGAGGAAGCCCGCGACGCCGAGACTGTGGTCCATGTTGCTGTCGAGCGCGAGGGCCCGGATCCGGTTCGGGAACATCTCGGCGTACATCTGACCGATCAGCGTCCCGTACGAGATGCCGTAGTAGGTCAGTTTCTCCTCGCCGAGGGCGGCGCGGAGGGCGTCCATGTCGCGCGCGACGTTGCGCGAGTCGACGTGGTCGTACAGGGGGCCGGTGCGTGCCCGGCAGTCCTGGTGCAGCTTCTTGGTGAAGGCGTCCCAGGCGTTGAAGTCGGCCTGGCTCGACATGACGGTGTGCGGCATCTGGTTGTACACCGAGGCCGAGCAGATCACCGGGTGACTGCGGCCGACGCCCCGGGGGTCGAAGCCGACGATGTCGAAGCGCTTCTGCAGCTCCTCGGTGTAGGAGTCGGGAGCGCCGTACACGGCCTCCACGCCCGACCCGCCCGGCCCGCCGGGATTGATCACCAGCGAGCCGACCCGAGCCGTCGGGTCGGTGGCCTTGCGCCGGGCGATGGCCAGGTCGATGGTCTCGCCGTTCGGCTTGGACCAGTCGATGGGGACGGTCAGCTTGCCGCACTCGGCACTGGGTTCCTCCTCACAGGGTGCCCAGGTGATGCTGCTCTGTCCTACGGCTTCCGGCTCGGTCGCCGCGCCGGCCGCAGGAACAGGCAGAAGCGCCGCCAGTGCTAAAAGCGCCGTAGCGAGCAGAGTCGTCTTTCTTCGCACGTTGCTCCAATCGTGGACGGCCTGCACGCCCCCCGTTTAACGAGCGTGCGGCCAGCCTCGATCATGGCCCGCGCGGGACTTTGATGGGACTTGCACTCGTAAATTGGCACAAAGTCGACCCACCCGAATTGACGCACCCAGCCCTAGGCACTCGCGGCGGGCCCTTGTCGCGGCCAGTCGGGGGCGGGGTCCTCGGCGAGCAGCGGCCGGAGGGCGCCGAGAACCGCGCCGACACAGACATCGCGCAGCTGGGTGCGCGTACAGGTCTCATGGGTGAGCCAGTCGACGCAGAGGACCTGGACGAAAACCAGCCAGCTCTTCAGGACACCGGACACAGCCTCGCGGGCGCTCTCGTCCGCGAGCGGGAGTACGGCCAGCAGCCGCGCACGGAGCGCGTCCAGCTCGTTCGTCATGATCGTCTGGATCACCGGGTCGCCCGCGAGGACCCGGTTCGCGGCGAGAACGGCGTGGCGATTCGCCACGAAGTAGTCGAGATGGACGTCCATGCCCTGGATGAGCTGCTCCACCAGGGAGTCGGCGGGGTCGAGGCGCGTCTCGGCGAGCAATTGATCCGCCGCCTGCTGGTAGATGGCCGCGAAGAGGGCGTGCTTGCTGGGGAAGTGACGGTAGAGCAAGGCCCGGGAGACGCCGGCCTCTTCGGCGACCTCCTCCATCAGCACGTCGGCGTACGGGTGCGCGGCGAAGAGCCGGGCGCCGACGGCGAGGAGTTGGGCGCGGCGGTCGGCTGGGGTGAGTCGCTGGCGGGGAGGCACACAAGAAGCTTAGTTGACATACGTCTACTAGCGCGCTCAATCTAGTAGACGTATGTCAACTAAGCTTGGAGGGATCATGGCCAGAGTTCTCCGCATACTCACGCAGTTGATGGGCTGGGCCTGCGTCGCGATCGGCCTGTTCCACGTGGCACTCGGCAACACGGCGATCCCCGGCGCCGGTTCCGCCGGCCCGACGATCGACAGCTGGGGCCGCTTCATGGGGGCCGGCTTCGCCGGCTACGGGCTGGCCTGGCTCTGGGCCGCGCGACAGCGTCCGATCCCAGCTCGGGCGGTGCGGTGGCTGGCCGGCGTTTTCCTGCTCGGCGGCCTGGGCCGGCTGCTCTCACTCGCCGTGTACGGCTGGCCGCAGTGGTTCCAGATCGCGCTGGCGGTGATCGAGCTCGGCCTGCCGCCGGTCTTCTTCTGGCTGGCCGACGCAGAGGAGCGGGTGCCGCCACACCGGGCCCACACCCCCGCTTCGTAGGTTCAAGAGCGCCAAGTGATCCAACGCCTGAACCGATCCCGCCCTCGATCCTGCGGCCTAGGCTCAATCAGCTATCCCTTGACTGACTGGCCACTCATTTATAGGCTTCAGCCATGGCCCGGCCAAAGAGCAAAGACAAGAGGGACGCGCTGATGGCAGCGGCGACTCGCGTCATTGTCGCGCAGGGCCTCAGCGCGCCGACGGCGGTCATCGCGCGGGAAGCAGGCATCTCGAACGGCTCGCTTTTCACCTACTTCTCGACAAAGGCCGAGCTCTTCAACCATCTCTACCTTGAGCTGAAAACCGGGATGGCCAACGCCTCGCTGGAAGGATTTTCGGTGGAGGCCCCGCCGCGCGAGCAGTTTTCTCGCATGTGGTCAAACTGGACGCGCTGGGCGACGTCGAACCCCGACGAGAGGCGGGCTCTCGCCCTGCTGGGCGTCTCCGACGACATCACTCAGGAGACCCGTGCCGCCTCTCAACAGGCGATGGCAGAAGTCGCGGGAATTCTCGAACGGATGCGCGCCCACGGGCCAATGCGGGACGCGTCGATGGATTTCGCCGGCGCGATCATGAACTCGCTGGCCGAAGCGACGATGGACTTCATGGTCAACGACCCCGACAACGCCGACGAACACCGCAGGGTCGGGTTCGACGCCCTATGTCGGATGTTGGGCTGCTGATTTTTTTTGAAGACGAATGACTGACTAGACAGACAATTAAGGAGGGTACATGGCGAAGACAGGTGCAGGCGAGCGCCAGGCGTACATCATCACCGGCCCGACCTCGGGCATCGGTCACCACACGGCTCTCGAGCTGGCGAAGCACGGCACGGTCGTCCTGGTGGGCCGCGACCAAGGAAAGCTCGACAAGGTGCGGGAGACGATCGAGCGCGCGGGCCGGCACGCGGTGGCGGTCGTGTGCGACCTGTCGGATCTCACGAGCGTACGGCGCGCGGCCGCGGAGATCATCGCACTCGATCTTCCACTCGCGGGCCTGGTCAACAACGCGGGCATCCACGAGATGCGCGCCACGAAGAACGCTCAAGGCTGGGACACGACGTTCGCCACGAACCACCTCGGCCCGTTCGTGTTGACCGAGGCGCTCATGCCGCATCTCCCCGACGGCGCGAACGTGGTGTTCCTCTGCTCCGGCGTCGAAGATCCCGAGCGGAGACCCGCCGTGATCGCCGGGTTCCGAGGTGGTCGCTACATCTCCGCCGAGGCGAGCGCGCGGGGCGAGTGGAAGCCCGGTGGTTCCACCCTTCCCGGCAGCGACGCCTACGCGACGTCGAAGCAGAGCAACCTGGCGACGGTGATGGCGTTCGCGCGCGAGACTCCGCGGCTGCGTTTCAACGCCGTCGAACCGGGCTTCAGTCCGGCCACGGGCCTCTCGCGCGACGCGAACGTCTTCCTGCGCTTGCTCGGGAAGTACGTCCTGGGGTCGCTCGCCCCGTTCATCAAGTACTGGAGCACTCCGGCGCGGGCCGCGAAGGTCACCACGAACGCCCTGCTGAACGAGTCGCGAGAGACCGGCGTCTACTACGACGAGCGGGGCCGGCCAATGCTCGGCTCGACGCAGGTGCGCGATCCGCGGTTTCAAGACCGCGTCGTCGCAGAGACGCGCGCTCTGCTCTCGACGGTGTCGACCTGAAGCCAGCCCTCAGGCGGGGCCGGCCCCTCGGGCTCATCGGCGAGGGAGAGCAGGCATGGCCCGCGATCGGCGCCCCGGCCGGTCAGCTCGCTGTACCGTACGCGACGGCGAGTACCGCGAACAGGAACGCGGCGGTCGCCGCGGTCGATCGAAGCACGTCGATCCACGCCCAACGGTGGACCACGGCCTTCCAGTCGGCCGGTGGAGCATCCACCCGCCAGTCATTGACCTTGATGTTGATCGGCACCGTACCCAGGAACGACAACAGCAGGAACACCACCATCGCGATCAGGGTCGCCCACCGCAGGGCCAGACCGGGACCGGTGACGGTGGCCAGTCCGACCAGGGCAAGCGCCGCTGCCGGGAGCATCACGATCGGCACCATCACCCGCAGGCGGCGTATGAGGGCTTGCCGCGCAAGCAGATGCGCACGGTCGTCCAGGCTGGACAGTACGGGATGGATGCCGTAGCGGACGATCAGCTCCTCGCCCGCGAGAACGCCGAGCAGGAACAGGCCGACGTACTGCACCACGCCATCGCTCATGCCGCACCGTCAGAGGTGAGCGGTTCGACGCGGCAGCTGTCCGGGGCCAGTCGTTCCCACTCCGCCACAGTCTCCGCGAACAGTTCGTCCGACGCCGTCACGAGTGCGCATCCGGAGAGGCCATCGGATCCGGCGTCACATGCGCGACCGAATACAGCGCCGGGTGCGCGGATACCGCGCCCCAGCCGCCGTCCGTCTGCCCGGCGTCGTCGCGCTGGCCCGGGCCGGAGAAGTACTTGTCGAACGCGGCCTGCCAGTCCTCGACGCTGTCCCACCGGGCGATGTTGACCACGGGATATGGGGCGTCGGGGTCGAGGGACCGGTGCAGGCGGGTGCCGCGGAAGCCTGGGGCGTTCTTCGCCGCGGCGATGCTGGCCTCCCACCCGCCGACGAAGTCGTCGACCATCTCGGCGGGCATCGAGAAGAGGTTGATCAGGACGAGGGGTTCACTCACGAGAAAACTCCGAAGTCTTCAGTCGCAATATCTACTGGCACTGAAAGATTACGGCGACTGAACTTATCCCCGCAAGAGCATAGCCGACGCTACTTTCGGCGACTGGAAGATTGCAGTCGCAGTAACTAAAGTTCGGGCATGAGCGCACCCACCGTGGACTGGCAGGCGCCCGACAGGTCCGGCGTGGTGGAGGGGCTGCGGGAGCGCAAGAAGCGCCTCATGCGCCAGCAGCTGACCGACACCGCCACCGCGATGTTCCTGGAGCGCGGATTCGACGCGGTGCGCGTCGCCGAGATCGCCGCGGCGTGCGGGGTGTCCGAGAAGACCGTCTTCAACTACTTCCCCAGCAAGGAGGCGCTGATCCTCGACCTCCCCGAAGCGACGATGGCCGCGCTGCGCACCGGGCTGGCACGAGCCGACCGAACCCCCACCGACGCGGTGCTGGACATCCTGGCCGGCGAACTGGACGCCCTGGTGTCCTGGCTGGGCGGGCAACCAGACCTGGCTCAGGCCAGCACGAGGATCCAGGACTTCAACGCGCTGATCCTTTCCACGCCTTCACTGCGCGCGTACCACCGGGAAATGACCGAGCAACTTGTCACGGTCGCGGCGGAGGCGCTGGCCGCCCGAACCGGGCACGGCAGTGACGATCCGCTGTGCCAGATCGCGGCCACCGCTCTGCTTGGGCTCTGGCGTGTCCAGTTCATGGCGTTGCGCCGGAGCCTCAACGGCGAACACACGCCCGAACAGGTCCGCCACGCCGTCACCGCCGACGTGCACAGCGCGGCCCGGCTCATCAACACGGGGCTGGCAGGGTTGGGCAACGCGACAAGTCCCCCATGAACCTGCCGTTCGCCCGTCAGCAGACCTTGATCGATATGGTCCTGGAGCGACGCGTGCCCGGCCTGAGAAGCCAGAAGGTCGCCGTGTGGGTGCCGGGCTCGGAGAAACCTTCCCGGGTGATGGCCTCGAACGGCCCCTTGGGACTGAAGCTGGTGGTCACGCCGCTCTCACGGCCGTCGAGCACCCAGCGGTGCCCTATCGGTTCGGCGTCGTCGAGGATCCTCCCTCGAAACCGGACGCGGACGCCGCTCTCGTAGCAGGTTCCGTTCTTGCTGCCCTGCGCGACCAGGCTGCCGAACACGATGGCCTCCGGCGTCGAAATGGCCGGCGGCGGCGACTCGGTGGGGGACCTTGTAGGCGCAGACTTCGTGGGAGAACTCGTCGAGGGGTCCTGTGCCTGTCTGTGTTTCCCCTGGGACTCGGAGGCTTCGGCGACCGGTGAGCTCGTGGCGCCGTCCGCGGCTTGGTTCGGGCCTCCCCCCGGAAGACCGAGCAGCAGTGTCACGGTGACGGTGACGGAGGTGACGACGACGGCGGTGCCGCCGACGAGCAAACCGGTGCGCAGCGGCGTGGAACGGACCGTGGGTCTGGTGTCCATGACCAGGTCGGAGGGGGCGATCGGCCGTACGCGCTGCTGCCCCAGCAGCTGGAGCAGCACGTCCTGCATAGTGGGGCGGCGGGACGGTTCCTTCGCCAGGCAGCTGGTGACGATGGAGCGCAGGGGTTCGGCCATGTCACCGAGGTCGGGGGCGGCGTACAGGATGCGGGAGATGACGGCGGGCAGGTGGTCGACGCCGAAGGGCGGGCGGCCGGTGGCGGCGTAGACCATCACCGAACCCCAGGCGAACACGTCGGTGGCGGGTCCGGTGTAGTGGCCGCCGAGTTGTTCCGGCGCCATGTAGGAGGGCGTGCCGACGATGCTGCTGGTGACGGTGAGGGATGCCTCGGTGTCGCGGGCGATGCCGAAATCGATGACGCGGGGCCCGTCCTTGGCGAGCAGCACGTTGGCCGGTTTGAAGTCGCGGTGCACGATTCCGGCCCGGTGAACGGCGGCGAGCGCCGTCGCGGTGGACACCGCCATCCGGTGGAGCGCGGGGCCGTGGTGTACGCCGGCCTGCTGCAGCGAGAGCCCTTCGACGAACTCGGTGACGATGTACGGCCGCCGGCCCTCAAAGGAAGCGTCGAGCACTTGGGCGACGCAGAACGGCTCGACCCGCCGGGCGGCGGCCACCTCCTTGGCGAACCGCTCGAGTACCTGGTCGGAGACCGCTTCATGCAGCACCTTGACCGCCACGTACCGCCCGTCCCCGGCCTGGCCCAGATAAACGACACCCTGTCCGCCGGCTCCCAGGCGGCCAATCAGCCGATATGGGCCGATTGCGGGTGGGTCATCCGGATAAAGAGGCTCGGGCATGATCCAGGACCTTATTACAGGCTTCGTCAGACCGAAGGTGGTTCTAAGTGTCGGAGGAGGCTACTCAGCAGGAAAAGGGGCTGTGCCAGGCAGGGGTCGGAAGTGCGCTGGAAAGAGGGCTCGTGCTCGCCCCGTTCTCCTAGCCTGGACCGCCGGGTAGGCAGCACGTGAGCCTGCGGTGGTGAATGATGACGGGATGTCGAGCCCTCCGTTCGTCCAGAGTGACGGCAATTCCCGCGCCAAACGGCCATCGCAAGCGGATGAGCGTACGACGTTGGTGGCATTCCTGCGCTGGCATCGGGAAACCCTGGCACACAAGTGCGCCGGCCTGGAGCCGAAGCGGCTCGCGGAGCGGGCGGTAGGCCGATCCGCGCTGTCGCTCCTGGGCCTCGTGCGGCACGCGGCCGAGTCCGAGCGCTTCTGGTTCCGCCGGGTGATGGCTGGACAGGAGCTCCCACCCCTGTTCGCCCCCCACGGTGCATTCACTGTGGCGAACGCGGACGCGCAGATGGTTGCCGAGGCGTGGCAAGCGTGGCAGGCGGAGATCGCGTTCGCGGACCGTTTCGTCGACGCGGCGCCGGACCTCGAACTCGCCGGGGATGAACCCGGAGAAGGACCTGTGTCACTGCGCTGGGTGCTCATGCACATGGTGGAGGAGTACGCGCGGCACAATGGCCACGCGGACTTGCTTCGGGAACAGATCGATGGAGCAGTAGGGCTCTGACAGCGTCGCCGCCTGCTGCTTTTCCAGATGCTGCCGCTCGCGTATTTGCTCTTTCTCCTTGGCCTGTCTTGCGGCCAGGGAACAGCTCACGCCCCCAACCACGGAGAGACCAGTTGCCCCAGCGCCGATAACACCGGGAGCACCACCATGCCGTCGGTCGCGGTCGACCGCCCCTACACCCACGAGATGGTCATCGTCCATCGGGTGTTCCGCCGGGAGGCCGCCCTCATGCCGCGGCTTGTCCACGCCGTACCGACCGGCGACTCCGCGCGGAACTTCAGCACCACGCCATCGATGAAACCCTTTCCCCATTGTCCCTTGCCGTATGACGAAGTGATCATGCCCATGCGCTTACGCCACCACCTCCCATCAGGAGCTGCTCTGTGACCACGACACCGATCGACCTCGAGATCGGCGCCATCATCGATGCCTACCGGACCTGCGAGTTCGTCACTCTCGGGGCTGACGGCACTCCGCTGACCTGGCCCACTGCGGCCTGGCGCCAGCCAGATGGAACGCTGCTCGTCACCACCAGCCTGGCCTTCGCGCAGAAGGCGCTCAACGTCCGCCGGGACGGGCGCGTCGCACTGCTCTTCTCCGACCCCACCGGCAGCGGCCGCATCGACACGCCACAGGTCTTCGTCAGCGGGACCGCGACCTGTCCCGATGAGATCAGGACCGGGCCGGACGAGGCGGCGGATTACTGGCGCATGCTCTTCGAACGGCAGCCGCACAGCCGAAACTACCTCCGCGCCCCCGGCCGGTGGCTCATGGACTGGTACTACCTGCGGCTCTTCATCACCGTGACACCCACCCAAGTCGAGGTACGGCCACCACTCGCCAAGTTGACCGCCGCCGAACAGCCCGCGCCCGCGACACCAGCCGCCACCGACCTGCCCGGCGCTGACCTGATCGCCCGCTTCCCGAGCGCGGTCCTCGGCGCCCGGGACGCCTCCGGAGCCCCACTGCTGGTACGCACCCGGCCACGGGCCACCACCGACGGCTTCGCCATCGCGATGGAGGCCACCGACGGCATCGTGCCAGGCGAGGCCAGCCTGCTCGTACACCGGCACGACGACCAGCTCAACGCCATGCACAACGCACTGATCCGCGGCGAACTTCGCGCCGACGGCGACCGCTGGACGATGGTCCCGCGGAAAGTGGTCGAACCGGCCGGATCCGGCCGCATCAGCGACGCGTTCCGCACCCTGCGCGCCGCCCGCCGCTCCACGGCCCGCTACCTGAAGCGCCGCGGCCTGGCCCGGCCCCGGGTTCTGTGGGACCAGTTCCAGACACTCGCCACACCCGAAAACGACGCATAACGCGAGCTTGGGGGCGGAGTAGCGCAACAGGTGCTTGCTGCTAGGCCGCCCGCATACAGCCATAGGGCCATGATCACGGGACATGACGGGTTATCGCAGATAGTGAGCCCTTATCTGCGATAGCGCGCTTCCGGCCGCTGGCAGAGGCGCGGCCGACCTCGGGCGCCGCCCGGCACACTCGCGCGCCGGAGCGGGCGACTCGGGGTGCTTATCTGCGACAGCGGTTCGGAGGGGTGCGATGGGGACGGTCCGCCGGCTGAGTCCGCGACCGGAGACGCCGGAGCTCGGCGCGGCCATCGAGGCGTTCCTGGCCACTATCGCCAACCGCAACACCGCCAAGGCGTACGCGATCGCCCTGCGCGCCCTGGCCGCCGAGCACGGCGCTGACGCGCCGCTGACGGACCTGGAGGGCGAGGCCGGCGCCGACCGCTTCGCCGCCTGGTTCACCGCCCGCTGGGGGACGGCGGCCGCGGCCACCTTCAACGCCCGCCGCGACGCGCTCGGCTCCGCGCGCGACTGGTGGCACGACCAGGACTGGCTGACCGGCGACCCACTGCGCCGCATCCGCCGCGCCCGCACCCCGGACCGCACCAGGGCCCTCGACCGCGCCCAGATCGAAGCCGTGCTGACCCGGCAGAACCTGGCCCTGCGCGAGCGCACCCTGTTCCGGATGCTGTATGAGACGGCCGCCCGCGTCGAGGAGGTCCTGGCCCTCGACGTCACCGACCTCGACCTGCGCAACCGCCGCGCCCGGGTGCGGCGCAAGGGCGGCGCCGTCGACGTCATCGTCTGGCTGATTATGTTCGCGACAACGGACCGCGTTTGCTCGCCAGTTTCGACCGCGATCTTGGGCCTGGAGTCGGGTCCGTTGTTCGTGAGAGCTGACCGCACTCACCGGCCCGAGGTCATTCGCACCGAGGAGGGGCGGGGCGGCGGCGCAGTGTCGGCGGCCATCCGGATCTGGCCGCCGGCGGCAAGGAAGAAGGCGCTATGACCATCACAGAGTGTGACCAGATTCGCTAGCCGACGCGCTGCCACACTGCCCCGATCGCCGAATCCGGCGTCGGTTGAGGCGCAGACCCCTGATGTTGGTCCCGAGCGCGGATCGGCAGTTATGGGCGGCGGGCGGCGCTGACGATCAGCTTTGGGTAGTGCGGGTATACCGCCGGACGGGGATCTCAGTCGATCGGCTCGCGATGCACCCACTCGACGAGATCGTCGGACGCGAGCGCCCGCACGCGCGCGGCGTACCGGGCGAGGTCGGCGTCGTCGAGGAGGTCGCGCCACTGGCCGCTCGTGCCGCGGCTGAAGAACGCGGCGGGATCGATCCAGTGCTCCGGACCGCCGGCGGGGACGGTCGTGTCGGCCCTGCTGCGCATCGACTCGAACGTCGCCGCCTGGACCAGGCGGGGCCATCGGTGCTCGTCGACGTCGATGCCGAGGCGCGCGGCCATCTGCCGCATCTGCCCCTCCAGGTCGGCCTTTAGGTCGTCGTAGTGCAAGTACATGACGTCGAGATCGTCGGCGGCGTCCCGGAACGTCTGCAGGTGCTCTACAGTGCGCCGCAGCGACGACCCGACCTGCGTCGATGGCGTCTCGTCGTCGACCCACTGCCAGAAGCGGTCCCGCTCGCCGTCGGGGCGCGGCCGCGGTGGCCGCAATGGTCCGAGCTCGATACCGTCGATCGCGGCCGCCCGTTTGCGTTGGCGGAGGAACGCGCCGATGTCGGTGTTGTCGATATGGTGGTCGATCGACAGCCCCACGTCGCGCGGGTCCCGCCCGACGCAGACGTACGTGACCGTCGGATCGTTGGGTATCCCGTCGAGCGGCGTGTGGGTCTTGATGAACCGGCGGTGCGTCTGGGCTTCCAGGTCCGCGAACACGTCTGTGCGGGCGCGAGTCACCATGTCGATCCACGGCGAGAGCGTGTCCAACGGGAGCGGGAGCTCCGGTTCCTGCAGTATGAGCAGGGCGCAGATCATCTGCGTCCACGTCGTCCCGCATTTTGGCGGGGTGCTGATGATGATGTCGCCGGGGCGGAGCTCGAAGCCGTCCCAGCGGTTGCTGTCGTACATACTCGTCTCGTAGCGGCGCACGGCCGTCATCCTTGCAGCGGATCCGATCCCGTGAGGCCCAGATGATTCACCGCACGACATCCTGCCGAGGGCTCAGGACTGAGGTTCCGAAGGGCGTCGCGCAACAGTACATAGCGCAGCACCCGCCCATAATGTCCGATCTCGAACACTCCGCGAGGGCATCATGAAGGCCAGAGGATGAGCGCCGAACGGCGGCTACGCGCGCGTCTACCTTGGACGCCAATCACGCTAGGTAATCGCGTTGCCGCCACCGGGCAGCTCGGTATGGGTGCGTCTGGGCACGTACCAGTTCGCGACCGACGGCACCGTCACGGCGCGCACGTACCTGTGGTGGCAGACCACGCCCGCCGCCCGCGAGGGCACAGGCACCACACCCGACCTCGATAGCTGCTCGACCGTCAGCGGCGCGGTCGGCCACTCCCGCGCCCGCCACTGCGAGGTACTGACGGCGGGCGGGTTCATGGACTCCCCGCCCGAATCGCGCACCGGGACCTTCAGCGTCGCCGACGACGTCC
This sequence comes from Nonomuraea sp. NPDC048901, assembly GCF_040649695.1. Taxonomy (NCBI): domain Bacteria; kingdom Bacillati; phylum Actinomycetota; class Actinomycetes; order Streptosporangiales; family Streptosporangiaceae; genus Nonomuraea; species Nonomuraea sp. NPDC048901. Next base: position 43,118 of record NZ_JBEZFW010000004.1, on the reverse strand, counting down.
TGAACATCACGTGGAACATCGCCCAGACCTGGTCCGAACAGTGGTACCTGCGACCCAACAGCGACGGCACGCTGGAAAGCAAGTACAACACCCTCGCCACCCACGCCTACGGCTACGGCAGCAACGCGGCGCTGTCCACGCGCCGGGCGATGAGCACCGTGCAAGCCTTCCCCGGGACGCTCAAGCAGGATCTCGCGTCCTGGACGAAGGAGAACGTGACCACCTCGACCGGGCAGGTGTTCAACAACACGGCCTATCGCACGTGCACGACGACGACCTGGTGCCTGACGTACGCCCAGCCGTCGTCGGCGACCGCGTGCCAGGCGAGCGGCGGCTGCCCCAACTACGGCGGCGGCACGGCCACCAATGACAGCTCGATCCAGTACTACCTGGTCAAGGTCTCCAGCAACGACCGGCGCGACACGCTCTGGCACTGGTGCACGTGCCTGGCCAGGGAGCGCGGCGAGTTCTGCTACACCGGCAACTCCCACGTCAAGCCGCTGCTACAGATCGTCGACGACGACGGCGGCTTCCACGGCTGGGTGGGCGCCGAGGCGTCCTTCTACCCTTCGGGCAGCGATCCGCGCTACTCCGACATGCTGGGCGTCTTCCGCCTCACCGACACCCGGTAGCGGCGAGAGACACCGAGCGGCCCTGCGGCTACGCCCCGTCACGCAGCGCTCGGATCGCGGCGAGCACCTCGGCCCGGTTACCGGCCGCCTTCATCCACTCGGGCAACCGCTCCAGCAACGTCTGCGACCCCGCAGGCCTGGGCCGCTCCCGCTGAAACGCAGCCACGTACTCCTCCAGCAGCTCCAAATGCGGCACGTTGTACGCCCACAACACCCGCCCGCAACAAGCCCGCCGCAACCACAACGGCAGCCCGAAGTACGGGTCATCCGGCCCGCCGAACATCGGCACCACGAGCGTGCCACGACCGCTGAAGTACGCATCCCCAGCACCACTACTCCACCGCCGCGGCACCCACTCGGCGACGTGCCCACAGCCAAGACAGGTCAGCCGATGCGGCGCCGTCAACCAGCCCACCGCGTACGCGTGCCCATCACGATGATCAGGATGCACGGCCACCAACGCACGCCCGTCACACCCCGGACACCGAACCAGAATCTCCTTGGCGAAATGCCACAGACGGACACCGGGATCCCGAAACCGACCCGCACCGGCTCCCTCGACTTCCACAGCACACATCCTGCCCCGCTGCTTGATCGCTAGGGTGATCGCCCTCCTGCGAAATGCCATGGACCGACCAGAAAGTACCGAACATGGCCATCGAGGAACACCTGCTCACAACGACCGCGCGTCTACTCGAGCAGTGGCTGCCGTCCGACTCGCGAACCGGTGTCCCCGCATGGCGCGTGCAGATCATCGGCGGCAGTGCGCCCCGCGTGTTCGACGAGGACTGAGAATCGCCGCCGCCGGTCGACGCAAATTCCTTACGGTCGCGGCCCTGCCCAGGGCTGGCAGCGGCCTGTAGCGAAGGCGAACGCCGCGGCCGCGAAGCCCATCGCGGTCAGCCCCCAGGCCAGCCCGTCGAGCGCGGCGTTCGGTACGACGGCGGCGAACACAACGTGCAAGGGCTGGGAGACGATCAACGCCATCCCGGCCCAGGCGGGAACAATTCCGCCTCGCCACAGCGCGGCCCCGAGCAGCACCACGCCGAGGATGTGGCCGAGAACGAACACCATGGTGGCCGCTGAGACGGCGGGCAGAGCTTGCACGTCGTCGAGGAGCCGGGCGGTCGAACCGAGGTCGAGACCATCGCGGACCGCTGACAGCGCGACGTGGTCGCTGACCCCAACGGCGTACAGCGAGGAGAAGCCGGCGACGGACAGCACCATCCCGGCCGTCCCCAGCCGGGGGGCGCGCCGGACCGCGAGCAGGCCGATCGCGATCGTCCCCGGCACCAGCGTCAGGGTGGCGGCGAAGGCGAGCCACAGCACCACGCTCTGGGCGTCCTGGTGGGCGGCGACCTTGCCGACGAGCCCGGCTGAGTCGTCGGTCGTAGAGTACGGCAGGATGGCCCGCAAGATCGCGACGGCCAGCGGGCCGACCGGGATGAGCAGCGCGAGCGCGGCACGCAGCGGCGGGACGGCCTCGCGCGTGGTCGTGGGCATGGCGGTGGTCATGCAAGAGCCTCCGAGATCGTAGGGGTGGAGGACAGATGCCAGAAGCGTCCGCCTTCGCCGTTCCCAGGCGCATGGGCCAGGGCCGCCGAGAGGCCCGGAGGATTTCCCGGCCGTACCAGGAGCACACACCCACGACAGACAGGCCTGTGCACCTCATCATGTGCTCATGACACCGGGTGATTCCGCCGCCTCGCCGGCGCAGGCACGGTGGCCGGCCGTACTGGCCGCCGGGCTCTTCGGCATCGCCGTTGCCGAGGTCGCCGTCGCCGTGATCGGCAGTGCGGTGGCCGGGATGACCTGGATCGAGGCGTGGGACCACTTCGTCGTGACCAACGCGGCGATGGGCCTGTCGTTTCCGATCGGCGGTGTCCTGGTGGCCTGGCACCGGCCTCGCAACCCGGTCGGCTGGCTGTTGCTGGCCGCCGGGATCGGGCATGCGACGACGGCCGCGATCGTCCCTTTGGCCGAGGCCGGTGTGCGCGACGGCTGGCCCGGCGGGCTGATTCGCACGCTCGTCACCGTCGCGGCGTGGGCGTGGCCGTGGTCGATCGGGTTGTGCCTGCCGCTGATCCTGCAGCTCTTCCCCGATGGCCGTCCCGTCTTTCGGCGGCTGATGTGGGCCACCGTGGTGACCTCACCGCTGTTCGTACTGGAGATGGGTACCAGCCCGGATCCCGTCGTCGCCGGAATTCCCGGTTACCTGATCATCCACGCTGACCTTGACCCGCTGTGGACGGTGGTAGAGGTGCGCGGCCTGGCCGCCATAGCGGTAGGCCTGGTGGCGCTGGTGGTGCGCTACCGGCGCGGAGACGAGCGGCGGCGCCGTCAGCTGCTGTGGCTGATGCAGGCGGTACTGCTCGTCCTGATCGTGCTGGTGCCGTGGGGGGTTCTGCAGAACGCGCCGGTCTACGTCCTGCTCGCGATCCCGCTCATTCCCGCCGCGATGACCGTGGCGATCCTGCGCCACCAGCTGCTCGACATCCGGCTGGTGCTCTCGAGAACGGTGCTGTACGCGCTGCTCACGGCCGTCGTCGTCGCCTCGTACGTCGGCCTGGTGGCTCTGCTCGACAGCGTGATGCGGCGTGAGGCCGGGCTGGGCAGCTCGGCGGCGGTCACCGTGCTGATCGCCGTGGGGTTCAACCCGGTGCGCGTACGCCTCCAGCGCATCGTGGACCGGATCGTGTACGGGGACCGCGCCGATCCCGTACGGGCGGTGTCACGGGTCGGGGCGCGGCTGGACACCGGTCTTCCCGGAGTGCTGGAGGCCGTACGGGAGGCGCTGCGCCTGCCGTTCGCCGCCCTCCGCACCGATGACACCGAGGTGGCGGCCTGCGGCGCACCGCCTGAACTGCTGCACACGATCCCGCTCACCTACGGCGGGGTACGGGTGGGTGAGGTGGTCATCGGCCTGCGTGCCGGTGAGAAACGCCTCGGCGGCCCGGACCGGGCGGTCCTGGAACTGCTGGCGGCGCCGCTGTCGGTGGCGGTGCACGCGGTCGCCCTCTCCGAGCAGCTGCAGCGTTCCCGCGAGGCCCTGGTGGTGGCCCGCGAGGAGGAACGGCGGCGCCTGCGCCGCGATCTGCACGACGGCCTGGGCCCGGTGCTGACCGGCGTGACGTTCAAGGCCGACGCCGCGAGCAACCTCCTGGCCACCGACCCCGGCCGCGCCCAGGCGCTCCTGACCGAACTTCGCGCCGAAACCGCTCAGGCCATTGACGACATCCGGCGGCTCGTCTACGACCTCCGGCCGCCGGCCCTGGACGACCTCGGCCTGGCCGGCGCGATCCGGCAACGCGCCGCCCAGCTCGAACGCCCCGGCTTGACGGTAGGCGTCGAGGCCACCGGCCTTCCCGCCCTGCCCGCGGCTGTGGAGGCGGCGGCGTACCGGATCGCGGTGGAGGCCCTCACCAACGCGGTCCGGCACTCCAGCGCCGGCCGAGTACGTATACGGATCCACGCTGACGGACAGCCGGCCGCCCATCACCTGCACGTTGAGGTGGCCGACGACGGAGGTGGATCCGGCGCGTGGCGGCCGGGAGTCGGCATGCGATCGATGCGCGAGCGCGCCGCCGAACTGGGCGGCACCTGCAGCGCGGGCCCCGAGCCCACCGGCGGCCGGGTGACGGCCACGCTACCCTTGGCGGCGACATGATCAGAATTGTGCTGGCCGACGACCACCCAGTGGTGCGCAGCGGCCTGCGCGCGCTACTGGACTCCATCAGCGGCCTGACCGTCGTGGCGGAGGCGGCCGACGGCCACGCCGCCGTACGCGAGGCGGTGACGCACAAGCCCGACGTCCTGGTCATGGACATCCAGATGCCACGTCTGGACGGCATCGAGGCCACCCGCCAGATCGCCCGCGCGGCGCCCGAGGTCGCGGTGCTCATGCTCACCATGTACGAGGACGACGACTCGGTGTTCTCCGCGATGCGTGCCGGTGCCCGCGGCTATCTGCTCAAGGGCGCCCAGCAGGACGAGATCGCCCGCGCCATCCACGCCGTCGCCGCCGGCCAGGCCATCTTCGGCCCCGGCGTGGCCCGCCGGGTACTGGGCTTCTTCGCCGCCCCGCCGGCCGTCCAGGACCCCTTTCCGGAGCTCACCGGCCGCGAGCGGGAGATCCTCGATCTCATCGCCGCCGGCCGTCCCAATGGCCAGATCGCCCGCCACCTGGTCATCGCTCCGAAAACGGTCGCCAACCACATCTCCAGCATCTTCACCAAGCTCCAGGTGGCCGACCGCGCCGAAGCCATCATCCGCGCCCGCGACGCCGGCCTCGGCCGCCCCTGACGGACGTCTTCTCCCGAACGTGCTTTTCAGCTTCATATGAAGGGCGCGCAGCGCATACCAGTGTCGTTGGTCAACACTCTGGAACCAGCCTGTGGGTTGAGCAGATACCGCCTGCTATAGCCAGCGGCAGGGCCGATCCTTGCTCCCCCGACTTGGACGAGAGCGCGCCTACGCCCCGTCACGCAGCGCTCGGATCGCGGCGAGCACCTCGGCCCGGTTACCAGCCGCCTTCATTCACACGGGCACCCGCTCCAGCAACGTCTGCGACCCCGCCGGCCTGGGCCGCTCCCGCTGCGCCGCCGCCACATACTCCTCCAGCAGCTCCAAATGCGGCACGTTGTACGCCCACAACACCCGCCCCGGCACCCATTCGGCGACATGACCACGCCCGAGACAGGTCAGCCGATGTGGCGCCGTCAACCAGCCCATCGCGTACGCGTGGCCATCGCGATGATCAGGATGTACAGCCACCAACGCACGCTCATCACACCGCGGACACCGAACCAGAATCTCCCTGGCGAAATGCCACAGACGGACACCGGGATCGCGAAACCGACCCGCACCGGCTCGCTCGACTTTCACAGCACACATCCTGCCCCGCCCGGCAAATCCGCGCCTTTCGTCGGCCCCAGCCTCCTGCGTCCGCCCATCGCCAGACCGAAGAGTGCTCTTTATCAGGGCCGACCATCCCGGGACCGCACCCTCCAGACCCCGGCCCTCGCACCCGACTCGCGCACCGGCCTCTCCGCATGGCGCGTGCAGGTCATCGGCGGCAGTGCGCAGCCCCGCGTGGTCGACGACGGAGTCGACTTCTAGGCCCTTCCAATATACCGACTATCGGTATATAAAGATCCTGTGTCCAAGTTACGCCCTTTGCAGGAGCCTTCGTTCCTCATACTCACCGCGCTGGCCACCGAGCCCCAGCACGGCTACGGCATCATCAGCGATGTGGAGCGCATCTCCGAGAGTGAGGTCCGGTTGCGGGCCGGCACTCTGTACGCCGCCCTGGACCGGCTCCAGTCCGAAGGCCTGATCGCGGAGGACCGGGAGGAGATCGTCGGCGGGCGGTTGCGGCGCTACTACCGGCTCACCGACGAGGGCAGCGCCCGTCTGGCCGCCGAGGTCGAACGGCTGCGGCGCAACGCCAGGACCGCCGCCGCCCGGCTGCACACGCGCCCCGCCGGAGGTGTCGCGTGAGCGACCTCGAACGGCGTTACCGCAGCCTTCTCCGCTGGTACCCGCGCGAGCACCGCGAGCGGCACGAGGAGGAGATGCTCAGTGTGCTGATGGAGTCGGCGCGGCCAGGGCAGAGTCGTCCGGAGCCGCGTGACACCCTCGACCTCGTCAAGGGGGCCGCCGCGATCCGCGCGCGCTGGGCGTTCGGGCCGGAGTCCATGGCGCAGTGGCGGGATGCGATGCGTGTCGTCGCGGTGGTCGGTCCCATAGTGTTGCTCATCTACCAGATGCAGTTGCGCATCAGCGGTGAGCTGCTTCTGATAGGCATCCTGACCGTCTTCCTGGCCTGGACCAATCGCCGCTGGCCTGCTGCGGCGGTCGCGTGGATCTGGGCACTCCTGTTCAGCGCGGGCATGGCCGCCGCGGCGATGTTGTCGGCCACAGGCTTCTCCTTGGATATGGGGGTGGCACTCGGCGGCATCGTTGGCTCTTTCGCGCTTGTGGCGGCGGTGCTGACGGGGGTGGCGCAGCCGCGTCAAGGGCTGTCGCTGGTGGGGCGCGGGCGGATCCTAGCGTGGTCCGGGGCGGCTCTGACGGTGGTCGTCGGGACGTGGCAGCTGGAGGCTGCCCTGCGGGAGGTCGGAGTGCCGCCCGAACTGCTCCTGCTCGGGCTGTGTGCGGTGGTCTGCGGAGTGGCCGCACAGTCTCCGGTAGGGCGTAGGAGCGTGGTGATGCTCTCGCCGGTCATGCTGGCGATGTTCCCCCAGCTCATGATGGTTGGGTTGTGGGGGGTCGCGCTGTTGGGGCTGGGGTCGGCCGGGTTTCTGGTCGCCGCCTTCCGTTCTAGGACGCCGGCGTTAAGCGGGTCATCGACGGATGAGTGATGCTGGAACGGCAGCCAAGACCTTCCGCGGCCGCCAGCGCATGCCGAGTCCCCCATGCGCAAGGTGATTGTTTTCCTGATCGCGCTCGTCGTCCTCCTCATCATCGACCGAGTCGCCGTAGCGAACGTCGAGCGCGACCTTGCGAACAGAATCGCCGCCGCTCCCGGCCTTTCCGGCACACCGGCTGTGTCAATCGAGGGCATCCCGTTTCTCACGCAGGCCGTGTCGGGGCGCTATCCAGAGGTGCGGTTCGATCTCGGCACTTTCAGCTACGGCGGCGTGCCGGTCAGGAACCTGCGGGGCGCCGCGTACGACGTAACGGCGTCCCTCGCTGATGTCCTGCAGAACCAAGCCCATGTCCAGGCAGGTCGCGTGAGCATCAGCGGCACCCTCACCAGGGCGACGATCGACGAATACGCGCCGAGTGGCGTGAAGATCGGCGGCAACGGGGGACGGCTCACGGCCTCGGGGGAGATAACGATCGGGGCGGACAAGGTGAAGTTCAACGCCGAGATGCGCGTCGAGGTCGCCGACGGGAGGATCAGGCTCCAGGCCGACAAGATCCAGGGCGTGCCCGTGCCTGACCAGATCGCACAGCTGATCTCCTACCCGATCCCGTTCAAGGGGGATCTGCCCTTCGACGTGAAGCTAACCAGGGTCAAAAGTGTGCCGGAAGGACTGGAGTTTTCCGCCGAGGCGTTTGACGTGCCGATTCGTGGATGAGATGACACCATTTCGCCCTGTCGTCCGTGAAGAGGGCGGGCACAGCAGGTGACCGTGCTGGGTGCCGACCTTGTCAGTGCGGGTGACCGCACCACCTAGAGCCGCCGCTACGCCGACGCCGAGTTCCTCATCGGCTGACGACGGGAACCTTCGGTCCTCTAGGACGTTCTACGAGGCAGGCGACCCAAGGAGATCCACGTTGGAAGATCTGTTCCCGTACTTCCCGCTGCTGTTCGTGGCGTTTGGGGCATTGATCATTCTAAGGTCGATCAAGGGAATCATCGACGGCAAGCAGTTCGTCCGGCAGGCGCAGCGGGTGCCAGGCGTGGTCAGCGACGTCCGGACCACGTTCGTGGGTCGGGGGGAGCATTTGAGGGCGATGCAGCGGCCAGTTCTGACCTTCACGACCGTGGAGGGGCGGGAAATCACCACCGAGGCAGTGACCACCTCCGACCTTGGCATCGGCAACGAGACCGAGGTGCTCTACGACCCGCAGGACCCGACCAGCGCCATGCCCGCGGACGACGTCGGCGGCGGCGGCTACAGCGGAATCGTCATCGGGCTTATCGCGGTCGTCATCGGCCTGGCCTTCTTCTCTGCTTTCTCTCGTTTCTCTGGCTTCTGAGAGGGCGACCGAAAGGCCCGGTGCTAGTGGCTCGTCTCGCATCGTTGACCGAGTAATCGACGTGCCGCCCGGCGGCCAGCAGACTGTCTCCAGTGATCGATCTTGGAGGTGGTCGTGGGGCGTCGACCGAGTGTGTTCGGCCGGCCGGTCAGCATGGAGGAGGGCCGCAGGCTGCAGCGGGTCAGCCGGACGTCGAAGGATCCGGTGCGGCTGCGGCGGGCGATCGTGGTGCTGATGTCCGCCCAGGGCCAGACGGCCAAGGACATCACCTCGCTGATGCAGGTCAGCGAGGACTACGTCCGCGACGTGATCCACGCGTTCAACGAGCGGGGGTTCGACGCCCTGGACCCAAAATGGAGCGGGGGACGCCCGAAGGGGATCAGTGAGCGGGTGCGTGAGCACATCCGTCTGATCGCCCGGACGTCCCCCGCCGACTGGGGCATCACCGGCTTCGCCACCTGGAGCCTGGCCAAGCTCGCCGACCACCTGACCGAACGGCTCGTGGTCCCCCGCATCAGCCGTGAAACGCTCCGGCGGATCCTGCGCGAGGGCAAGGTCTCCTGGCAGACCACGACCACCTGGAAAGCCTCCACCGACCCGGACTTCATCGCCAAGATGAACCGGATCCTGGCCTTATACGACACCCCGCCCACCGACTGCCGGGTGATGTCCGTCGATGAGTTCGGCCCGCTGAACCTCCAGCCGCGCAAAGGCAAGGCCTGGCGCCCGGCCGGCAGGCCCCGCCGCCTGCGGGCGACCTACAACCGTTACGGCGGGGTGATGCACATGCTCGCCGCCCTCGACCTGGCCACCGGCAAGATCTACTACCGGATCCGCAAGCGCAAACGGTGGCGCGAGTTCCTCGGCCTGCTCAAGGCCCTGCGAGAGCGCTGGCCTGGGGAGAAGCTCTACATCGTGCTCGACAACTTCTCCCCGCACCGGCACGCCGAGGTACGCGCCTGGGCCGCCGACAATGACGTCGAGCTGGTCTTCCTGCCGACCTACGGATCCTGGCTGAACTGGATCGAATCCGAGTTCGCAGCCCTGCGCTACTTCGCGCTGAACGGCACCGATCATCGCACCCACGACGAGCAGAACGCCGCCATCGCCGCCTACATCCGCTGGCGGAACAGCCGGGCCGAGCCGAAGACCCGCTTCGCGCCCGAGTCATCGATCCGTCAGTGGACCGAATACCCGGCCAAGGCTGCCTGACAAGCCACGAGCTCAGCCGATTGCCCCACGGCGGCAACGTGCACCTTGCCACGGCGAAGGGGCCGATAGTCTCAGGGAATCTTGGTTCGGATATCGCTACGCACGGAGGCCATGATGATGCGGTTGGCGCGGGGTTCAAGCCGACTGTACGGCGTGATGCTCATACTGGCGGCGGTAGTCCTGCTCGCGGACCAGCTCACCAAACTGTGGGCGGTCTCCGCGCTGTCCGACAGCGAGCGCGTCGCCGTGATCCCGCCTCTGATCTACTTCCGGCTGCTGTACAACCCTGGCGCCGCGTTCTCCATAGGCATCGAGGCGACATGGGTGTTCACCCTGGCAACGGCAGCGGCAGTGGTCGGCATTCTCTACACCGCACGCCGACTGGCCTCGGCGGGCTGGGCGCTCGTGCTGGGCGTGCTGCTCGGCGGTGCGGTATCCCACCTGGGCGACCGACTCTTCCGCGAGCCCGGCCTGGGCCGCGGGCATGTTGTGGACTTCATCGACTACGGCCCGTTCGTGGGTAACGTCGCCGACATCGCGCTCGTCTGCGGGTGCGCTGGGTTGGTGCTGCTCAGCCTGCGTGGTGTGCAACTCGCTAAGGTGCCGGGCGAACAATCCGCCTAGCCTCCCTGTTTCGCTTCGAGTGGCTGAGCCGGTCTGAGCTGGTGTGCAGTGGTGGTTCGGTTGCTTTTCGTCGGCAGGCATGGCCGTGGCCCGACGCGCGGGTCGGGTTCTCCAGGGTTCTTCGGGTGGTGGGCGGGCAGGGGCGCTGTCATGCTTCAGGTGGCTGGCCGCGGCAGGGCCGTGAGGCCTACGAATGCGCTGGTCAGCTCGTTTCGCCAGGGCCAGGTTGCGGAGATGCGCAGATGGAAGCGGCGACCGCCCCGGGTGATGCGAGCGGCTGCAGGCAGCAGCCGGTAGCGGAGCTTCTTCGGCTCGGCGAGATAGTCTGCTGGCCGCCGGGCGGCACGTCGATTACTCGGTCAACGAAGCGAGACGAGCCACTAGATCCAGCATGCCGACGGCTTGGCCTTCCCCTGATCTGAAACGTTCGGAACTGGTGATCGTCAGGGGCATTGTGCTGCTTTCATGGTCGGGTGAGGTACGAAGAGGCGCTGTCCGGCGTGCGTGAGCTGTGCGTTGAACATCTGGGGGAACACGTGGGGGGCCAACTGGCGGCGTTGGCGCGGCCCGGGTTCGATCTAAAGCCTGCGGATGATGACGCCGAGGCGACCGGGCTGTGCCGGTGGGGCGGCCCGGCGCTGCTGGAGCCGGGCACACGGTGGCCTGAGTACGCGGGAGTGCCGCTCAGCCTGTATGCCGTGCTCGATGTCGGCGCGCTCGGCCCGTGGCTCGGTGATCAGATCCCGTCGACCGGGTCCGCGCTGCTCAATTTCTTCTTCTTGGATCCATGGACCGGATCCAAGAAGGTTCCGAAAGATGCCGGAAGCCATGACGATCCGCGGGTATGCCGGGTCGTACCTGCTGACCCGCAACACGCGGTCGAAGTCCCGGCACCGGATCCGGCCCCGAGGTTCGACCGCGTTCGAATGCACGCCAACCCTGCCGTCACTTTGCCCTCGGCTTCGTCCTACGACTGCGATCCGGTGCTCAGCACCCTCGATTACGGAGACGAGATCGAGCGGTCATCGCTTTACCGCGTGGATCCCGGCTGGCTGGTGGTCGACAAGTTCGGCGAGGACGCCTGGCCGAGGTACTGCGAGGACGAGCAAGGTATCGAGTGGGGTGGCATACGCAATCAGGCGTTCGGCTGGCCGCCGATCCGCAGCTATGGCGTTGACCTGTTGCAGGAGCTGTCGCAGGAGGAGCCTTATGCTCACCTGCTCACTCTGGCCGGCACCGACATGTGGGAATGGGGCGACGGGGGCATTTTGCGGTTTGTCGCCCCGGCCAAAGCACTTCGGGCAGGCGACATGAGCCAGGTACGAGCCAACCCCGACGACTGGTAGCACCGCGATCTCGGGTCCTTTCGCGGGGCGGTTTCCTCCCGAGGGATCGGGTTGATCAAGCGCTGGCCCGCCAGGCAAGCGTGTCGCCCTCCGTGACCGTTCGGCCGAGGTGCCGGGCGAAGAACCGGACCGCGTAAACCGGTATGGCTACCGGCAGGACCAGATGGATCAGGGTGAAGGCCTGCTCCGCCGCCACCAGCCCGATGAACGGCCGGTCCGCGAACACCTGCCGGTACCCGCCCGGCTGCCGGATGCCCAGCGCGGCCGCCGTCTGCTGCCTCGGCAGGACCAGGCAACCGGCCGCCACGGCGAAGCTGGCCGCGTTCGTGAACGCGATGACGGCGAATCCGGTCTCGCCGGCCAGCGACACGGCACCCGCCGGCAGCAGCCCGCCCAGGCCGAGGGCGGCGTTCCGGGTGGTCGCCATGAGCATGTACAACTGGTCCCGGGCCGCGCCCTCCGCCAGCACGGAGATGTAGCTGCCTGAGGCCGGATAGTAGGCACGCTCGCCAATGGCGATCAGCGCCGCGACGGCGATCAGCGGGCCGAACCCACCCCTGAAGTGGGCATGCGTGTCGTGCCGCACGGCGAACTAGAGGAATAAGGAGGGCACGGGTAGTCGGTCGGAACCTGCATCAGGACGATCCACAGCTCGATCAGCTCTACCGCAAAAGGGAACCGTATCCGGGCATTGGACGCTGTCCCGTACTTGCGCAGCAGCCGACGGCTGCTTCCAGTCCGTCGTTCACAGTCACATGCGGAGGTGGTTGGCCGCCCAGCAACAGTTACCAATACCATTCCAGCTATGACAGCCCCAATGCGTGCCTGAAATGCACGGCTGCGGGTGCCATTTACGAGGCCACCGGGAAGTGGCTCGCCTACTGCTGAAAAGTTTACTCGGGTGGCCAAATCGCTTGGGTTGACCTCTATCTCTTCTGCGTGGCTTGCAGGAGCGCCGACGCGGCAGAGGGACAGGCCAGCTGACTGTTCAGCTCTGCAACATGTGACGCCCGCCGGCGATGACCTCCAGCAGGCGTACGAGGACTGCCTCCGTCGCCGACCCTCTGCGATTTTGTTGGTGAGAAGCAGCAGCGTTTGCCGGTCAGTTTGGGCAGCGCCGGGCGCTTGTCGGGCCCGGAATGTCGATACGAAGTAGCAGCACCAAGAGACGATCGAGTGTCATTTAGTGCCTTGTCTGTTGATCAGAAACGGAACATCTCGGCGAACCGGCTGAGAAGCGCGGGATCACCTTCCATGCGCATGCTGCCGTCGTGGAGTACTTCGTCTGGGGTCTTGCTGCCACTCATGAGTTCGCGGATCGGGTGGCCGGTCAGCCGTTCGATGACGAGGTCGGGTGCGGGGTGCGGGCCGAGGCCGACCATCAGCACCCCATCGGTGATCTGCAAGCCGAGCGTGAAGTCGCCCATGCGGACCTCGTAACCGACGGTGACTTCCTGGGCTGCTTCCGGCCGGTAGGCGGTGCGGAAGGACATGGCGATTGATTCGGCGGTGACGACTTCGCCGGGGCGGGGTTCGGTCATCGTTCGTGCGCCCCACCGGCCCAGCGCGATGAGCGCCGGTTCCAGATCGCGTCCGTAGCTGGTGAGCTCGTAGACGACTGCGCGGTCGGGATGCGGCAGCGCGCGGCGGGTGGCCAGGCCTGCCCCTTCGAGCTGCTTGAGGCGGGCCGACAGGATGTTGGTCGGGATGGCGGGCAAGCCTTTTCGCAGGTCTGTGAAGCGCTGGGGTCCAGCGAACAGGTTGCGAATGATCAGCATGCTCCACCGTTCGCCGATCATCTCCATCGCGCGGGCCAGGCCACAGAACTGTCCGTACTCTCGGGACGCCATGGTGCAGATCTTAGCTCAAACTTCAGTTGACAAACCATACTTGCAAAAGACAAGCTTGCTGCTCGCCGGCCGCAGAGTCGGCGGCCACCCGGCCGATCCCCGCAGAACGGAGAGACACATGTCGTTCCAGGCGTACCTCGACAACATCGAGGGCAAGACCGGACTGACACCGCGCGAGTTCATCGCCTTGGCGAAAGAGCGCGGCTTTGACGACCCGTCCACGAAAGCCGGAGCGATCATCGACTGGCTGAAGCGGGACTTCGACCTTGGACGTGGACACGCGATGGCGTTGGTGCACGTGATCAAGAAGGGCTCGAAGATCGACGCCAAACACGTCGGCAGTGCGGGTTCCCACCGCGATGAGAACGACACATTGTGGCTGGACGGCAAGAACAACCGGCCGTGATGAGCCCTTGCGGGCGCGATAATCGCATTCGGCCATCAGCAGCCCAGCCAGGAAGCCGAGACAGCGTGGTCCCGCGGCGCGGCGGCGCTTGCCGACGTTGTCGCGGACCATCCGGTACGACACCTCGGCTGCGCCGTTCCACCGTCGTGCCATCCATGAGCCGCTCGTTGCCCTCGTCCCGACCGGCACTCGATGAGAACCGTCGCGGTGTCAATCCCCTCAAAGCGTGGAGGCGCGGGCGGCTGCCGCAGTAAATCCGGTATTTACTGCGGCGGTCGCGGCGGCGACTCGGCTGCACGAAGGTACGCGCGGCCCGATAACTCCGAAGGCTCTCGGCCATCTCTCGCCGAAACTGACAACCATTGGCGACCCGACTGCCACGCCTCAGATCAGGGGTAGAGCGTGTAGGTCTTGGTGTTGTTGCACACGATCGTGCCCGGGAGGCAGCGCTTGGCCCTGATCGTAATCCGGTCGAGGGTGGTGCGGCTCGTGGACCATTTGAAGTCCTTGCGTGGCACAGAGCGCGCATCCGCCGCTCGACCGTGCACCGGGCCACCTGGTGGCCCCCACGCAGCAGCTGCCGCCAGACTTTGCGGGCGCCGTAGACGCCATAGTTGGTCGTGTGGATGCGCCTGATGTGGTCGTCCAACGCGGCGTCGCGAATCGCTCTAGCCGACGGCGGCCTGTTCTTGGCGGCGTAGTAGGTGCTGGGCGAGATGCCGAGGCCATGCTCGGTCAGCACATGGCAGATCGGCTCGACACCGAACAGGTCGCGGTGTTCGTCAATGAAGGTCACGAGTGCATGTGTGGCCGGTCGAGCTCGGCCGCGAAGAAAGCCGAGGCGGCCTTCAGGATCTCGTTGGCCCGGCGCAGCTCGGCGTTCTCCCGCCGCAGCCGCTTCAACTCTTCGGCCTCATCGGTGGTGGTGCCCGGCCGCTGTCCTTCGTCGATCTGGGCTTGACGGACCCATTTGCGCAGTGTCTCGGCCGTGCCGATGCTGAGCTTGGCGGCGACCGCGTTGATCGCGGCCCACTCGGTCGGGTAGTCCGGGCGGACCTCAGCGACCATCCGCACCGCGCGCTTACGCAGCTCCGCCGAATAGGGGGACTTGGCTGCCATGACTCGATCCTCTCAAAGGAACGAGTCGGAGCGCTTCAATGTTCACGTTCAGTCAGATGCTGGGACCGGGACGCCCAGATTGAGAGTTATCTGATGCCCGAGCATTTCGTGGAGGCGCTGTCCCAGGGATCACATCGATGTTCAGGTACTGCTTGATGAGGTGTTTGAGCTCAGCGCCGTTGATCAACGTGATCCTGTTCCGCTGAGCGAACTGCTCGCTGGCACGCCCGAACCACGATGGAGTCACCAGGACACCGGTGGTGGCGTTGTGGTCGGCCATGACACCGGTGAGCGCGTGGACGGCATCCAGACCGACCAGGCCCTTCCATCGCTTGGCCTGGATGAGGCAGACGCCGCCGAAGAAGAGGTTCTTGCTGGTAGCCACGGCGTCCACACCACCGTCCTTGGAAGGGACAGTGGTCCAGGCTTCGGCGCCCATGGCCACGAACAGCTCCCTTATCAAGTGCTCGAACTCGGTGGGTGTCAGCTTGAGGAGATTCCGCCGCGAATCCAGCCCGACAACGACATCCATGTCCTCGGAGAACCGAAACCGCTTGAGATCGAAGGTGATGAACGGCTCAATAGCCTCCAGGTCGTAAGGGTTGGGGGAAACGAGAGCGTTGAGGCGCTTCAAACAGGCCACAGGGTTGACGTCGGCAAGGACGAGCTCCTCGAACGCGGCGCGCTCGGCCTCCACGCTCAGCAGGTGGGGGCGTACCTTTTTGCCGGTTGCCTGATCTGTGGTGTTGAGGCGCCCGTTGAACACGATCGCCTCAACGATCCGGCCTGGAGTGGCGGTGAAGATCTCGTGCAGCGTACGCAGGGCCACGCATGCGAGGAGCTTTGCATATCGCTGCTTGACCTCTGTCTGCGGTCGCGGCACCGGGTCTATGGCGTCTCGCGCCTTGACGTATTTGTAGGCGCGTACGTCGGGGATGACGCTCTGCGGCGGCAACTCGAATTCGACAACGAGGTCATGGTTCTCCGGCCGGTAGGCAACCTGGTAGAGACGAGGGAAGCCCTTCGGGTAGGTCGATCTCTCCAGAACCCTGGCGGCGAACCACTCCACGGCTTCTGGCTGGCCATCGTCGAACTCCTCGCGCAGGCGATCCAACTTGGCATTGTCCGCCGCGACTTGGCTGGTGACCGCGGCCGTCTGACGATCGTGAGCGGTCCGAGCCGCGCTCAACTCGCGAAGACGCTGCTTCTCACGTTTCTGCTGCTGAGCCACCGCACTGTCGAACCGGCCGCGCGCCTCTTGCAGCCGGCGATCATAGCGAGACTGGCCGCTGAAGAGTTTGCTGAGGGCGGATGGTGGAGACGGCGCGTACGCCGCCCAGTCGGGAGCCGGCTCGGGGACGCCCAGGCGTCCGGCGTCGAACGGCTGTGTAGAGGCGACGACTTTCATCTGGTCGAAGGCGAGGGGACGCACGTGAAGGGCGGCGAGGAGTACTTGATCCAGTTCCTCGATGCGTTTCGCAACCTTCGCACTCTTTTGCTCGGTCGCTGCCTGCTGCTTTTCCAGATGCTGCCGCTGGCGTTCCTGCTCTTTCTCCTTGGCCTGTCTGGCAGCCTCGCGTGCCCGTCGTTCGGCTTCTTTGCGCTGAGCCGCCTGTTGCCTTTCCCACTCACTACGACCACCGGCCACCGCGATCAGCCCTCCGTACTTGCCAGATGGGCAGGCGCGGGTCAGTCCGTCGGCGGACCAGCGCCCACTGTGACGTTTCGTCAAGATTAGATCAACTGCGGGTATCCGTCATGGGCGTGCCAGCAAGCAGAACAAAGCGCGCGAACCACGCGTGACCGAGAGAAAGTGGATGTCCATCGGATCCGGCGCGTCGCTTCAAAGGTGTACGCACGGACGAGCTATTTGGCTCGAATTGTCAGGAAAAATTCCGAGTTTGTTTGATACCAAGGCAATCGACCCGGATGAAGCTATCGTTGCCAGGGGGCTTGGGAGTCGTACGAGGAGATCGGCATGCCTGATCTTGATCGCGAGGCGATGCGGGCAGCGGCGCAACGCATCCAGAAGCTGTCCGACGACCACTGGTGGACCCTTCATCCTTCCTGCCAGCTCATGGATGCCGGAGCATGGGTGGGACCGACCGGCGGCCACTTCGGCCAGACCGTACACGGCCGCGAGCGGGAGCTGCGCGCGGTGCTCGCCCGGGCTGTCGCCGACGCCAGCGACAAACTGGCAGGTACGAGGTGAGCTTCACCGGGGTCAAGCAACCCGAGTTCGACAGTCTGGTCTCCAGGCATAGCACGGCGGCCCAGCAACTCGAGGAACTGGCCGCGGCACTGTACGGCGAGCTCACGGCCGCGGGGCTGGACACCGGGCCGGCGCTGCGCATCCGCGACATGGCCAAGGAGGTCGGGGCGGAGGTCGAGGACCTGCGACGGCGGCAGCGACTGATCAGGGATATGGAACGACTGAAGGTAACTTTCGGCACGCACACGCCGGCCGGGACCATGGTCCCCGTCCCCGATTCACTGGCAGCCGCCGAGGGATTACTGAACGGAACGCTGGCCGCGAACGCCGCAGTGGCCGCGGGCCGCGGGGACGCCACAGCGCTGGCGCAACTGCGAGGGTTCGCGGGCAAGGCCTCTGACCCGGAATTCGTCAAGGCCTTCCTGGCCAAACTGGGGGCCAAGGGCATCACCGAGCTTCCGGCATCGCTGGCTCTTCAGATGCGGGCCAATGTCATGATGCGGACCGCCAAGGGCGACCAGGTGTCCCAGCAAGTCAAGGAGGGCATGAAGCTGCTCGCCACCGCGCTGGCCAAGGGCACTGACCCTAAAGACCCGGCCTTCATGGGGGATGCGTTGCTCTCCCAGCTGGTGAAGGAAGGGCGGGCGCAGCACAGGGCCAACGAGGTGGCTTACGTCGGGTATCAGGCACAGGCCCTGATCTGGCGGGCGAGCGACGGCAAGCCGCCGTTCTCCAAGCGATTCATGGAAGTGGTGGGCCGGGACGCGATCGTCCATCAAAAGGAGCTGTCGGACGCCGGACCGCCTTATGCCAACGCCATGGACTTGGCCACCGTGCTCGGGCTCAGCGATTCGATGCAGCCCGGCGGGCCCTACATGGGGGAACCGGGTAAGCCGATAAAGGCCAGCGTCATCGACGATCTGTCCCAGGCCGCGAGACACACGCCGGAGGCGGCACAGGCCCTGCTCTTCCACACCCCACAGGGCTGGAACAAGAGCATCATGGAGTACTTGCTCACGGATCGGCTGGACGGCTTCAACCACACACGGAACTACGCTCCTTTCGCCGGCCTTCTGCAGACGGCGTTGAGCGGCAAGGACAAGGAATCGCTCAAGTTCACCAACGACGCGCTCGTCCTCCTCAAGAATGAACTCGACGGTGTCTTCAAGCGAGGGGACGACGGGAAACTCACGATCGTCAATCCAGCGAAGCTGGAGCGGTTGTCCTTCCTGGATGGCCCAATCGGGACGGTCATGGCCGCGCACATCGACGAGATTTTCAGTGTCTTCGAGGGCCAGGACCCTGCGCTGAAGAACATCGACCGGGCCGAGATGGATCGGGTGCTGACCTTCGTGGGCCGCCACGAGGGCGCGGTAAAGGCGCTGCTGGGAGCGGAGACCCAGAGGATGCTCAACAAGACCCAGGAGTCCTACAAGCGGGCTGATGGGGAGAACATGGAGGAGGTGCTCATTCCGGAGGCGCGCTTCATGGGGCACCTACTCGAACCCCGCCGGCTGGTTCTAATGGCGCAGGCCAAGGGCGATGAACAGGCGAAGGCGGAAATGAAGAGCCTGATCAATGACATGCTCAGTGAGCTGACAGGGCCTGTGGGCAAGCTCGCCACGCGGTTCGGGTTCTGGGGTGACAAAGCACACGAGAAGCTCACGCCGATGGGGTTCGAAAAGCTGTCGGCAGTCCTGGCCGACCGACTGCTGGGCGTCGGCCTGACCACGGACTCAGCCTTGCAGCAGGCGAGCAACGACCGCGAGATGACCATGTGGATGGTCCGCCAGATGATCCTCGGCACAAGAATCGCGCACGGCGAATGGAACGCTCAGGCGCACAAGGACCTTAAGGGCAAGCTATTCGCCACAGACGGTCACCCGCCCGCCCTCAAACCGCTCGACGATATCGTCAACGACCCGGCCGCCTTCGACCAATTCATCAAGTGGGCACGCTTTCACACCAAGACCGAAAGCAATACCCAGACCATCCAGGAGGCCATGGACAACAGCGCAGGCGTAGCCGTCCATGACAATCTAGGCATCGACCGGAACTACTGACATGCCCACACGCGTCCCCGCTGCCATCCTAGGCACGCTGCTCCTACTGTCGCTAAGTTCCGGCTGCGCCAACCCAAGCAGTAGCCCTACACAACCAACACCGAAGGTCATCGCCGACACCAGCCCCATCACTGACACCAGCCCATATTGGTGCAAGATCTTCCCGCAGCAGGCGATACGCAAAATCAGCGGGCTAACAATACCGCTAGAGGAGAGCATCGACGGCGTCCCCACTACCCATGGGGGATGCATACTCAAAAACGAGTACATCCGCTTCTCCCTCAACTGGTCCACCAGCGGAGGAGACGAGGCCCTTAAGCTCGCCCGCGAGAACTTCGGCAGCCATCAGCTAGCCGAGCTACCAGCCGATCTCGGGAAAGGCTTGATCGCATACACACACGACCTTCCTATAACAAGTCCGCACGTCGCCTTCATGCTGTTCCGATGCGGCGATGAGCGTCCCTGGATGGGCATCGACTTTTCCGAGGCTGCGAAGGGGCGGAACATGGTCACAGATTCGGTCGAGCTGCTTCGTGTCGCCCGCACGCGCTACGGCAAAATACATCACTGCACCCCCAAAGCAACATAGCGAGTTTATGCTTAAAACACGGCACGTGGTGAGCGCGACAACAACCAGCATGGACCCGATTCCGTAGAACAACCCCACTGTCCGGCCGAGGCAAGACTGTACGTGCTCACCCATATCCGCCAGCATGAAGAGACGCCCAAGCGCGAGGGAGACTCCGGTGCCGAACAAGCTCTGCTACGCCGACGCGGTGAAGCTGTTGGGCGGCTCCGGCAGCGCACTCGTGACCGCGCTGGACAGGTTAACCGGCGGCGTACTGCTCGCAGGGACCGGTGGCGGCGTGGAGTTCGCGCTCAGCCTCTTCGACGCCAAGGCCGAGTTAGCCCAGCTCAGTGGTGCGCTGGTCAGCGGCCTGGGAGACCGGCTTCGTGGCCTGGGCCGCTTCGACAGGACAGAACGGCTCACCGCCGCCCACAAGGTGATCGTGCTCACTGGATTCTTCGAGTCGTTGAATGCTGTGACGTGGCCTTTTGAGATCAAGGAACTCCAGCTCGGCAAATCAGCGCAGGTCACCCTGGCCACCGGTGAGCATGTACCTTCCGACCGGCTCCGCGCACTCACCGGCGTGCTTAATGACAGCGGCATCCCCGGGGAACCCGTACAGCTCGACGACGCCACCATGCGTGAAGCGCTGGGGTTGTTCTACGCCTCGTTGAGCGAGCGGCTGATTGCCTATCTGCGTGAGGCGGCCGCCTGGGATCGGATCGACTCCGCAATGGATGTCGAGCGGGTGCTGACCGATGAGGTCCCCGAAGCCGCGGTGCGCCGCTATGAGGAGCACTTACGCCGCCTGGCCGGCGAGTTCCCTGAAGTGGCGTTCTGGGCGAACCGGCTCGACCACGTCGCCACCCATGAACGCCTGCTGCGGCTGCACACCGGGCTGGAGGGCCTAGGACGGGTCCTCGACGGGATCGCCTCCGGTGCGGCGCTTGCGGACGAGCGGCGGCAAGCGCTAGCCAGGCGCTACCGACGCAGCCTGGACAGACCCATCGTGCCGACCGGGGGTGCCCCCGAAGGGCTGACCATCCCGTCACTGGCGGATGCGTACGTAAACCCCCGATTCCGTGCCGCCGGAGTCACCCGGTCCGCGCCACTCGATCAGGAATCGTGGTGGGCGGAATACCCGGTCAGGGACGACTTCCAGGAGTTCCTCATCGGCTACCTGACCTCGATGGAGGCTACTCGGAGCCCTCTCATCGTCTTGGGCCAGCCCGGCTCGGGAAAGTCGGTGCTCACCCAGGTGCTCGCCGCCCGTCTGCCCGCCCGCGACTTCCTGACAGTGCGGGTTGCGCTACGCGACGTCCCCTCCGACACCGATCTGCAATCTCAGATCGAGTACGCGATCAGGGATGCCACGGGCGAGAGCCTGACCTGGACAGTGCTGGCCAGAACCGCCACCGGCGCACTGCCCGTCATCCTGCTCGACGGATTCGACGAACTGCTCCAGGCGACAGGCATCGGCCAGACCGACTATCTGGAGCAGGTCGTACGCTTCCAGGAACGTGAAGCCGACCAAGGAAGGCCCGCCGCCGTTCTGGTCACAAGCCGCATCGCGGTCGCCGACCGGGCTCGAATCCCACCCGGCGGCGCAGTCGCCATCAGACTGGAGCCGTTCACCGACCAGCAGGTCCAGCAGTGGCTGACGACCTGGAACGAGCACAACATCGGATACCTGACTGGGCAAGGGCTGCAACCGCTGAGTGCAGAGACAGCGCTGCGACATCCTGACCTGGCCATGCAACCGCTGCTCCTTCTGATGCTGGCCCTGTACGACGCCGCGGACAACGCCCTTCAACAGCGCGGCAAAGAGATCGGCCAAGCCGACCTGTACGAGCGAATCCTGCGGCGCTTCACCGAGCGCGAGATTCACAAAACCCAGCCAGAGCTGGCTGGCGGACCGCTGGAATCAGCGGTTGAGGATGAAATGCTGAGGCTGTCGATCGCGGGATTCGCCATGTTCAACCGGGGCCGCCAGTGGGCCACCGACGACGAGCTCTCCGCGGACCTGATCGCGCTACTCGGCTCCCCGGTCATCGAACAACGCATATCGGACTTCCACGCCCCACCGACGCCCGCGCAGCGAGTCATCGGCCGGTTCTTCTTCATCCACCAGGCCCAGGCCCTGCGCAAGGATGCCAGTCTCACCACTTGCGAGTTCTTGCACGCGACGTTCGGCGAGTTTCTCGTCGCTCGGCTGATCCTGCGCGAACTCATCGACCTGGCCGCCGTGGCGGCGACCCGCAGCAGGCACACGACCAACGACGGTTTCGTACGAGCCCTGCTGTCCTTCGCACCCCTGACAACCCGCGGCCAGATCATCGAGTTCCTGACCACGCTCACCAGGCAGCTCTCCGGCGACCAGCGCCGGCTGATTCGCGAACTGCTGCTGACCGCCTTCAGCGGAGCCCTCGAACCGCACAGAGACACCGGCTACGACACCTACCGCCCCGCCAGCCTGAACGCCCCCGCCCGCCATGCTGCCTACTCCGCGAATCTGGTCCTTGTGATCGCTCTAATGGGCAGCCCTGTCAGCGGCCGCGAACTGTTCCCCTACGCAGCCTTTCCAGCGGCCGCGTGGCGACGCCACGCGCTGCTCTGGAGATCGCAGTTCACTGCCGAAGCGTGGCGGAACCTCGCCGTGAGCCTGCGCCTTGAGCGGATCTGGCACAAAGGCGATCGGGAAATCTCGATCACCATGACGGACGTGCCCTGGACCGCTCCCGACCTCGACGCCTTCTGGATCTTCCAGATGTCGCCGGACGACCCCAGGAGAAAGTGGGGAGGCTGGCGCATAGTCCACACCGAACATCTCCTCAGGGAAAGCTACTTGACCTGCGATCTGGCGGAGGACATCGCCTGGCACGGTCTCACACCGATCATTCGCGAAATGGACGATGAAGATAGAGAGGGCCCTGATGAGGGGGAGGCTACGACCGCGTTCGCCACCCTTTCCACAGACCAGGCACTCTCCGTCACAAACGCCATCACCAGGGTTTGGCTCGCCTCCAGCCGCCCGACCGGAGGCGACGACCTTCAGCAGGCGTACGAGCACTGCCTCGCGGTCATCGAGCAGGGCCGCGCGGTCGAGGACACGGTGAGCCGCGACGACTACCTGGCCCGCCTCCTGCGGCAACTCGCCGCTGACCGCGAACGAGTCACTCCCGAGTTCCGGGCCAGGACGCTGGATCTCCTAAGGAAGTCCATCCTCAACGACCCACACCTAGCCGATTTGCCTTTGGTGAGGCATTGGGCGGAGTTGGCCTTCGCCGACGTCGGCTGGCCGACCACAGCTGAGTGAGGCAAACACTCACAAGGATGGCCCCGGCCATGGCCGGGGTCGAGACGGATGGTACTGGTCTAGAGGTCGAGGGCGTCGCAGGGCACCGGCACCGTTCGCCGCGGCGCTCTCATCGCACTTCGCCGCGCAGGATCCGTTCGAAGAGACTTCTCGCGGCTGCGGTCAACATCCACTCGGTTTCGTGGGTGGTGCCCTCGGCGCGCTCCGTCCGGCGTACGAACCCTTGGCCGCCAGCGGCGCACAGTTCGTACAACGTCCTGCTGCACTCGCACGAATGCGAGACCACGCGGATGCATCGCGCCCGACGGGTCGGTTCGAACCAGATCAGCCTGACGAAGTTGGCCTGCGGAGGCGCGAAATGCGGTCCATGGAAGTCAGGGATCTCCGTCATGTCACGCGGTCCTCCCCTCGAAGACCTCGACGAGGTTCCTGAGCGCGATATCGACGCGGGCCATGACGAGTTCGTGGACGTAGTCGCTTCCCGACGGCAGCCGATAGCCGTGCTTCTCCAGCACGGCCCGAACCTCCGACATCAGGTGAGGTGCGAATCGCTCATCCGTGGTTGGGTTACCCATGGGTCGGACCTCCCGTGTCCGATCAAGGGCCCGCCTCGGCGCTTGCATCGCTTGGGCGGGCTCGTTGTTTCTCCGCAGCGTACGTGCTACTCGTACATTCCGTCTAGTACGTCTAGCCCGTACCGGGCGTAAGTACCATGACTACTCGTCTCTAACGTGTTGTCCGTGACAGTCGACCAGCTTGACCCGACGCCGATCTATGAGCAGCTGGCGGGGATCATCAGGGAGAAAATCAAGGCCGGCGACTTGGCGGAGCGGCAGCTGGTGCCTTCCGAGAGCTCGCTGCAGCAGGAGCACGGCATTGCCCGCGGTTCGGTCCGGCGTGCCATGGAGTTCCTGCGAGAGGAGGGCTGGGTCGTCACGATTCAGGGGCGTGGAACGTTCGTGGCGCCTCGGGAGAACTGGCCCGAGAAGTCGTAGATCCACATCAGCAATCGCCTCCAGGCCGATAACGCTGACTGCGGGAACCAATTTGGTGGCCGCCCAACAGGCCACCACCAAGGAGGCCGACGACGTCCAGTTGCACTCCGCCCCGCTGGCCCACGGCCATGTGCTGATCAACGCCCAGCATGACATCGGCAGGGGCATCGGCACCACGTCCACCCGGCTGGATGTGGGTGACTGGGACGCCTCGATCGCGCTGCTGGCGAACCTGATCTACCGGGGGGTGCCGACGCCAAGGCCCTGGATGAGCTGGCCGACCGGCTGGGGAATCTACTGCTGGCGCTGACCCAGGCCAGCGCCTACATCACCCGCACTCCGCATGACCGTACGCAAGTATCTGCACCTATTGAAGAATTTCAGCACCCAACTTGGCTCCACTTCCGCAAGATCAGGAGCACCTCAGCCCGACCACCGTCAGCCAGTGGTCGAACATTGGTGCAGACGCGTCAGTGCTCTGCCCGCAATCGCGTGACCTCGTCGACGATGCGATCGACTGCATCGGACGGATCCTCGTGCTCCCAGATACGGATGACCCGCCACCCTGCCTGATGTAGGTGCTCGTTGGTGGCAACGTCCCGGGCGATGTTCTTCGCCAGCTTCTCGGACCACCATGCGTCGTTCGCGGCAGGGCGTGTGGCGTGCTCGGGGCAGGAGTGCCAGAAGCACCCGTCTATGAAGACCGCAACCTTCGCTCGCGTGAAGGCTACGTCGACCGTCCGGCGCTTCATGCCGGGTATCGGCCACGCGACCCGGTACCGCAGGCCACGGGCGTGCAGGAGTTTTCGTACGGAGATCTCAGGCGCGGTGTCCCTGCGTCGCTGCTTGCTCATCCGCACCGACACGCCGGCCGAACTGGGGAAAGGCATGGTGGCCACAGAAAGACGGTATATCCCGTCTACAACGCCTGACGCAAACGATTGCTCCGAGTGGCCGATTCACGGCGGCTCTCTGAACTGCACTCCCGATGGGAAACACGTTCCAGGCAGGGGTCCACTTGCATCAACAGGGACCGACACGGAGAACTCGGCCACCCCCCTGTGTTGCGCTCCCCTCGCTGTCCGTTCGAAGTCCTGAAACCGCCGGCCCGGCCAGATGAACAAGGTTGGCCATCCCGCCGCTACGACCGATCGTCAGGATATACCGGGCTAAACTTACCCACACGATCATGTGGTGTCGCGGGAGGGCACTGTGGCGAAGAAGACGGGCGAGTTACCTGAGCAGGCTCTGTCGAGCCTGAAGACCACCGTGCAGAATTACCTGGACGCCATCGACCGAGTTCAGGCTGCATCGCTCAGTCATGACTCATGGTTGGAATCTGCCGCACAGCTCGGCTGCTTGTCGGCCGACATGCGGGACGCTGTCTCACGAGTGAATCGGGCGCTCGGGATCAGGTCCGGTCAGGACGCCATCCTGCGGTACCTGCGGAACCACGTCGGCACACCCGTAGCGGCCGATGCCCTGGGCGGCGTCGCAGGAATATCTGAGTGGGCACGGCGAGTACGCGAGCTTCGGGTCGAGTCCGGTTGGCCGATCGAGTCGGGCACCAACCGCGACGACTTACCTCACGACCACTACAGACTCGCCGCGGACAAGCCTGACACCGACCTCGCAGAACGCTGGCGAATCGCCAAGGCCGCACGCAATCTTAAGAAGCCAGGAGACGGGAAGACGTCCGGGAAGGACAGACTCCTTCACTATCTCAAGGAGATCTCGCCTCGCCCCGCCGACAAGGAACAGCTGGGTTATGTCGCGAACATCCAAGAATGGCCTCGTCGGATGCGTGAACTGGAGGAAGAGGGCTGGCAGATCGTCTCGAATGTCGACGATCCGAGCCTGCCACCAGGTTCATATCGGCTCCCCACTCTGACCCAGCGTCCGCCTCGTGTACGCCAGGCCATCAAGCTTCGCCACACGATCCTCGAGCGGGACAACAAGACTTGCCAGGACTGCGGCGCCGTACCCGGTCAAGGCGTTGCCCTCCAGGTTCACCATGTCCTGCCCGTGCACCAAGGCGGTGACAATGACGAGCGCAACCTCGTTACCCTCTGCTACAGCTGCCATGGAGGAAGGCACGCTCTGATGGGCAGCTCACCGAAGGACGAACTGCTTCACCCGGACCAGGAGCCGGATCTCTTGCTGCAGTAAGCGGATGGATGGATCTCCCACATCTGGTCCGGCCTCCCACCGTCACGCTTGCACTGGCAGAAGAACCTCCACTACCGGTCGTATCCCACCTCGGCCGGAAGCAGATACTTCAACCTCAAACATGTGCTCAACGTGCCATCCGTGACCCCTGATACTGTCAGTGGCCCCCAGTAGCCTGTGTGCTCGTCCACCAGCTTGCTGCCTCTGGGACTCCCGACCACAGAAACTGTGGCAGCATCGTCCCGAATGACACACCCCTGGAGATCAAGTGCACCCCGTCAAGATTGTTGACTTGTTCGCCGGTCCCGGCGGGCTCGACGTGGCAGCGGAAAAGCTCGGCATCGCGACGGTGGGTGTGGAATGGGATGCCTCAGCTTGTGAGACGCGCCGGGCTGCTGGCCTGGCCACGGTGGAGGGGGATGTACGAAGCTACGGCCCTTCCGACTTCCCTGACGCGGATGTCCTGGCGGGGGGACCGCCGTGTCAGACCTTTACGGTCGCTGGCAGCGGGGCCGGCCGCAGGGCACTCGATGAGGTACTGCGCTTCGTCAAGCGTATGGTCGCCCGAGAAGACCGAGATGAGATCGACCGGGATCTGTCCAAGCTGGAGGACGAGCGAACCGGGCTGGTGCTGGAGCCTCTCCGCTGGGCCCTTGAAGCGATCGACAACGAGAACAACACTCCTTATCGGGCGATCATTCTTGAGCAGGTCCCGGCAGTGCTCCCGGTATGGGACGCTTACGCAGCGGCTCTGCGTGATGAGGGCTATTCCGCAAAATGCGGTATTCTACGCACAGAGGAATACGGCGTCCCGCAGACCCGCAAAAGGGCAGTGCTCATCGCCCGTAGGAGCATTGAAGACGTGGCCCTGCCCGAGCCCACGCATCGGCCTTACCGGAAGGGCGTCCCACGCGAGGTCGGGGACCAGGCACGTGAGCCATGGACGACGATGGCAGACGTACTTGATCGACCGTCACCGTTCCGCGTCATCTCGAATTACGGCACCGGCGGGGACCCCAAAGCTCGGGGTCGTCGCGGCTCCTGGGAACCGTCCGCAACGGTAACCGGAAAGATCTCCCGTAATCGCATCGTCTCACTGGACGGCGCCGAACTGGAACGCTTTTCCCTCGCAGAAGCAGGCTGCCTTCAGACCTTTCCTAGCGACTATCCGTGGTCAGGGCGCGATGTGGGTCAGCAGATCGGAAATGCTGTCCCCCCTCGATTGGCCATGCACGTCCTTTGTGCTGCATTCGGCCGGGGCAAGCCAGATAAAGATCTGTTGAAGACTCTCAAGACATGGAGATCCGAAGAAGCTTCAGAGCCAGAAACCTTCGACATTGCGGCTGAGGCCGACGTGGAATACGCCTGACGTCCGTCGGACGTAACACCGATGATCTCCCAGTGCCTTTCAGTGCACTTCGAACCGACAACAGGGGACGTTCGCGATCCCAAGAAAATCGTCCTGCTCGCATGGCAGTGTCTCTTACTGGGGGATGTGGATGGGCGCCATCGCCGGTAGGAAGCTGCGACTTGCATGAGTCATAGCAGCAGGCGGTAGCTGCCCGGAGCAAGTTGCGGATCCTCATCGGAAGATTGGATATCCCAGCCATCGGCCCTTAGGTCATCGATCGACGATTTCCA
This sequence comes from Nonomuraea sp. NPDC048901, assembly GCF_040649695.1. Taxonomy (NCBI): domain Bacteria; kingdom Bacillati; phylum Actinomycetota; class Actinomycetes; order Streptosporangiales; family Streptosporangiaceae; genus Nonomuraea; species Nonomuraea sp. NPDC048901. The sequence goes on along the minus strand of NZ_JBEZFW010000004.1, from coordinate 15,255 downwards.
GGTGCCGGTCTTGGTGACGTAGTCAAGATCCTCCCGATCAGCCGCCTCAGGACTGATGGCCTTCAGGTAGGCGAGGATACGGTCGCGGACGGCGCCACCATGCCTCCGGATATCGGCGGCCAGTCGCCATTTCCTCGCCAGATCTTCATCCGGTTCCGGTCGGAGAAGGATGTACTGGTCGGAGCGAAGATCAGGCGACTGCACCCCACTCTCGATAGGCCAGCCATGCTCCACGCGTAGCTCTCTGACTCGCCGCGCCCACTCAGCGATCCCGGCGACGCCGGCCAACTCCGGACCGGAGACGACCTGGCCTACGTGTCTCAGCAGAAACCGAAGGAGACGCTGCTGAGCCCCGCCCAACCCTAAGAGAACGCCTACCCTCGCCATATGTTCACGATGAAGCGCCATACTGAGCCCCACAGCAGCGCTGACGTCCTGCCAGTCATCCTCCATCACTATGTCGGCTTTGGCTATTTTGTCCAGATGGCCGACGGCAACCTCCAAGGCATCACGCGCGCTAGCGATTGCAGAGCGTAGTTCGTCGTCCGAACGCATGGGCATAGTCTGACACGCGATAGCCTGTACGCCCGCAATATCTGGCTGTACATTGCGCTTCCGGTGGACTGGACGGCAGTCCCGCGGATCCTGTAATGATCTATCGTCTGCACGGCTTAGGCCTCAGCGGCATGGGGACACCTCCGAAGGACTCCAAACCCGATCCAAACACGTTCGTAGAGTGACGACCATGGTGAACACGGCACGGAGGTATTGGTGACCGCCGACGGCAGCTGGGGTCAGGAAGACCCGGATCTGGTTCACTGGCTCGAGCAGCACCGCGCGAACACGTACAAGGCATACGAAGCGGATAGGCTTCTGCTCGGAGAGCACGCCAACCAAGAGGACAGCTACAGGACTGGCGGCTACTCGCGGCGACAGATTCTCGAATTAGTCCAAAATGCCGCCGATGCGCAGTACGACGACCATCGCGGGCAAGTCGAGGTACGCCTGGTCAACGGCTCCCTTTACTGCGCGAACGAGGGCAAGGCCTTCTCTCGTGAGGGCCTTGAGGCCATCTGCCACGCTTTCCTCAGCGACAAGCGAGACGAAGCGATCGGCCGGTTCGGCCTCGGCTTCAAGTCCGTCTTGGGCATCACCAAGGCACCAGCCGTATTCAGCCGGTCGATCAGCTTCGCCTTCGACGCTGAACGAGCGGCGCAGGAATTGCGATCTCTTGATCCCGACGCCACGCGGTTTCCCGTCCTCCGTATGCCTGCCCACCTCGACGTGATGGAGGAAATCAGCCGCGACGCAGTGCTCGCCGAACTGATGGTTTGGGCTACCACAGTCGTCCGTTTGCCCCTGTCGGGAGATGCCACTCGTTTGGAGGAGGAACTCAAAAAGTTTCCTGTGGAGTTCTTGCTGTTCGTGCCCAGGGTGTCGGTGCTGCGGATCGTGGTCGACCGCCCTGGATCCGAACGAGTCGAGCTGGAACATGAGTGTATTGCGCTCTCCGACGGAGTACGCCGGCTGCAGACTAGAGATCGTGAGCCGTCGGACTGGCGTGTGTGGCACGCCTTGCACAGCCCGTCTCCTCAGGCCCTCCAAGAGGTCGGGGAGGCGATCAGGCGCACGAGTATCACCGTGACCTGGGCGGCGCCGTTGACTGGCGACGTCTCGCCGCTGGGGCGGTTCTGGGCTTACTACCCGCTGACCGAGACAACATCGCTGCGGGGGATTCTGAATGCCCCTTGGCAGGTCAACGACGACCGTACGAGCCTCCTCCGCGGGCGGTTCAATCAGGAGATCCTCGAGCGGATCGCCCTCCTGGCGGCGGAGGGTCTACCTACCCTCAGTAGCGCGACAGATCCTGCTCGCCACTTCGACTACCTGCCCGCGCGAGGTCGTGAGGCGCCAAATTTCGCCGACAGGTTCCTCGCTGAACGCGTGCCAGGCTTGGTCTCGGCAGAAGCCTGCATTCCTGACCGTGACGGAGTGCTCCGCCGCATCGATGCGTTGTGCTTTCCACATCAAGAGCAGGTACGCCTCGATCCCGCTTTGCTCCGTACCTGGTATTCGTCACCCGGATGCCCTCGCTCAGTGCCCCACGTCCAATGCTTCCGCAACCCGAATCGACAGGCGCGTCTGCGTAGTCTTATCCGAGCGGACGACGCGCGTGCGTCGGATGTTGAATTGGGGGCTGCAGACTGGCTGCAACAGATCATCGGGAACGCGACCGATGAGGAATGCGCATCTGCGCTCCGGGTTGTAGCAGTCACAAAAGACGAGAACACCCGCCGCGGTTTTCTCTCAGCCAAGATCCTTCCCGACGACAGCGGTCGCCTGTGGCCGCTGAATGCGACACAGGACGTCTTCCTCCATGGAAACGTTTTGACCCGGCAGGCCGAAATAGCCTTGGTACGGCAGTCTCTGCTCGCGAACTCCGATGTGGAACGTTTCCTACGTGACCTCGGCTTCAAGGACGTCGACCCCGGTCACGAGCTTGCCAAGCTTACACGTGCGGTCACCAAGAAGTGGACCGGGGGCGAATGGGCCGAGTTCTGGCGGCTGGTCTCCGAGGTTCCTAAATCTGTGGCGGAGCAACATCTGGAGGACTATCTCGCCAAGGGGAGCCGGCTCAAGGTCAAGTGCCAAGACGGCTGGTGGCATTACTCCGACGAAGTGGTGATTGCTGGCGAGATCTCGCCGCAAAATCCGGTGATGGTCCTCAATGAGGACTTCCATTACGACCTGCATGCCGACCTGCTGCGACGGATAGGTATTGCTGCTCGCCCTCTGGTCAGCCGTGCTCTGACTCAAGACTCGACGCATTTGGAGTATCTCCGGCTGACCCGGACGGGCTATCTGGCGAAGCTACCCGCGCGAGGACGACCATCAGACAAGGAACTCGGATTCCTCGACCACGATCCAGTGGGTCCTCTGCACGTCCTCCGCAGATTCCGCGATTCCGGCGACCTCGATGCATGCGTAGGTTGGACCCATGCGCTCCTTCGAATGGACGTCCCCGACACGTGGCTATTCGGGCACTTCACCCGCAAGTCCCTTCCACAAATCCAGGTGCCCGCCCCCTCTGTGTGGGCAGCCCGCGAATACGGCCTGCTGGCCACTTCGTGGGGACCACGTCCAGCAGCACTGAGCGTGGCCGCGTCGCTCTCGGAGTACGCGCCGCTCTTGCCTGTCGCCGAGTGCCAAGCGACCGACAGACTGTCGCTGACCGAGTCTCTTGAGGGAATCGCTCCAAGTATCTGGCGAGAGTTCCTCGATCGTCTGCCTGCGACCGGAGATCCGTGGACGCTCGGCACATTGATCGCCGAGGCAGCTCGCAGTCTGTCCGAGGATCAGGTTCCCGAGTATGTTCCCGCTGTCAGTGGCTCCTCGGGATGCCGAGTTCTGCGTGAGGAACTCCTGATCGCCAGAACAGAAGAGGAGAGGCGAGTTCTGGCCGAACGTCGGCCTCCCTACATCGCGGTCTCCGACGAGGCACTCGCCGCACTACTGATCGACAGGTGGGGATGTACTCCTGCTTCCTCTCGACTGCGGGTAGAGGTGCTGGCGGAGAGTCCCGCCGAGCCAGTCGTCGTGCTGGACCGGTACAGAGGCCTCCGTCCGCTGGCGGCCGAGGCTTTCAACGCAGTGGAACTCATCGAATGCGGCGAGCTCTTCCGGCAGATCACGGGACCTGACGGAGTGGATCGGGAACCAACGGATCTGTTGCGCGACGGCAACGTGGTCTACCACCGCTCGGACCTGAGGGACGAGGATCTTCTCCTGCGGCTCGCGGACGAGTTCGACGTCGAACTGACCTCGAGCTCTGTCAGCCGCATCCTCAACGATGCTCAGGACGAGGCGGTCGAGAGAAGCATCGCGCTTTGCCGGGCTGAACGTGACCATGCCAGAAAGCTCCTGCATCTCCTCGACGTGGGCAAGCTCGAAGCAAGGCTTCCGACAGGGCTGCTGGAGACAGTACGCAAGATCGATGACAACAAGGGGCCTCAACAGATTGCCAGGTTGTTGCTGGACGTCCACGGTTACGACGTGCTGAGGGAATGTCGTCACGATCTGGAGGCTGCAGGTTTCCCGGTACCCGACCGCTGGGCCGGAAGTCCGCCCGCCGTGGGTTTCGTTCGTAGACTCGGCTTTCCTAGCGAGTACGCCGGGGAACGCGGTTCGTACCTCGAACCCGACTTGACTGTGTTCGGTCCACCCCGTCTCGGCCCCCTCCACCCCTATCAGCAGGAACTTGCGGACAGGATTCGACGCCTTGTCACTGAGCGCGAGCAGGGCATGATGTTCCTGCCGACCGGTGCCGGCAAGACCAGGGTGACTGTCCAGGCGCTGGCGACGGCATTCATCGAGGACGGTTTGGTCGGCCACTTGTTGTGGGTTGCCCAGAGCGAGGAGTTGTGCGAGCAGGCCGTGCAGACGTGGTCTGCCGTCTGGCGTGACATCGGGGACGATCGTGCACTTCGGATCTGTCGGCTCTGGGATCGCAACGAGATCGCCGAGGGCGAGAACGAACTCATGGTGGTCGTGGCCACCGATAAGAAACTCTCTGCCTGTCGTGACAATCCGGACTACGCGTGGCTCGCGCGCCCCACTGCAGTCGTGATCGATGAGGCACACGAAGCAACCGGCAAGGACTACACCAAGCTTCTCGCCTGGCTCGGCCTGGACAATGGTCACATGAGCCGGCCGTTGCTCGGGTTGACCGCTACACCGTTCAAGGGGACGAGCGAAGAGAAAAACCGGCGGCTGGCGGGACGGTTCGGCAACAATCTGATCGACGTTCTCGGCGAGGATCCCTATGGGGTGCTGCAGCGTCTGGGAGTCTTGTCCCAAGTCGAGCACCAGATCCTCAACGGTGGAGCCGTGTCGCTCGACGCCAAGGAAGCCGAGATCACCCAACGCACACGGCTGCTGCCGTCTCGGGTCCTGGAGCACCTAGGACGTGACCAGGCCAGAACGTTGCGGCTGTTGGACCACATCGAGAACCTGCCATCGGACTGGCAGGTCCTGGTATTCGCTGCCTCTGTGTTGTCGGCCCAAGTCCTGGCCGCTCTCCTTCGGGTGCGGGGAATCTCCGCGGCTTCAATCAGCGGCTCCACACGCATCCACGAGCGGCGCCGGAACATCGAAGGGTTTCGAAGCAAGGACATCAGGGTTCTCACGAACTGTAACGTCCTGACCCAAGGTTTCGACGTCCCGGGGGTCAGAGCGCTGTACATCGCCCGCCCCACCTTCAGCCCCAACGCGTACATCCAGATGGTCGGGCGCGGCTTGCGCGGCCCTGCCAACCGCGGCAAATCTCATTGTCTGGTGGTCAACGTGGCCGATACGTTCGGGCAGTTCGGCGAACGTCTCGCGTACAGAGAATTTGATTACCTCTGGGACCGACAGGGCGGACAGCACGCATGAGGATGATCCCGGCCATCGAGACCTTCGGCCGTGTCGATAGTGCTGCGGAGCGGCGGGTAGCAGAGCTTCTCGCTCAGGTGGATCTGGGCGTGCCTACGGCTTGTCTGTATTCATTGCGATTGCCGGTCCACGAGTACAAGCGGATGTCCGAGGTGGACTTCCTTGTGGTGTGGGACGACACAATCCTGGTCATCGAAGTCAAAGGCGGGCGCATCCATCGCCGAGATGGTCTCTGGACCTTCACGGATCGCTACGGGCAGGCCCACCAGAAGCGCGAAGGCCCTTTTGAGCAAGCAAGTTCCGCCATGTTCGCTCTGGAGAGCCGGCTCAGAGCCCGTTTGCCGAATCTCGATGTTGCCTTCGGTTTTCTGGTGCTCACTCCGAACCAGCAACTCGCTCAGGATCTGGAGTGGGAACCATCCCAACATGCCGGCCCTCGTGCCATGAGTGTCCAGGGCCTGGAACAGGCGCTGCGGCGTGCCCGCATCTTCTGGCACCAACGCGTTGGCCGTCGAGTACGAGGCGGCGCCTACAGACAATTGCTGAACGTGCTGCGACCGGACTTCGACCGGGTGCCTACGCTAGCCGCACGAGTCGTCGGGCTCGAGCAGGAGTACGTTCAGCTGGCCGAACGGCAGTACGACCTGATCATCGGCCTAGAAAGCAACGACCGGATCGTGTGCAACGGCGGTGCGGGGTCAGGAAAGACGCTGCTTGCTGTGGAAACGGCGCGTCGCGCCGCGGCCTCCGGCTGCAAGGTCATACTGACGTGCCGTTCCGCGCTGCTCGCCGGCGTCCTTGCCGACGCCCTCGCAAACTGCGGCGTCGTCTGCGGTGCCTTGGCCGATCTGAACGGGACACCACCGGCCGACGTCCTGATCATCGATGAAGGCCAGGATCTCATGGACGTCGACTCCCTGCTGCAGCTGGACGGGCTGGTCCAAGGCGGATGGACGAACGGACGCTGGCGAATCTTTTGCGATCCCAACAACCAGGCCAATGTCGATGGCGTGTTCGACCACGATGCTTTCCGAGAGCTCACAGCTACCGCTGTGTCCATCAACCTGCCGTACAACTGTCGCAACACCGCACCGGTGGTTCTGCAGACCCAGCTTGTCACTGGTGCGGACCTCGGAGTTCCCAGGGCAGGGGCTGGTCCTGCTGTCGAATACAAGCGTTACGATGACGACCTGCACGCGGCCCGACTGCTGGACGCGCATCTCAGCAGGCTACGGCAAGAAGATGTCGACCTGGCTGACGTGGCCGTCATCACTCTTCGAGACCGAGCGCAGGACAGCTCTGCCATTCACTCCAAAGCATTTCGCTCCGGCAGACTCAAGGATCAGCCGGATCCGAGAACACGGCGGCCCGGTACCGCTCAGCTGGTTACGACTGCGCAAATCAAAGGGCTAGAAGCAGCTCACGTCTGCCTGGTCGACGTCGAAGACATCAATGACACCATCGGGTCGGCGCGCCTCTATGTGGCCATGACCCGACCACGCATCAGCCTCTGGCTCGCCGTCAGCACTATTGCCTGGCAGCAGATCGAGCAGGGCCACAGCGAAGGGATCACGCAATGAGCCAACGCGATCCGATCGATGTACGCGACGATCTGCTCACCTACCTGGGTAGCCAATACCTGGGCCCGGCCTCTGGGCCAGAAGAGGTCATCCGTACCAGGCCAGAACACACCTACCTTGTTGGCACGCTCTATCCGCAGGGTCTGGCGGCAGAGCGGCACTTCGGCGACAGTCTCGGCGCGGATGCTCACGACGAGGAACTGGATGAGCCCATCGAGATGGCCAACAATTGGCACCCGGCTTCGGCGGCCATCTCTTTCCTGCACGATGCCCCTCAATTGAACTGCCGGATCACGGTCGGGACCTATGAGAAGGTTCATAGAAAGGAAGCGCACAGCCACCGTGACCAATGGGTAAGACGCGACTGGCGCGATGAGGTGGTCCTGCACGCCGATGGCACTCCGGACGAAAACAAGGTCGACCTCTTCGAAGGCCGAGCCAGATTGCTCTGCGTCTGGCGCAAAGAAGGCACGGCCTGGCTCGTCACCGTCGCTTTGGAGAACCTTGCCGAGCACGACGAGGCGGAATCCCCTCCACCGACTGAGATGTGCCTTTTCCAGGCGGCCTTCTCCTGCCATGTCCAGGGCGGCCATATCCTTCCGTACCCCAGCAGTGCGGACTTGTCCGACGATCCCGAGGATCAAGAGCTCCGGCTGCTTTACCGGCACCGGCGCGTCTACGGCATCGGGCACGGGTGCTCGGTCGATTGGGTCAAGGATTCGGACGGGGAAATCCGCACCGTGCGGACGGAAATGCTGCCCAGCACCGTCGTACTAGGTGTCGCCCCGCCGGCCGACGGAGGTAATGTGCTCCGACTGGCTCACCTCGCCGACGAGTCGGTGCGCGTCGATGTTCTCTGCCGAGAGCTCAAAGAATTCGTTAACGAATACGAAACCTGGATTGCGGATCGCGAACAGGAGGCTCGCACTCTGGAGCAATTCCACCGATCCGCTGCACACCGGCTCCTCGAACGCATGCGGCGGGCAGCAAAACGGATGCACGAAGGAATCAACCTCCTACGTCGAGATCCTAAATGCATGCTGGCGTTCCGCCTCGCCAATGCGGCCATGTACGAACAGATCTGCCAGACGCGACACATGAAGGATCACCCCGGCACGTTGGGTGTACCGCTGACCAAGAGGGGCACGCCCAGCGAGCCTCGCTGGCGGCATTTCCAACTCGGGTTCCAACTGCTCAGCTTGGCATCGACTGCCGACAAAATGCATCCCGACCGCCGCGTTGTTGATCTGATCTGGTTTCCCACAGGCGGCGGAAAAACCGAGGCATATCTTGGGCTCGCTGCCTTCGAAATGATCCGCCGGCGGCTCGTGGACGGCCTACGCGGCGGCGGAACCGCGATCCTTACCCGCTATACCCTTCGGCTTCTGACCAGTCAGCAGTTTCAGCGTGCGGCCACCCTGATCTGTGCCCTCGAACGTCTTAGAGAAGAGCATCCTGATCTGCAGGACTCCCCGCCTTTCACCATCGGCCTGTGGGTCGGCGGCGACACAACCCCGAACACCTACAAGGATGCCCTCGACCGAACCAAGGATCTTTTCCTCGCGCAGAAACCGGAGAACCCTTTTCAGCTTCAGAACTGCCCGTGGTGCGGCACTTTGATCGTCCCGGAGCGACGCCAGCCGAGCGGTCCCGACGGGAAACCCAGCCCTGCATACGGCGTCAGGTCCACGAAGAACACTTTCGAGCTCTTCTGCCCGCATGAGGATTGCGCGTTCCACGAATTTCTACCGGTAAGCGTGGTCGACGACCATATCTTTGCAGAGCCTCCAACACTGGTATTGGCGACTGTCGACAAACTAGCCCGCTTGCCCTGGGTCCAGGAGGCGGGTCGGCTGTTCGGACGAGGCTCCGTGCCTTATGACGCACCGAGTCTTGTGATCCAGGATGAGCTGCACCTGTTGTCCGGCCCATTGGGGACGACCGTCGCGCTGTACGAGGCGGCGGTGCACTCCTTGTTGGGCTGGGACGGGGACAATCCCAAAATTGTCGCATCGACAGCTACCATTCGTGCAGCAGACGAGCAGGTGCGCGGTCTCTACGGCACAGCCGTAGAGCTTTTCCCACCCAGCGGACTCGATGCGGACGACAGCTACTTCGCGCGCACCGACCAGACAAGCCCGGGCCGGCTGTATCTCGGTCTGATGCCCCAGGCGTTCACCCAAGCTTCGGCCACGATCCTGAGCAGCGTAGCGATACTGCAGGCCCCTTCCGTGCTGGGGTTATCAGGCGATGACCGGGATGCCTACTGGACACTGGTCGTGTACCACAACAGTCTGCGCGAGCTGGGACGAACCGTAACTCAGGTCCGCGACGACGTCGATGCCATGCTGCAGGCGCGTAGAGCCGATGCCGCAACCTTCCGAGGGCTACGTGGCGACGGGGTCGTAGAACTCACCAGCAACGTCCCTGCAGACCGGTTGCCCGAGATCATCAGACGTCTCGAGCGAAAAGTCGATCAGGGCGATGCCGTCGACGTGTTGGCCACCACCAACATGCTCTCGGTGGGCATCGACATCGGCAGGCTGGGAGTGATGCTCATGAACGGCCAACCGAAGACAACGTCCGAGTACATCCAGGCCACCAGCCGAGTCGGTCGATCCGCGGTGCCCGGTGTGGTGATCACACTTCTTCGGGCCAACAAGCCACGCGACCGATCCCACTACGAATCCTTCCGCGCCTACCACGAATCCCTATACCGACATGTCGAGCCCACGAGTGTCACACCCTGGTCACTGGCTTCGCGCGAGCGATCACTGCGTGCCGCATTCGTCCTACTTGTGCGCCATGGGGTCGGACTTCGCCGAAAGGACCAGGCCGGAGAGTTCATCATCGAAGATCCGCTCGTGCAACTCGCTCTTGACCGCATGATCCAGGCCGCCCGCCGAGCCGATCCTGATGAGGCCGAGTCGAGCGAGCGGGAACTGCGGCGAATCGCCAGCGAGTGGCACGAACGAGCGCAGGCGATCACCGGGCGCGGAGAACGGCTGTACTACAGGTCCAGGGACCATGCCTCCTTGCTGAAGGACTTCGGGGCAGGCGGCGAGGGCTGGCCGACTGCACATTCCATGCGATCTGTTGATCGCCAGGTTCGCATCATCGCCGTTGGAGAGGGACCTCGATGAGAACCGTGCGACTGAGCCAGACCATCTCTCCGTTCGGCGTTGGGGCCATCGTGGATGTCATGGGCGAGTCACTCATGGGCGTCGACATCAGCCAATGGCCATACGAACGAACCGTAAGGGTGGAATCGAAGAGACTCGAGGAACGTCTCGGAGTCCAGGAACTGCGCTCGCCGCCGAGTGTCCCGGCAAAGCCGTCGACCAACAGCCCGGGGATCCTGTATCAGCGTTTCCCCCGCTGGCTGTTTTGTCAGGACTGCCGCCGAATGCACCATTACCGCACCCAGCAAGAAACCGGTCAGCCTCCCCAGTGCGGCCAGTGCAGGGGAAAGCTGGTGCCGATGCGATTCATTGCAGTTTGCGCAACGAAAGGACACGCCCGAGACATACCTTGGGATAGATGGGCGCACTCCGCACCCGAGTCAGAGGCCCAGCGGCGTTGTCACGACCACATACTAAACTTCGCCACAGCTGTCCGGGGGAACGAAGGGCTATCCGGCCTGGTCGTACGCTGTCTGACCTGCGGTGCCTCCCGAGACCTCGGTGACCTCCCATCCAGAAAGGCGCTCCACCGGATCGGAGTAACCTGCACCGGCGGACAACCGTGGCAGCACAACACACCGCCTTGCGACGACCCGCTCGAAGTCCTGCAACGTGGGGCAACCAACGTCACTCTGGCCGACACGACCACCGCACTCGACATACCCGAACCATCGGGTACAGCCCGGGACATCGCAGCAGAGGTTCGCCAACACCGCAACTTTGAGGACGTGCAAAGTGCACCCCACGGCCCCAGAGCGACAGTCCTCATCGAGCTCATCGCTGAGGACCTTGGCATAGATGAGGGCCAGGTCCGACAGGCCTTGGATGGCAGGCCGAACGAGGTCCTTCGCGAATCGCGGCGAGGCCTGCTCAGCGATGAGTGGGACGCCTTTCTTGAGGCCACCGGGTCGACCGACGGACCTGTCGGAACCCCGGACTTCGTCATCAGCGCGACGCCATTTAAGCGGACAGACCTCGATACCTCGCCGGTGACTGCGCAACTGAGCGAATACATCGACGCCGTGGTCTTGGCTCATCGACTGCGTGAAATCCGAGTGCTGCACGGGTTCCGCCGCTACACCGGGGACGCTGACCTGGTCGACGTGAATCTGGGAAGACGAGGACGCGGCCGCTGGCTCCCTGCCGTCGAGTCCTTCGGGGAAGGAGTGTTTCTCTCACTTGACCAGGAGCTTCTGAGCGATTGGGAGCAGCAGGAGGAGGTCCAGTCTCGAGTGGCTGTACTCGAGTCACGACGCCGCCGCAGCATCATCGGCTCCCGTCTCTTCGAGGCGACACCCCGGGCAGTGCTGCTCCACACATTGGCACATCTGTTGATGCGTCGACTCGCCTTCTCATGTGGGTACTCCTCCGCTTCTCTGCGAGAACGTGTCTACGCCGAGACCACACCGCGTACTGAAGCGGGGCTTCTGGTCTACACCGCCTCCGGCGATGCCGAAGGCACGCTGGGAGGACTCGTACGCGAAGGGGAGGCGCCCAGGCTCGCGCGTACACTCGTCGCAGCGATAGAGGAGGCTGGATGGTGCTCCTCCGACCCCCTCTGTAGGGAAAGTCGCGGACAAGGAATGAACAGCCTCAATCGTGCTGCCTGTCACGGTTGTTCACTCGTCGCCGAGACATCATGCGAACGATCTAATGTCCTCTTGGACAGGGTTCTCGTCGTGGGGGACGACAATACGCCGGGCTTCTTTCAGAAGGTTCTTGAAGCCATCCGAGCCGAGACGGTGTCCCAATCACAACGCCTTATCTGAGGGGCCCCAGAGATTCCGGACAGCGTCTGGCGGTCTTGCCCTACGCTGCGGATTGCAGCGTCAGGTGCTGGTCCTCAACTTCTTGTGGAGTCCGATAGCCGAGTCCCGAGTGCAGGCGCTTACGATTATAGAACCCTTCGATGTAACGGACAACCTGACGACGCGCTTTATCGCGGGTGGCGAACGTGAACCTGCTCAGCCACTCATTCTTCAGCGCGGAAAAGAATGATTCGGCCATCGCGTTGTCCCAGCACACGCCCGTCCGGCCAACCGATTGCCGCATCCCCATCTTCGCAAGTTTCCTGGCGAACGCCTCCGAGGTGTAGTTCGAACCGCGGTCTGAATGGAAAATGGCCTGCTCTGCGATAGATGTATTGACTGCAGCCATGTCCATCGCTGCTTCAATGAGCGGCGTCTTGAAATGATCGGCCATCGCCCAGCCGACCACCTTCTTGGTGCAGCAGTCGATGACCGTCGCGAGATAGAGAAATCCCTCCCACGTCGGGATGTAGGTGATGTCCCCGACGAACTTGGTCCCCGGCGCCTCAGCGGTGAAGTCCCGCTCCACCAGGTCCGGGATCCGATGATGTTCGTCGGCGTCGGTGGTGACCGGCCGCCACCGTACGCCTTTACCGAAACACGGGTGGGGGGTAATGCCATCGCAGTAGCCGCAGGCGACAGCGTGGAGGTCCTATCGACACGCTATGTCAGGTGCCTGGAGGGCGGGCAGAATCAGGACGATCGACGCAACGAATCAGCGCTTAGGTGGTAGGTGCGATGACTAACCATCGCAGGAAGCATCAGGCCGGCCCCCCTTGCTCATCTTCCCAGTCGACAGAAAGATCGAAGTCCTTGACCACCGGAGGTTCCTCCCAACGTCGGTTGGCCAAAAATGTGGTCAAAAGTTCATTGCGGGGATCTCTGCCGAGTACCGCCTCGACCGCGCCTCTACTCTCTCCCGCCATAAGTAGGCCAAGGGCAAATATGCGCAGCAGTAGAGGATCTGCTGTCCGGTCTACTCGTGCTCGAATTAGGTTCCGGCCGAGCGCGGGACTGCTGGAGCAGATACGCTGTACTGCAATGGCAACCTGCTGAATGTTAGTGCTTGTTGTAATCCAGGCTCGAAGTACCTCATGCACTGCAGGAGGCACATGGGCTGCGGGGAACGCCAAGGCGTATTGGGATGACACCCATGCTAGCCGGCCCCAGGGAGAACTTTCATACGTCTTGAACCAATCCCCTAGGTCGTTCCGTACCGATTCGTTGTCTTCAGATGCGCGTCGCAGGTACCGTCCAAGCGAATCGGCGACATGCGGCAGGGAGGGTGCTGTCTGGCGCCATTCCGTGTGGCGAGAGAACTCGCCTAGCTTTGTTAGCGATACAAGCACCGCTTTTGCTATGGTGCGATGGGCGTTCCGAGGAGCAGCCAAAATCGATCGTTCCAACATCAGGAGAGTATCCATGTCAGGCTCGAAGCCCGATTCCTCCTCGCCCTCATCCTCGGAGGAGTAACCCTGCCCTGGGGCCACTGCCAGGGGTAGTTCTATCTCCTTCAGATGCTCGAGTTGGAGATTCAGGGCCGTCTCACCCACAGGAGCGAGACGCGTCTTTGACGCATTCAACTCAAGCCCTATTTCCCGAGCACGCTCCTGAAGATCGAAGAGGAGTGAGAAAAGTGCATCCTCATCCCCTTCGGCACTGATATCGTCCATCCACCTCCGCACGGCGGTGATACCTTCGTCCATCGCACCAGCCGCTAGCGCGTCGTCGATCGGCTGAAGCACAACATGGGCGAGAATTGCGGAGGCGAAGCTTCTTTGCGGAAGTCCGCTGCGGGTCGACAGTGAATCGTGCGCCCTGATGACATCCATAATGACAGAGGCTGCGGCCACCTTACCCAGTTTGTCGTAGATGAGTTGTTCGAGGCGGTCCGGGCGGATCGAAGCAAAGAAGGATGTGATGTCAGTCTGCAGTCCAAACCCTTGCTGCTCATAACGAGGCAGAGTCTCGACATAGGCAGCCCACTCTGATGAGTTGGTGGCCATCGCGCTGGAGTCCCTGGTACGCCAGCCATACACCCAATCCGGAAGGGCTCCATGGAACCCGCTGAGTCCGGTTAGCGCGGACGAGAGGTATGCCAAGCGGCTCATGGGGTCCTGAATGACAGCTGGCCGCACGCCCAAGTGGGTCTTCGGCACCTCGATCAGGTGAAAGAAAGGGCGGTGCTGGAGGTGGAACTCGCCAGCAGCACCTCTCCTTAGATGTAGATCTCTTTCGGCATCCAAAGTTGAAGCGTCAACGACGGTAAGCTCGGGCCATCCCCATGGATCGCGGTACCAGTCGCCGTACATCTCCTGGCGAGCAAGACTGGCCCCCTTCTGGAGATCAAGCCCTAGGTTGGCCATCAAGCATCCTCATCGATGAACGGGTGCGATCGAGGGCAGCGTACCGGTACTAGTCGAGCAGGCAAGCCATACGACTTAGATCGATACAGAACCGTACATCCGAGTGGATCATAAGGCTGAGGCGTCTTGGTTCCTCCCCGCCAACAAGACGCGCTCGGGTTGCTCCACACCTGGCTCACGGTCAGTGAGCTTTAATGAGAACGAGCGGGACCCAGTGAGGCTGGAGACCGGCCGTCGTACGACGTGCTGCACTGACCCCTTTTCATCCCCAGGCGGCTTGGGCAACGCGGTGATTTTGCAGGACGGCGATGGCCTTGCAGAGGTGGCCCTTGCTCGGGCTGCAGCGTAGCTTGCGGAGTATCTTCCAGCTCTTCAGCTGGGCGTTCGCTCGTTCGCCGGGCCCGCGAAGGCGGGCGTGGAAGCGGTTGGCCTGTTTCTGAGAGGCGGGCTTGTTCTTGCCCTTGTACGGGGTGCGGACCGGGCCCTCAGCTCCTTGATATGCCTTGTCGGCCAGGGTGATGATGCCCGCCTCCTCGAGGGCGCGCAGGATGCCCCAGATGCGGGCGGCGCTCAGGTCGTGGGCCTTGCCCGGTAACGCTCCGGAGGTCCACAGGATCGTCCCGTCCGGTGAGGCGAGGACCTGCACGTTCATGCCATGCACGCGGTGCTTGCCGGAGAAGTACGGCCGGTCGGCCTTGATCCGGTCAGTATGGATCAGCGTGCCGTCCAGCACCAGGTAGTGCAGTCCGTCCCGCTTGGCCTTGCGCAGCGCTTGGCCGAGCTTAGGCGAGCGGGCCGACAGCAGCGCGATCGTCTCCTCCACATACCGCCACGCGGTCGCGGTCGACACCCCGAAACCGGCTCCGAGCTCGGTGAACGTCTCGCC